>NZ_JASODI010000029.1 GCF_030211955.1 Corynebacterium frankenforstense | reverse complement strand
GCTTGCGGCCGGCGCCTTTTCTGTGTCCGGGTGTGCGGCGCCCCGGGGGGAGGGGTGCCGGGGTCGGGCACCCGGGTGGGGAATCCTCCGCGCAGGGTCTTGCCCCGCACAAAAGGTCCGCTAGTGTGCGTCTGTGAGCACCGGAAAATGATGACCGTCACAGCCGGGGACGCCTGGCTGCGTCTGGCGGTGGTCACGAGGAACCGGAAGGGCGAGACGGTGCACAACCACTTCTCCAGGAGGGTCGGTGCGGCCGCGGGTCTTTCGGCGGTCACTCCGGTGGCCTGTGGCGGTGACTCGGAGTAGACGTCGCGTGCGGTCGCCGGCGGTGCCGCCGGCAACCTGCCCTAGGTCAACTGCGCCTCCGCCGATGCGATGGACACGCTCTGCGGCACGGTCGACGGGGGGCGAAGGTGACGGCGTATGGGCCCACCTCGTGCGGGTCCGCGATGGCCGTGGCCCAGCAGGCCCTGGTCCCCGGTATCTGGGGCCGGGCGTGGCCCCCGGACCCGACGGTGACCGCCCCGTGGGGAGCCACGACGCTCACCGTCATCAGCACGGCGGCCGGCGAGACCTGCACCCTGGCCTGCAGTGCCGGCACCGCGCGCAACCTGGGGGAGTACCGGGGCGGCGATGGTGTCTACATCATGTTCGAGAAGAAAAGCGCCCCGATGTGCCTGCTGCGCTGACGGCCGCCTGCGCCGGGTGCCGGACCGCCACTTATGCTGGAGCCATGACGACCCCGCGCTCCGGCGCCGACGGCGCCGTGGCACGCGCCGTCGGCAAGCGGCCGCAGATCCTGCCGTTCCGCCGCGAGGAGCTGGTGGAGACGCCCACCGACGAGGAGTACTCGGAGATCATCCGCGGCCACCGGTGGCTCGGCGGGGAGTCCTGGAAGCTCGTGCTGCGCCGCGTGACCCGCGAGTTCTTCGCCCGCGGGATGATGGACAAGGGCGCGCTGCTGACCTTCTTCTCGCTGCTCACCTTCGCGCCCACCGTCGTCGGCGCGTACTCGATCGCCACGTTGCTGCTGGCCAACGACACCGCCGCCACCAACCGGCTGATCACCCAGCTCATCCGCGACTACGTCCCGCCCGAGGCCGAGGAGACCGCCACCGACATCGTCCTCGAGATCGTCCAGCAGGCGGGCGACCACGTCTGGGTGATCGTGGTCAGCATCCTCGTCGCACTGTTCTCCTCCTCGGCCTACGTGCGGGCCTTCGCACGCAACGCCAACGCCATCTACGGCCGCGAGGAGGGCCGCCACCCGGTGCGCACCGTGCTGGTGATGTGGGCGCTGACCTTCGTGGTGGTCCTGGGCGCGGTGCTGCTGGCGGCGAGCCTGCTGCTCAACGAGATCGTCGTGCGCGACGTCTTCGAGCCCGTCGCCGAGCCGCTGGGCCTCGACGCCGCGGTCGAGTGGCTCGCCGGTGCGGTCATGCCGGTGTGGCGGTGGGTGCGTCTGCCCGTCGCCGTGCTGCTGAGCATGGTGCTCATCGCCCTGCTCTACAACTTCACGCCCAACGTGCGCTACCCGCGCTTCCGCTGGCTGAGCGTGGGCACCGTGGTCGCGGTGCTCGGCGGGGTGCTCGTCTACGCCGGTCTGACCGCCTACCTGCGCGTGTTCACCCGCATGTCGCTGCTCAGCGCCGTCGGGGCCGTCGTGGCGTTCCTCATCGCCCTGTGGATCTACAACATCGTGCTCATGGTGGGCCTGAGCCTCGACGCCGAGGTCGCCCGCGCCCGGGAGCTCGAGGCGGGCCTGGACTCGGAGGCGGTGATCCGTGTGCCACCGCGCGGGGAATCGGCGGCGCGGCGCCAACGCGACGTCGGAAAGCGACTGCGCGCGGCGGGCGAGGCCATCGGACCGGAGAACTAGCGCGCCGGGTCAGGCGGCGGCGGGCTGCGGCTCGCGGTGCAGGCCCGGCTGCTTGACCGGGACGAGCAGCAGCGCGCCGGCGGCCAGCACCACGGCGACGCCCACGATGCCGAGGCGGTCGCCGCCGATGGCGGTGAAGACCATGAACATCAGCGGTGCCAGCCAGCTGACCGCGCGTCCCGTCGTGGCGTAGAGGCCGAAGATCTCGCCGGAGTGGCGCTCGTCGGTCAGCCGGGCCAGGAACGCGCGCGAGGAGGACTGCGCCGGGCCGACGAAGAGGCACAGCATCAGCCCGAAGATCCAGAAGACCACCGGGCCCTGGCCGACGAGCAGCACGGCGGCGACGACGATCATCGCCAGCAGCGAGCCCATGATCACCGGCTTCGGGCCCACCTTGTCGTCGATCCAGCCGCCGGCGGCCGCGCCCGCGGCGGCGGCGACGTTGGCGGCCATCCCGAAGATCAGCACGTCGCCGGAGGTGAGCCCGTAGACGGCGACGGCGAGGATCGCGCCGTAGGTGAACACGCCCGCCAGCCCGTCGCGGAAGACGGCGGAGGCGATGAAGAAGTACGCGGTGTTGCGCTCGTGGACCCACAGCCGCTTCAGCGTCGCCCACAACTTGCGGTAGGAGCCCGCCCAGCTCAGCCTCTCGCCGGTGGCCGGGGCAGTCGGGGCCCGCAGGAACAGCGGCAGTGCGGAGGCGAGGAACCAGGCGGCGGCGAAGAGCGCGACCAGGCGGATGTTCAGCCCGCCGTCGGTGGGCAGGCCGAAGACCCCGCCCTCCCCGGAGACAAAGAGCACGAAGCACAGCAGCAGCACCACGATCCCGCCGACGTAGCCGAGCGCCCAGCCGATGCCCGAGATGCGCCCGACGGTGGCGCGGGTGGCGATCTGGTTGAGCATCGCGAAGTAGTTGACCTCGGCGAACTCGAAGGTGACCGAGGCGACCGCCATGACCGTGATGCCCACCCAGAACCACACCGGGGCATCGTTGCGTACCAAAAAGAGACAGGCCATCAGGGCGATGGTGACCAGCGTCCAGACCACCAGGGAGCGCCGGCGGGTGCCGTGGGCGTCGGCGCGCTGGCCCATCACCGGGGCGACCAGCGCGATCGCCGCACCGGCGACGGCCAGGGCGATGCTGTAGTAGAACGACGGGGTCTGCCCGGCGTCGATCTGTGAGCCCACCGAGTCGGTCAGGTAGACCGAGAAGATGAAGGTCACCAGCACCGCGTTGAACGCGGCGGAGCCGAAGTCCCAGAACGCCCACGCGGTCTTCATGTCCGAAGCATAACCGCCGCGGGATCGGGGTGCCCGGCTCGTGGTAGGAGGTCACCGGGTGCAATCGGTCGTCGTGGACGGGACGTTGCCGAGTGAAGTGATCCGCCCGAGGAAATATACCTAAATACTATGTAATTGAGTGTTGATTAATATAAACTTGAGTGAACTCCTGCCCCCGACCCTAAGGAAGTGCAACCCATGAAGATTCCTGTGCTCGCCTCGCTGGCCGCGGTGCTCGCCGCCGGCCTCATGCTCTCCTCCTGTACGAGCGCGGACGAAGAGAATACGGCCGCTGGCTCGGCCACTCCACCCGCTGACGCCGAAGGGAACGTGGTCGTGTTGACCACCGGAGGGACCATCGCCTCGACCCACGACGAGGGCGGCGCCGTGGTGCCCACCGTCTCCGGCGACGAGCTCGTCGACTCCGTGCGCGACCGCATCGGCGACAAGGTCGAGGTCGAGGTCCGCCAGGTAGCCGAGCTTGATTCCTCGGCGATGACACTCGAGGACACCGACACCGTGCTCACGGCCGTCGCCGATGCGCTGGCGGGTGAGTCCACAACTGGCGTGGTGGTCACCCACGGCACCGACTCGATGGAGGAATCCGCTGTTGCCGTCGACGCCTTCCTCGCCGATTCCCGCCCGGTTGTCTTCACCGGTGCGATGCGGCCCTTCGATGATCCGGACCCGGACGGCCCGGCCAATCTCGCCGACGCCATCAACGCCGCCGTGGACCCCGCCAACCGGGACCGCGGGGCCTTCATCAGCTTCGGCGGTGATCTCATTCCCGCTCGCGGGGCCTACAAGCATCACACCGAGGCGGCTGACGGCTTCGCATCCAACGCGCCGGAGGATGCGGTCCGTCCCGAGGCTCTCGAGTTGACCTCTCTCGCCGACGTAGATGTGCGCACCGTCGCTGCCTACCCAGGTGCCCCGCGCGCGGTGATCGACGCCGCCGTGGTCGACGGAGCACGTGGCATCGTGGTCGAGGGCATGGGCGCCGGCAACGTCGGCACCGACCTGGCCGCTGGGATCATGGATGCGGTCAACCAAGGGGTGACCGTCGTGATGACCACCCGCGTGCCCGAAGGCAAGGTCGAGGGTGTCTACGGGGGTGCCGGAGGGGCTGCCACCCTCTTCGACGCCGGGGTGATTTCCTCGGGTCATTTCCGGGCCGCTCAGGCTCGGATTCTGTTGGCTGCCGCACTGGCGACGGACACCGATCCGGCCACGCTGCTGGAGATGTAGGGCGGATCACCATGGGGAGGCTGCGGGCCACGGCTGCCTGAGGCCCCTCCTTGGGGGGAGCGACTGATAACAATCTGGCCACGCCGGCGCCGCCGCGCGTCATACGACACCGGAGCGTCGCGCGGCGGTGGCACCATGAGTTCAGACAGAGGAGTTTCCGGGGCCTTCCGGCCCCGTCCCAGCCAGGAGTATGCCCATGCGTCCCGCCGTCCGCGCCCTCGCCGCCGCCACCGCGGCCCTGATCACCGTCGGGGGCCTGCTCCCCACCGCGCAGGCCGCGGAGCAGCCGGGCGCGGTCGAGCAGGCGCGGGCCACGCTCGCCGAGCACGGTGTGGCCACCGCGCCGCTGGACCCGGTCGTGGAGGCCGCCGTCGACGGTGCTGTCGCCGACGCCCAGGCGGCCGGCGAGCAGGCACGCGGCGCGATTGACGACGCCGCGGCGGGCGCCGTCGCCGGTATCTCCGACGCCGCCACGGACGCCGGTTTCACCGGCGGGCCCGCCCCGGGCGTGGCCTACGAGCTGGTCCAGGACCCGTACGGCGAGGGCCCGAACTACCACTGGTCCACCGACCCGCTCGATCAGGTGCTCGCCGGGAAGCTCCCCGGCTCCGGGCCGGTGCTGCACCGCGCGCCGGGCAGCTACTTCGACGCCGCCCCGGTCCCGCCGGAGGCCGTCGACGCCGCCGAGCGCGGGCACGCCCTGATGGGCGCGGGCACCCCGATCTACGTCAGCGACGACTCGATGTGCACCTTGACCGCGGTGGGCACCGACGCGCAGGGCCGCAAGGTCGGCCTGACCGCCGGGCACTGCGGCGAGGTCGGCGAGCCCGTCTACTCCGCCGACGCGCTGGGCGTGGGCGCGGCCGGCACCGTGGTGGCCAAGGACGCCGAGTACGACTACGCCGTCGTGGAGCTCGGCTCGAACACCGAGCTGACCGACAACTACGGCGGGGTCAAGGTCAACGGTGTGGGCACCATGAACGCCGGCCTGGGCACCCAGCTGTGCAAGCAGGGCGTGGCCACCGGCTACACCTGCGGGACGACCTGGCTGGCCCAGCCCGGCTTCGCGATCACCCAGGTCTGTGCCGGCGCCGGCGACTCCGGTGCCCCGGTGCTCCAGGACGGCCGCGTGGTCGGCTCGGTGACCGGCGGCATGCTGCCCTTCTACGAGATCTCCTGCCGCACCCCGCTGCAGGGCCCGCTGTTCATGCCGACCCTGGTCAGCCCGATCGCCCCGGCCGTCGACTCGCTCAACCGCACCGACGCCTCGCGCCCCGGCTCCGGCTTCACCGCCTACCGCCGCTAGGCGGAGCACAGGCGCGCCGGGCCCGCCCCGGCGCGACGCCGCTACCGCGCAGTAAACCCCCGCCACCGAAAGACGGTGACGGGGGTTTGCCGTCGGCCGGGGCAGCCGGCCCCCGGCCAGCCTGCCCGGGCTCGGCCAGGCCCGGGCCTAGCGCGCGGTGCCCAGGGCGTCGAGCGCCTTCTGGTGCAGCAGGCTGTTGGAGGCCAGCGCGTCGCCGCCGTGCGGGCCGGGCGCGCCCTCCAGGGAGGTGAAGGTGCCGCCCGCCTCGGTGACTACGACGCTGAGCGCGGCGAGGTCCCACAGGGAGACCTCCGGCTCGGCGGCCAGGTCGACCGCGCCCTCGGCGAGAAGGCAGTAGCTGAAGAAGTCGCCGTAGCCGCGCAGGCGCCAGACCTCGTCGGTCAGCGCGACGAACTTCTCGCGCAGGCCGTGCTCGCGCCAGCCGCTCAGCGAGGAGAAGGACAGGGAGGCGTCGGAGAGCTCCGCCACGCCCGAGACCGACAGGCGCTTCGGGGAACCGGAGTTGACGCTGCGCCAGGCGCCAGAGCCGGCGGAAGCGTACCAGCGGCGCACCAGCGCGGGCGCGGAGACGACGCCGACGACCGGCTCGCCGTCCTCGAGCAGCGCGATGAGCGTGGCCCACACGGGCACGCCGCGCACGTAGTTCTTCGTGCCGTCGATCGGGTCGATGACCCACTGGCGGCCGGTCATCTCCGGGGTGCCGCCGAACTCCTCGCCGAGCACCGTGTCGGCCGGCCGTGCGTCGGTCAGCCGCTCGCGCAGGGCCTCCTCGCAGGCCAGATCGGCGTCGGAGACCGGGGTCATGTCGGGCTTTGACTCGACCGACAGGTCCGCGGCCTCGAAGCGCTCCAGCGTGATGCCGTCGGCGAGGTCCGCCAGCTCGAGGGCCAGGGCGAGATCGTCTCCGTAACTGCTCATGGTTCCCGATTCTAGGTGCCCGGGGTCACTGCGCGCCGCGCAGCAGCTCCTCGATCTCATCGACCACGCGCTTGTTGCCCGCCACCGACCAGACCACGCCGCCGGCCTCGACCTGGCGGGCCGTACCGCCGACGCCCTCGACGAGGGCCTTGCCCGGCAGCCAGTCCCAGGCCGGTACGGAGTGCTGCATCCAGGCGCCCACGCTGCCCTCGGCGACCCCGGCCAGGTCCACGGAACCGGCGCCCAGCATGCGCAGGGTGGCCGGCGCACCGGCGACGGACAGCCAGACGTCGCGCACCGCGGCGTCGGCAAGCCAGGTCGGGTGGATGTAGGTCGCCAGGCTCAGCTCGGCCAGCGGGCGGTCCTCAAGGCGCGCCAGCGGCTTGCCGTCGCGCACGGGCGCGGTCTCGGGCCCGCCGAACCAGGTGTAGCCCATCGCCGGGCGGTGCACGGCGCCGAGGATGAGGCGCTCGGGCTCGTCGGCGGGCCCCTCGACCAGGGCGAGGGCGGAGCAGTAGTAGTCCGAACCGGAGGTGAAGTTGTAGGTGCCGTCGACGGGGTCGATCACCCAGGTCCGCCCGCTGGTCCCGGTGCGGCTGGCCCCTTCCTCGCCGAGTACGCCGTCCTCGGGGCGCAGCTTCTCCAGCACGCCGGAGACCAGGCGCTCGGCGGCGCGGTCGGCGTCGGTGACCACGTCGGAGACCGAGGTCTTGCGCTCGGTGGTCACGCCCTGCTCGCGCATGCGCCAGGCCAGGCGCCCGGCGTTGAAGACCAGGGTCTGGGCCAGGCGCTCGTCCGAGTCGCCGTCGTGGGCGACGGCGAAGGTCGAGACCAGGGCGTCGACCATCTCGGACATGGTGTGCGCGGGGGCGCCGGTGTGGCCGGCGGCGTTGTCAGGGGCGGATTCGTTCGAGCTCGTCGGGGACGTGGAAGTCATGTCAGTCATTGTGCCGCGGCGCGCGCCGCCTGTACACCGGGCGGGTACACCGGGCGGGGGAGGGACGGCGGGCGTCCGGGAGCTAAGATCGTCGCTATGCGACCGGATACCTCACAAGCCCTGCAGGACCTCGAGTCCCGCATGACCACCATCGAGAAGGTCATGGACCCCGAGGAGCTGTCCTCCCGGGAACGCGAGCTCGAGGCCCAGGCCGCCGACCCGAGCCTGTGGGACGACCCGGACCACGCCCAGCGGGTCACCTCGGAGCTCTCCAGCGTGCAGGCCAAGCTGCGTCGACTGCGTGACCTGCGCTCCCGGCTCGAGGACCTGCCGGTGATGTACGAGCTCGCCGAGGAGGAGGGTGAGAGCACCGAGCTGGCCGACGAGGAGCTGGCCCAGGTTTCCGAGGCCGTCGACTCCCTCGAGGTCAAGACGATGCTGTCCGGCCAGTACGACGAGCGCGAGGCCCTGATCAACGTCCGCTCCGGCGCCGGCGGCGTCGACGCGGCGGACTGGGCCGAGATGCTCATGCGCATGTACACCCGATGGGCGGAGTCGCACGGCCACAAGGTCGACGTCTACGACATCTCGTACGCGGAGGAGGCCGGCATCAAGTCGGCCACATTCGTCATCCACGGCGAGTACATGTACGGCCACCTCTCCGTCGAGCAGGGCGCGCACCGCCTGGTGCGCATCAGCCCCTTCGACAACCAGGGCCGCCGCCAGACCTCCTTCGCCGAGGTTGAGGTGCTGCCCGTCGTCGAGCAGACCGACCACATCGACGTGCCGGACTCCGAGATCCGCGTGGACGTCTACCGCTCCTCGGGCCCGGGCGGCCAGTCGGTCAACACCACCGACTCGGCGGTGCGCCTGACGCACATCCCGACCGGCCTGGTGGTCAGCTGCCAGAACGAGAAGTCGCAGATCCAGAACAAGGCCTCCGCCATGCGCGTGCTGCAGGCCAAGCTGCTGGAGCGCAAGCGCCAGGAGGAGCGCGCCGAGCTCGACGCTCTGGGCGCCGGCGGCAACGCCTCCTGGGGCAACCAGATGCGCTCGTACGTGCTGCACCCGTACCAGATGGTCAAGGACCTGCGCACCAACTACGAGGTCGGCGACCCGCAGAAGGTGCTCGACGGCGACATCGACGGCTTCCTGGACGCCGGCATCCGCTGGCGAATGGCCGAGCAGCAGGCCGCCGAGGAGGACTGACCCCGGCGCGGTGGGCGCGGTCGCGGTGACGGCGCCGCAGCGGCGCCGCACGATTGACGACGTCGCGCATGGCGACGTCGCCACATATGTAACAGCTGTTAACTCACGTATATTCTGGGCACTGCTGTCACATCCGTAAGGCGTGTTCGCTAGAGTCGTTCGTTGTGATCACGTTCGACAACGTCACCAAGGTGTACCCGACCTCGACGCGCCCCGCCCTCAACAACGTCTCCATCGAGATCGGCAAGGGCGAGTTCGTCTTCCTCATCGGACCGTCCGGCTCGGGCAAGTCGACCTTCCTGCAGCTGATGATCCGCGAGGAGAACATCACCTCGGGCGACATCTGGCTGGGGGACTTCCACGTCAACAAGCTGCGCGGCAAGCAGGTCAACCAGCTGCGCCGCCGCATCGGCTACGTCTTCCAGGACTTCCGACTGCTGCCCAAGCTCAACGTCTACGACAACGTGAAGTTCGCGCTCGAGGTCATCGGCACCCGCCGCGACCGCATCGAGAAGGCGGTCCCGGAGATCCTCGAGATGGTCGGCCTGGCCGCCAAGTCGACCCGCATGCCCGGCGAGCTCTCCGGCGGCGAGCAGCAGCGCGTCGCCATCGCGAGGGCCTTCGTCAACCGCCCCCTGGTGCTGCTGGCCGACGAGCCGACGGGCAACCTCGATCCGGAGACCTCCGACGAGATCCTGACGCTGCTCTCGCAGATCAACCGCACCGGCACAACCGTCGTCATGTCCACCCACAACGCCCGCGCGGTCAACGACATGCGCCGCCGCGTCATCGAGCTGCACCTCGGCGACCTGGTGCGCGACGACGAGCACGGCGTCTACGGCACGGTCAATTGACTGGCCCGGCTGAGAACTAAGGAGCATCCAGACGTGAGATTCGGATACGTCCTGCGCGAGGCCGTCAAGGGCCTGGGCCGCAACGTCACCATGACCGTCGCCCTGATCATCACCACGGCGATCTCGCTGGCCCTTCTGGCCACCGGTTTCCTGGTCACGGGCATGACCTCCGACACCAAGGAGATCTACCTCGACCGCGTCGAGGTCATGGTCCAGTTCGACGACGAGGTCTCCGGGCAGGACACCGACTGCTCGAGCGAGGCCTGCCGCGCCGTCTTCGAGAAGCTCGAGGGCGCCGACGGCGTCGACGACGTGACCTTCCGCTCCCGCGAGCAGTCCTACCAGCGCTTCGTCGAGGTCTTCGGCGAGTCCGACCCGCGCCTGGTGGAGGAGACCTCCCCGGACGCGCTGCCGGCGGCCTTGCACGTGCGCCTGGCCGACCCGCTGGACACCACCCCGCTCGACCCGGTCCGCGACATGGACCACGTCGCCGAGGTCGTCGACCAGGTCGACGACCTGCGCGGGGCCACCGACAACCTCGACGCCGTGCGC
The DNA here is from genome assembly GCF_030211955.1 of Corynebacterium frankenforstense. Lineage (GTDB taxonomy): Bacteria > Actinomycetota > Actinomycetes > Mycobacteriales > Mycobacteriaceae > Corynebacterium > Corynebacterium frankenforstense_A. The sequence continues at coordinate 8,763 of NZ_JASODI010000029.1, read as the reverse complement.
AACGCGACCTTCCTGCTGGCCGCGATCCAGGCCGTCGCCGCGATCTTCCTGATCGCCAACATGGTCCAGATCGCCGCCTACAACCGCCGCGACGAGATGTCGATCATGCGCATGGTCGGCGCCTCGCGCTGGTACACCCAGGCGCCGTTCGTTCTCGAGGCCGTCTTCGCCACGATCATCGGCGCCGCCCTGGCCACCGGCGGGCTGCTGCTGGGCAAGGGCCTGGTCATCGACAAGGCGCTGCGCGGCCTCTACGAGGCCCAGCTGATCGCGCCGGTGACCACCGCTGACATCTGGCTGGTCATGCCGGTGGTCGCGGTTGTCGGCATCCTCTTCGCCGCACTGACCGCGCAGGTCACGCTGCGCGCCTACGTGCGCAAGTAGCACCGGACACGGTCGCGGGGAGTGCCGGAGGTAGCCACGGGCGCTCCCGGGCGCGGCGCATGCGGCGTCGGAAATCGGGCGCGGGTCTCACCCCGCGCCCGTTCGCGTAGACTGGGACGCCGTCATGGGCAAGAAAAAGAACAAGTCGTCGAAGGCCGGCCCCGGGGTCATCGCGACCAACCGGCGCGCCCGCCACGACTACAACATCCTCGAGACGTACGAGGCCGGCGTGCAGCTCGTCGGCACCGAGATCAAGTCGCTGCGCGAGGGCAAGGCCTCCCTGGTGGAGGCCTTCGCCACCGTCGACGACGGCCAGGTGTGGCTGCGCCAGCTGCACATCCCTGAGTACTCCATGGGCTCGTGGACCAACCACTCGCCGCGGCGCACCCGCAAGCTGCTGCTGCACCGCCGCGAGATCGACTCGATCGAGGGTAAGGTCCGCGACGGGCGCCGCACGCTCGTCCCGCTCCGGCTCTACCTGAAGAACGGGCTGGTCAAGGTCGAGCTCGGCCTCGCCGAAGGTAAACAGGACTACGACAAGCGCCAGGCGATCCGCCGGCGCACCGAGGAGCGCGAGATCACGCGCGAGCTCGGCCGCAAGGTGAAGGGGATGACGGCATGACGGTTCACGTGGTGAAGGTCCACGACCTGCTCGACGGCTCGGCTAAGGCGCCGGGCACCAAGGTCCTGGTCGACCGGATCTGGCCGCGCGGGGTGTCCAAGGAGGACCTCGGCCACGACGAGTGGCTAAAGGCGGCGGCGCCCTCGAAGGGGCTGCGCACCTGGTTCGACCACGACCCGGAGAAGTTCGAGGAGTTCACCCGGCGCTACCGCGCCGAGCTCGACGCCGCGTGCACGGACACCGAGACGCAGGACGACGCCCGCGAGGACGTCGCCCGGCTGCTCAAGCTGGCCGGCGACGGCGACGTCAGCCTGCTGTACGCGGCCCACGACCGCGAGCACAACCACGCGGTCGTGCTCGCGGACTGGATCCGCGACCACGCCTAGGCCGCGGGGCTAGGCCGTTAGGCCTAGCCTGCCGGGTACTCCATCGGGGTGCCGGGGCCGAGCGGCAGGCCGGTGTAGTACCAGGCCAGGAAGAACAGGAACCATCCGACCATCATGGTCACCGCGTAGGGCAGCGAGAGGCTCATCAGCGTGCCCAGGCCCGCCTTGCGGTAGTACTTCTGCAGGAACATCAGGGCCAGGGCGAAGTACGGGCTCATCGGGGTGACGATGTTGGCGGGGGAGTCGCCGATGCGGTAGAGCATCTGGGTGACCTCGGGGGCGATGCCGACGAGCATGAACATCGGCACCACCACCGGCGCCATGAGCGCCCACTGCGCCGAGCCCGAGGTGATCAGCAGGTTGATGGCCGCGACCAGCAGCACGAACAGCGCGAAGAGCAGCGGCTTGGGCATGTCGATGACAGTCAGCGCCTCGGAGCCCTTGATGGCGGTCCACTGGCCGAGGTTGGACCACTCGAAGTAGGCCAAAAACTGCGAGACGGCGAAGAAGAGCACCATCATCGGCACCAGGGTCTCCAGGCCCTTGGCCATGAAGCGCGGCACGTCGCCGCCGGAGGTGATCGAGCGGGTCACCAGGCCGTAGACCAGGCCGGCGGCGAAGAACATCACGCCGATCACGGCGCCGATGTCGGTGATCAGCACCGACTCCATCGCGGCGTTGTCGGCGCCGAGGAACGGCGAGCCGGGGATGAACAGCAGGCCGAAGTAGGCCCCGAGCATCCCCAGGCTGAAAAGGCCCGTGACCTTCAGGCCACGGATCTCCTCGGCGGCCAGCTTGAGGCCCTCGTCGTCGGGGGTCTCGATGTGGTCCGGGGTGGTGAAGCTGGCGGCGTCGTCGTCGACGTGGTCGTGGTTGACCAGGTCGCGGGCCTTGTCGTTGATGAACAGCTCGGTCACGGCGGTGATCAGCAGCGCAAGCACGATCGCCGAGGGGATGACGAAGAAGTAGTTCGCCAGCGGGGAGACCTTGTAGGACTCGTCGATGAAGGCAGCAGCCGAGGTCGAGATGCCGGAGAGCAGCAGATCGGTGATGTTCAGCAGCAGCGAGGCGTTGAAGCCGCCCGAGGAGGCGGCGAAGGCGACCATCGCGCCGACGATGGGGGAGCGGCCCACTGCGCTGAAGGCGGCCGCGCCCAGCGGGATCATGATCACGTAGACCGCGTCGGAGGCGATCGAGCCGGTCACCGCCGTCAGCGCGACGACAAAGGTGAGCACCATCGGGTGGCGCACCCGGCCGACGGCCCCGCGCATGGCGGCGCCGAGCAGGCCGGAGTGCTCGGCGACGGCGATGCCGAGCATCACGATGAGGATGACGCCTAGCGGCGGGAAGGTGATGAAGTTCTCCACGGCCTCCGAGACCATCTTCTGCAGCCCCTCGGCGGAGAGCAGGTTGGTCACCTCGACGGTCTCGCCGTCGGAGGGGATCTCGGCGCGCATGCCGAGCTTGTTGCCGATCCACGAGCTGATCAGCACCACCACGGAGAGGATGACGAAGAGCCAGAACGGGTCGGGCAGTTTGTTGCCCACGCGTTCGACCAGGCCGAGGAAGCCGCCGGGGCGGTGCTCGCCGCCCTCCGGGTGGTCCTCGGCCTCGGTGCGGCGTTCCTCGTCGCGCTCGAGCTCGGCGGCGTCCTCCAGGGCGTCGTCCTTCAGGTCGGCGTCGGTGCGGCGGCCGTTCTCGTCTACGGGGTGTGCCGGCATGGGCGCTCCTCACGGTGGGCACGGCGGGCGCCGTCCCCGGGTCGGGGTCAGTCGTCTCAGGTCGGTGATGGGACACCTCGGGCGGACATTCCCGGGGTGGCGCCGGAGGCACCGCCGCGCGGGTGTGTCGGCAGCCACAATATCTCCCGGGGGCCGCACGCGGGTGGGAAAGGGGGTGAAACCATCGCCCGTGACGGCCGTGACCTCGGGAGGTGTCCGGGTGGTGTCCGGGTGGTGCTTGCGGGGGAAGGGTGGGCGGGCGTAGAATTGGATCTCCTGCGGAAGGCGGCACACCTCCCGTCCGCAGGACACGAAGAGGGGCTGATTTTTGGTTTCGACTTCGTCGATTGAGCCAGGGGAAGCGTGCCGGTGCAGGCTGGAGACCACCGTAAGCGTCGCAGCAACCTGATAAGCGCCGAGAACACTCAGCGCGACTACGCCCTCGCTGCCTAAAGCGAGCGCGTGTCTGTCAGCCCGGATACGTCCCTGATCCGGAGTCTGGCATCGACTAAGGGACTTGCCGCCGGGTCGCGTCAGCGGGGCCCGGCGGGACTTCCACCGCTGACTGGGCCCGTCATCCGGACGCGTTCGCCTGATCCGGAGGGCCGAGCAGAGACTCCGCGCGAACTGCGCACGGAGAAGCCCTGGCGAGGTGGCGAAGGACCCGGGTTCGAGTCCCGGCAGCTCCACCGAGGAAGCCCCCGGCCGTTTCGGCCGGGGGCTTCGATCATGTCCGAGCCCGCGGATCTGCCCGGGGTCGGCGGGCCTGCGGGGCCCGGCGCCCGGCGGGCGCCCCACCTGCGGTCCGTCGGGGGAGCGGCGCACTACACGTGTGGTGAACTCCCGAACCACTTCGGGTTAACTCGAAGTAAAGAAATTCGGATAGGGGGTAGGTGGCAGGGGTGGACATCTGATTACTTTCGCCGCGCCTGACCGGGTTTTTTGGAGGTTGCCGCCAAGCAGATGGGGTTAGCCTGGCCAAATTCGCAACGCTCCGTTATCGTCTGCGGACAGAAGGTTACCGTAGCCTTAGCTACGGTAGATCGTCCTTCCGGCCTGCTCCCCAAGGCAGGCCCGAGAACCACCTCAGGAAGAGAGACAGATGGCCAAGATCCGCCACACCCTGACCGCCCTCGTCGCCGGCGCCGCGCTCGTGCTGACCGGCTGCTCCAACGACGGTGAGGGCTCCGGCTCCTCCACCTCCGCCGCCGCGGACGGCTCCGCCACCGAGAGCACCGCCGCCGAGTCGGTGACCGTGGAGGACAACGAGGGTGAGAAGACCATCGAGAAGCCGATCGAGAGCGTCGCCGTCCTGGACAACCGCTCCTTCGAGATTCTCGACCAGTGGCAGGTGCCGATCACCGTCGGCGCCCGCAAGCTGGTGCCGTCCACCCTTCCGGACCTGAAGAACGACGAGAGCATCCTCGACGTCGGAAACCACAAGGAGCCGGACCTGGAGCAGATCGTCGCGGGTGACCCGCAGCTGATCGTCTCCGGCCAGCGCTTCCAGAAGTACGACGAGCAGATCGAGCAGATGAACCCGCAGGCCACCCTGGTCGACTTCGAGCCGCGCGAGGACAAGCCGCTCGACGAGGAGCTGACCCGCCATGTCGAGAACATGGGCAAGATCTTCGACAAGGAGGACGAGGCCCAGAAGCTGATCGACGACTTCAACAAGGCCCTGCAGCGCGCCAAGGACGCCTACGACGGCGAGTCCACCGTCATGGCCGTCAACGTCTCCGGCGGCGACATCGGATACGTCGCCCCGCACGTCGGCCGCACCTACGGCCCGCTGTTCGACCTGATCGGCTTCAAGCCGGCCCTGCAGATCGAGCACGCCTCCTCCGACCACAAGGGCGACGACATCTCCGTCGAGGCCATCGCCGACTCCAACCCGGACTTCATGCTGGTCCTCGACCGCGACGCCGCGATCAGCTCCAGCGAAGGTGCCTCCAAGCCCGCCAAGAACGTGATCGAGGAGTCCACCCCGCTTGAGGGCGTCACCGCCGTCAAGGACGGCCACGTCTACTACGCCCCGGACGACACCTACACCAACGAGAACATCATCACCTACACCGAGATCCTGAACGGCATCGCCGATCAGCTCGAGGCCGCGCAGAAGTAGCACGGCCAGCGCCCGGCGACGTCGAACAGACGCCGGGCGCCCCGGGTGACGACGGGCCGCACCACCTCCGGGCGGGGCGGCCCTCATTCACGTCCGACGCAACCATGCGCCGGGCGGAAATTAACCGCACACGCTGCAGCTTCGCGACGTCGGCAAGCCTAAGCTAGGGTGCATGGGGGCCAGAGGACGCCCGGCCTCCGGCGCGTCCCCGCACACGTTTCGCCGAGAGGCGGATGGGAGACACTTCTTGAGTACCGCAACCGCGCGCCAGGCCGGCGGACCCGGCCGACCCGCCGGGACGGACGAGCCCGGCGGCACGCGCCGACGCGACTGCGCCGGCAAGCGCCGCGGGCGCCACGGCTGGGCGCTGCTCATCGGCGTCCTGCTCGTCGCGGCGCTGCTGGCGGCGTCGCTGTTCACTGGAGTCTACGACATCATCCACGCCGAGGACGGCTGGGAGATGTTCGGCAAGACCCGCGTGCCGCGCACCATCGCGCTCGTGCTCGCCGGCGCCGCCATGGCGATGTCCGGCCTGGTCATGCAGCTGCTCACGCAGAACCGCTTCGTCGAGCCGACCACCACCGGCACCACCGAGTGGGCGGGCCTCGGCCTGCTGCTGACGATGTTCCTCATCCCCGGCGCCTCGGTGTTCACCCGCATGATCGGCGCGGTGATCTCCGCCTTCGTCGGCACGATGATCTTCTTCCTCTTCCTGCGCCGGGTCTCGCTGCGCTCCTCGCTGGTGGTTCCGATCATCGGCATCATGCTCGGCGCCGTGGTCAGCGCGGTCTCGACGTTCTTCGCACTGCAGACCGACATGCTGCAGTCGCTGACGATCTGGTTCGCCGGTAACTTCACCTCGGTCTTCGAGGGCCAGTGGGAGGTGCTCTGGATCGTGCTCGTGGTGCTGGCGATCGTGTGGGTCTTCGCCGACTGCCTCACCGTCGCGGGCCTCGGCGAGGACATCGCCACCAACGTCGGGCTGAACTACAACCAGATCATGATCCTGGGCACCGGCCTGATCGCCGTGGCCAGCGGCGTGGTCACCGTGGTCATCGGCCAGCTGCCGTTCCTCGGGCTGATCGTGCCGAACATCGTCTCGCTCTTCCGCGGCGACGACCTGCGCAGCAACCTGCCGTGGGTCGTCCTCGTCGGCATCGCGGTGGTCACCGTCTGTGACCTCTTCGCGCGCACGGTCATCGCGCCCTTCGAGGTGCCGGTCTCCGTGGTGCTCGGCATCGTCGGCGCCGTGGTCTTCGTTGCTCTGATCCTTAGGGGGCGCAAGCGCAATGGCTGACACGATTTCCGACGCCCGCGTGCACGCCGCACAGGCGGCCGAGCGCACCGCAGGCGCGGACGGCGGCGCCGGGGGCGCCGCCGTGCGTGTGGACCGCGGCACGCTCGAGGGCCACGCCGGGGGCGGGCGCGGGGGGCGGGCGAAGCGCTCGGGCTCCTTCGCGTCCGCGAAGGCGCGGCGCAAGTACTGGATCATCCTCGCGGTGTGCGTGGTGCTCGCGGTGGTCTTCACCGCCGGGCTGCTCGCCTACGGCAACCCGATCCCGTTCGGCGACCCGCGCTTCTGGCTGATCGCCAAGCGGCGCGCGGACTCCGTGATCGCGATGGCGCTGGTGGCGCTCGCCCAGGCGGTGGCCACCGTCGCCTTCCAGACGGTGACGAGCAACCGCATCATCACGCCGTCGATCATGGGCTTCGAGTCGCTCTACAAGCTGATCCACACCAGCACCGTCTTCTTCTTCGGTGCGGCGGGGCTGACGGCCGGCTACTCGGCGGGCAACTTCGTCTTCCAGCTGGTGATCATGGTCGGCATGTCGCTGCTGCTCTACAGCTGGCTGCTGACCGGCGACCGCGGCAACATCCACGTGATGCTGCTGGTCGGCATCGTCATCGGCGGCGGGCTCGGCTCGCTGGCGACCTTCATGCAGCGCCTGCTGACCCCGAGCGAGTTCGACGTGCTCACCGCGCGCCTGTTCGGCTCCGTCAACAACGCGGACCCGGACTATTACCCGGTGGCCGTCCCGCTCGTGCTCATCGCTACGGCGCTGATGATGCTCAACGCCCGCACCCTCAACGTCATCGCTCTGGGCAAGGCCCAGGCGACCAACATCGGCGTGAATCACAAGGCCAACACGATCTACGTGCTCATCCTGGTCTCGGTGCTGATCGCCGTCTCCACGGCGCTGGTCGGGCCGATGACCTTCCTCGGCTTCCTGGTGGCCACGCTGGCCTACCAGTTCGCCGACACCTACGACCATCGCTACATCATCCCCATGGCCGCCCTGATCGGGTACGTGGTGCTCACCGGCGCCTACTTCCTGATGAACCACGTCTTTTACGCGCAGGGCGTGGTCTCCATCGTCATCGAGCTCGTCGGCGGCACGATGTTCCTGTTCGTCATCCTCCGGAAGGGGCGCCTGTGATCAAGCTCAGCCACGTTCGCAAGAACTACAACGACGAGGTCGACATCGGACCGGTCGACCTGGAGATCCCGGACGGCGGGATCACCGCCCTCGTCGGGCCGAACGGTGCGGGCAAGTCGACGCTGCTGACCATGATCGGCCGGCTGCTCGACATGGACGAGGGCTCCATCGAGGTCGCGCACTTCGACGTAGCCAAGACCAAGTCGAAGGACCTGGCCAAGATCATCTCGGTGCTGCGTCAGGAGAACCACTTCATCACCAAGCTCACGGTGCGCCAGCTGGTCGGCTTCGGACGCTTCCCGTACTCGCACGGCCGGCTGACCGCCGAGGACGAGGAGATCATCGACCGCTACCTCGACTTCCTCAACCTCACCGAGCTGGAGGACCGCTACCTCGAGCAGCTCTCGGGCGGCCAGCGCCAGCGCGCCTACGTGGCGATGGTGCTGTGCCAGGAAACCGACTACGTGCTCCTGGACGAGCCGCTGAACAACCTCGACATCTCCCACTCGGTGCAGATGATGAAGCACCTGCACCGCGCGGCGCGGGAATTCGGGCGCACGATCATCGTCGTGCTGCACGACATCAACTTCGCCGCGCGCTACGCGGACTACGTGTGCGCCGTCAAGGACGGGGCGATCGTGGAGTTCGGCCCCGTGGCCGAGGTGATGGACTCCGAGAAGCTCACGAGGATCTTCGGCACCGACATCGAGGTCATCGACGGTCCCTGGGGTCTGCTGGCCTGCTACCACTAGGCGGACGGCGGCCGGGGCGGCTGTAGACCGTCGGGTTACGGGGGGAAAGTACACACCGGGTACCGGGCTTGGATGGCCCGTACCCGGTGTCTTCGGTTGCTGGGGTTGCGGGGACCGACGGAGAGGGGGAGTGCCGCCGGGACCGCTGCGGAGCGTGCACAGGCAGGAAATGCAGTCCGAATGCGCGTGGCAACCGTGCAGATTTCGCGGATAAAAACCCTGATTCACCTGGGGATTTGTCAAGGTGTGGGGTTCGGGGTAACTTATCACCTCGTCGCCGCGAGAGGCACCGGCTACCAGGTCAGATGCTGACCGGTCACGGGGTCTCGAGATGG
>NZ_JASODI010000028.1 GCF_030211955.1 Corynebacterium frankenforstense | reverse complement strand
CAGTGCCGGCGGACAAGCCACAAGAAACGCACCACAAAAAGTACATCAACACACTATCGAGTTCTCACACAACACAAACACGCTAGGTTCGCATCCGATCGGGATGCTTGCCGTTACGGTTCGGGGTGGCCAGTCGCTGTTTTCCTTCCGCCATCTCACCGCTGGATTCTCTCCGCGGCGGGGCGCTGTCGGTCGCGCTGACCCCCATCAATTTACACACGGCCCCGACACTTGCCAAATCCGCTGGCCAACGCGGTTTTTCACCTCCGCAAAAGCCCCGCTCAGCGCCCTGCACCCGCGAAGGCGCGCCACACCCCGGCGCGCGGCCGCCGATCAACGCCGCTCGCCCCACGCACTCACCGACTCAGAACACTCACCGGTACAGACCACGGCTCTCGGCGACGCGGTCGAGAAGCCCGTGCAGCTCCTCGCGCGACATCCCGAGGCGCACGGCCTCATCGACGGTGGGCGCCAGATACTGCTGGGCGAAGTCCCGGCCCCTGCGGGCCAGCACCCGCTCGCGTGCGCCGGCGGCGACGAAGGTGCCGATCCCGCGCCGGCGCTCGAGTACGCCCAGCTCCACGAGCATCGCCAGTCCCTTCCGCGCGGTGGCGGGGTTGACGGAGTGGAAGCGGGCGAGCTCGTTGGTCGAGGAGACCCGCTCCCCGACGGCGAGCTCTCCCTCGGCCACCGCATCCTCGATGAACCGGGCGATCTGCCGGAACAACGGTTGCGCCTGATCCTCCACGAGGCACCTCCCTCATCACCGTCCGCGCCCACAGATGCTTTCCACCACCCGCGGCAACGGGACTTCGTCCTTGGTTAGTTAGTCTAGTAACTAACCCCGGCCACGGTGCCCGTACCGTTGACGGCGACCCACGCGGCGTCGTCAATTTTTTGTGCCCTGCCCTGCGAAGACTCCGCAAGGCGTCGACGCGGGCGGCGGCGGTGGTGCATGCTGGGGGCAGAAACTGTCTTAGAACTCTCTTAGCGAACGGACTTTAGGAGCCATGCTTGAACGCACACTTGTCTTCGTCGACACCAGCTATCTGTTGGCGAGCTTCTACAATTCGTGGGAGACGGGGGCCCGCGCACAACTAGAGATCGACCTCCCCGACGTAGTGCACGTGCTCGGGGAGATGATCGAGAACCAACTGCACCAGCCCATCCACCGTCAGCTCTGGTACGACGGCATCCCCGACTCCGGCCCGCATCGCTACCAGCGCGCCCTGCGCACCTGTGACGGCGTGCAGCTGCGCGCCGGCCAGCTCATCGAGTGGGGCGAGCGGCGCACGCAGAAGGCCGTGGACACCCGGCTCGTCGCCGACATGGTGCTCGCCGCGGTCGACCAGCAGTGCTCGGACATCGTGCTGGTCTCCGGCGACGCGGACATGATCCCCGGCGTCAGCGAGGCCTCGCGGCGCGGCGTGCGCGTGCACCTCTACGGCTTCGGCTGGGACTCGATGTCCTCGGCGCTGCGCCACCACTGCGACACGACCACGATCCTCGACCCGCGCGAGGACTTCCACGACTCCATGCACCTCGAGGTCCTCGAGGGTCCGGTCCCGCCGGTGGTGCGCGAGCCCGCCGCGGGGGCGGAGGACGGGTCGGAGGACGACGACGGCGACTCCGTGCCCGGCGACGCGACCACGGGCGACCAGCCGCCGAGTACCTCGCCCGAGCGCCCCGAGGCGCCGGCCACCCCGACCGCCGCCGACCAGGAGGCGCAGGGCACCGCGTGCGCCGAGAGCGCCGGTGCCTCGATTGCCGACGCCGCACCTGCCGCCACGGGCGCGGACGCCTCGGCGTCCGGCGCGTCCGACGCCGCAGACTCCTCCGGTGCCGCCGCGTCCGGTGCCGCCTCCGCGGAGGCGGGCAAGCACGAAAAGGCGAAGGACGCCGGCGCCTCGGGTGAGGCCCCGAAGGAGACGGGCCCGGAGGGCAAGGAGCAGGCCGAGCAGCAGGGCCCGGAGGCTCAGGCTCAGCAGGCATCCGCCGCCGGGGCCGACGGTGCCGCGGCCGGGGCGGGCGAGGCCCCCGCGACCGCCGCCACGCACCCGAAGACCCCGGCACCCGACGCGGACTCCGCCGTCGAGCGCGACCTGGCCGGCGAGGCCAAGCCCAAGCCGAAGCCGCGCCCGAAGCCGTCGATGATGGCGCCGAAGCGCCGGCTGCGCTCGCGCTACGTGCCGCTGCCCAACGAGGTGTGGGCCTCGGCGGGCTTCCAGACGCCGTTCGACGTCGGCCAGCAGTACGCGACCTGGTGGTACGAGAACGCCGCCACCGGCGAGCAGCGCGACCAGGCCCACATGCTCTCCGGGGGCGGGCTGCCGCCCGAGGTGGACCGCCCGCTGCTGCAGTTCGCCTGCGAGACGCTGCACGAGTACACGCTCAGCGACAAGCAGCGCGTGAACCTGCGCGACGGCTTCCACGCCGGCATCCGCGGCCTGCTCATCAACGTCCGCCGCCAGAACTGACGCGTCCGGACTGAGAAGGCGAAAGCGCCCCGGTGAGAACCGGGGCGCTTTTCTCGTGCGCTGCGGCCGGGCCGCCCCTCCGGGCCCGGCGCGCCGGCTAGCGGGCGGCGTCCTCGCCGGCGTCGGTGGCTGCGTCCTTGGCCGCGTCCTCCGCGTCGGCCGCGGCATCCGTGGCGTCGGTCGCCGAGTCGGCGGCCCCGGCGGCGTCCTCGGTCTCGGCGTCGACCGGGGCGTCGGCACCGGCGGTGAGCTCGCCGCGCTCCTCGCTGCCGAGCTCCGCGCGGATCTGGGCCAGCCGGTCGGCGGCGCGCATGTCGTTGCCGGCCTGCGCGATCTCGCTCATCCGGTCGGTCACCGAGTTGCGGGTCAGCTCCTGGGCGCCCAGGGCGTCGGCGTAGCGGCGCTCGATCTTGTCGCGCACATCGTCGAGGGTGGGCACCGAGTCGTCGCCGCCGACGGTGTTCATGCTGTCGAGGGCCTGGGTGGAGGCCTCCTGCATCCGGGTCTGGTCGACCTGGGCGCGCAGCTGGTCGATCTGGGAGAGCTGCTCCTTGAGGCGGGCCTCGGACTCGGCCTGCTGGCGGCGGGCCTGCTCGGCGGCCTGGGCGGCCTGGGTCTGCAGGGTCGCGGTCTCCTCGACCTGCTGCTCGACGGCGACGAGCTGGGTGGCGAAGACCTCGGCGGTCTCGTTGAGCTGGCGGGTCTTCTCCGCGTCGCCGGCGGCGGAGGCCTTGTCGGCCATCTGCACCGCCTGGCGGGCCTTGTCCTGCAGGTCGGCCTGGTCCTTGCGCAGGCGGTCCAGCTTCATCGCCAGCTGCTTCTCGTTGCCGATGACCGAGGCGGCCTGCTTCGAGATCTCCGCGTGGCGGCGCTTGGCCTCCTCGGTGGCCTGCTGGATCTGCACCTTGGGGTCGGCGTTCTCGTCGATCTTCTGGTCGAACGAGCTCATCAGGTACTTCCAGCCCTTGCTGAAGGGATTTGCCACGGTGGTCAGCCTTTCTGTTTCACTCGCCGCACGCCCGGCGCGCGGCCACGCCCGCGTAACGGGGCTCATGCACCGACGATTCTACGTGCGCTTTCGCCCATGCGCCGCACGAAATGTGAGGTCGCACGCCCGCAGCACCCCCGGTCCGCCGCACCGACCCGGCGCCGGCCCCGCGTCGACCCCGCGCCGGTCCCTCGTCCGCCCCGCGCCGGCGCCTCCCGGGCGCACCGGCCCGGGGACGCGAACCGCCGCCCGGAACGGGTCCGGGCGGCGGTGCGGTGCCTTGCGGCAGGGGACTTACTTGTCGCCCTGCTGGTCGGCCTGCGCGTTCTGCTCGGCGACCTGGCGGCGGACATCGTCCATGTCCAGGCCCTTGACCTGGTTGACCAGGTCCTCGAGGGCGGCCGGGGGCAGGGCACCGGAGTCGCGGTAGACCATGATGCCGTCACGGAAGGCCATCAGGGTCGGGATCGCCTGGATCTCGAGCGCGGCGGCCAGGTTCTGGTTGGCCTCGGTGTCGAGCTTGGCGAAGGTGACGTCCTCGTGCTTGTCCGAGGCCTTCTCGTAGGTCGGGGCGAAGGCGCGGCAGGGACCACACCACGAGGCCCAGGCGTCGACGAGGACGATGCCCTCGCCGGTCACGGTCTTCTCGAAGGTGTCTTCGGTCACGTCAATGGTCGCCATGGTCGGGGCGCCTCCTAAAGATTTGGGTTCATGTTCCTCGCGGAGCCTCACCGGTTCCGCGTCGGGCAACCTCAACAACGTTGAGAGGTTACGCCTTATTCCGCCCCGAATCCTATAGGCCCCCGCCCGGCCCATGCAGCCCGCCACCCTTGCCGTATACCCCCCGGGGGTATAAAGTCCGGGGTATGACGACAGCGCAGGCACCAGGACAGGACGCGAGCGCCCAGGCCCACATCGACCTCGGCGTGACCGGCATGACGTGCACGTCGTGCTCCAGCCGCGTGGAGCGCAAGCTCAACAAGCTCGACGGCGTGACCGCCAGCGTCAACTTCGCCACCGAGACCGCCGGCGTCGACTACGACCCCGCGCAGACCACCCCGGCCGACCTGATCGGCGTGGTCGAGAAGACCGGCTACGGCGCCTTCCAGCTCAGCGGCTCCGGCACCGGCGACGCCGCGGACGCGGGCGCCGCCCAATCCACCGCCGACGGTGCGGGAAGCATCCAGGCGGCGGGCGCGACGTCGGCAAGCGGAGGCGGCACCGACGCAATCTCCCGGGCCCGTGACGCCCACGCCGACTACCTGCGCACACACCTCATCGGCGCGGCCGTCCTCAGCGTGCCCGCCGCGGTGCTCTCGATGGTGCCCGCCCTGCAGTTCGACCACTGGCAGTGGCTCGTCTTCGCGCTGGTCAGCCCCGTGTACTTCTGGGCCGGCTGGCCGTTCCACAAGGCGACGGTGACCAACCTGCGCCACGGCGCGTTCACCATGGACACGCTGATCTCGCTGGGCACCACGGCGGCCTACCTGTGGAGCCTGTGGGCGCTCTTCCTCGGCGACGCGGGCGATCCCGGCATGCGTATGCACATGTCGATCACCGCGCACGCCGGCGCCGGGATGGACGAGATCTACCTCGAGACCGTCGGGGTGGTGATCACGTTCCTGCTGCTCGGCCGCTGGTTCGAGACCCGGGCGAAGGGGCAGAGCTCCGCGGCGCTGCGCGAGCTGCTCGACATGGGCGCCAAGGAGGCCGCCGTCATCCGCGACGGGGTCGAACAACGCGTGGCCGTCGAGGCGCTGCGCGTCGGCGACACCGTGCTCGTGCGCCCCGGCGAGAAGATCCCCGCCGACGGGCGCGTGACCGACGGCTCCTCGGCCGTCGACGAGTCGATGCTCACCGGCGAGTCCGTGCCCGTCGAGGTCACCGCAGGCGACCAGGTCACCGGTGCCACACTGAACACCTCCGGGCGCCTGCTCGTCGAGGTCACCCGCCTCGGCGAGGACTCCACGCTGGCCCAGCTGGGTCGGCTGGTCACCGCCGCGCAGGCGAAGAAGGCGCCCGTCGAGCGGCTCGTCGACCGCATCACCCAGTGGTTCGTGCCCGCCGTCATGGCCGTCGCCGTGGTCACGCTCGTCTGGCACCTGGCGGCCAGCTCCGGCACGGCCGACTCCTTCGCCGCCGCCGTCGCCGTGCTCATCATCGCCTGCCCCTGCGCGCTGGGCCTGGCCACCCCGACCGCCCTGCTCGTGGGCACCGGCCGCGGCGCGCAGCTGGGGCTGCTGATCAAGGGCCCCGAGATCCTCGAGTCCACCCGCCGCGTCGACACGATCGTCCTCGACAAGACCGGCACCGTGACCACCGGCGAGATGGCGCTCGACTCCGCCACCGGGCTCGGCGGGCTCAGCGACGAGGATGCGCTGCGGCTGGCCGCCGCCGTCGAGGCCGGCTCCGAGCACCCCATCGGGCGCGCGATCGTCGCGGGCTTCTCCGGCACCTTGCCCGCGGCCGACTCGTTCTCCGCCACCGCCGGCCACGGCGTCGAGGCGAGCGTCGAGGGCCACCGCGTGCGCGTCGGGCGGCCGGTGCGCGGAGAGCTTTCCGACGCCGCGTGGGAACTGGTCGCCGCAGCCGAGGACGCGGGCGCGACCCCCGTGGCGCTCTTCATCGACGACGCCGCCGCCGGCGTGCTCACGGTGCGCGACACCGTCAAGGACTCCTCGGCCGAGGCCGTGGGCGCCTTCCGCGAGCTGGGGCTTGAGCCGGTGCTGCTGACCGGCGACAACGCGGGTGCGGCCCGCGCGGTGGCCGGCGAAGTGGGCATCGACAGGGTCATCGCCGGGGTGCTGCCTGACGAGAAGGTCGGCGAGGTGGAGAAGCTGCAGGCCGCCGGGCGCACCGTGGCGATGGTCGGCGACGGGGTCAACGACGCCGCCGCGCTGGCCACCGCGGACCTGGGCCTGGCCATGGGGGCGGGCTCGGATGTGGCCATCGAGGCCAGCGACATCACCCTGATGAACGACGACCCGCGCTCGGCCGCCGACGCCATCCGGCTCTCGCGACGCACGCTGGGCACCATCAAGGGCAACCTGTTCTGGGCCTTCGCCTACAACGTCGCCCTGATCCCGGTCGCCGCCCTCGGCCTGCTCAACCCGATGTTCGCCGGGATCGCCATGGCGTTCTCCTCGGTGTTCGTGGTGAGCAACTCGCTGCGGCTGCGCGGCTTCCGCTCGGCCTTCGCGCGGTAAGGGGGCACCGGCGCCTACCCGCGCGCCATGTCCACGAAGCGGGAGCAGCGCAGCTGGTGGGCCACCGTGATCGTGTCGATCGGGCCGCCGCGGTGCTTGGCCAGGATGATGTCGGCCTCGCCGGCGCGCTCGTTGTCCTTGTCCTGGGAGTCCGGGCGGTAGAGCAGCATGACCATGTCGGCGTCCTGCTCCAGCGAACCGGACTCACGCAGGTCGGCCAGCTGCGGGCGCTTGTCCGTGCGCGACTCGGGGCCACGGTTGAGCTGCGAGATCGCCACGACCGGCACGTCGAGCTCCTTGGCCAAGAGCTTGAGCTGACGGGAGAACTCGGAGACCTCCTGCTGACGGGACTCGACCTTCTTGCCCGAGCTCATCAGCTGCATGTAGTCGAGCACCACCAGCTTCAGGTCGTGCTTCTGCTTGAGGCGGCGGGCCTTGGAGCGGATGTCCATCATCGTCATGTTCGGCGAGTCGTCGATGAACAGCGGGGCCTCGGAGATGTCGCCGACGCGGTTGGCCAGGATCTGCCAGGCCTCCTCGTCCATGCGTCCCGAGCGCATGTCCGCCAGGTTGATCTCCGTCTCCGCGGAGAGCAGGCGCATGACGATCTCGGACTTCGACATCTCGAGAGAGAAGATCACCGAGGTCATGCCGTGCTTGATCGAGCAGGAGCGGGCGAAGTCCAGAGCCAGGGTGGACTTGCCCACACCCGGTCGGGCCGCGACGATGATCATCTGCCCGCCGTGCAGGCCGTTGGTCACCGAGTCGAGGTCGATGAAGCCGGTGGGCACGCCCATGGCCAGGCCGCCGTTGGCGGTGATCTCGTCCATCTCGTCGAGGGTGGGCTGCAGGATGTCGGCCAGCACCGCGTAGTCCTCCGCGGAGCGGTCGTTGTTGATCGCGAAGACCTCCTGCTGGGCCATGTCGACCACGGCGTCGACCTCGGCGCCCTCGGAGCCCTCGTAGCCGAGCTGGACCACGCGCGTGCCGGCCTCGACCAGGCGGCGCAGCGTGGCCTTCTCGTCGACGATCTCGGCGTAGTAGCGCGCGTTGGCGGCCGTGGGCACCGAGGAGATCAGCGTGTGCAGGTACGGCGCGCCGCCCACACGGTCGAGCTCGTTCTGGCGGTCCAGGCGGCCGGCCACGATGACCGGGTCGATGTCCTTGGACTCGGCGAACAGGTCGATGATCGCCTTGTAGATCAGCGCGTGGGCCGGGTGGTAGAAGTCGTCCGGCGTGAGGATCTCGACGATGTCGAGCACCGTGTTGGGGCTCAGCAGCATCGCGCCCAGCACGCCCTGCTCGGCCTCGCGGTCGTGCGGGGGCTGGCGGAAGCCGGAGTTGCCCGCGCGCGAGTCGTCGAAGGCGGGCCCGCCGTACTCGGCGCGGCGCCGCCCGGGCGCACCGGAGCGCCCGCGACCCGAGGAGCGCGGGAAGTCGTCCTCGGGCTCGGGCGGGGCCGCCGGCGTCGGCGGCAGCGCCTGGTCGTCGAAGCTTGCCTCCGAGCTGGACGGGCTCATCGCTCTCCTATTCCGGGCCGCCCCCGCGGCCCTCGCACTGCTCCCCCGGACCCGCCGGCGGGCGGGTCCTCCAACGCCCGCAACATTACCCGTAGGCCACCTGTCGACATACCACACGGGCTCGCCCGCGAGGGTGGAAAATGCCTCACAGACCGACGTTATCCACAGATCGATCCACAGGGGTTGTGCACAACTCCCCATCGGCCGAGTGCGGCTTGTGGAGAACGTGTGGAGCGCATGGGGAGAACTCGCCGACGCGGCGGTCGCGACCAGGCCTTTTGGACATCACCGCAGGTCAGCGCGTTCTGTCGGATATCTCACCCCCGACCCGCCACCCCCGGAATCCGCGCCCGCGCGCGTTTGACGCGGCACACGGCAGGTGATAGTCGCATGAAATCGCCGTGAACGAGGTGAAGATCCGGTGAGCCGGCGCGTATTCATCCCCAGTCATCCACAGCCCCGCACAGGCGCGGGCGCGCCGAACCCGCCACACGGCCGCCCGGCCCGGCCCCGCACGCCCGCCCCGAGACAGACCACGGCCCCCGACGCGTCCCATTCGGGATGCGGCGGGGGCCGGGTCCGCTGTTGTCGTTGGGCGCCTCACAAGGCGCCGTCGTGCGCGCGCGTGTTAGGCGGCGACGACCTCAAAGTTCAGGTTCGCGGCGATGTCCGGGTGCAGCTGGACGCGCACCGTGTACTTGCCGGTGGTCTTGATCATGGTCTTCGGCAGCTCGATGGCGCGCTTGTCCAGCGCGGGGCCGCCGACGGCACGCACAGCGGCGACGATGTCGTCGCGCTTGACGGAGCCGAAGAGCTTGCCCTTGTCCGAGGTGCGGACGGAGACCTTGACGTTGTCGAGCTTGTCGACCTGCTCGCGGACCTCTCGGGCGTGGTCCAGATCGCGGATGGCACGGGCCTCCTGGGCCCGCTTGATGCCCTCGATCTGCTTGAGCGCCCCACGGGTCGCCTGGATCGCCAGGCTGCGCGGAAGCAGGTAGTTACGTGCGTAGCCGTCACGCACCTCGACGACGTCGCCTGCGTCGCCCAGGTTCTCGACGGCGGCGGTGAGGATCAGCTTCATGATCCCTGCCTTTCGTTCAAGAGGAATGGTGGGTGATTCGCGGCTGGTCTAGAACGGCGGGTCATCGTCGCCGCCGCCGAACTGTCCGCCCACGGGCGGGGCCGAGTTCCAGGGGTCGTTGTCCTGCCCCTGGTTCGACTGGCCGCCGGGGTTCTGGCCGGACGGCTGGGGCTGGTTGCCCCCGCCGAAGCCGCCCTGCGGGGCCTGGCCGAAGCCGCCCTGAGGCGCTCCGCCCTGACCGCCGGAGCGGTTCTGGCCGCCGCCGAAGCCACCGCCGTATCCCCCGCCGCCTTCGCGGGGATTGCGGGTGACCTGGGCGGTCGCGTACTTGAGGGAAGGACCGACCTCGTCGACCTCGATCTCGTAGACCGTGCGGTTCTCGCCTTCGCGGGTCTGGTAGGAGCGCTGGCGCAGCCGTCCGTTGACGACGACGCGCATGCCCTTGGACAGGCTCTCGGCGACGTTCTCCGCGTACTGGCGCCACACGTTGCAGGTGAGGAACAGGCCCTCACCGTCCTCCCACTGGCCGGTGTCGCGGTTGTAGAACCGCGGCGTGGAGGCCACGCGGAAGCTGGCGACGGGGATGCTCGACGCGGTGAAACGCAGTTCGGGGTCGGCGACGAGGTTGCCGACGATGGTGATCGGGGTGTCTCCCTGAGCCATGGTGGTTCAGACCTTCCTTCAAGCTTTCATCGGGCAGTTCGGTACCGCGCCGGCTCCGGGCCGGCGCGTCGTTCTACACCAGTGTGCCGCTTTACTTGTCGGTGCGCAGAACCTTCGTGCGCAGGGTCGCGTCGTTGAGGGAGACCAGGCGGTCAAACTCGTCGACGGTCGCCGGCTCGCACTCGAGGTTGACGACGACGTACACGCCTTCCTCGTGCTTCTGGATCGGGTAGGCGAGGCGACGCTTGCCCCACACATCCACCTTCTCGACGGTGCCGTTCTCCTTGCGGACAACCTCGAGGTACTTCTCCAGGGACGGGGCAACGTTGCGCTGATCCTGGCTCGGATCCAGGATGATCATGATTTCGTAGTGACGCACGGGACCTCATCACCTCCTATGGTCTGGTAATCGAATTTCGGCCACACCCGGTCGGGTGGGGCAGGAGGGTCGCCTGCGTCAGGCAACCCGACAAGGGTAGCGCATCGGGGCCGAAAAAAGTAATCCGCCCCGGTCAGGGAGCGGACCTTCGATTGCCGACGTCGCGCCTCGCACCGCCGGCGGTTTCCGTGCGGGTGTGCGGGCCCGCGCGGGCGCGCGGGCCGGGTGCCTCTCGGGGCCTTAGGCGTCGACGTCGACGACGGTGCCGTCGGGCAGGATCTCGACGTCGATCTCCTCGACGTCGATCTCCCAGACGCCGTCGTCGAGCTCGGCGGTGCCGCAGCCCTGGGCGACGACGTCGCGCACGCGCTGCTCGTCGAGGCCCTCCTCGGCCATGTCGTTGCGGGCCTCGTCGGAGAAGGAGGCGACCTCGCAGGGTGCCGGGTCGCCCGGGGAGGCACCCTGGGCGGCGGCGGACCCGGCGCCGGCCGTCTCAGTGACGGTCTCCTGGGCGTCGTCGGCGTTGTCATCGCGGTCGTCACGGTCGTCGGAGTTGTCGTCGCCGGCGGCCGCGGTGGTCACGGTGGCGGTCTCGGTCACGGTCTCGTCGGTGCCCCCACCGGAGCAGACGGAGAGCAGGGGCAGGGCGATCACGGCGACGCCGGCGACGGCGGCGCGGGAGAACTTGGTCAGCGAGTTAGTGGTCATGTCCGCCACGCTACGTATTCGGCGCCGAAACGTCAGGGCGCGGGCTCTCCCGGGTGCCCCCCGCCCTAGTTGTTGACCGAGGCGTAGAAGACGGCGATGCCGACCGGGATAACGGTCACGCACACGAACGCCAGCCCGCCGAGCAGCCACACCCACTTGCGTGGCTTGCCGTACATGAACAGGGCGAAGGCGCCGAGCAGGCAGAAGAACGCGATCAGCACGGAGCAGACGGTCACCCACATCACGGAACTCACCGACCCACCTCCTCTCCGGTGTCGGTGCCGGCGGCGTCGGAAACCTCGGAGCCCCAGCACCCGCGCACGGTCGGGTCCTCCTCGACGGCCCACCCGGCGCGCCCGCCGGAACGGCGGGCGCGCGCGGCGACCCACGGGGCGTCGTCAATCCCGAAGGGGCCGGCGAGGACGTCGACGCCGCGGTGGGCGGCGAGCACGCGGTCGCGGGAGCGGCCGAGCATCTGGCGCACGACGAGCACCGCCATCGCGACGATGAAGCCGTCACGGGCGAGGATGAGCAGGTTGAACATCTCGGCGGGGATCTTGTTGCCCTCTTCGGCGCCGATGAAGATCATCGTCGCCGGCCACATGAGCAGCTCGAGGGTCATCCAGGTCAGCAGCAGGCGCCAGCGCGGCAGCGCGAGGACGGCCGGGACCACCAGCCACAGCGAGTACTGCGGCGACCAGACCTTGTTGAACAGCAGGAAGGCCGCGACGATGAGGAAGACCAGCTCGGCCACCCGCGGGCGGCGGCGCGCCGCCAGGCCCAGCAGGGCGACGGCCAGGCACGCGCCGGCGAAGAGGACGAAGGAGGCGGTGTTGAGGAAGCCGACGCTCAGGTCCACCCCCGTGACGCGGGTGAAGACCTGGTAGATCGTGGTCCACTCCGCGCCGCGGGTGCTGTTGAGGCGGTTGAACTCGCCCCAGGCCTCCGGGTGGGCGAGCATGACCGGCAGGTTGACCGCCAGCCACACCACCGCGGCCGCGCCCGTCATCGCCAGGAAGGGCCGCCAGCGGTTCGAGCGCACCGCGAGCACCAGGAACGCGCCGAGCAGGAACAGCGGCCAGAGCTTCACGGCCGTGCCCACGCCGATCCACACGCCGGCCCACACCGGCGCGTCGCGCTTGACGGCCACGAGTGCCGCGACGGCGCACAGGATCGAGGGTATGTCCCAGTTGGTGAACGCGTGCATGACGATCACCGGCGAGGCGGCGACGAGCACCACGTCCCAGACACGGTTGCCCGCCAGCTCGGCGACCAGGCGGATGACCACCAGCCACATGCAGGCGAGCACGAGGGCGGTCAGGGTGAAGTACCAGGAGGCCTCGGGGACGTCGAGGAGCAGGCGCACCACCGGGAAGGTGTAGTGCGCGACGGCACCGAGGATCGCCTGGAACCACCCGGCGAGCACCGGGTACTCCATGTAGCGCAGCCGGCCGTCCTCGGACCAGGAGTAGGCGTAGGGGTCGCCCGGATCGTCGAGGCCGCGCCCGGAGTACAGCGGCAGGATGTCGTTGTAGCAGGCCGACATGTAGGGCCGGTTGCCCGACCAGTTCACGCCCGTCTCGGCGGTGCCGAACAGGCAGTTGGCCTTCGACAGGTAGCCGAGGGCCAGGAAGGTCAACGCCAGGGTCAGCAGCACGCGCAGCGGGGTCCACCAGCGCTGGCGGCCGATCAGGGCGCGCCGGCCGACGGGCCCGCCGAGGCGCTCGATCACACCGCGGGCGACGGGCTCGGTGCGGGCGGGCTGCACGCGCGCAGCCGGGCGCACGACGCGGGCCGCCGGGTCCGCGGACGCCCCAGCGCGCGCCCCGCCGCGCCGCGCCGCCGCGCCCGGCGCGGGGCTCGACGTCTCACTCAGAACGGCAGCAGCTCCTCGGGCACCTCGAGCTCGGGCAGCTCCGGCGGGGCCGGCTGGTCGCCGTTGGGGTCACCGCCGGGCACCGGCTCCGGCGCCGGGCCGGGCTCGGGCGCGGGCTCCGGCTCCGTGGCCTCCGGCGAGGGCGCCTCGCTGGTCGGGGTGGCCGAGCCGGTGTCGGCCTGGGTGGCCGGCGGCGTGTAGGCCGTGTTGTAGTTGCCCTCGCCCCAGGTGACGGGCTTGGCCTGCGGGAAGCTCTCGATCTCCTGGTTCTGGAGGGCGCCGTCCATGGTGGACTTCCAGATGTCCGAGGGCATCCCGGAGCCGTACATGTAGATCGGCGAGTTGTCCACGGTGCCCACCCACACGGCGGTGGACAGCTGCGGGGTCGAGCCGACCATCCAGGCGTCCTTGTTGCTGCCCGTGTCGCCGAGCTGCGTGGTGCCGGTCTTGGCGGCCGAGGGCCGGCCGTTGGCCAGCACGTGGCCGTTGGAGTAGGCCGCGATCGGCTGCATGGCCTGGATGACGTTGTCGGCCACGGTCTCGTTGACGCGGCGCTCGCCGCCCTTGTCCTCGAACTCGTAGAGGACCTCGCCGGTGGCCGTCTCGACCTTGCTGACGAAGTGGGGCTGCTGCCAGACACCGCGGTTGGTCAGGGTGCCCAGCGCGACGGCCATGTCGAGCGGGCGGGACTGGTACTGGCCGAGCACGATGCCCTCGTAGGGGGTCTGGCCGTTCTCGGTCAGGGTCTCCGGCACGCCCGGGATCGAGCGGGCCACGCCCAGGGCGTGGGCCATGTCCGCGGTGTCCTGGGTCTTGTTCTCCAGGTCGTCCTGCAGGCGGATGAAGCTGGTGTTCAGCGAGCGCTTGAGCGCCTCGGAGATCGAGCAGGTGCCGCAGCTCTCGCCGCCGACGTTGCCGACGGGGATGCCGCCGGGCAGGGTCACCGGCTCCGAGGCGTACGCCGCCGACAGCGGGATGCCCTGCTGCAGGGCGGCGGCCAGGCCGAAGATCTTGAAGGTCGAGCCGGTCTGCAGGCCGGCGTTGGCGTAGTCCCAGCCGGAGGGGTCCTCGCCGCCGTAGTAGGCGCGCACGGCACCGGAGCGCGGGTCGACGGAGACCACGGCGGTGCGCAGGCTCTCGGCGGCGCCCTCCATGTTGCCGTAGACGGCGTCGAGGGCGGCCTGCTGGGCCTGCGGGTCGATCGTGGTGGTCACACGCAGACCGCGGGTGGTCACGTCCTCCTCGGTCAGGCCGACGGTCTCCAGCTCGGAGATGACCTGGTTCTTGATCATGCCGTTGGGCCCGGAGGCCTCGGTGTACGCGGAGTAGTTCGCCGGGTCCTGGACCTCGGGGTAGACGGCGGCGGCGCGCTGCTCGGCGGGGACGGTGCCGGACTCGACCATCCCGTCCATGACGTAGTTCCAGCGGGCCTCGGACTCCTCGCGGTTGACCCACGGGTCCAGCTCGCTGGGCCGCTGGATGGCCGCGGCGAGCACCGCGCCCTCCTCCGACGTCAGGTCGGAGACGTGCTTGTCGAAGTAGGCGTTGGCCGCGGCCTCCACGCCGTAGGCGTTGCGCCCGAAGTAGACGGTGTTGAGGTAGGCGGCCAGCACCTCCTCCTTGGTCCACTCGTTGGCCATCTTGGTGGAGTAGACCAGCTCGCGGGCCTTGCGCGCCAGGGAGTGC
This sequence comes from Corynebacterium frankenforstense, assembly GCF_030211955.1. Taxonomy (GTDB): domain Bacteria; phylum Actinomycetota; class Actinomycetes; order Mycobacteriales; family Mycobacteriaceae; genus Corynebacterium; species Corynebacterium frankenforstense_A. The sequence continues at coordinate 9,492 of NZ_JASODI010000028.1, read as the reverse complement.
TCGTTGCCCACCAGCGCGTTCTTGACGTACTGCTGGGTGATCGTCGAGCCGCCGCCGGCGGAGGCGTCACCGGTGATCTGGCCGAGCACCGCGCGGCCGAAGCCGGTGATCGAGAAGCCCGGGTTGGTCCAGAACTCCCGGTCCTCGGCGGCGAGCACCGCGTCCTGCACACCCTGCGGGATCTCCTCCAGGGCGACCTGGCGGCGGTTGCCGTCCGGCGGCACGATGCGCGCCAGCTCGGTCTCGTTGTCGGCGGCGTAGATCTGCGAGACCTGCGCGCTCGTCAGCTCCTCCGGCTCGGGCACGTCCGCAAGCAGGTAGGCGACCATGAAGCCGAGGATCGGCAGGATGACGACGGCGGCCAGGATGCCGCCGGTCCACTTCACCCAGCTGCCGCGCCCGCCGCCGGGCTTCTCGAGGCTACGCGCGCCGCCCTTGCGACGGCCTTCCTTCGCCCTGGACGTCGCCGGCGTGGCGCCGGGCCTGTTCTCTTCTGACACGTTGGTCCCCATCACTTCGCACGGCACGACGCGCGGGCCGGGGCCCCGGCGCGCCGTGTACACACTTCCCCCAAGAGATTACGTCCCCCTTTCCGTGGGGTCGAACGGCGGCACCACGGCGCGCGCCGCTCAGCGCTGAGGTACCGCGACCCCTGACTCGAGAAGGTGATTCCAGACACACCGCGGGCAGACCTCCACGAGGTGGACGCCGACCTCCCCCAGCTCGGCGACGAGCGCCTCGAGTTCCCGGCGCCCGCGCGCGGTCCCGGCGCGCTCGCCGAGTTCGTCGCCGTAGACGAAGCGCACCTCGCGAAGCTCGTCCGAGCCGCACACCGGGCAGGCCCGGCCGGCCTCCCGGCCGTGGAAGCGCGCGGCGGCGACCAGGCGCGCGTCGGCGCCACAGGCCGCCTGCCTGCGCAGTTGCCCGTCGCGCAGCGCCGCGAGCACGCGCGCGCGACGCACCCGGTGGCTGACGGGACGGACGATCTCGAACATGCCCACCAGCCTAACCCCGTGTGCGTACCCGCCCCCTTTGCTTGACGACGTCCCGCTTGCCGACGCCTGCGCACACCCCGTCGCCGTGGGCGCGGGCGCCGCCCGGAGGGCGGCGCAGGGGGGCGCCTGCGGCGCCCCCTTTTAAACGGTGCGGGAACCGGGCGCGGCGGCCGGCGGGGCGTCGGCAAGCGGGGGTGAGCAGGGGAGGCTTTTGCGGGGCAACCTGAAATTAGATAGGCATACTGTAGGAAATGTAGTATTCAGGTGATCGCCGCCGCCCCCGGTCCCCGCGCGGCGCGGCACCCGTCGACGTCGAAGGTAGGGCATGAACGCTTTGACCCCCGAGATTATCGCCCGGCGAATGCGTCCGGCGCTGACCAAGCTGTACGTGATGTACTTCCGGGTCGCGGAGCAGTCGGACCTGACCGGGCCGCAGCTGTCCATCCTGTCGCGGCTCTCGGAGAACGGCCCCTCGCGCATCAGCCAGATCGCCCGCGAGGAAGGCATCCGCATGCCCACCGCCTCGAACGCGCTGCACCAGCTCGAGCAGCGCGGCATGGTCGAGCGCCTGCGCGACACCACCGACCGCCGCGGCGTGCGCGTGCGTCTGACCGACCACGGCGCCGAGGAGCTCAAGCGCGTCGGCGAGGAGCGCAACGCCTACTTCGCCGACCTCCTGCGCAGCCTCGACGAGAAGGACCTCGAGGTCGCCGACCAGGCCGCCGACGTGATCAACCGGCTGGCCGAGGCCTACGGCAACCGCGTCGGGGACTCCGGCAACCACTAGGGGCTGAGCACGGGGGCTGCGGCCGGATGGTGCGGCCGGGCCCTGCGGGGCGAAAAAGTGGACGCCTCTGGCACGGGGGCGGTGCGCGCCCGCGTAATCTGAGGCCAGGCGGAGTCGTACCCGCGACCTTCCGCGCGCCGGTGCCGGGGTGAGTGCCCCGCCGCGGCGACCTCCACTTTCCCGACACATCAAACACCTCACGTATGGCAGACGCTTCCGGGTCGGAGATCCGACCCACCCAGTTGACTGAGCCGGACGACCGGTCCACCCGCGTCCTCATCGCACTGCGACCGGACTCGCAGCCGCGCGACGCCGTCGAGTTCGCGGCCTGGCTGGGCCGCACCGCGCCCGTGACCGTGCGGGCGGTGACCACCTTCGTGCGCCCCTGGCCGGCGACCTCTCTGAAGAAGATGGGCGGCAAGTACGGCAAGTGGTTCTCCCGGGAGGCCAAAGCCGCCCGCCGCCGCGTCGAGCAGGCCCTTTCCGAATCCGGCATCCCCGAGGAGATGTGGGACGACAAGGTCGCCGTCTTCGCCGACGGCCCCTCCGAGCACGCGCTGATCACCGCCGCGGCCGAGGACTTCGACGCCGACGTCATCGCGCTGGACTCCGACGCGACCGCGCCGAAGGGCCGGTTCTTCGTCAGCTCCACCGCCGACGCCCTGCTGCACTCCTCGCCGCGGCCGGTGTGCCTGTCCCCCCGCAAGGTCAAGCTGTCCAAGAAGGGCGTGCGCCGGGTCAACTTCGCCTTCCTCGAGGGCGAGTTCGACCCGGAGGACCCCGCGCTGCTGCGCTCAGCCGGCCGGGCCCGGGCGTGGGGCGTGCCGCTGCGCGTGCTCGCCTTCTCCCCCACCGGGATCTCCGACACCCCGCTCGAGGACAGCCTGGATCTCTCCCGCGAGCTCTCCGCGGACTGGCGGGAGCACTCGCTGGCGATGCTCGACCGGGTGCGCGACCGCATCGCCGCGGCGATGCCGGACCTGGAGCTGGAGAGCTCCGTGGCCACCGGCAACGGCTGGGGCGGCGCCGTCGACGCGCTGAAGTGGAAGAAGGGCGACCTGCTGTGCCTGGCGTCGAACCCGCTGGGCCCCTTCGAGCGGGTCTTCGTGGGCTCGGCGACCTCGGCGTTTTTGCCGCACGTCGGCGTGCCGGTGGTCATCTTCCCGATGCGGCGGTCGTAGCTGGCGGCCGAGCCGGCGGGGCGGCGCGCACTCCGCGATCCCGCTGCCCGGCGCCGGCCGTTCCCGATCCTCCCCGCCGACCCAGCAAGGCCCCGTATAGCAAGGGCACGCTTTGCCGGGTCGAAACCCGCCCTTGCTTTACGCGGCCTTGCCGGGTGGACGCCCTCTGTGCCGTACGCGGGGAGTTCCGGGTACCGGGTGGCCTTGACATGCCCGGGGTGTGGGTAGAATCCGGGGGTATGAGTGAGGAAGATTTCTCCTGGCGCCGCGGGCGGGAACGCGAGCGTGAGCACCCGGAGAATGACCTGATCGCGGACGCGGACCGCTACAACAAACCGCGCCCTGAGGCGCACAGCTTCGACGAGCTCGCCGACGAGCCGGACCCGTACCTGCAGGCGCAGGCCAACCGCCGCTCCACCCGCCAGGCGTGGCTGTGGTTCGCCGGCACCGTCATCCTGTCCTTACTGGTGTCCTTCGTGCTGGCCATGACCTCCCGGCTCAGCGGCGGCGAGTACTGCGAGGCCGGGCTCAACACGTGGCTGTGCTCCCGGCGCTGGGAGCTGATCTGGTCGCTGGGCTCGTGCGTGGTGCCGATCGGTGGGATGATCGGCTGCGGCATCATCATGGTGCGCAAGCTGCAGCGCTACATCCGCTGGGGCAGCTGGATGGGCGCGTTCTGGTTCCTGGTGCCGCACGCGATGCTGTGGATGACCACGGTCGGCCAGGTCGCGATCCTGGGCACTCACCCGGCCTAGAGCCCGCAAGCCCCCCCCGGCGCCGGCCTAGAGTCTGCAGCGCCGGCCCCGACCCAGAGCCGTCGGGCACAACGCAGCCCCCGTGCGGGAGAGCATCCCGGACGGGGGCTGAGGTCTGCGCCGGGCGGTCCCGGCGCGGCGCCGCGATCGGGCGCCGGCCGGCACAGCTGCGGGGAGCGCCTACTTGGTGGAGTCGAGGACCACGTCGAACTCGAGGACCTCGGACTTCACGGCCGCGGGGCGGCGGGCGGTGTCACCGGACTCCGAGGACTCGGAGGCGCCGTGGGACTCGCCGCCGGAAGCGTGGACGTCGTGGGTGCCGTGGCCGGTCTTGTTCGCGTCGGCGACGTCGCCGTGGCTGTGGGCGAAGTCCTGGCCGTGGACCCAGTCGTCGTAGGACTTCTCGTCGGCCCACCAGGTGACCACGAAGTAGCGGTCCTCACCGGCGGTCGGGCGCAGCAGCTGGAAGCCCTCGAAACCGGGCTGGTCGTCGACGGCGTGCAGGCGGTGGCTGAAACGCTGCTCGAGCGTCTCTCCGGCGCCCTCGGGAACGGTCAGTGCGTTGATCTTGACGATGCTCATGCCTCCGAGACTACCTGCGCGGGCGCCCTCGAGGCAGGGCCCGCGGAACCGGCTACCGGGTCGAGACCTGGTCGCTCGCCCCGGGCACGGCCTTGGCGGGGTCGTTGCCGACGGCCACGATGCGGTTGTCCGCGTCGACGTGCACGATCTTCGGCTCCCAGGCACGCACCTCCTCCTCGGTGCCCTGCACGTAGCTCATGACGATCACGAGGTCACCGGGCTTGACCAGGTGCGCGGCCGCGCCGTTGATGCAGATGCGCCCGTCGCCGGCGGCCTCGGGGGCGTCGGGGATGACGTAGGTCTCGAGGCGGTTGCCGTTCTCGATGTCGACGACGGCGACCTTCTCACCCTCGATGAGCCCCGCGGCGTCGCAGAGCTCGGGGTCGATGGTGATCGAGCCGACGTAGTGCAGGTCGGCCTGGGTGACGGTGGCGCGGTGGATCTTCGCGCCGAGGACGGTTCGCAGCATGGTTGTCCTTTGTGGTCGGGGCCGGGGCGCGCGCCCCGAAACGCCGCTAATGGTAGTGCGCGTCACCCATAAGGGGACAATTGACGACGTCGCGCGCCCCCGGCGCGCGGTTCCCGCGCCGTGGCTGCGCGGTACCGCCCACGGGGATGGGCGCGGCGTCGTCAATCGAGGGCGCGGGCGCCTAGCTCTTGCGGTAGAGCTGCTTCTTCCAGTACTTCGGCTCGCTGGTGACCTGCATGTTCAGGCTGCGGAAGATGCCGGAGTCGACGGAGCCGAGGATGGTGGTGGTGTGCACGTCGCAGCCGGCGAGGTTCTGCAGCTCGGCGAGCGCGCGGCGGGCCTCCTCGGAGGCGGCGGCGGAGACCGACAGGGCGATGAGCACCTCGTCGGTGTGCAGGCGCGGGTTGCGCGAGCCGAGGTGCTCGGTCTTGAGCGTCTGGATCGGCTCGATGGCCTCCGGGGAGAGCAGGTGCAGCTCGCGGTCGATGCCGGCGAGGTGCTTGAGCGCGTTGATGAGCATGCCGGCCGACGGGCCGAGCAGCTGGGTGGTCTTGCCGGTGACGATGGTGCCGTCGTGCAACTGCATCGCCGCGCCCGGCTGGCCGGTCTTCTCCTCGATCGCGAGTGCCGGGGCGACCACCGCGCGGTCCGAGGTCGAGCAGCCGGCCTTGGCCATGATCACGGCGGCGCGGTCGGAAAGCGTGGTGTCCTCGGTGCCGGAGCGGGCCTCGTCGACGAGCGCCTTGTAGTAGCGGCGGATGATCTCCTGGACGGAGGCGGCACGGCAGGCGGCGTCGTCGCTGATGCAGTAGCCGGCCATGTTGACGCCCATGTCCGTCGGCGACTGGTAGGGCACGGTGCCGGTCACGCGCTCGAGCATGGACTTGAGCAGCGGGAAGGCCTCGACGTCGCGGTTGTAGTTCACGGTGGACTCGCCGTGGGCCGACAGGTGGAAGTGGTCGATGACGTTGACGTCGTCGAGGTCGATGGTGGCGGCCTCGTAGGCGAGGTTGACCGGGTGCTCCAGCGGCAGGTTCCAGATCGGGAAGGTCTCGAACTTGGCGTAGCCGGCCTTCACGCCGCGCTGGTTCTCCTGGTAGACCTGCGACAGGCAGGTCGCCAGCTTGCCGGAGCCGGGGCCCGGGGCGGTGACGACGACGAGGTCGCGGGAGGTCTCGACGAACTCGTTGCGGCCGAATCCCTCCGGGGAGACGATGCGGTCGACGTTCGAGGGGTAGCCCTCGATGACGAAGTGGCGGTGGACCTTCAGGCCCAGGTTGGTCAGGCGCTCGGCGAACTCGACGGCCTCGGCGTTGGTCTCCTCGAACTGGGTGATCACGACGTTTTCGACGAGGAAGCCGCGCTCGCGGAAGGCGTCGATGAGGCGCAACAGGTCCTCGTCGTAGCTGATGCCGAGGTCCGCGCGGACCTTCTTGCGCTGGAGGTCCTTGGCGCCGATGCAGGGCAGGATCTCGAGTTCGTCGCGCAGCTGCTCGAGCATGGCGATCTTCGTGTCCGGGTCGAAACCGGGCAGCACGCGCGAGGCGTGGAAGTCGTCGAAGAGCTTGCCGCCCATCTCCAGGTAGAGCTTTCCCCCGATGTCCCCACGGCGGGCGATGATGTGTTCTGACTGCAGGCGGATGTACTTCTGACGGTCAAATCCCAGGTCCATGGGACCTTTATTCTAGTCCAGCGCGGGGACCGCGGCGGTAATTACGGAGGTGGGGCGCGTTAAAGCGCGCGTGGGGCGCGTGAAAGCGCGCAAAAGACCCCGGGTGACCCTTCTTCAGGGTCGCCCGGGGTCTGGCGCTTCAGGCTCAGGCCGCCTCACGCCGTCACTGCCACGGCGGGCGGGCTGTCAGAGGGGAAACGGACTTAGATGTTGCCGTTCTCGTCCTCGATGTGGGCGCGCAGGAACCACTGGAACTTCTCCAGGCCGGCGGCCTCGGAGATGTAGATATCCTCGGTGATCGGGTCGATGTCGCCGGCCTCGGCCAGGGACTCGCGCAGGCGCTCGATGACGGTGGTGTACAGCTCGGCGAGCTTGCGGATGTGCGACTGGGTGTCGGCCTTGTTCAGGTCGTACTGCAGCGGGGTGCGGCCCTCGGCGTGGCCGGCCGGGGTGCCGATCGGCTCGCCACCCAGGGCGGCGATGCGCTCGGCGACCTCGTCGGCGTAACCACGGACCTCCTCGACCTGCGGGTCGATCATCTCGTGGACACCGATGAAGGACGGGCCGGTGACGTTCCAGTGCACGTGCTTCAGGATCAGGTGAAGGTCGTTGAAGTCGGTCAGACGCTCCTGCAGCCCATCAATGAGCTTCTTGGCGTCGTTTTCGTTGATTCCGGGAACAGTGAAATTCGACATGCCCTCAGTATAACGCGAGTTTGGTTTCGGGCTACGCCTCAAAGGCTTACGTAAGAAGTTAAAGGGGTGCCTAACCTGCGTTTATTGGGTTTTCGTGGTGATATGACTACATTGATAGACATTGCGAGATGTCCGGTCGGGCACTTTCAGAAATGTCCGTTTTCCCGTACTTAACGACGTCCCTTCAGCCACCCCCGTTGCGGGGTGGCCCTGGGCCGCCGGCCAGCGGGCGGGCGACCCGGGAGCGGTCGCGCGCTCGCATGGGCGCCCCGGGCACGGTCGCGTGCCCGCGCGGGCGCAGACAGTCATGCGAGAACGAAAGGAGCCGTGATGCCGGAGGGACACGTCATCCACCGCCTCGCGAGTCAGTTGACCGAGGCGTTCGGCGGCCGCGAGGTGGAGGTCTCCTCGCCGCAGGGCCGCTTCGCCGCCGAGGCCGCGCAGCTCGATGGCACGGTGCTGCGCTCCGCCGAGGCGTGGGGCAAGCACCTCTTCATCGACTTCTCCCCCGCCGCGTCGACTGCGGACGGCGCGCCCGCCGACGCCGCCGCGCCCGTCGGCTCCGGCACCCGGCTCCCCCGCTCCGTCGTGCACATCCACCTGGGGCTGATCGGCAAGTTCAACCTCTCCCCCTTCGCCGAGCCGGTCGGCCAGGTCCGGCTGCGCATCGGCGACGCGGACGAGACGGTGGCCGCCGACCTGCACGGCCCGCAGTGGTGCCGCCTGCTCAGCGTCCCGGAGAAGGAGGCCGAGATCGCCAAGCAGGGCGCCGACCCCCTGCGCGCCGACGCCGACCCCTCTGCGACTTTCGCCAAGGTGGCCCGCTCCCGGCGTGCCATCGGGGCACTCCTGATGGACCAGAAGCTCTTCGCCGGGGTGGGCAACATCTACCGCGCCGAGACCCTCTTCCGCCTCGGCGTCTCCCCCTTCACCCCGGGCCGTGACGTGCCCGCCCCCGTACTCAAGGCGATCTGGGCGGACCTGGTCGAGCTCATGGCCGTCGGAGTGGACCGCGGCCGCATCGACACGGTGCGCCCCGAGCACACCCCCGAGGCCATGCACCGCGCCCCGCGCAAGGACGACCACGGCGGCGAGGTCTACGTCTACCGCCGCGCCGGCCAGCCCTGCCTGGTCTGCGGCACCCCGGTCGAGCAGAGGGTGATGGACGGCCGCAACCTCTTCTGGTGCCCGTCCTGCCAGCCCGACCGGCGCTGAAGACCGGCGCGCCCCCGGCGCGCCGCCCACGCCGGGCCTGTCAGTTCGCGCCGGGGGCGGGTGGCGCGGGCGTCGTCAATTGGCGGGCGGAGGCGGTCTCGACGACCTTGTCCGGGTCGCCGAGGCGCTGGCCGAGCAGCACCAGCACCACGAAGGCGACCACGGCCGCCGCCGTGACCAGCACGAGCAGCCAGCGCCACCGTCGCCCGCCGAGGCCGGCGAGCCACACGCCGAGCACCGCGCCGAGGGTGTTGAAGATCAGGTCGTCGACGTCCGTGCGCCCGAGGCCGAAGATGAACTGCGAGACCTCGATGCACAGCGAGAACGCGAATCCCGTCCACACCGCGACACGCAGGGGGTTGAGCGTGGCGAGCCGGCCGCCGCGGGCCGCTGCGTTGTAGGCGATACGCTCGACCGCGATGGCGACCAGCCAGCCGACGGGCACGAAGAAGGCGAGGTTGCCCACGGCGTCGAAGATCGGGGAGAACCAGGTCTTCGCGGTGAAGAAGTCCTCGAAGGGGATCAGCCGCAGCTCACGGACGCGCTGCTTCTCCGGGTTCCACAGGTAGCCGATCGCGAAGAACGCCTTGAGCGTGGTCAGCGAAAGGACGACCGCCGCGTACGGCAGCAGGCATGCGATCACGGGCCCGAGCGGCAGCGGGCGGTGAGCGGGTCTGGACATGGGGCACAGCTTAGCGGCGTCGCGGGGTGGCGGTCGGATGCCGAGCTGGTGCGCTCGTCTGGGCTGGGGAGGGTGGCTGGCTAGTCGCCGGGGCGGGTGTTGGGGCGGTCTCCGGGGCCGATGTCAGAGTGTGCGACCGCGGCGTCGCGCATTCTGCCCCCCGATTTTCGGCGAGGCTGTGACTTGCGTGTTTTCGCATAACGGTCGTGGGACCGTCAGAGTGTGCGACCGATCCGTCGCACTATCTGACACCTGCCAGCCCTCCTGAGCACCTCCCGGCACCTCCGGCGCTTCCGGTGCCTCCCGCCGTCGCGGCGACCCCTAGAAACCACCCCGCGCACCGCACGACAGAAAAACCCCGGACCGTCACCCGCGTGGGATTTGAACTAGCCCCCGAAAGTTGGACTGGTTTAATTCTAAGCGGTTAGGGGTTCAAGGGTCTGATTCCGATATTGCATC
>NZ_JASODI010000027.1 GCF_030211955.1 Corynebacterium frankenforstense | reverse complement strand
CCGGCCGCCAGCTTCTCGCTTGCGGCCGGCGCTTCAAGTGGTAGCGGGGGCAGGATTCGAACCTACGACCTCTGGGTTATGAGCCCAGCGAGCTACCGAGCTGCTCCACCCCGCGTCACGTATCCGTTCCGGATACCATGCCTTGCGGCAACGGGTACATACTTTAACCAGAACCCCGCCACAGTCCAAATCCCCTGCGCACCCCGTAAAAACGAAGCCACGAAGCGGCACACGTGTCCTGCGGCGCACACGACCGCACACAGCCGCGGTGCACGCCCCCACCCACGCGAAGCGCCCCACGGTGACCGCGGGCGCGGTCGCCGTGGGGCGCGACGTCGGTAAGCGGGCTAGTTGCCCTGGGTGTTGCGGTAGGCCTCCACCGCCTTGTCCAGCTCGTCGAGCGCCTTGCCGTACTCCTCGTGCGAGCCGCCGCGGGCCTTCTCCAGGCCGTTGAGCGCGTCGTTGATGCGCTGGATGGCGTCGCCCTCGGCACCCGAGCCGCCGGCCGGCGCGGACGGGCCGGTCGTCTCCTCGGTGTCCTTGTCGGCCTCGCCGGACTTCTGGTCCTCGGCGTCGCCGGACTCGCCGTCGGAGTCACCGTCGATCTCGGTGATGTCCTGGGCGGCCTTCGGGTTGATGCCGACCTGCTGCAGCGCCTCGGAGATCGTCGGCGCGTAGCCGACCTGGCCCTTGTAGGAGACCAGCACACGCAGCAGCTTCGGGAACGCGGACTCCTGGCCCTTGCGCTGCGAGTAGACCGGCTCGACGTAGAGGATCTCGCCGCCGCCGACCGGCAGGGTCAGCAGGTTGCCGTTGTGCAGATCCGTGGTGTTCTGCCACAGGGTGCGGTCACGGGCGATCTCGTCGGAGGACATCATCGTGTCCTGCGCCTGCTTCGGGCCCTGCGTCTGCGTGTTCGTCGGCAGCACGCGCACGGTGATCTCGCCGTAGTTGTCCGGGTCCGAGGTCACCGTCATGTGCGCGGAGAGGAACTCACGGTTCAGGCCGCGGAACGGGGTGATCAGCTGGAAGGACGCCTCGCCGTTCTCGTCGCGCGGGTCGCGCGCGGTGACGTAGTACGGCGGCTGGGCCAGGCTCTGGTTCTCCTCGGCGGCCGTCGGGTCGCCGGGCACGGACCAGAACGCGTCGTTGGTGAAGAACACCGTCGGGTCGTCGACGTGGTAGCGGATGAGCAGCTCACGCTGGACCTTGAACAGGTCCTCCGGGTAGCGCAGGTGCTGGCGCAGCTCGTCGGAGATCTCGCTCTCCGGCTTGACCGTGTCCGGGAAGATGCCCTCCCAGGCCTTGAGCACCGGGTCCTCGGAGTCGAACTCGTAGAGCTCCACGGTGCCGTCGTAGGCGTCGACGGTGGCTTTGACCGAGTTACGGATGTAGCCGACCTCGTCGTAGACCAGGCGCTGGTTGGTGCCGTCCGGGTTCAGCGCGTCCTCGGTCGCACCCTGCAGGGAGGTCTGCGTCGAGTACGGCAGCGAGTCCAGCGTGGTGTAGCCGTCCACGATCCACTTCACGCGCCCGTCGATGACGGCCGGGTAGGTCTTGGAGTCCGTGGTCAGCCAGGGGGCGACCTTCTCCACGCGGGTGCGCGGGTCGCGGTCGAAGATGATCTTGGAGTCCCCGCCCACGCGGTCGGACAGGATCAGGTTCAGCTCCTGGTACTTGCCGGCGAAGGCCAGGCGGTTGACCCAGTTGCCGATGCCCACGCCGCCGGAGCCGGTGTAGATGTAGCTCGAGTTGTCCGTGTCGTACTCGACGGGCTGCTCGGTGTCGGCGCCGACGACGGCGTAGTCCGCGCCGTCGTTGGCCGAGGCGATGACCGGGCCGAAGTAGATGCGCGGCTGGTCGACCTTGATGCCGAGCTCCTCGGTGGCCTCCTTCTCGCGGGCGATCTCGTTGGTCTGCAGGTCCGAGACGGTGTAGACGGGGTAGCCGCCGCGGGTGGAACCCACGTCGCGGGCGACCTCGTCGACCTGGTTGCCCGGCGCGGCGATGAAGCCGTTGCCGTGGGTGTAGACGGTGTGGCGGTTGATCCAGTCCTGCTGGTTCTCGCGCAGCGCGTTCGGGTCGAGCTCACGGGCGGCGACCACGAAGTCGCGGGTCTCGCCGTCAACCTCGTAGCGGTCCACCGCCAGGGTGTCCGGGAAGCCGTAGAAGTTGCGCAGCTGCTGCTGCTGGGTGAACGTCGGCGAGAGGATCTCCGGGTCCAGCAGGCGAATGTTGGAGATGGTCTCCTCGTCGTTGGCGACCTTCTCGTTGCTCGCGCCGTCCGCGCCCCAGTTGTCCAGGTAGGTGACCTTGTCGTCGGTCAGGCCGTAGGCCTCGCGCGTCGCCTCGATGTTGCGGGCGATGAACTCGGCCTCCTTCTGCTGGCGGTTCGGGTTGACCGAGAAGCGCTCCAGCATCAGCGGCCAGGCGGCGCCGACCACGAGCGCGGAGACGACCATGAGCACGGTGGCCAGGGCCGGCACGCGCAGGTCTTTCAGCACCACGGCGGAGAAGAAGGCGAAGGCGACGACCAGGCCGATGACCATCAGGATGATCTTGGCCGGCAGCTGGGCGTGCACGTCGGTGTAGCTGGCGCCGGTGAAGGTCTGGTTCTCGTTGATCAGCAGGCCGAAGCGGTCGAGCCAGTACTGGAAGACCTTGACCAGCATCCACAGCCCGGCGGTGACCATCAACTGGATGCGCGCCGGCCGGCTGACCGTGCCGCGCACGCCGGTGGCCTGGTTGCCCACGCGGATGCCGCCGAGCAGGTAGTAGCCCACCAGCGCGATGAGGAAGGCGACGATGAGGATCGTAGACAGCGAGGAGGCCAGAAGCTCCAGGAACGGCAGCTGGAAGGCGTAGAAGCCGAGGTCCTTGCCGAACTGCGCGTCGGTGGAGCCGAAGTCCTGCCGGTTGAGGAACATCATCACGGTCCGCCAGGTCGACTGGCCGAAGACGCCGGCGAACAGCCCGACGATGACGGGCACGCCGATCAGCAGCAGGCGCACGGAGCGCTCGATGACCATGCGGTACTGGTGCACCGGCGAGTTCAGGTCCGTGTCACCGAGGTCCTTGGGCCGGTTGCGCCAGGTCAGGAAGCCCGCAGCGAAGGCGATCGCCCCGGCCAGCAGCGCGAACACCACGAAGAGGATGATCCGCACGACCACGACCTTGGTGAACACACCCCTGAAGTCCACCTCTCCGAACCAGAGCCAGTCGGTGTAGACCCCGATGAGCACCGGGGCCAGGATCACCAGCACGGCGATCACCGCGATGGTGGTGCTGATCGCCTTGTTCGGGCGCCGCATCGGGGCGGCGGGGGTACTTAATCCGTTCGCCAAGACGTCTCCTCAGGTGTTGCGTTGGCGGTAACAAGCGGTACTGCCCGCCCGCAGACGGGTGTACGTTCCACCATACGAATTTAACGGGGCTCCAAGCCAAATGCACCGTCCCATTCAGCTCGCTTTCCGACGCCGCGTGGCTCGTGGCGCGTGGCGCGTGGCGCCCGCGTCCCGGCACCGCCGGCGCCCGGGGCACAATATGGGGGCATAGACACGGGGGCGAGAACCGAGAGGAAGGCACAGAAGAAGTGAACGATCCCGCACAGAGCCACCAGGCGCTCAACCGCGCGATGCTCGAGGCCGTCGACTTCGTCCACGCGGAGGGCTGGGACGCGCAGCCCACGCTGTTCGGTCTGGTGCCCTCCCGCCTGCTGGCGGACCAGGTCGCCGACGTCGAGGAAGCCCCGCTGACCCTGGTCGTCCAGGAGAGCCTGCCCGAGGGCATCACGCCCGGCTCCGGCGAGCTGCTCGACTACCTCGGCCGCATCGCCTGGCCCGGCGAGGTCGCCGGCGCGGTGCTCGCCCAGGAGATCGTCTTCCGCGACTCCTCGGCCGGCGCGGAGTCCGAGACCTACCGCGCCCGCCTCTTCTCCGGGGTGCTGCGCTCGGGCGCGGAGCTGACGCTGCTGCAGCGCCGCCCCACCGAGGCCGAGCTCGCCGACCGCGGCCCCTTCGCCGAGGACGAGATCGACCTGCGCGGCGGGCCCGGCGTGGCCCCCGGGGTCATCGCGCTGCTGCGCCAGGGCCTCGAGCAGGACCCGACCTTCGGCGAGGGCTAGCGCCCGGCGCAGCCCTCAGGACCCCCGTGCGCCCGCCTGCGGTTACGATGGACGGGCGTAAAACCCCCGGCCGAAGAAAGGTGTCCCGCCGTGACCGCTAACGCCCGCCTCCGCCTCGTCCGCCGAGGCCTGCCCCTGGCGGCCGCGCTGACGCTCACGCTCACCGCGTGCGGCACCGACGACGCCGAGCCGGAACCGACCACGGAGACCAACGCGACCTCGGAAAGCAGCCCCGAGGAGACGACGGACACCTCCGCGGAGAGCAGCGCGAGCACCACCGCCAGCGAGGAGGAGCGCGAGCTGGCCAAGGCCCGCGAGCGGTTCTCCGGGCTGGTGCCGGATGAACTGTTCGACCAGTTCGACTCCTGCACGCCCAACGGGCTGGAGGACTCCGTGGAGTGCTCGGGCGGCGAGGTCGGCCAGTTCCAGTTCTTCGCCTCCGAGTCGAAGGCGGCCTCGACGACCCAGGTGCTCACCGAGCTGCGCAGCTCGCGGGTGGTCGAGGACAAGAAGGACCGCGTCGTCGGCTGGTCCACGCTGGGCAACACCGCGATCCTGACCGTGGTGGACAACAAGCGCGGCCTGGTGGTCCAGCAGATGGCCTCCACCGACCAGATCGACCCCGAGGACCGCATCTACGAGCTCGGCCTGGCCGAGCCGCCGGAGGACTGGACCGCCCCGGAGCACCCCGACCGCTCCGGCGACCGCGAGCCCAGCGAGCGCGACCGCGGAGACAAGCGCCAGGCCGAGACCGACGCGGAGTCGAGCGACGAGCCGAGCGAGTCGGCCACGACCACGCGCGGTTGAGCACCCGGCAGTAAACACCCGACCGCCGACGCCCCGGCGCGCGGGTGGGCGGCACCGCTCCCCCGCCGGGGACTACTCGCAGGTGGTGACCTCGCGGCCGGCGGCGAAGTCGTCCATCGTGTCGATCGCCTCGTCCAGGTTCGACACCTTGGCCACCGTCATGTCGCCGGTGTCCTGACCGGCCAGCGCGGAGCAGTTGCCCGCGGGCGCGAGGAAGAGCTCGGCGCCCAGGTCGCGGGCGGCGCGCACCTTGTGCTCGATGCCGCCGATCTCGCCGACGGAGCCGTCCTCGTCGATGGTGCCGGTGCCGGCCACGAAGTGCCCGCCGGTCAGCGCGCCCGGGGTCAGCTTGTCGATGACCGCCAGCGAGAAGATCATGCCCGCGCTCGGGCCGCCGATGTCCTGCAGGTTGTAGTCGACCTCGATGCCATCGGCCGAGGCCGCGCCCATCAGCACGCCCAGCAGCGGGCGCTCGGGAGCCTCGGGGCTCTCGCCCAGGGTGACCTTCTCCTCGCGCTCCTCGCCGCCGCGCGAGAGCTTCAGGGTGACCTCGTCGCCGGGCTTGTGCTCGAGCACCGCGTCGCGCACCGCGCCGGGGCGCTCGACCTTCTTCCCGTCGACGGCGAGCAGCCGGTCGCCCTCCTCGACCACCCCGGAGGCCGAGGTGTCATCGAGCACGCCGGCGACCTCGACGACCAGCGGGCGGTTCAGGTGGGTCAGCGCGGCGGTGGTGGCCGCGGCCTCGGAGGAGGAGAAGGCGACCTGGTTGGAGCGGTCGATCTCCTCGCGCGTCATGTCCGAGGGGAAGACCTGCTCGGCGGGCACCAGCGTGTCGTCGCTGAACAGCCAGCGGCCCAGCGCCTGGGCCAGGGTCAGCTGCGAACGCACGGCCACGGTGGTCATGTTGAGCTGGCCGCCGGTGTCCTCCTCCTCGACGCCCCCGAGCTCGATGACCTCCTGGCCGTCGACCTCGCCGAGGGTGTCGAAGCTGGGCCCGGGGCCCTCGGCGACGTAGGGCACGGTCAGCGAGTGGTCGGTGCCCGGGACATGGTCCAGCGAGACCAGGGCGGCCAGTGCCACGACGGGCACGGCGCCCCAGACGACGGTTCGAAGGCGGCGATTCACCCCCACCACGCTACAGGTGCGTGTTCGCTGACAGCGTTGCCGGGACCGTGGTCGCCGCCCCGGCCTGCCGGTAGTTTGGAGGCATGACTTCAGGCGGATTCGGTTTTACCTTCGGCAACAACGACGATGACGACGACAACGGCCGCGACAAGCGCGGCGAGCAGAACCCCTTCGGCGCCTTCTTTCCCGGCGCCGGGGCGGGCGGTGCCGCCGGCGCGGGCGGTTTAGGCGACATCCTCAACCAGTTCGGGCAGATGCTGTCCGGGATGGGCTCGTCGATGAACTCGCCGGAGGGCGCCGGCCCCGTCAACTACGAGATGGCCCTGCGCATCGCCCGCCAGGAGCTGACCGGCAAGTCCGGCGGCGTGCGCGAGCAGGACACCACCGCCGTCGAGGAGTCCGTGCGGCTGGCCGAGCTGTGGCTCGACGACGCCACCACGCTGCCGGCCTCCGGTTCCCGCCCCGTGGCCTGGACGCCCGAGAACTGGCTCGAGGGCACCCTGCCGATGTGGAAGCGCATGGTCACCCCCGTCGCCGAGCACATGAACGAGGCGCAGCTGGAGTCGCTTCCCGAGGAGGCCCGCCAGATGATCGGGCCGATGGCCCAGATGATGCAGCAGATGTCCGGGATGAACTTCGGCTTGCAACTCGGCCACGCCCTCGGCGAGCTCGCCGGCCAGGCGCTGACCGGCTCGGACCTGGGCCTTCCCGTCGCCCCGGAGGGCACCACCGCGCTGCTGCCGGGCAACATCCACGCCATCGCCGCCGACCTGGACGTGCCCGCCCAGGAGGTGCTCGTCTACATCGCCGCGCGCGAGGCCGCCCGCCAGCGCCTCTTCCGCCACGTGCCCTGGCTGGTCGAGCGGCTGGTCTCCTCCGTCGAGGAGTACGCCGCCGGCCTGGTCATCGACACCTCCCACATCGAGGAGGCCGCCCGCGGGCTGAACCTCGAGTCCGGCGACCCGCAGGCCATCCAGGAGGCCATGCAGCAGCTGCAGAACATGGACCTCTCCCCGCGCATCAGCTCGCGCAACGCCGTCGCGGTCTCCCGCCTGGAGACGCTGCTGGCGCTGGTCGAGGGCTGGGTCGAGCAGGTGGTCACCAACGCGATGGGCGAGCGCATCCCGTCGACGGCCGCGATGAACGAGGCGTGGCGCCGCCGCCGCGCCACCGGCGGCTCGGCTGAGAAGGCCTTCGCCAAGGTCGTCGGCATCGAGTTCGGTGCGCCGAAGGTCTCCGAGGCCATGGAGTTGTGGCGCCGCGCGGAGGTCGCCGTCGGCGTCGAGCGCCGCGACGCCGTGTGGAACCACCCCGACTTCCTGCCGACCGCAGACGACCTGGACAACTCCGCGGAGTTCATCGACGGCCTGCTCGACGACGGCGGCGCCGAGGGCTTCGACCCGATCAGCGAGATCGAGGAGCTCGAGCGCCGGCTGGCCGAGGAGGAGGAGAAGAAGAACCGCAGCGAGGGCGACGCCGACGGCGAGGGCGACGAGCCCGCCGAGTAGGGCCCCTACTGCCCCGCGTCGCGGCCGGTGCCCCCGGCACCCGGCCCGAAGCGCTGGTAGGCCTCGAGGAAACCGCGGGCCCGCTCCAGGTGCGGGGTCCGGTCGGCCCACTCGTGGAACTGCGCGGTGTGCCCGCCGGGCACGAAGGTGTGCGCCAGCTCGTGGATGAGCACCGCGTCGAGCACGTAGTCCGGCACCTGCTGCAGCCGGTCGCTGACGCGCACCGCCCCCGTCGACTGGGTGCACGAGCCCCAGCGCGTGTTCTGGTTGCCCACCCAGCGCACCGAGCTGTACCGGGCGCGGCCCTCCAGGTGTACCTCGTTGAGCCGGTCCGCACGGGCGAGAAGCGCGGCGTCGGAAAGCGGCGCCGCACCGGAGCGCCGCCGCAGCTTCGCCACGATGCCCTCGACGGCCTCGGCTTCCTCAGCCGGGGTCATGGCCGCGGGCACGCGCACTTCGACCACGCCGTCGCGCCACCGCGCCTGCACGGTGCGGCGGCGCCGCGCCGAACGGATCACGCGCACCTCGGGCTCACTCGACATGACAGCCCACGATACCTGTGCTGCAATGGCGGCCGAAGACACGTCCTTCGGGGGAAGGAGGGGGACCCGTGACGCCCGCCGTGCTGCGCCTGGCGCCCACCGCGCACGCCTTCGTGCGCGACCGCCGCCACGTGCAGTTCGGTCTCGACGCGCGCTCGGCCGGCATCGCCGAGGTGCCCCGCCCGGCCGCCGCGGTCACCGCCGTGCTCGCCCTCCACGAGCCGCACTCCCCCGCCGAGGCCGTCGAGCGCCTCGCCGCGGCCGGGCTGGCCGAGCCCGCGGCCGCCGCACTCGTCGACGACATGCTCGCCCGCGGCCTCGTGGTCCCCGTGCCGCGGCGCCGGCCGACGGTGGTGGTGCTCGGCCGCGGCAACCTCGCCGAGGCGACCACGGGGCTCCTCGCCGCCGCCGGGGCGCAGGTGCGCCGGCCCCTGCGCGGCGAGTCCGACACCGCCTACCTGGCCGCCGCGCCCGCCGCACCGCACGTGCCCGTGCTCGCCGTCGACCGGCTCGCCCACGCCCGCGCGCTCGCCCCGGCGCTCATCCGCGAGGCGCCGACCTTTCTGCCGGTCGCCCTCGTCGACGACCGCGGCTGGGTCGGCCCCGCCCACGTCGACGGCGAGGGCCCGTGCCCCTTGTGCGTCGACCTGCACCGCGCCGAGCACGACCCGCGCTGGGTGCAGGTGGTCGCCCAATTTCCGACGGGCCCGCCCCGCCCCGATGCGGTACTGGCCGCCGCCACCGCGGCGCACGCCGCGCGGGCGGCGCTGGCCCTGACGGGCGCCCCGGCGCCCGGTGCCACAGACGCCGGCGTGCACGCACACGGTGCGGCAGGCGCGGGCGTCGGCAATCGGGAGGCCGCGCACGTCGCCGGCACCGCCCCCGGCGAGGTCGCACAGGTGCGGGCCGGACTTGCGCCGGAGACGTCCCTCTGGCCGCGGCACCGGCGCTGCCCGGTGTGCTGGGCGGTCAGTTCCGGTCGTATCCGGCGATCACGCTCAGCAGGTCTTCCCCGAAGCGCTGCACCTTGACCGGGCCCACCCCGGAGATGTCCAGCAGCTCGGAGACGGTGCGCGGCATCGCCTCGGCGATGGCGATCAGCGTGGCGTCGGTGAAGATGATGTAGGCGGGCACCTCGTGCTCGCGGGCCATGGCCGAGCGCCACTCGCGCAGGCCCTCGAAGACGGCGTCGTCCATGTCGGAGGGGCACTCCTCGTGGCGGCCGAGCACCTTCTCGGTGCTCGTGTGCAGCGGCCGGCCACAGACCCGGCAGCGGTGCGGGCGCGAGCCCTTGCGGGTCCGTCCCGCAGGCACCGAGTCGGCGGTCTCCGGCAGCACCCCGTCGAGGAAGCGGGTGCGCTTGCGCGAGGCGCGCCCGCCCTCCTGGCGGGCCTGCGCCCAGGACAGGTGCAGGTGCTCGCGGGCACGGGTGATGCCGACGTAGAAGAGGCGGCGCTCCTCCTCGATCTGGTGGTCGCCGGCCTTGATCGCGTGGCTGATCGGCAGGGTCTTCTCCACCAGGCCGACCAGGAAGACGGCGTCCCACTCCAGCCCCTTGGCCGCGTGCAGGCTGGCCAGGGTGACCCCCTCCACCGTCGGGGGCTGGCGGGACTCGGCGCGCCGGCGCAGCTCGGCGAGCAGGCCGGGGAACTTCAGCTCCGGGTCGGTGGCGGCCAGCTGGTCGGCCAGGTCCGCCAGCGCCCCCAGCAGCTGCCAGCGCTCGCGGGCCTGCGCGCCGGCTGGCTCGGTGGGCGTCAGCCCCAGCGGGGCGAGCACGTGGCGCACCGCCTGGCCGAGCGGCACGGCGTCGAGCTGGGCGGCGGCGTCCGAGTTGGCCGCGCGCACCAGGGCCGTGACGGCCTGGCGGATCTCCGGGCGCTGGAAGAAGCCCTCGCCGCCGCGGACCTGGTAGACGATGCCGGCGTCCGAGAGCGCCTGCTCGAACTCGGCGGACTGGGCGTTGACGCGGTAGAGCACCGCGATCTCGGAGGCGGGCACCCCGCGGTCGAGCAGGGTCAGGATCTGCCCGGCGACCTCGCGGGCCTCGGTGGGCTCGTCGGGGTACTCGTGGAACTCCGGCTCGGGGCCAGGCTCGCGCATGCCGCGCAGCTCCAGACGGGTGCCGGCCATCCGGCCGTGGGCCCGGGAGATGACCGTGTTGGCCAGGTCCACCACCTGCGGGGTGGAGCGGTAGTCGCGCTGCAGCTTGACCACGGTGGCCTCCGGGTAGTCCCGGGAGAAGTTCAGCAGGTAGTCCGGGCTGGCGCCGGTGAACGAGTAGATCGTCTGGTTCGCGTCGCCGACCACCGTCAGGTCGTCGCGCTCGCCGAGCCAGGCCTTGAGCACCCGCTGCTGCAGCGGGGTGACGTCCTGGTACTCGTCGACGACGAAGCTGCGGTACTGCTCGCGGAACTCCTCGGACACGGCGGCGGAGTTCTCCAGGGCCCCGGCGGTGTGCAGCAGCAGGTCCTCGAAGTCCAGCAACATGCCGTCGGGGCGGGCCTTCATCTCCTCGTAGCGGCGGTAGACCTCGGCAACCTTCTTCGCCGGCGCCGGCGGGGTGCGGTCGGAGCCCTCGACCTCCTCCGGGTAGGCGTCGGGGGTCAGCAGGCAGGACTTGGCCCACTCTATCTCGCCGAGCAGGTCGCGCACCGTCTCGGTGGTCGTCTGCAGGCCGACGGCGCGGGCGGCGCGGCCCATCAGCGGGAACTTGTTGTCGATCAGCTTCCAGGGCAGGTCGCCTGCGACCTGGGGCCAGAAGTAGCGCAGCTGGCGCAGGGCCGCGGCGTGGAAGGTGCGCGCCTGCACCCCGCCGACGCCCATGGTGGCCAGGCGGTCGCGCATCTCGCCGGCGGCGCGCTGGGTGAAGGTCACGGCCAGCACGCGGGTGGGGCTGACGAAGCCGGAGTCGATCAGGTGGGCGATGCGGTAGGTGATAGTGCGGGTCTTGCCGGTGCCGGCGCCGGCGAGGATGCACACCGGCCCGCGCGGGGCGGTCGCGGCGACGCGCTGGTCCTCGTCCAGGGCGGAGAGGTCGATCGTCATGCCAGCTCCCCGGCGGCGAAGGCGTCGAGCATGCGCAGCGCGATGGAGCCGGGTGCGGGCAGGGTCAGCTCGCCCAGTTGTGCGCGAGTGGCCCAACGGATGTCGAAGACCTCGCCGTCGCCGGCGGCCACGGCCTCGCGGTCGTCGCTGTGGGCGACCATGCCGACCATCAGGGACCCGGAGACGGGCCAGGGCTGCGAGCCCCAGTAGCGCACGTCGCGCACGCGCCGTCCGGTCTCCTCGTGGACCTCGCGGGCGAAGGCGGCCTCGAGGGTCTCGCCGGCCTCGACGTAGCCGGCGATCAGCGAGTGGTAGCCGGGCCGGCGCCGGTTCTGGGCGAGAAGCACCTCAGGCTCCCCGTCGGCGCCGGTGTGGATGACCGCGCCGATGACGGCGGGGCTGATGCGTGGGAAGACCTCGTGGCCGCCCGCCCCGGTGCCCACACGGCCCTCGGGGTCGGCGTAGGTCAGCTCGGAGCCGTCGAGCGGGTCGAAGCGCACACGCTCGCGGTTGCGCAGCAGCGCCAGGGCGCGGCCGACGACCGGGTCGGCGGCGAAGGCGCGGGCGGTCCCCGCGCTCACCCCGGGCCGGGCCAGCTCGGCGGCGACCGCGTCGGCCTCGGCGCGGAAGACGACGACCTCGCCGGGGCGCACGCCGGAGGCGAGCCAGCCGGCACGGTGGTGGTCGACGACCTCGGGGGCGGTGAAGTAGACGGGCCTGCCGGCGGCCACCGGGAAGCGGCCGTCGGGGTCGACGGGCAGGTAGACGATCACTGGGCGGCGGTGTCCTCTCCGGTCACGCGGCGCACGTAGAGCAGGCGGTCACCCGGCTCCACGCTGTCCGCCTCGGGCGAGTCGATGCGGTACAGCTCCCCGGAGCGCACCACGCCGAGCACGATGTCGGCGAGGTTGCGGGGGCTCGCGCCCACCTCGTCCTCGGCGACGGGGCGCTCGGCCACCGAGAAGCCCTCGTCGGGGCTGAGCAGGTCCTCCATCATCTCCACGACCGAGGGGGTCACGGTGGCCAGGCCGAGCATGCGCCCGGCGGTCTCGGAGGAGATGACCACCGAGTCAGCGCCGGACTGCTCAAGCAGGTGCTGGTTCTCGCTCTCGCGCACGCTGGCGACGATCATCGCCGAGGGCGCCATCTCGCGCACGGACAGGGTGACCAGCACGGCCGTGTCGTCGAGGTTCGGGGCGACGACGACGGCGCGGGCACGCGTGACGCCAGCGATCTTGAGCACGTCGGACTTGGTGGCCGAGCCGTGGACGGTGACCAGGCCCCGGTGCTCGGCGCGGGCCAGCGCCTGGCGGTCGGTGTCGATGACCACGATCTGCGAGGCGGGCAGACCGTCGGCGAGCAGCGCGGCCACGGCGGAGCGGCCCTTGGTGCCGTAGCCGATGACGATGGTGTGGTTGCGCACGCGGTTCCTCCAGCGTTGGATCTTCAGCGACCGCCGCGACTCCTCCGTGAGCACCGACAGGGTGGTGCCGACCAGGAGGATCAGGAAGGCGATCCGCATGGGGGTGATGAAGACGATGTTGACCAGGCGGGCGGACTCGGTCACCGGGGTGATGTCGCCGTAGCCGGTCGTCGACAGGGAGACGGCCGAGTAGTACAGCGCGTCGATGAAGGTCAGGTCCTCGGAGTAGCCGTCCGAGTCCAGCCAGACGACCAGTGCGACCAGGCAGATCAGGATGAGCGCGTAGAGCATGCGCCGGGTGATCAGCGCCCACGGGCTGGGGTTCTTGCGCTCCGCGTCGGGCACGGTGATGACACCCAGAAGGGAGTGCACGGGCAGCTCGGAGAGCTCCCCGTCCGAGCGCAGCCGCTCGCGCAACCTCTTGGCCACGTTGCTCCTTGCCGCTCGGCGCCGCGCGCCGCCTCGGGGTCCTCCGGGGCGGCGCGCGGGCCTCGCATGGTCCGGTCCTGTTGGTCTGTCCCCCACACCCTAGTCCGCACCCGTGACAGGCGGGCCGCCACCGGGGCGCGGCCGCGGCGTCACCGGGCAGCCGCCACCGCGCGGCCACGGTACCCGGCGACAGCCGGCTCAGTCGACGTCGAGGAGGGCCTCCAGCTCGGCACGCCCGGGCAGGTCCGCGGGCTCGAGCGTGTAGCCGGCGGCGACGTAGTGGAAGGCCGCGCGCACCGGTTCGTCGCCGCGCCCGCGGGCGGCCAGCAGCTCGCGGAAGGCCTCCCGGTAGACAGCCAGCTGCACGGCGGCGGCGCGCAGGTCCGCCCCGCGCGGCGGCGCCCCGGTCTTCCAGTCGACGATGACCCAGCCGGCCTCGGGGTCGCGGAAGACGGCGTCCATGCGCCCGCGCACCACGGAGCGTCCGACGGCCAGCTCGAAGGGGTGCTCGACCAGTTCCGGGGTGCGCTCGGCCCAGGCGCTGTCCAGGAAGCGCTCCTTGAGGTGCGCCAGCTCCGCCGGGGTGACCTCCTCCTCGCCGAGGCCCGGCAGCTGATCCTCGTCGATGAGGCTCTGCCCGCCGAAGCGCTCCTCGAGCCAGGAGTGGAAGGCCGTGCCGCGCTTGGCGTACGAGTTCGGCTTGAACGGCACCGGCCGGCGCTGGCGCCGGGCGAAAGCGTCCGGGTCGCGGCCGAGGTTGACCAGATCGCTGGCGGTCAGCCTCCCGGAGAGCTCCACTTCGACGTCGGGGGCGTCGAGCGCGCGGCGCTCCTCGATCAGCGCGGTGGCGTCGGCCTCCCACTGCGTCGACAGCTCGTCGTCGGCGGCCTCGGGAAGCTCCGCGCGGGCGGCGCGCACCCGCTCGGCGCCGGCGCGCACCTCGGCATCCGCGTCGACCGCCGGGAAGAGCGCGGGGCCTGTGCTTGCCGACGTCCCATCGGCCGGCGTCGCGGGCTGCGTCGCCGTGGTGCGCGTGGCCGCGTCTTCCGCCGCGGCGTCGGCGGCGGGGTCCCCGGCGGCCTCCGCGTCCTCGTCGGCCTCCGCGGTCGGGTCGAACCAGGCCTCGACGCTTTCGGGGTCGTGCTTGGCGAGCAGCTCGAGCATCCCGTAGGCCCCCGCGGGCCGGCTGGCGGTGTCGTTGAGCGCGGAACCGGTGACCGACAGCGTGCGCTCGGCGCGGGTGACCGCGACGTAGAACAGGCGGGTCGCCTCCTGGGCCTCGGTGGCGCGTACCTCCTCGATGAAGGCCTTCGCGCCGGTCTCGAACTCCTTTCGGTTCTCCGCGTCCGGGGTGAACTGAACGGCCTCGTCGGCGTCGCCGCGCAGCTCCGGCGGCAGCGTGTGCGGCCGGGTCAGGAAGGTCTCCGGGGTCGCCTGCCAGGTCCGGTCGTCGGCGTGCACCACGGCGACGTGGCGCCACTCCAGGCCCTTGGCCTTGTGCACGGTGAGGATCTGGACGCGGTCTGCGCGCACGGAGACCTCGCCCGGCGCGAGGCCGGCCTCGTGGTCGCGGGCGAGCCGGAAGTAGTCCAGCAGGCGCGGCAGGGTGGCCCCGGGCACGGCGGCGAAGGCGGCGACCTCCGCGCCGAGCCGGTCGAGGTGCGCGGTGCCCGGCGCGCCGTCGGCGGCCGGGTCCTCGCGGGCGAGCGCCTCGGTGCGCACCCTGGTGGCCGACTCGATGTCGGCGAAGAGCTCCGGCAGGGGCTTGCCCATCGAGCGGGTGCGCAGCGCGCGCAGGGTCGCCGAGAGCCGGGCGAGCCTGCGGGCGCCCTCCTCGCTGAGACCCGCGCCCTCGCCGAGGTCGGCGACGGCGTCGGCCAGGCCCACGACCTGCTCGGCGTCCGGGGGCAGCGCCTCGTCGATCTCGGCGAGCAGGTTCGCCCAGGCCGTGTCCGCGCCGTCCTCCGGGGAGGACACGGACGCGGCGGCGTCCGGGACGTCGGAAATTCCCGTGGTCTCCTCCCCCGCCGGGGCCGGGCGGGAGCGCCGGGCCAGCTGTCGGGCCCGGCCGTCAAGGGCCTGCAGGTCCTTGACCGAGAGGCCGACCATCGGCCCGGAGAGCACGCGCAGGGCCGCGGCGTTGTTCTCGGGACGCACCAGCATCGTCGCCACGGCGACGACGTCGGCGACCTCCGGGACGTCGAGAAGCCCGCCCACCCCGACGATCTCGACGGGCACCCCGCGCGCCTCGAGCTCGGCGGCGATGGGGGCGGCCTGGGCGTTCTTGCGCACGAGCACCGCGCCGGTGAAGTGCTCGCCGGCATCGGCGGCCGCGCGGTAGTGCGCGGCGAGTCTCCCGGCGACGGCGGCGCGCTCCTCGGCGATCGTCTCGTACCAGCCCAGGGAGACCTCGCCGGGCTCGTCGCCGAAGGGCTCGAGCGGGGCGACGGGGCGTGCGGTGCCCTCGGCGGAGCCGAGCACGCTGTCGGAGACGGCGTTGGTGGCGGCGAGCACGCGGGCGGGGTTGCGGAAGCTGACGGTCAGCTCGGCCTTCGGGGCGGGGGCGGCCCCCTCGGGGAAGTCCTCGCGGAAGGCGAGCAGGTTGGCGGCGGTCGCCCCGCGCCAGCCGTAGATGGCCTGCATCGGGTCGCCGACGGCGTCGACGGTCAGCGCGCCGGTCTCGGCCGGCGCCGGGGACTCGGCCGGGGCCGGGTCGGCGCCGAAGAGCGAGCGCAGCAGGACGCGCTGGGAGTGCGAGGTGTCCTGGTACTCGTCGAGCATGACCACCCGGTAGCGGCGGCGCAGCGCGGCACGCACCTTCGGGCGGGTGGCCGCGAGACGCGCGGCCTGGCTCATCTGCTGCGCGAAGGTGGTCAGCGAGCGCTCGCGCAGCTCGGCGCGCAGCGCGGCCACCAGCGGCAACAGGTCGATGCGCATGCACTGGGCGTCGACCCACTTCTGCATGTCCTTGTTCAGCGCGTCGCGCTGGCGCGGGCCCTTGGGCAGGTCGGTGACGTTGGCGATGAAGGCGCGTGCCTCGCCCGCGACGTCCTCCGGGTCGGCCTGGTGGTTGTCCATCTCGGCGTTGAGGGCGAGCACGCGCTCGACGACGGCACCGGTGCTCACCGTGGTCTCGAGCACTCCGGTGTAGTCCTCGACGAGCTGCGAGGCGATCGTGAAGAGCTCCGTCTGGCCGATGATGCGCGCGGTCGGCTCGACCGGCAGCAGCAGGCCGAACTCGCGGATGATGGAGCCCGCGAAGGAGTCGTAGGTGCTGGCCGTCGGCGCGGCGTCGGCCAGGCGCTCGGCGAGCGCGCCGCTCGGGTCAACCTCGCGGAGCCGGGGGCTGCCAGCGAGCTCGGCGAGCTGGCCGCGGATCTTGTGGCCGAGCTGCTGGGCGGCCTTGCGGGTGAAGGTCAGGCCGAGGACCTGGTCGGGCTCGGCCAGGCCGTTGGCCACCAGCCAGACGACACGGGCGGCCATGGTGGCGGTCTTGCCCGCGCCAGCGCCGGCGACGACGAGCAGCGGGCCGGGGCCCGCCCCGGTCACCGCGGCCTGCTGGGGCGTGGGCGAGGGCTGGCCGAGCAGGGCCGCCAGGGTCTTTGGGCTGATCCGGTTCTGCGGGTTGGACTCAGGCATCGGTGACGCTCCTCCCCCGCGGCTGGGCCGGGCAGACCGGGGCCAGCCGGCAGGTCGAACAGTGCGGGTTGAGGTGGGCGACCAGGCGCGGCCCGCGGCGGGCCTCGGCCAGGGCGGGCAGCTCGGCGGCGAAGGCGTCGAGCTCCTCGGCGGACTTGGCGGTCTGCTCGCGGGTGGTGATCTTCTTCTGGTCCGTGCCCGGGTAGACGAGCACGGCGCCGCCGATCGCCGGGTGCGGCTCGCCGGCGACCACGCGCGCGGCCGCGGGGTCGTCGGGGTCAGAGATGACGCGCCCGCGGGAGAGCGCCAGCTGGTAGGCGCGCAGCTGGTCCTGCTCCTCGGCGTCGTTCACCGAGACCGCGTTGCGGCCGGTCTTGAGGTCGACGACGAAGTGCTCGCCGCTGTCGCGCTCGCACTCGAGGCGGTCGATACGCCCGCGGATGACCACGTCGGGGGCCACCGGCACCTCGACGTCGGTCTCGACGCCAACGAGGTCGAAGTGGCCGTCGCGGACGGCGATCCAGGAGGCGGTGCGGTCGAGCAGGCGCTTCCAGTCCGCCAGGGCGTTCTCCCGGGCCCAGGAGGGCACCGAGAGGGTGTCCTCGAAGGCCTCGGTGACCACGCGGCGCGCCTCGTCGGTGTCGACGCCGCGGGCGATCGCCTCGGCGAAGGCGTGCGCCAGCGAGCCGCGGGTCAGCTGCGGGGCGGTCTCGGTGCCCTCGACGAGGCGCTCGAGCCCGGCGCGCAGCGGGCACTCGGAAAGCTTCTCGATCTGCGACGGCGAGAGGTTGACCGGGCCCGGGGCGACGAGATCGCGGGTGTCGCTGGGCTCGCGGGCCGACCACCAGCGTTCCGGGTCGGCGCCGGGCACGCCCGCCTCGGCCAGGCGTGCCAGCTGGCGGGCGGCCTGGCGGCGGCGCGGCTCGGCGGCCTGCGGGTCGCAGACGGCGCGGCGCAGCTCGGCGACGAGGTCGGGCACGGAGAGTACGGCGAAGCGGCCGGCCCCCTCGGCGGCCCCGGTGTCCGGGCCGTCGGCGGCACCGGCACCGGCGGCATCGGCACCCGCGGCACCGGTCTCCTCCTCGACGGCGCCGGGCCGGGTGACCCGCTCGACGCGCACGGCCCCGCCGCTCGCCGCGGCGTACTCCTCGAGGAAGCGGCTGGGCTCGGTGGGCTCGTCGGCCTCCGGGGCGTCGACGGCGGTGACCGTCAGCGTCTCGGTGGCGCGCGTCATGGCGACCTCGCGGAAGAGCCGGCGCTCCTCGGCGAGCTTCTCGCGGCGCCCGGCGGGCGCCTCCGGGTCGGCCGGCAGGTCCGGGTCGACGTCGCGGTCGACCAGGTCGACGAACTCCTCCTGCTCGAAAAGGGAACCGGTCTCGCCGAGGGCCGGCCAGCGGTCGTCCTGCACCCCGGTGATGACCACCCGGCGCCACTGGCACCCGGCGGTGGCGTGGGCGGTGAGCACCTGCACGGCCTGCGGGGTGTCCGCGCGCCGGTCGCGCACGCCGGTGGGCAGCTCCTGCTCGGCGACGTGGCGCACGAAGGACTCCACACCGGCGGTCGGGCGGCGCTCGACGAAGTCGCCGGCGGCGTCGAAGAGCGCCATCATCGCGTCCAGGTCGCGGTCCGCCTGGGAGCCGGCGGCCCCGCCGCGCAGCGCGACCGCGGAGAGGTGCTCGGCCAGACCCGTGGCCTGCCACAGCGCCCAGAGCACCTCCTCGACCGAACCGCGGGACTCCAGTGCCTCGTGGCCGGCGACGAGGACGCCGCGGATGCGTCCGAGCACCGCCAGCTCGCGTTCGGTGAGCACCTCGGCAAGGCGTGCGGCCTCCTCCCCGTCCGGGACGGCCGCCGGGTCGATCAGGCGGGCGAGCGTCTCGACGGCGCGGGCGTTCATGTCGAAGCGGCGCAGCCCGCGCAGCAGGCGGCGCAGGGTGACCGGGTCCGCGCCGCCGACGGGGCCGAGCAGCAGCTCGTGCAGCTCGCCGGGGGTCAGCTCCTCGGTCAGCGCGCGCACCCCGAGGATCATGCCGGCGACGATGGGCTGCTCTGCGAGCACGAGGTCGGTGGCGCTGATGTGCACGGGCACCCCGGCGGCGAGCAGCACGCGGCGCACCGGCTCGATCTGGCCAGCCTGGCGGACCACCACGGCGATCTCGTTCCAGTCCACGCGGTCGATCAGGTGGGCGCGGCGCACGGTGTCGGCGAGCACCGCGTTCTCGGTGGCCGCGGTGTCCGCGACCAGGAGACGCGTCTCCGGGCGCCGGCGGGTCTCGGGGAGCTCGAGGACGTGGTCCACGGCGGTGTCCGTGAGGAAGGCCGGGGAGGCACCGCGGAAGCGGAAGATCGACTGGCGCGGGTCGCCGGCGAGCACGCCGAGCCCGCCGGGGGTCGTACGGGCGTGATCGAGCAGCAGGCCCACCAGGTCGCAGGAGCGCGGGTCGAGGTGCTGGGCGTCGTCGACGAGCACGGTGTGCAGCCCGGCACGCTCAATGACCTCGGGGCGCTCGGTGACCAGCTTCAGCGCCTGGGCGACCAGCTCGGATGCGCTGAGCCGGCGGGTGCCGGCCAGGTTCATGGTGCGGCGGTACTCGCGCAGGAAGTCCCCGGCCCCGGTCCAGGCGGGCCGGCCGTGCCGGGCGCCGAGCGCCTCGAGGTCCTCCTCGCCGAGGCCGCGCTCGGCGGCGCGCAGCAGGAAGTCGCGCAGCTGCCGGGCGAAGCCGAGGTAGGTCAGCGCCGGGCGCAGGTCCTCCGGCCACGCGCCCGTGCCGTCCTCTGCCTGGCCGAGGAGCAGCTCGCGGATGACGGCGTCCTGCTCGGCGCCGGTGATCAGGCGGATCTCCTCGTCGATCCCGGCGCGCAGCAGCGCGAAGGCCACCGAGTGCACCGGTCGCACCAGGGTGGCGTCAGAGACGTACGGGGCCCCGGGGCGCTCGACCAGGCGTCGGCCGATCATGTCGCGTACCCGGGCGGCTGCGTCCTTGGCGGCGGTGATCACGAGCACGCCGGCCGGGTCTGCGCCGGCGTCGAGACGTTTGAGGGCGGTGTCCACCAGCAGGCTGGTCACCCCGGAGCCGGCCGGGCCGGTGACCCGCCACAGGCCCGACTCCGGCAGGCCGTCGGTCAGGTGCGACCAGTCGCGCGGGGCGTCCGCGACCGTGCGGCGCACGAGGCACACGCGCGGCGTGGAGAAGTCAGTGGGTTCGCTCATGCCTCACAGCGTGCCAGCCGGGCGCGACAGGAGCAGATCGACGACCTCCGCCAGCGCCGCGGAGGCGGCCGGCTCGGGCCTGCTGAGCAGCACGTGCACCCACACGCGGTAGGCCGCGGCGCGCACGAGCAGCTGGTGGAGGTCCGGCACGTGGCGGAAGCGGGCGATCACCCCGGCGTCGACCGCGCCGGCGAGCAGGCCGTCGACGATGACCTGCGCGGCGGTGTAGCCGCGCGGGTGCATCACGCCGACCAGGTCGGTTAGCGCCGGCGGGTTGCCGGGCGCGTAGACGGTGGTGGCCAGCATGTCCGCGTGGCCGGGCACCGCCGGGCCCTCGACGGGCTCCATCGCGGCGCGCAGCTCGAGCAGCAGGTCGCGGTGCAGGCCGTCCTCGACGCCGCCGAGCACCCGCGGCTCGTGGGTCGACCAGGCCGCCCGGTCGGCCGCGCAGAAGACGTCCTCCGGGTCCGACTCGGGCAGCGGCAGGCCGTCGTCGAGGCCGGCGACCAGCGCGGCCTCGAGGCGCAGGGCGGCCGCGGCGGTCTCGTCGACGCGCGCGCCCGGCTCGCCCTCGACGAACTGGTTGGCCCGCCACCCGGCGGCCAGGAAGCGGCCGTCGGTGGCGCGCACCGGGCGCACCACGCGCAGCCCGTCGATCTCGAGGCGCTCGCGCACCCGCGCCGACCAGGTGGTGTGCGGGCCCACGGCGCGCGAGAGCGCGACGGTGCCCAGGCGCCAGCCGTTGTCCCAGGCCGCGCCCAGCGGCACGGCGGCCTGCCGGTCGTCGGCCTGGAAGGCCGCCGCCACGTGGGTGGGCACGCCCGCCGCAGCCGCCACGGAAGCCTGATCCGCGCCTGCGTCGCGGGCGTCGTCAATCTCTCGTCCGGTCCGTCGGGTACCACGCGCCTCGGAGATGTCGTGGACCGTGCCGTCCCGGCCGGGCTCTGCGCGCCGCGTCACGGCTGCACCTTCGGGTAGGGCCACGGGTTGTAGCGGCAGGTCTCGTCGACGTCCGGGTAGACCTCCTCCGGGTCGAAGGAGTGCAGCTCGGCGTTGTTCAGGCTCAGGGTCTGCTGCATCATCACCGGGGCCAGCTCGCCGTCGCCGCCGCAGGGCTGGTGGGCGGCGAAGCCGATGCCGTGGCCGACCTCGTGGTTGATCAGGTACTGGCGGTAGGAGCCGATGTCGCCCTTGAAGGGCGTGGCGCCGCGCACCCAGCGGGCCTCGTTGATGACCAGGCGGTTGCCGTCGCTGTAGAAGCAGCTGGTCTCCATGGCCAGGTCGTGCCCGCAGGTCTCGTGGGTGGTGCCCACGCTGGTCAGCTGGATGCGCATGTTCGGGTCGTCGTCGGGACCGACGTGCTCGAAGCGGAAGCGCTCGTCGTGGGTCCACCCGGCCGGGTTGGTCAGGGTGGTGTCGATCATGTGCGCCAGCGCGTCGTCGCCGCCCGTCGACGAGGTGTCCACGCCCTTCTCGACCTCGATGACGTAGCGCACCGTCTTCTCGGTGCCCCGGCCCGCCTCGGCGCCGGGCCGGCCGATCAGGCGGTACTCACCGGTGCTCTCCGTGGCGTAGGGCCCGCCGGCCGGCAGCTCGGCGGCGGCGATGCGCGGGTCGGGCTGGTCGGCCGGGTTCGGGCCGGTCTCCAGGGTGGAGGACTCAGCGGCCTGGTCCGGGGTCTGCTCGGGCGAGGACATGCCGGACCCGGTGAAGACGTCGATGAGCACCCACACGGTGATCACGGCGAGGACCGGGATGGCGTAGGCGCGCCAGCCGAAGGACCGCGCGAAGCGGACGTACCAGGGTTCGTGAGACATCAGCCAACCAGGGGTCGAGGAAGTGGGCGGGGTGGTGCCGGCGCGCCCGGGGCATTCAAGGCTCAGCGGGGCGGGCGCCGGCGGGCCGGGTCAGGCCCCGGCGAAGCCGACGGTGCGCGGGGTGTCCGCGCCTACGGCGGCGTAGGCGACCTCGGAGACACGGAGGAGGTAGCGCTGGCCGCGCTGGTCCTCCAGCTCCAGGATCCCCTCGCCGCGCTCGAGGGCCGAGCGCACCTCGCCGGAGACGGCCTCGGCGTCGCCCTTGGCGTCGATCACGAGTTCACGCGGAGTGTCCTTGAAGCCGATCTTGAGTTCCATGCTGCTGAAACAGAGCTCGCTTTCCTTCGTCTCGGGTTCGTGCTCGCCCGCCCGTCAAAAGGGCCCGCCCGTCGCACGGCCGGGCCCCGGGTCGAGGCATGGGGCCCATCATAGCCCGCGCCCGATAGTATCTAGGTGTGTCTGCCGTCAGTACCAGTCCCACGTTCGCCGAACTCGGCGTCGCCGCCGAGATCACCGAGGCCCTCGCGGCCGCCGGGATCACCCGCACCTTCGCCATCCAGGAGCTCACGCTGCCGATCGCGCTCGACGGCCGCGACCTGATCGGCCAGGCGCGCACCGGCATGGGCAAGACGCTCGGCTACGGTGTGCCGCTGCTCGACCGCGTCTTCGACTCCGCCGACGTCGAGGAGCTCGACGGCACCCCGCGCGCCCTGGTGGTCGCCCCCACCCGAGAGCTGGCCGACCAGGTCGGCGACGACCTGACCACCGCCGCGAAGAACCTGCCGGTGCGCGTGACCACCATATACGGCGGGCGCCCCTACGAGGAGCAGATCGACGCACTCAACGCCGGCGTGGACGTCGTCGTCGGCACCCCGGGCCGCCTGCTGGACCTGCACCAGCGCGGCGAGCTGCGCCTGGACCGCGTGGCGGTGCTCGTGCTCGACGAGGCCGACGAGATGCTCGACCTGGGCTTCCTGCCGGACATCGAGAAGATCCTGGCCACCCTGACCCACCGGCACCAGACGATGCTCTTCTCCGCGACGATGCCGGGGCCGATCCTGGCGCTGGCGCGCAGCTTCATGAACCGCCCGGTGCACATCCGCGCCGAGGCCACCGAGTCGGGGCTGACCCACGCCTCGACCCGGCAGGTCGCCTTCCTGTCGCACCGCATGGACAAGCCGGCGGTGCTGGCCCGCATCCTGCAGGCCGACGGGCGCGGGCGCACCATCATCTTCACCCGCACCAAGCGCACCGCCGCCCGGGTGGCCGAGGACCTCGCCGGCCGCGGCTTCACCGTCGCCTCGGTGCACGGTGACCTGGGCCAGGGCGCGCGCGAAAAGTCGCTGAACGCCTTCCGCGACGGCATCGTGGAGATCCTCGTGGCCACCGACGTCGCCGCCCGCGGCATCGACGTCGACGACGTGACCCACGTGATCAACTACCAGACCCCGGACGACCCGATGACCTACATCCACCGCATCGGGCGCACCGGACGCGCCGGCCACTCCGGCACCGCCGTGACCCTGATCGGCTACGACGAGGCCGCGAAGTGGTCCGCGATCAACGACGAGGTCGGCCTGGACATGGCCGAGCCGCCGCGCTGGTTCTCCACCTCCCCGGAGCTCGGCGAGGCGCTCGACATTCCCGACGACGCCCCCGACCGCGTGGGCCGGGCCCGCCGCGTCTTCGGCCTGCCCGCCCCCGGCGAGGAGCGCAGCGGCCGTGGCGGCCACGGTCACGGCCGCCGCGGACGTGGCCACGGCGGCCGCGGACGCGGAAGGAACCGCCGTTGAGCGGGGCCGGCGCGCCGCTGCGGCGCACCCGCGGTGACCTGATCGCCACCGCCGTCATCGCCGTCGTCGCGATGGCCGCCGTGCTCGGTGTGGTCTTCACCGCCTCCGTGCGCGAGGTCAGCCACACCGTCGCCGAAGCCTCGGCCGCGATCCCCGACGAGCCCCGCTCCTCGCCCACCGCCGTCGAGGCCGACTGGTCCACCCCCGCCCTGTCCCCGCCCGGCACCACCCGCCCGATCGTCATCGAGGGCGTGACCGTGGTGCCCGAGGAGCACGGCGCCCGCGGCCTGGCCCCCGACGGCACGCAGCTGTGGTCCTACACTCGCGCCGACCGCGAACTCTGTGCGGCCGGTGCGGCGTGGTCGACGGCCGTGCTTGTCTTCCGCGACCCGGCCGCCGAGGCCGGCTGCGGCGACGCCGTCTCCCTGCACGCCGCCGACGGCTCCTACTCGGCGACCCGCTCCGCCCCGGCGCCCGACGAGGTCGCCTCGGTGGTCTCCAACAGCCGCGTCGGTGTGGCCTCCCCCGAGCGCGTCGAGCTGTGGCGCTCGGATCTGGTGCGCACCGTCGAGTACGGCGACGTGCCCGCCAAGCAGGAGCCGGAGCAGCAGCCCCACGAGGAGTGCGTGATCAACTCGGCGCTGACCCGCACCGAGCTGCTCGCGGTGACCGAGGACTGCCCCGACGATCCGGAGCACACCTGGCTGCGCTTCCAGGCGACCACCCCGGAGGACTCCCGCGCCCCCGAGATGGACGGTGAGGTCGCGCTGGCCTCGGGCTCGCGCCTGGTGGCCGTCGGCCAGGACGGCGCGGCCGTCTTCGAGCCCGGCCCCGCCCCGCGCCTGCGCAGCTTCGCCCAGGACGGCACCGAGCGCCTCTCCCGCGACGTCGCCGACGCCCCCGTGATCGGCGCCCCCGCCGACGAGGGCACCCCCGAGGGCCTCTTCCTGCCTCGCACCGCGGACCTGCCGCACCACATGAGCTGGTTCGACGGCGAGCGCCTCCACCTGATGCACCCGGACAACCTCGAGGTCGCCCACGTGCTCGAGGACGCCACGGGCACCGGCGTGGCCGTCGGCGGCCGCCTGGTCTACCCCACCGCCGAGGGCCTGGCCGTGGCCGACTGGGACACCGGGAAGGTCGAGCACACCATCCCCGTCGACCGCGCCGGCTACACCGGCGAGGTGGACCTGGCCCTGGCCGGCGACCGCGTCATCGAGCGCCGCGGCGACGAGCTGGCCGCCCTGCGCGTGCTCTGAAGCCGCCGTTCCCGCGGAGCAGACCCCCGCGCACCCGGTTCTCCGGGTGAGCGGGGGTTTCCCGGTCAATTGACGACGTCGCGCCGCTCACCGCCGGCGCGTACCTGCGGCGTGGGCGGGCGGGCCCTGCGGGCCCGCCGGATCCACGATGTCTGCGGTGTCCGCCTCAGCGCCGCTGCTCGGGGCCGGTGGTGTCGAAGGCCGCGGCGGCCCAGTGCACGGAGGCCGGGCTGAACAGCAGGACCAGGATGGCCACGGCGCTGACGAGGGTGACCACGCCGAGCGGCCAGGCCCCGGCGCCGAACATGCTGAAGGAGATCGGAAGGAAGATGATCTGCAGGATGATCACCGGGCCGCGCCCCCAGCGGTGGGTGCCGCGGGCCAGCCCGAGACCGCCGGCGAAGACGCCGCCGAAGACGATGAGCAGGAAGACCGCGGTGCCGGTGGCGACCCAACCGGCGTTGCCGCCGGCTTCACTGACGATGTCGGCGCCGCGCTCGCCGAGGACCTGCCGGGCAAGCAGCAGGATGGCGTAGGCGATGACGACCACCGACTGCACGCAGGCGATGATCCCGGCATAGCGCACGGTGGCGGGCACGGGGACGCGCCCGCCCGCACGGGCCGGGGTCGTGGCGGGTCCGCTTTTCGGGCTGGGACTGGTCTTGTTCACGGCCTCGATCCTATCGGGCGGGGCCTTCCGGGCGACCGGGGCGAGTCAATTTGACGCCGCCGTGGCGCGCGTACTCAGTCGCGCGGGTTAGTTTCCGCTGGCCAAACCGTTTTACCAAGGTTCCCCTCAGTAATTTTTCAGAGCTATATCCGCCCCCGATCGTGCCGGAGGCCAAGTATATACTGTAACTTCGGACACATTTTCGGTGTAACTCTAGCCAAGAGTACGTAACCGTGCCATGATCAACAATCAGCAAAAGCAACCGGTTGGAAAACCGGCCCTTAACCCGAGAGCGCCAGCGGGTTAACGCCGAGTGAACCGTTGCGGAGCGAGCCGGGGGTCCGTTCCCCGTGCGATCCCGCCCCGCACGCACTCGCCCGAGAGCTTAAACAATGCGCATCCCCACGAGCGGGCGGGGATGTGTCTCTGGTGCGCCCGGTCCCGTTCACCGATCGTTTCCCACTGCATTTTTCTGTAACCCGAGACTTCCTAAGGAGACTGACCCGAAATGGATTGGCGTCACAAGGCCGTCTGCCGCGACGAGGACCCCGAACTGTTCTTCCCCGTGGGCAACTCCGGGCCCGCCCTGGCCCAGATCGCCAAGGCGAAGCTCGTCTGCAACCGCTGCCCCGTCACCTCCCAGTGCCTGGCCTGGGCCCTGGAGACCGGCCAGGACGCCGGCGTGTGGGGCGGCCTGTCCGAGGAGGAGCGCCGCGCGCTCAAGCGCCGCAACAAGCGCGGCCGCCGCACCCGCGTCGCCGTCTAGGCCCCACCCGCTCCCCTCACCCGGAGCCGCCTGAGCGGCCGACCCCGATTACCGCGGTCGTGCCCGCCGGCACTACAGTGTGAGCGACAAAGAAACCCAACCGCCCAGCAAGGAAGGTGCCCCATGAGCAAGCGCGGACGCAAGCGCAAGGACCGCCGCAAGAAGAAGTCGAACCACGGCAAGCGGCCCAACTGCTAGCTTGATCGACCGCCCCCGCTAGGCGGAGCGAAGTCGAAGGTGGCGCGGCCGGGATCCCCCAGAGGATCCCGGC
>NZ_JASODI010000026.1 GCF_030211955.1 Corynebacterium frankenforstense | reverse complement strand
AGTCCTCGGCGGAGCAACCCCACGTGAGATACTCCAGCAAATATTCAATCGTGGCGCATTAACCGCTTGATCCCGCCCCCACTACCCGTGTTCTGCTAATCAAGTTCAGATGGATTATGTGGACCATCGGTGGCCGGTAGCGTAATCGGGGGTGGTGTTTCGTGGTACCTTTAATTGAAGCTTTGGCGATTCTAGGTGGGAGTGTTGGTATCGTGCGTTTCTCTGAGATTTTCGATGTGGAACGCACTAACGAGGAAGATTGGTTCGACCCCGACTTGTCGATAGACACGCCGTTGTTTATTGACCCTGTCATGTTGCTTCAATCAGGTCAGTATTGGAAAGACGCACATGCAGAGCTCGTGAATCATTTTTCTTTCTGCTACCCATTGGTTGCCAAAAGTACATCTCCTAGATCGAACAGCGCAGTGATTGCGCAGAAGCTGCTCACTTTTCCAGAACCGTCTGAGTTTTGTTTGGGTTATACCGTGGCTGGGACCGCAGGTTCGGGGTCCGGCCGTGGCTTCGCAAGAACATTGACCGATGCGATAGCAATAGCCATCGACGCCGGATTGGAAAAACCCGAGCATATTGAAGAACTAGGCATCCTCAGTGAACGCTTCGGGGCAGATCGAATTTCGGATGCTACCTGCAATGTCCTGAAACACCGGTTTATCGACTATACGCAACGCGTATGTCTACGTCACGATATTCCATTGCAGAATCATAAGGTAAGGAATTCTCGAGTTGATTTGTCTGTTCAACGATGGGTCTCTGAACGAGTTTTGCTTCCGACAAACCCTGTTGATGGAAGCCCCGTTATCCTGGTTCCGCAGAGGTTCTTAAACGAGTTACCTACTCTCAATGCTGAGGATTGGTTTGACTCCAACTTGAATGCTGATTTGCGTGCCGAGTTAAACATTGAAATTGGTCAACGGGTTTCGAAATCAGATCTCGTACAGATTGCGCGGAGAAATCCAGACCGTGTGCGCCGCTGGATAGAGAGTCAGGCCTGTCGTGGCGACCTTGACGGGTACGACTTCAGTGGCGATCCGTTGGGGGTAGCTCATTTTGATGGGCCACCCGTCGACTTTGCCACGGCGAATCCGATAAAGGTTGGACGGCGACCGCCTATGAACCAGGATGAGCTTTCGGATTTAGTCTCTCACATCCTTACCAAATTCAAGTTATTTATCGAACAGCAGCGAGGTTGGGAACTGTTGTGGAACGAAGATGGGACCGAAAAGCGCGAAGGGGCGGTTCAACTGGCATTTCTTGGTATGGCTCGACACTACCTCGCACAGCACAGCGTAGAGGTAGATCGAGAAGTCGAGTTAGGGCGCGGGCCCGTTGACTTCAAGTTGTCATG
Source organism: Corynebacterium frankenforstense (assembly GCF_030211955.1). Lineage (GTDB taxonomy): Bacteria > Actinomycetota > Actinomycetes > Mycobacteriales > Mycobacteriaceae > Corynebacterium > Corynebacterium frankenforstense_A. The sequence continues at coordinate 28,238 of NZ_JASODI010000026.1, read as the reverse complement.
CGGCACCGGCGTTAAATTACTGATTGAGGTTAAGAAGGTTCATAACGGGAAGTTCTGGAACGGGCTAGAGGCACAGTTGCCCAGTTATTTAGTTTCTGATGAAGCTTCGGAAGGGTGGTTCGTAGCGATCAGGTACCGGGATTCAACAAGCTCTGAGAAACGAGTTGGGGAATTACCGCAACGAGTAAAAGCCCTCAATAAGGGGGCGACGCGGTACAGATTTCTTACTATCGATGCCCGGCCAAAAACTTCTGCATCAAAACTATAGTATGTCCAGTGTCGGTAACTGTTTTCGGTCTGACGGTTTTATGATGCGTCAGAATCGGGTTCAAATGAACGTGTCCGGGCAACAATGCGTATTAGAAGGTCGGCCAATTGGATTATTTCCGCAGCTTCGACCGGGTCTTCAAATTTTACCGTGCGATGGCTAGCGGGGTTTTTGAATGCGCCAATAGCTCCCGCGAAAAGGTCCGCCATGGCCTGCTGTTCTGCAGGTTCTGCAGACTCATCGCAAAGAGGACCAGCTCCGGGTTTGAAAGCCTTACGCATTAGTTTCACTCCTATGTTCTCGTTGGAGTAGCCGGCGGTATTGCGAACTGCCACTTCCACTGCTTTCATAGCGGCGAACGCGGCAGTCTCATAGTCCCCTAGGGCGAAATTGGTTCGGGAAGGATCTAAAGTCGCGTCTAGATCTCCGCCAAGCTTCTCATCAGCCCACATTTTGGAAACGCGTGTCGGGTCATTCTTAATTTCCAAACCGCGTTCGGTTAGGCGTTGCCAGTTTCCAGTTAAGGGTTGTCTGATTGAGGGGCCAATCAATGCGTGTGATTCGAGCCAAGCCCAAGCGTCCGAGATCCGCTCCTGAAGATGCCTCAAATCGTGCGGAGGGTTTTGGCCGTATGGAATATCAGCTTTCATCCCCTGGATATAACTGTTGAAGTTTGGCTGATGCTCCATCTGTTCCAACAAACGGAGAGCTAGGTCTCGAATTGGGAGGTTCCGGATTTCTGCATGCGTCAATGCCTGATTCATGGTTTCAACAGTATATTAACTGCTCTATTCAGAATTCTATCGTACTCACTACCCGTGTTCAAGTAAGTCCGAGCTGCTGCGCACACTGGTCGTCGCGCTGGCGGCCACCCACAGCCCCGAGCAGCTCAACTTCGTGCTCGTCGACTTCAAGGGCGGGGCGACCTTCCTCGGCCTGGAGCGGCTGCCGCACACCTCCGCGGTGATCACCAACCTGCAGGAGGAGGCCGTGCTCGTCGAGCGCATGCACGACGCGATCTCCGGCGAGCTGCACCGCCGCCAGGAGATCCTGCGCGCCGCCGGCGGGCTCTCCGGCGTCGCCGAGTACGAGGCGCTGCGCGCCCGCCGCCCCGACCTCGAGCCGCTGCCCGCGCTGGTCATCGTCGTCGACGAGTTCTCCGAGCTGCTCAGCGCCCACCCCGACTTCGCCGACCTCTTCGTCGCCGTCGGACGCCTCGGCCGCTCGCTGCACGTCCACCTGCTGCTGGCCAGCCAGCGCCTCGAGGAGGGCCGGCTGCGCGGCCTGGACAGCCACCTGTCCTACCGCATCGGCCTGCGCACCTTCTCCGCCGCCGAGTCCCGCCAGGTCCTCGGCGTGCCCGACGCCCACTCCCTGCCGCGCGCGCCGGGCGCCGGCTTCCTGCGGTCCGGGCCCGACGGACTGACCGGCTTCCAGGCGGCCTACGTCTCCGGGCCCCTGCCCGCCGCCCCCGAGGCGCCCTCGATTGCCGACGCCGCGTCGCTCACCCGTGGGCGCAGAAGAGTGCGGCTCTTCGACGGAGCAGGCGCTGACGCGCCTGCTCCCGGGAAAACGGGCGCATCCGCCCCCGGGGAGGAGGTCCCGCACGCTGCGGGGGAGGGCACCGCCACCGGTGAGCCGGGGGAACGGCCCACCGTGCTCGAGGCCGTGGTCGACGCCGCCGTCGCCTCGGCGCACGGGCGCAGCGCCCACCGCATCTGGCTGCCGCCCCTGCCCGCACGCGTCGAACTGGCCGGTGTCGTCGAGTCGCCGGGGAGGCTGCAGGTGGCAGTCGGCGTCATCGACCGGCCCTACCACCAGCGCCAGGACCCGATGATCCTGGACTTCTCCGTCGGCGACGGCCACCTCGCCCTCGCCGGCGGACCGAAGACCGGCAAGACCACCGCGCTGCGCACCGTGGTCACCGCCCTGGCCGCCACCCACACCACCGCGCGGATCCGCTGCTACATCATCGACTCCGGCCGCGACCTGGCCACCCTGGCCCGCCTGCCGCACGTCGCCGGGCGCGCCGGGCGCGGGGAGACCGAGCGGGCGCGCCGGGTGCTCGACGAGGTCACCGCCGTCATCGAGGACCACCCCGGCGGCACGCCGGTGGCCCACACCTTCCTGGTCCTCGACGGCTGGCACACCCTGTCCGGCGAGCTGGAGGACCGCCTCGACCAGATCGCGCGCATCGTCGCCGACGGGCCGGCCGCCGGGGTGCACGTGCTCATCTCCACGGTGCGCTGGTCCGCGCTGCGCCCGGCGATCCGCGACCTGATCTCCCACCGCCTCGAGCTGCGCCTGGCCGAGGCGATGGACTCGCTGCTGGACCGCAAGGCCCAGCAGAAGCTGCCGGCCGCACCGGGCCGCGGGCTGACCGCCGACTGCGAGCCGGTGCTGTGGGCCGCGGCCAACACCCAGGACATCGGCCACGTCACCGCCGTGGCGGAGGCCTCCGGCCAGCAGCCGGTCGAGCCGCTGCGCGAGCTGCCCGAGCGGCTCGACCGCGCCGCGCTCGCCCCGGCTGCGGGCAGCATGATCCCGCTGGGCGTGGGCGGGCCGAGGCTGACCGCGCAGGGCTGGGACATAACCGAGCGCTCCCACCTGGTCTGCGTCGGCTCCTCGGGATCCGGCAAGTCCACCCTGCTGGCCGGGGTGCTCGCCGGGATCACGGAGCTGGGCCGCGAGGCCGCGCGCATCGTGCTGCTCGACCCGCGCCGCGCCCACCTGGGGGCGGTGGCCGAGGAGATGCTCGCCGCCTACGCCGCCAACAGCGCGACCGTGCGCGGCGTACTCGCCGACACCGTGACCACGCTGCGCCGGCGCCTGCCCGGGCAGGACATCACCCCGGCGCGCCTGGCCGCCCGGGACTGGTGGACCGGCCCCGAGATCTTCCTGGTCGTCGACGACGCAGACCTCATCGACGACCACGAGTTCGCCGGGATCGTCGAGCTGCTGCCCCACGGCCGCGACATCGGGCTGCACCTGGTCATCGCCCGCAAGTCCGGCGGCTTCTCACGCGCGGCGTTCCGCCCGCTGCTCTCGGGGGTGCGCGACCAGAACCCGGCGGCGGTCGTGCTCGACTCCGACCGCGACGACGGCACCATCTTCGGGGTCGAACCCGCCGCCCGCGCGCCGGGACGTGCGCACCTGGCCGGGGTCGGCGTGCTCCAGGTCGCCGTCCCTGAGACCGGTGCCGACGCCGCGCCGGCCGACGCCGGCGCGCCCGGCACCGACGCGCCCGTCACAGAAGGGAACGACGCCGCGGCGAACAGCGCCGGGGGAGGTGAGCGGGCGTGACGAACGCGATCGACCGGCTGGCCGACAGCCTCGACGGACAGGGACGGCGCGCCGACCGCGCGCTGACGGTGACCGTCACCGAGACCGCCACGATCTTCGACGGGCCGGACAGCATCTACCGCTACGACCTGCCGGCCTCCGGCATAACCGACGGGTGGGCGGTGCCCGCCGTCGTCGACCAGGTCCGCCAGCTCTACCCGGAGCGCTGGCCGGAGGTCGAGGTGATCGTCGACGCCACCGAACCGGCCGCCGAGATCCTCGTGCGCGCCCTGGTGGCCAAGGGGGTGGGCGCCTACCCGGCCGACGCGCTGCGCGAGCACCCGCTGCCCGAACCCGCCGGGCCCGCCGAGCGCCCAGGTCCCCTGCGCGGCGGGGAGGGGCCTCGCCCCGGGGTCTTCCACCTGGTGCTCGTCGCCGTGGTCCTCGTGGTCGCCGCACTGTCGTGGTGGGCGATCCGCGCGACCACCGCACCCGGGGCCGACCCGGGCGCCGACGGTGCGCCCGGCGTGGCGGCCGAGCCGGGCGGCACCGGCGCGGACGGTGCTGACGGTGCGGACCAGGAAGCCGGCGGCGCTGGCGAGGACCGCACCGGGGACGCGGAGGGAATCGGCGGCGGGTCCGCCGGCACGGGCACGGGCGTCGGCGAGCAGGTCGTCGTCCACGAGCTGGACACGGTGCGCCTGGCCACCCCGCCGGGCTTCCGGGCCGAGTCCGTCGACGGCGGCTGGATCCTGCGCGGGCCCGACCCGGACCTCAGGGTGCACGTCGCCGCGGCACCGCTGCACGGGGTGGTCGGCGCCCGGGTGCTCGAGGAGGTCTCCCGCGAGGTCGACGCCGACCCGGCGCTGCACCCGCAGGACGCCGCGGCCGCGGCACCCGAGGCGCCCGAGGAAGCGGTGGCCTACCGAGAGGAGCCCGGCGACGGCTCGGAGACGAGCTGGCTGAGCTGGGTCGCCCACGACACCCAGCTGTCGGTCGGCTGCCAGACGCGCACGGCGCCGGCGGCCACCCAGCGTGCGGTCTGCGGGGTGGTCGCCGGGTCGCTGGAGGTCTACGCGGCCGAGTGAGTCCGGGCAGTTGCGCGCGCCGGGCCGTCCCGTGGGCCTGTCCGCCCCCGTGGCCAGCGCCGACACCATCGACTGCGCCCTGGTCGCGGTGCCCTCGGGCCAGATCTCCTGCGAGCAGGCCTCGCGGTACTGGACCAACACCGCCGACTACAACAACAAGGTCGCCCAGGCGCGCGCCGTGGCGACCTTCGACCGTCGCGGTCCCCAGATCCTCGACGCACTGGCCCGCATCGACGAGGCGGCCAACCGCTGCGGCCTCAAGGGCGGCGGCGCCCCGGCCCAGGGCGGTCAGGGCGGCCGGTCCCAGGGCGGTGGCGCCCCAGCCCCGTCCCACGGCGCCCCGGCCGTCGAGACCCCGGGCGTGAACCCGGCCCCGGCCCCGCAGGGCACCGCGGTGACCAGCTCCGGTCAGCCGGCCACCCAGGTCTACGTCCCGGTCGTCGACCAGTGGATCACCGTGCCGGACCTCTACGCCATGGTCCGCGACTTCCTCGGCCGCTTCGGCGTCCACATCTAGCCTCCCGCCCAGGCCAGGGGGCGAAAAGGCCGGCGCGGGGGCGCCGGCGGCAAAAAACGAGGAAAAGAACTTCGGCGAGCGGGGAACCGGCGAGGGGGTCCGGGCAGTCGAACTAGGTGTGTGGGGAAGCAGGCGGCCGCCCGGCCGCCGCCCGCACCGACTACTCGAGGGGGAGAGAACATGTCCGGACAGTTCAGTACCGATTCCGAGGTCATGCAGGCCACGGCCAACCGTGTGGACGGCACCAACAGCGACGTCCGCGGGGAGCTCGACCGCCTGCAGGGCGTCGTCGACGGGGTGCGGGCGTCCTGGAAGGGCGAGGCGCAGCGCAGCTTCGACCACCTGATGGTGCGCTGGGACGCCTCCGCGCGCGACCTGCAGGAGGCCCTGCGCACGATCGCCGACACGATCCGCGGCAACGCCCGCAGCTTCGACGACACCGAGACCGCGAACACCGAAGAGCTCAGGAACGCCGGCGCGGGCCTGCCCATCTAGCACGGGCCGCAGCCGCAGACCGCACGGGAAGACAAGAACACACAGGGGGAGTAGACAACCATGTCCGACATCCAGTACCAGTTCGGGGCCATTTCCGCGGCCTCGGCGGACATCACCGCCACCAGCGGCCGCATCTCCGGCCAGCTGGCCACGCTCAAGTCCGACGTCGCCCCGATGGCCGGCGCCTGGGAGGGCGAGGCGGCCGTCGCGTGGAACGAGGCGCAGACCAAGTGGGACACCGCCGCCGCCGACCTCAACGAGATCCTGCGGACCGTCGCCCGCGTCGTCGAGACCGGCAACGACAACATGTCCAACACCAACCGCTCCGCCGCGGCCGCCTGGGGCGTCTGACCCCCGGGTAGCGCCGACAACCACCGACGCCGCACCGCCGCACCGTTGAACCACCGCCGCGGCGCGCACGCGCCGCGGCGACGCAACGACCGGCGGGCGCCCGGGCGCGGGGCGGGGAGTGGGCGCGAACCGCCGACGGCGACCGACGCGGCGTCGGAAAGCAAGGGAGTAAACGGCACGAGCCGGCCGGGGCCGGGCGACGGGGACCACCCGTCACCCGGCCCCTACACGCGTTTTGCCTTCACCGCCACCGGGCGGGTATCGTTTCCGGTCTGTGTGCCGTGCCTCCCGGGAAACCGGGGGCACGACTGCCCCGGGTCTCCACCGGCCGCCGAGGCATCCCGTTCACGGGCGCACCAGCTTGGCCGGCAGCCCCAAGACAGACTTTCAAGGAGTCATCAGTGTCTACATTCCACCCGAAGAGCGGTGACGTCACGCGCAAGTGGTACGTCATCGACGCCACGGACGTGGTTCTGGGACGCCTTGCCACCCACGCGGCGAACCTGCTGCGCGGCAAGGGCAAGCCGTACTTCGCGCCGAACGTCGACTGCGGCGACCACGTCATCATCATCAACGCGGACAAGGTCGCGGTCAGCGCCAAGAAGCGCCAGCGCGAGATGCGCTACCGTCACTCGGGCTACCCGGGTGGCCTGAAGGCCATGACCCTCGGTCGCGCCCTCGACGAGTACCCCGAGAAGACCGTGGAGAAGGCTGTCAAGGGCATGCTGCCCCACAACAAGCTCTCCCGCCAGTCCGTGAAGAAGCTGCACGTCTTCGCCGGTTCCGAGCACCCCTACGCCGGCCAGCAGCCCGAGTCCTACGAAATCAAGGTGGTGTCCCAGTGACGGAGCCGATCAACAACACCGAGAACACCGAGAACGTGGCTGACGCCGAGGACCTGGCCGCCGCCGCGGCCGCGACCGAGGAGTTCACCAACACCATCGGTGACGCCGTCGCGACCGACACCGAGGCCGAGGGCGACGCCGTCGTCGAGCAGCCCGTGGGCGTCGACGGCCCGATCCAGACCGTCGGCCGTCGTAAGCGCGCCATCGTGCGTGTGAAGATGCAGCCGGGCACCGGTGCGATCTCCTGCAACGGCCGCTCCCTCGAGGAGTACTTCCCGAACAAGATCCACCAGCAGCTCATCCTGGGCCCGCTGACCCTCCTCGAGCGCGAGGGCCAGTTCGACATCCAGGCCAACCTCTCCGGTGGCGGCCCCACCGGTCAGGCCGGCGCGTTCCGCCTCGCCATCGCGCGTGCGCTGAACCTGTACAACCCGGGTGACCGCCCGGCCCTGAAGAAGGCCGGCTACCTCACCCGTGACGCCCGTGCCGTCGAGCGCAAGAAGGCCGGTCTGCACAAGGCCCGCCGCGCCCCGCAGTACTCCAAGCGCTAAACCTTCACCGGTTTCGCTTGCCGACGCCGCCGTCTCCCGCCCGGGAGCGGCGGCGTCGCCGTCTGTCGGGGGAGGTGCGGCCTTTCGGCCGCACTGGTGCACTGTCGCACCGCCGTACTGATGCGCAGCGCGCACCGCGCGCGGCGTCGTCAAGCCACGCCGTGGGCCTGCGCCGGGGAGACGGCACACCGGCAGGCATAATGGGGGACATGACACGACTCTTCGGAACTGACGGCGTGCGTGGCCAGGCGAACACCGTGCTGACCGCCCCGCTCGCCCTCAAGCTGGGTGCGGCGGCCGCGCAGGTGCTCACCGCGGACCTGCCCTCGCACAAGAAGCGGCCGACCGCGATCATCGGCCGTGACCCGCGCGTGTCCGGCGAGATGCTCGCCGCGGCGCTCTCGGCGGGCCTGGCCTCCCGCGGCGTGGAGGTCCTGCGCGTCGGCGTGCTGCCGACCCCGGCGCTGGCCTACCTGACCGACGACTACGGCGCCGACATCGGTGTCATGGTCTCCGCCTCGCACAACCCGATGCCGGACAACGGCATCAAGTTCTTCTCCGCCGGCGGACGCAAGCTGCCCGACGCCGTCGAGGACGAGATCGAGCGCGCCATGGCCGACCTGCCCGCCACCGGGCCGACCGGCACCGGCGTCGGCCGGATCATCGAGGAGGCCCCCGACGCCGAGGACCGCTACCTCAGCCACCTGCGCGAGGCCGTGCGCACCGACCTCAGCGGCATCAAGGTCGTGGTCGACACCGCCAACGGCGCGGCCTCCGCGGTCGCCCCGATGGCCTACGCGGCCGCCGGTGCCGAGGTCACGGCGATCTTCAACAAGCCCAACGCCTACAACATCAACGACAACTGCGGCTCGACCCACATTGAGCAGGTCCAGCGCGCCGTCGTCGAGCACGGCGCCGACCTGGGCCTGGCTCACGACGGCGACGCCGACCGCTGCCTGGCCGTGGACGCCGAGGGCAACGTCGTCGACGGCGACCAGATCATGGCGATCCTGGCCGTGGGCATGAAGGAGCGCAACGACCTGCGCGACAACAAGCTCGTGGCCACCGTGATGAGCAACCTGGGCCTGAAGCTGGCCATGGCCGAGCAGGGCATCGACATCGTGTCCACCAAGGTCGGCGACCGCTACGTGCTCGAGGAGCTGCAGAACCTCGACCTCTCGCTCGGCGGCGAGCAGTCCGGCCACGTGATCATCCCCGAGCACTGCTCCACCGGCGACGGCACGCTGACCGGGCTGTCGGTCATGGCGCGCATGGCGGAGACCGGCAAGTCGCTCAAGGAGCTCGCCTCCGTGATGACCGTGCTGCCGCAGGTGCTGGTCAACGTGCCCGTGGCCGACAAGGCCTCGATCGCCGGGGCCCCCTCGGTCATCGCCGCGATCGCCGAGGCCGAGGAGGAGCTCGGCGACACCGGCCGGGTGTTGCTGCGCCCCTCGGGCACCGAGGAGCTCTTCCGTGTGATGGTCGAGGCGCCCGAGGAGGCCGTCGCCCGCCGCGTGGCCGGCCGCCTGGCCGCGGTGGTCACCGCGGTCTGAGGTCCAGCGTGGTCCGGGCCCGCCCGTATGGGCCCGCGGCACCCGCGGGCCCATACGGGCGGTGCCCCTGAACAGCGGTTTCTCTCCTTGTTGACGGAGGCGGGAACCGGAAGCCCCTCCCGGAGGGTCGAACAGTGGTGTAAGCCAGTTCGCCGATCCAGGAGGGGATCGCCCATGTTGGGCCAGGAAGGGATCAGTCTAGACACGCTGCGCGCCCGCGCGAGGCTCGCCGAGGCCGCGCGCGAGGTCACGCGGCAGTCCTCGGTGCACGCGACCACGAGACCGGCGTTGAGCGCGGCGGCCGCCGGCCGCGACCTCGCCGCCCAAGGCGCGGCGCTGGCCGCGGCCCTGGAAAAGCTGCACGACGCGGGGGCGGCCCGGCTGCGCGCGGTGGGCGAGGGGGTGGCCGTCGTCGACGGCCACGTCAACTGTGTCGACGACGTCGAGCACGACAACACCGCCGCCGTGCGCGGCGTGCCGGGGGTGCCGCGATGAGGCCGGGGATCGGCACCGGGTACGCGGGCGCGGTCGCCGAGCTGACGCGCGCCTCCCGGGGAACCTACCGCGGCCCGCAGGTCCCGCCGGCCGAGCTCGGCGAGCGCCTCGGCGCCTTGAGCGGGCTGGACACCGGTGAGATCCGCACCCAGCTCGCCGCCGCGGCCGGGGAGACAGACACCCGGCCGATGCGGGGCTTGCACGGTGTCCTGATCCAGCTGCTCAAGCACTTCGGCATCGGGCTGCTCATGCACGGCCTCAGCGAGCTGGGCCAGAGCTGGTTCACGCAGAAGGACGACGCGGACAAGGTCGTCGAGGCCGGCGAGGAGGCCTGCCGCGTCATCGACGAGGTCGAGGACGGCTCCGACTCGGCGATGGAGAGCATCGTCGGCCAGCTCGTCGCCTCGGTGCGCGGCATCGCCGCCCAGCTGGGGCTGATCGACCCGGTGGAGCAGCCGGGGGAGTTCCTCGCCTGTGTGAGCGCCGGTGAGGGGCTCATCGACGAGGCCGCCGCCTGCCTGATGGACCTGTGCGAGGGCCGCGACGAGGCGGTCCGCGGGTGCCTGGAGGTGCTGACCGGCCAGGTCGAGGACGCCTGCTCGGAGCCGTGCGAGGCGGAGCGCAACGGCGCGGTGGTACCCGGGGCCTGCCCGCCGGAGGGCTCCTCCGGCGGTGGCTCGGGTGGGTCTTCGGGAGGCTCCTCGGGTACCGGTGGCGGCGCGACTGTCGAGGCCGCAGGCGACTCGGACGGCAAGAACTACAAGGGCGACGGCTCGGGCGAGTCCTCGAGCGATACCGAGATCGAGGACTGCGAGGAGGAGAAGACCACGACGACCTCGACGAAGCCGGTGCCGCCGACCGAGGACTGCGTGGACGAGCCCGCGGACAAGCCGGTCACGGAGAAGGTCGTCCACGCGGAGACCGAGAAGACCGACAAGACCACGGACAAGGAGACCGGGGAGCACGAGTGCCCGCCGGAGGAGAACGTCGAGGAGGAGTGCCCGCCGGAGGAGGAGCCGGTCACCCCGGCCACGGCGGAGTGCCCGCAGCCCGGCGGCCATGAGTCGGTCCTCGGGGTGGGCATCGGCCTGGCGGTCGTCGGCCTGGTCATCGGCGCGGTCGCCGAGTGCATCGAGTCCTCGGGCGTGCTTGAGTGCCCGGTCCCGGAGCCCGCACCCGAACCGGAGCCCGAGTGCCCGGAACCCGAGCCGGAACCGAAGCCGGAACCCGAACCTGAGCCCGCGCCAAAGCCCGAGCCGGAGGTGCCGCTCGACCAGGTGCCCGAGCCCGAGCCGCCGCCCAAGAAGCTGGCCGCCGCCGGCATCGCCCCGGGCGCGGACGCCGCACCCGCGCCTGCACCGGCCCCGGAGCCCGCCCCGGCACCCGCCGCCGAGGCCCCGGCACCCGCACCGGCCCCACCGGCGCCCGAGCCGCCGGCTGACGCCCCGGCGCCCGTGCCCGCCAGCGAGACCAGGAAGGCGGGGCCGTGGTGATGGAGTTCGAGGAGTTCGCGCGCAACTTCCGCGCCCGTGCCGACGCCCGCCTGCGCGACTTCGAGGCCGCCCTCGAGGAGGCCAAGAAGAAGACCGAGACGCCTGCGCAGCCGAAGCGCAGGCAGCCGGGCCAGCGGCAGCGCCAGCGCCGGGGCGGACCCGTGCGCGGCATCCTGCGCCGCTGAGCCGGGGCGACAAGAAGGGACCACAGAAACGGAAGAACAAAAACGGCGCCACCGGGGAAGGTGGCGCCGCGGCGGCGGGACTTGATCCCGCCCGGGGTCAGTTCGCGGGGGAGCGCTCGATGCCGGAGCCGGACTTGAAGCCCAGCGTGTCGGCGCGGTCGGCGAGGTCCTCGCCGGTCAGCGACTCGAAGCCCTTGGCGGTGGCCTCGGGGTCGGCGAAGCCGGAAAGCTTCTTGTCGTCGCCCAGGGTGGCCAGCAGGAAGCCGGTCAGCAGGGCGCGGGCGGTCTCGCGCGCGCCGACCTGCGGGCGGGCCGCACCGAGCAGCAGCTTGAACAGCGTGTCCTCGGTGAAGCCCTGCTGGTTGCCCTTGTCGATCTCGCGGTAGGCCACCTCGCCGCCCCAGGCCTGCGCCAGCGCGGCCGGGTTACCGGCGTCGAGCAGCGCGCTCTCGCCGGAGCCGACGACCAGCCCTGGAACGTCCAGGTGGCGGGCCGCCTCGACCGAGGAGGGGGCGGTGGTCGCCGGGTAGAGCGCGCCGACGGCGCGGATCTTCGTGGAACCCGCCGCGGCGAGCACCGCGCAGCCGGCGCCCATGCCGTGGCCGATGACGCCCAGCTTGCCGGGGCCGACGGTGACGTTGCCGTGGCCGAGGCGCACGCCGGCGAGGATCTGCACGGCCGTCTCGAGGTCGGCGGCGAAGCCGCGGTGGTTCGGCGAGAATCCGGTCTCGGTCTCCGGGGCGGCCACCGCGATGCCCCAGCTGGCCAGGTGGCGCAGCGTGACGTGGTAGTTCTTCAGCCCGCGCAGCCAGTCGTGGCCGAAGGCGACGCCGGGCACGCCGTTGCCCTCGGCGGGCGTGTAGACCTTGCCGGGCAGCCCCGCGTAACTCAGGTCGCCCACGAGCACGCGGTGCGGCCCCCGCTTGGACAGCTTGGACAGGTTCTTGCTCAGATTCTCAGCCACGCCCTAGAGAATATCCGACGCCGTGCATGCCGCGCCGCCGACCGGGCGAATCCGTTTGCACGCGCCCGCCCGGAAAGATCCCGCGGACACCCCCGGCGCGTGCGATTCACGTGGCGGTCGACGCGCCGGTAGCCTGATGGCCATGTGTGGAATTGTTGGATACGTGGGTGACCGGGCGGGGCTGACCGTCGCGGTGGACGCCCTGCGCAGGATGGAGTACCGCGGCTACGACTCGGCCGGTGTCGCCGTCGCCGACCAGGGCCGGGTCTCCGTGGCCAAGCGCGCCGGAAAGCTGGCCAACCTCGAGGACCGGATCGAGGAGATCGGGGCCGACAAGCTGGCCGGGACCACCGCCATCGGGCACACCCGCTGGGCGACCCACGGCCGCCCGGTCGACGAGAACGCCCACCCCCACCTGTCGTACGACGGCAAGGTGGCCATCGTCCACAACGGCATCATCGAGAACTTCGCCGCCCTGCGCGCCGAGCTCGAGCGCGACGACGTGGAGCTCGTCTCCGAGACCGACTCCGAGGTCGCCGCCCACCTGATGGCCAAGGCCTACAACGAGGGCGAGACCGCCGGCGACTTCGAGGCCAGCGCCCTGGCCGTGGTCAACCGCCTCGAGGGCGCGTTCACCCTGTTGTTCCTGCACGCCGACCACCCGGACCGCGTCGTCGCGGCCCGCCGCTCCACCCCGCTGCTCGTCGGCGTCGGTGACGGCGAGATGTTCCTCGGCTCCGACGTCGCGGCCTTCATCGAGTACACCAAGGAGGCCGTCGAGCTCGGCCAGGACAACGTCGTGGTCATCGACCGCGACGGCTACCGCATCCTCAACCTGGACGGCACCGAGGCCACCGGCCGCCCCTTCACCATCGACTGGGACCTCGAGGCCGCGGAGAAGGGCGGCTACGACTCCTTCATGATGAAGGAGATCAACGAGCAGCCCGCCGCCGTGCGTGACACCCTGGCAGGCCACTGCCAGGACGGCCGCATCGTCCTCGACGAGCAGAACTTCTCCGACGAGTTCCTCAAGAGCATCGACCAGGTCTTCGTCGTCGCCTGCGGCTCGGCCTACCACTCGGGCCTTCTGGCCAAGTACGCCATCGAGCACTGGGCGCGCGTGCCCGTCCAGATCGAGGTCGCCAGCGAGTTCCGCTACCGCGACCCCGTCGTCGACGCGCGCACCCTGGTCATCGCCATCTCCCAGTCCGGCGAGACCGCCGACACCCTCGAGGCCGTGCGCCACGCGAAGTCGCAGGGCGCGAAGGTGTTGGCCGTGTGCAACACCAACGGCTCGCAGATCCCGCGCGAGTCCGACGGTGTGCTCTACACGCACGCCGGCCCGGAGATCGGTGTGGCCTCCACCAAGGCCTTCCTGGCCCAGGTGGCCGCCAACTACATCGTCGGCCTGGCCATCGCCCAGGCCAAGGGCACCAAGTACCCCGACGAGATCCGCGAGATCTGGGACACCCTCGAGGAGATCCCCGCCAAGATCGAGCCGCTGCTCGAAGCCGCCGGCCAGTGCGAGGAGATCGCCCACCACCTCGGCGCCCTGCCGACGATGCTCTTCCTCGGCCGCGGCGTGGGCTACCCGGTCGCGCTCGAGGGCGCGCTCAAGCTCAAGGAGCTGGCCTACATCCACGCCGAGGGCTTCCCGGCCGGTGAGCTCAAGCACGGCCCGATCGCCCTGATCGAGGACGACCTGCCCGTCGTCGTCATCGTGCCCAGCCCGCGCGGGGTGCCCCAGCTGCACTCCAAGATCGTCTCCAACATCCAGGAGATCCGCGCCCGCGGCGCGAAGACCATCGTCATCGCGGAGGAGGGCGACACCGCCGTCGAGCCCTACGCCAACTGGCTGATCCGCATGCCGCAGACCTCCACGATCATGCAGCCGCTGCTGGCGACCGTCCCGCTGCAGTTCCTCGCGGCCTACATCGCCCGGGAGTGCGGCAACGAGGACATCGACAAGCCGCGCAACCTGGCGAAGTCGGTGACCGTGGAGTGAGAGGGCACAAGTCCGGGACGAACCTTCTGGAACTGCGGATCGACCTGGACGCCGTTGCGCGCAACACGCGGGCGCTCAAGAAGTCCGTCGACCCGGCCCAGCTGATGGCCGTGGTCAAGGCCGACGCCTACAACCACGGCGCGGTCGAGGTCGCGCGCACGGCGCTTGACGCCGGCGCCGACCAGCTCGGCGTGGCCACTCTCGACGAGGCCCACCAGCTGCGCGAGGCCGGGGTGAGCGCCCCGGTGCTGGCGTGGATCTGGTCGCCGGAGCAGGACGTCGCCTCCGCGCTGGACGCGCACATCGACCTGGCGGTCATCTCGCCGGAGCACGCCCGCGCCATCATCGCCACCGGCCGCCCCGCCCGGGTGACGGTCAAGGTGGAGACGGGCATGCACCGCTCCGGGGTCGACGAGGCGGACTGGGGCAAGGTCTTCGCGATGCTGCGCGACGCCCCGCAGGTCACCGTCACCGGCCTGATGAGCCACCTGGCCTGCGGCGACGTTCCCGGCGACGCGCAGAACAACCTGCAGGCCTCGCATTTCCGCGCCGCGATCGCCCGCGCGCGCACCCTCGGCCTGGCGGTGCCGGTCAACCACCTGACCAACTCCCCGGGCACGCTCTCGCGGCCGGACCTGCGCTTCGAGATGGTCCGCCCCGGTGCGGCCCTCTACGGCCTGGAGACCGTCGCCGGCGTTCCCGAGGGCGAGCACGGCCTCGAGCCGGCGATGAGCTGGGTCGGCCGCATCACCGTGGTCAAGCCCGTCGCCGCCGGCGAGGGCACCAGCTACGGCATGACCTGGCGCGCCCCCGAGGACGGCTACCTGGCCGTGGTGCCGGCCGGTTACGCCGACGGGCTGCCGCGCGCCTGGCAGGGCCGCTTCGGCGTGACCGTCAGGGGCCGCGCTTACCCGCAGGTCGGCCGGGTGTGCATGGACCAGCACGTCATCTTCCTCGGCGACAACCCCGACGGGGTGGCCCCGGACGACGAGGCCGTCATCTTCGGTGCCGGCGGGGTGAGCGCCACCCGGCTGGCCGAGCAGGTCGGCACCATCAACTACGAGGTCGTCTCGCGCCCGACCGGGCGCACCCGCCGCGTCTTCGTGGGCGGTTCGATTGACGACGTCCCGCGGGTCGCCGCGGGCGGTTCCGGCACCGCGGGCGGTGCGCGATGAAGGCCGGGCTCGGTGAGCGCGGCGAGATCCGCGCCGAGACCGCGGAGGACACCCGCGCCTTCGGCGAGCGCCTCGGCGGGCTGCTCGAGGCCGGTGACGTGGTCATCCTCGACGGCCCGCTGGGTGCGGGCAAGACGACCATGACCCAGGGCCTGGCCCGCGGCATGGGCGTGCGCGGCCGGGTGACCTCGCCGACGTTCACCATCGCCCGCGAGCACCGCGCCACCGAGCCGGGCGCGCCGGGGCTCATCCACGTCGACGCCTACCGGCTGCTCGGCGACGGCGGGGGAGACCCCGTCGGCGCGCTCGACAGCCTGGACCTGGAGTCGCGCCTCGACGAGGCCGCCGTGGTGGCCGAGTGGGGCGAGGGGCTCGTCGGCCAGATCGCCGGCACCTGCCTGGTCGTCCACCTGGACCGCACTACGGCGGTGGAGGAGGACCCGGACAGCGAGGCGCGCATCATCTCCTGGCGCTGGGAAGGAAACGACGCATGAGTGACGGACAGCAGACGGACCGAAGCGCCGCAGGCGGCGTGACCGGCGGCGCGCTCTTCGACGCCGGCGGCGACTACGCCGCCTTCCGGCTGGACTACCCGGCCGAGCTCTCCGGGCGCCTGGCCGAGGCCGCCCCGGGCCGCGGGCTGGCCGTCGACGTCGGCTGCGGCACCGGGCAGCTGACCGCCCGGCTGGCCGAGCACTTCCAGCTGACCGTGGGCCTGGACCCGGCCACCACACAGGTGCGCCACGGCACGGGCGCGGCGCGCTACGTCGCAGCCGCCGCCGAGCAGCTGCCGCTGCCGGGCTCCTGCGCGGACCTGATCACCGTGGCCCAGGCCGCCCACTGGGTGGACCTGCCCGGCTTCTTCACCGAGGCCGGACGCATCGCGAAGCCCGCCGCCCCGGTCGCGCTGGTCTCCTACGGGGTGGCCGAGCCCGGGCCGGGCACGCCGGTGGCTGAAGCCTTCCGGGAGTTCTACTACGGGCCCTTCCACCGCTTCTGGGACCCGCGCCGCCGCCTGGTCGAGGAGAACCTGCGCTCGGTGGAAGTGCCGCTGGAGCGGACCTTCCGCGAGGACTCCCACCTGGTCCGCGAGATGGACCTGCACGGTTTCGCCGGCTACCTGGGCACCTGGTCGGCGCTGCGCACCGCCCGCGAGGAGGGCGAGGGCGCGCTGATGGACGACTTCCTGGGGCACCTGGCCCAGCTGTGGGGCGATCCCGCGACGGTCCGCGAGGTGCGCTGGCCGCTGGTCGTCCTCGGCGGCTACGCGCCGGAATAATACTGCCGACGCGTCAACAACTTGGAAGTGTGACTAATCTGTAGGGGTCTTTCAACCACCGCCCCGAAAGGGAGTCCCCGTGCTCACCAAGCCCCATCGCGTCCTCGGCTGGATCATCTTCCTCCTCGGAGCCGTCGGCCTGGCCGCCGCGCTCGTGCTCACCGTCGAGTACCTGCACATCGCCGCCGACGAAGACTACGTCGCCAGCTGCGACGTCAACGCCGTGCTCTCCTGTGGCTCGGTGATGCGCTCGAACTCCTCGGCCGTCATCGGCGGCATCCCGAACTCGCTGTTCGGTGTCGCCGGCTTCGCCGCCGTGACCGCCATCGGCGCGGCGCTGGCCGCGGGTGCCGTCTTCGCCGGCTGGTTCTGGTTCCTCATCCAGGTCGGGGTCACCGTCGCGCTGATCTTCGTGCACTGGATGTTCTACGACTCCGTCTTCGTGCTCGGCCTGCTGTGCCCGTACTGCATGGTCGTGTGGGCGGTGACCATCCCGCTGTTCGTGCTGGTCACCTCCGAGACCGTGCGCAGCTACGGCGGCAGCACCGTGCTCTACCGCTGGCGCTGGCTGATCATCCTCGTGTGGGTTGCGGTTATCGCGGCCGTGGTGATCTCGCGCAACTACGAGTACCTCTTCTGAGCCGTGCTGACTCCGCACTGATCTCGCGCTGATCCGGCGGCGGCGCCCGCCCCGCCGGTCGCCCCAGAGCCTCTCCTCGGGACCCACCGGAGAGTCTCGTCCCAAAACCCGGGCCGCACCCGCTGCGCCCGGGTTTTTCGCGTGTCCGGCGCCGGTATGTCCGGGGTCGGCACCTTTACGTGTCGCCGCGGGGGAAGCATGTTTCCCCCCCCCCCCCCCCCCGAATAAGGGCGGCTTAGGCATGCCTGGGCAAACATATTGAGTTATCTACTAATTCGATAGTGGTTATGTTATGCAGGTGAGCCTAGGCTTAACGTCTGCCGGTCCCGAGGTTCTCGAAAACGAGACGCCGGAACGGGGGACCGGCGGTACCGAAAGGCGGTGGGATCAACGTGTTCCTCGCAAACTTTCTGATCGCCCTGCGAGAGGGCGTGGAGGCCGCCCTGATCGTCGGCATCCTCGTCGCCTACCTCAAGAAGGTCGGGCGCACCGACGTCCTGCCCCGCATGTGGGTCGGCGTGGTCATCGCGGTCGTCGTGCCGCTGGCCGCCGGCGCCCTGATGACCTGGGGCCCCTACACCCTGACATTCCAGGCGCAGGAGATCCTCGGCGGATCCCTCTCGCTCGTCGCCGTCGCCATGATCACGGGGATGATCCTGTGGATGGGCAAGAGCGGCAAGAAGATGGGCGCCGACATCACCGGCAAGGCCGACGCCGCGCTCGCCGACGACGCCTCCGGCCGGGGGATCGTCTGGCTGGCCGTCCTCTCGGTCGGCCGTGAGGGCGTCGAGACCGCCGTCTTCGTGTGGGCCACCGTCAAGGCGACCACCGACGGCGGCTTCTGGCAGCCTTCCGTGGGCGTGCTGACCGGCCTGATCGTCGCCGTCTCCATCGGCTGGCTGGTCTACCGCGGCACCGCCCGGATCAACCTGTCGGTGTTCTTCCAGATCACCGGCCTGCTGCTCATCTTCGTGGCCGCAGGCATCGTCTCCTACGGCATCGGCGACCTCCAGGAGGCCTCCGTCCTGCCGGGCTGGGGCGTGCCGGCCTACGACATCACCGGCTACTTCGACGGCTCGATCCCGGGGCTCTCCCCGGACACGGTCTGGTTCGTCCTTCTCGAGGCGATGTTCAACCTCAACCTCGCCCCGACCTATCTGCAGGTCATCGGCTGGGTGGTCTACCTGGTCATCGTCCTGCCGATCTTCATAATCAACATCCGCGGCACTCGGCGTGCCGTGAAGCGTGCGGAGCGCTCGGGGCGCAGCCCCGAGGGCGACGCCCCCGCCGACGGTTCCGGGCCCGCCCCGGCGACCGCCGTGGACATCGGAAACCCCGGGGTCCACCCGGCGGCCGCGCACGCGTGCTCCCGAAAGGAAGAACAGTAATGAATCGACGCATTCTCTCCGTGGGCGCCGCCGCGCTCGTGCTGCCCGCGGCCCTCGCAGGGTGTGTGGCCAACGACGACGGCGCCTCCTCCGGCACCGACGCCGCCGGCTCCGGTGACCCGATCGCCGTCGAGATCGACGAGACCACCTGCGACGTCGCCGTCAGCGAGGCGACCTCCGGCCAGGTGAAGTTCACCCTGAACAACAAGGGCCCCGCCAAGAACGAGTTCGAGGTCCTCGCCGAGGACAAGCTGCGCATCGTCGGCGAGCTGGAGAACCTCGGGCCCGGCACCACCCGCGACTTCACCGTGCTCCTCGAGCCGGGCACCTACTACACCGCCTGCAAGAAGAACATGGTCGGCTCCCTGGTCGACGCCCGCGAGTTCACCGTCACCGGCGACGCCGTCGAGCTGGCCGCCGACGACAAGGCCGCCATCGACGAGGGCGTCAAGCAGTACGAGGCCTACATCCGCGACCAGTCCGGTCAGCTGCTCGAGGCCACCAAGAACTTCGCCGAGTCCTACAAGGCCGGCGACGACGAGGCCGCCCGCGCCCAATACGCCCCGGCCCGCATGTTCTACGAGCGCATCGAGCCGACCGCCGAGGCCTTCGGCGACATCGACCCCGCCCTCGACGAGCGCGAGGCCGACTACCAGGAGGCCGACGACACCGCCGACCGCGAGTGGACCGGCTGGCACGTCATCGAGAAGGACCTCTGGCAGCCCAAGCCCGAGGACAACGACGGCAAGGCCTACCAGCCCTTCAGCCCGGCCGACCGCGCCAAGTACGCCGACAAGCTGGTCGCCGACACCCGGCAGCTCTACGACCTCGTCTACGCCGACGACTTCGAGGTGAACATCGACGACATCTCCAACGGTGCGATCTCGCTGCTCGAGGAGGTCGCCACCACCAAGATCACCGGTGAGGAGGAGTTCTTCAGCCACACCGACCTGTGGGACTTCCAGGCCAACCTGGAGGGCGCGGAGGTCGCCTTCGGCAACGTCGAGGCCCTGGCCAAGAAGAAGGACCCGGAGCTGACCGAGCAGATCAACCAGCGCATCGGTGACCTCAAGGACGAGCTTGCCAAGTACAAGGAGGGTGACGGCTACGTCTACTACGACACCCTCAACGACCAGCAGACCCGCGAGCTCGCCGACAAGGTCGACGCGCTGCGCGTGCCGCTGGCCAAGCTGACCGAGGCCATCCTGTCGTGACCGACACCCAGGACAACCCCGGCCTGAACGGCACCGACGGCGCGGGCGCCCGGGGCGCGCACACCGCCGACGCCGGTACATCGGACAGCTTCACCGTCAACCGCCGCACGATGCTCATGGGCGGCATCGGCGCCGGCGCCGCGCTCGGCCTGGCCGGGTTCGGCGCGGGCTACGGCACCGCCCGGGCCACCGCGGACAGTCCAGCCTCCGACGAGGTGGTGCCCTTCCGCGGCGAGCACCAGTCCGGCATCGTGACCCCGGCGCAGCAGCAGATGATCGCCGTGGCCTTCGACATGACCGCCGGACGGCGCGAGGACCTCAGGCAGCTGCTCGAGGACTGGACGCTGGCCGCCGAGCGTATGCAGGCCGGCGAGCCGGTCAACGACCCGAAGGCGCGCGACGACGTCCCGCCGGACGACACCGGCGAGGCGATGGGCCTGGGCACCGGTGCCCTGACCATCACCTTCGGCTTCGGCGCGAGCCTGTTCGAGCACCCCGAGGACGGCGACCGCTTCGGCCTGGCCGCCCACTGCCCGCAGGTGCTCAAGGACGGCATGCCGCGCATGGCCGCCGAGAAGATGGACGAGTCCATCTGCAACGGCGACCTACTCGTGCAGATCTGCGGCGAGGACCCGATGGTGGTCCTGCACGCGATGCACCAGTTCAAGCGCATCGCCTTCGGCACCGCCTCGGTCAAGTGGATGCAGCTCGGCTACGGGCGCACCTCCTCGACCTCCACGGAGCAGGAGACCCCGCGCAACTTCTTCGGCTTCAAGGACGGCACCTCCAACATCAAGACGGAGGACACCGACGAGGAGCTGGACAAGCACCTGTGGATCCAGCCCGGCGACGACGCCGGCGACTGGGCCGCGGGCGGCTCGTACCTGTGCTTCCGCAAGATCCACATGATGATGGAGGTCTGGGACGAGCTGATCCTCTCCGAGCAGGAGACGATCATCGGCCGCGACAAGCTCAAGGGCGCGCCCAACTCGGGCGGCGACGAGTTCACCGACCCGGACTTCGAGAAGACCGGCGACGACGGCGAGCCGCTGATCGACCCGACCAGCCACGTGGCCAAGGTCCATCCGTCCCACCACGGCGGCGCGCGGATGCTGCGGCGCGGCTACAACTACACGGAGGGGCTGACCAAGTTCGGCCGGCTCAACGCCGGGCTGTTCTTCATCGCCTTCGTGCGCAACCCCGCGACCAACTTCATCCCGCAGCTGAAGGCCATGTACGACGACCAGATGACCGAGTACCTCCAACACATCGCCAAGGGCATGTTCATCATCCCCGGCGGTCTGCGCGAGGAGGACTCGATGGTCGGTCAGCGGCTCTTCGAGGTCTCGGAGTAGCCCCGCGCGGCCGGGGGAAAGGCACCGCGCCCGCGCGGGCCAGCCCCGGCCGCACTCCCGCCGCCCACGGTGGGAACCACCTGACGCCCGCCTGAGCACAGGCTGTCACGCCCGGGCCCGCCCCATCCGGGGGCAGGCCCGGGCGTCGGCGTGGGTGCACATTCATTTTGTTGCCTAACCGGGCGTTTCCGGGCACAATCGCAGCCGGTAATGCCCGCCGAGTGAAGGAGCCCTGGAGCCCGTGGCAGTGCTAGATTTCCTGGCCGATCAACCCCTCATCGCGATGTTCTTGATCCTCGCGGTGGGTCTGGCGGTCGGCAAGATCAAGGTCGCGGGCCTGGCGCTCGGCGCCTCCGCGGTCCTCTTCGTCGCCCTGGGCCTCAGCGCGATGAACCCGGAGATCAGCCTGCCCACCCTCGTCTACCAGCTGGGCCTGGCGCTGTTCGTCTACGCGATCGGCCTGACCGCCGGCCGCGAGTTCTTCGCCTCCTTCCTCTCGCGCGGCTGGAAGCTCAACGCCTTCCTGGCGGTCTTCCTGCTCGTCCTCGTCGGCCTGACCTACGCGCTCGTGCGGGCCCTCGGCCTCGACCCGATCAAGGGCTCGGGCATGTTCGCCGGCGCCCTGACCTCGACGCCGGCCATGGCCGCCATCGTCGACATGCTCGACGCCTCCCAGGGCGCGGACGTGGTCGTCGGCTACTCGCTGGCCTACCCGGGCGCCGTCATCGCCGCCATCGTCATCGCAGCGGCCGGCTCGGCGATCCTCAAGGTCGACCACGTCGCCGACGCCCGCAAGGAGGGCCTGATCGTCGCGCCGGTGCAGTGGCGCGCGATCTCCCTGCGCAGCGGCATCAGCGGCGCGATCCGCGACCTGCCGGTCGTGGCCGACCAGCCCGTCTCGGCGACCCGCCTGCAGCTGCCCGACGGCACCCACACCCTGGCCGACCCGGACCGCCCGGTCGAGCCCGGCATGGTCGTCGTCCTCAACGGCACCGAGGAGGCCCTCAACGCCTCCGAGGCCGTCCTCGGCGAGGCCGTGCCGATGTCCCTGGAGCGCTCCGGGCTGATGTTCCGCCGCCTGACGCTGTCCAACCCGAACGTCGCCGGCAAGACCGTCGGTGAGCTCGACACCGTCGCCCACGGCTTCACCATCGCCCGCGTGCGCCGCGGCGACTCCGACATCGCCCCGAGCGACGACCTGGTGCTCAACTACTCCGACCGCGTGCGCGTGGTCACCACCCCGGAGCGCCTGCCGGAGGTCAACCGCTTCTTCGGCGACTCCGAGCGCTCCCTGGCCGACCTGAACCTGCTGCCCCTCGCCCTGGGCCTGCTCGCCGGCCTGATCCTCGGCGCGATCCCGATCCCGCTGCCCGGCGGCTCGGTGCTCTCGCTCGGCTTCGGCGGCGGCCCGATCATCGCCGGCCTGATCCTCGGCGCGCTCACCCGCACCGGCGGCATCAACTGGCAGATCCCGTACCACGCCAACCGCACGCTCTCCACGCTCGGCCTGTCGATCTTCCTGGCCGGCGTGGGCACCACCGCCGGCGCGGGCTTCCGCGACGCCCTGACCGACGCCTCCAGCCTCTACTACATCGCCGCCGGCTTCGTGGTCACCGTCGTGGTCTACCTCGTCAGCGCCGCGGTCGGCATGTGGCTGCTGCACCTGACCTGGGACGAGGCGATGGGTGTGGCCGCCGGTGCCTCGACCAACCCGGCCGTGATCTCTTACCTCAACGAGCAGACCGGCACCGAGCTGGCCGCCCGCGGCTACGCCACCGTCTACCCGACGGGCATGGTCGGCAAGATCATCGCCGGCCAGCTGCTGGTCCTGCTGCTCGTCTGACCGGGGCGGGGCAGTAGGGTTGCGCGTGTGACAACGCTCGCCCTGGACACCTCAACCGCCCGCCTCGTCGTCGGACTCGTCGACGAGATCTCCGACGCCGCCCGCTCCGCGCCCGTCGTGCGCGCCGCCCGCGTGCTCGACGACGCCCGGCGCCACAACGAGCTGCTCGTGCCGACCATCGCCGAGGTGCTCGCCGAGGCGGGCCTGACCTACGCCGACATCGACCGGGTGGTCTGCGGCTGCGGCCCGGGCCCCTTCACCGGCCTGCGCGTCGGGATGGCCACCGCCGCCGCCACCGCCGACGCCCTGGGCGTGCGCCTGCGCGGGGTCTGCTCCCTGGACGCCGTGGCGCGCTCGCCGCGCCTGAGCGGGAGGGTCGCGCTCGTCGTCTCCGACGCGCGGCGCCGCGAGGCCTACTGGGCCACCTACGACGCCGCCGGTGACCGCACCGCCGGCCCCGAGGTCTGCGCTCCGGCCGACCTGCCGGTGCCCGAGGGCCTCGCCGTGGTCAGCGCGCCGGACACGCTCGCGGAGAAGCTGCCGGAGACCGGTGACGCCGAGCGCGTCGAGCTCTACCCGGAGCCTGCCGGCCTGGTCACCGCCGACGAGGTCGAGTTCCGACCCATCTACCTGCGCCGCCCCGACGCCGTCGCGCCGACGGTGCGCGTCTCCCCGGCGCTGCGCCCGTGAGCGGGCGCCCGATTGACGACGTCGCGCCCGGCGCCGTCGGCGGTGACGGCGCCGCGGGCCGGGACGGCGCCGCAGGCGGCGCCGTGACCTGGCGCGGGCTCGAGGGCCGCGACGCCGCGCGCTGCGCGGAGCTGGAACGCCTCCTCTTCCCGGGCGAGAGCCCGTGGCCCGAGCGGGCCTTCCGCGAGGAGTTCGCCGCGCGCTCGACGATCTACGTCGGCTGCGAGATCGACGGCCTGCTCGTCGGCTACGCCGGCCTCGGCATCGTTGGGCCCCTGCGCGACCCCGAGTTCGAGGTGCACACCGTGGGCGTGGACCCGAAGTTCCAGGGCCGCGGGCTCGGCCGCGGGCTGATGGACGTCCTGCTCGCGGAGGCCGACCGCCTCGGCGGGCCGGTCTTCCTCGAGGTGCGCACGGACAACGCACCGGCCATCGGCCTCTACGAGTCGCTCGGCTTCGAGCGCATCGGGATCCGCCGTGGCTACTACCAGCCCTCGGGGGCGGACGCGTACACGATGCGCCGCGCGGGCGTCGGAAATTGAGACGGTGCGCCGCGCGCGCCGGTGAGGTGTGCGCGGGACGGCGCGTCCGGGCCCGTTTGACCGGCTCGGTAACCTTGAGCACATGATCATCCTGGGTGTGGAGTCCTCCTGCGACGAGACCGGCGTCGGCTTGGTGCGCCTCGACGACGACGGCACGGTGACGGTCCTGGCCGACCAGGTCGCCTCGTCGATGACCCAGCACGCCCGCTTCGGCGGGGTGGTGCCGGAGATCGCCTCGCGCGCCCACCTCGAGGCCGTCGTGCCCGTCATGCGCGCTGCGCTCAAGGAGGCCGGCATCGAGCGCCCGGACGTGGTGGCCGCCACCGTCGGGCCGGGCCTGGCCGGGGCGCTGCTGGTCGGTGCCTCGGCGGCGAAGGCCTACGCGGCGGCCTGGGGCGTGCCCTTCTACGGCGTCAACCACCTCGGCGGGCACGTCGCCGTCGGCTCGCTGACCGGCGAGGGCGGGCTCGGCCACGCCGTCGCGCTGCTGGTCTCCGGCGGGCACACGCAGTTGCTCGAGGTCGGCGCCGACGGGCTGCCGGTGCGTGAGCTCGGCTCCACCCTCGACGACGCCGCAGGCGAGGCCTACGACAAGGTCTCCCGCCTGCTCGGCCTGGGCTACCCGGGCGGGCCGGCCATCGACTCCGCCGCCCGCGACGGCGACCCGGAGGGGATCGCCTTCCCGCGCGGGCTGATGCGTGCACGCGACGAGGAGCACGGCCACCGCCACGACTTCTCCTTCTCCGGGCTCAAGACCGCCGTGGCCCGCCACGTCGAGGCCGCCGAGCGCGAGGGCCGCACCGTGCGCGTGGCCGACGTGTGCGCCTCCTTCCAGGAGGCCGTCTGCGACGTGCTGACCTTCAAGGCCGTGCGGGCCTGCCGGGACACCGGCGCGGACACGCTGCTGCTCGGCGGGGGAGTGGCGGCCAACTCGCGGCTGCGCGAGCTCGCCGCCGAGCGGTGCGCGGCCGCCGGGATCGTGCTGCGGGTGCCCGAGCCCAAGCTGTGCACCGACAACGGGCTGATGATCGCCACGCTGGCGGCCAAGCTCATCCACAGCGGGGCGCGGCCCTCAGGCTACTCGGTGGGCACGGATACCTCGCTGGAGGTCGACACCCCGCTCGTCGCGGGCTGAGGGGCACGGCGGGTCTGTGCGCGGGGCCGCAAGCACCGAGGCGCGGTGAACCCGCGGCGTCGGCGCGGTGAACGAGAGGTGGCCTGCGCTGCGGAAACATCGGATCCGGGTTAGCGTGAGCCTGACTCCGGCCCGTACCGACCCGATCGAGGACCCTCATGACCCGTGGCCTGCTGGTGCAGCCTGACCTCTCCCGCCGCGTCGTCGACTTCGAGCTCGACGACGCGGCCGAACTGCTCGGCGGCCCGGTCGACGGCCGCGTCTCCGTCGTCTTCCAGGAGGAGGGCGACGTCTACGCCGCGCTCTAAAGCGCCGGCGCCGCGGCCGCCGGTGCCGAGCCCAACCCGGTCGCCTCCCTGGCCCGCAACGAGGCCGCGACCGGCAACTCCGCCTTCCTGCCCGACCCGACCCGCGCCATCAGCGGCCCGGTGCTCTTCGTCGGCGCCGACGGCGAGGACATCGACGAGGACACCGTCGCCCGCGTCGACGACGCCGTGCGCGCCGTCGAGGCCTACCGCGAGGACGAGCCCGAGGACTTCGCCCTCTGGCGTGCCGCGGTGCTCAACCTCGCCAACTGACCCGCCGGCGCGGTGGCGCACGGGCGACGCCTCACGGGCGCTCGCCCGGAACCGTGCCGTGCCCGCGCACTCCCGGCTTTCGGCCCGCCTCCCGCGACCCTGCGGGGTGCGGGCCTTCGCCGTCCCGCGGGCGTCCCGGTGCTGGCAGTCATGGTTGTTGAATGCTGGCACTCCCGGGGGTAGAGTGCCAAACAGGTTGACGGACACACAGTTGTCCACCCGCGACGGCGGCTGTGCCTCACTTCCGCGACCCGCAATGAACGAAACTTTCAGCAATGGAGGAATGACAGTGGCAAACGTCAACATCACCCCGCTCGAGGACCGCATCCTGGTCCAGATCAACGAGGCCGAGACCACCACCAAGTCCGGCCTGGTCATCCCGGACACCGCCAAGGAGCGCCCGCAGGAGGCCACCGTCATCGCCGTCGGCAAGGGACGCTTCGATGACGAGGGCAACCGCGTGCCCGTGGACGTCAAGGAGGGTGACACCGTCATCTTCTCGCGTTACGGCGGCACCGAGATCAAGTACGACGGCGAGGACTACCTGATCCTCTCCGCCCGCGACGTGCTCGCGGTCGTCGGCAAGTAAGGGAGGTCCTCTTTTATGGCGAAGCTCATCGCATTCGATCAGGAGGCCCGTGAGGGCATCCTGCGCGGCGTCGACACCCTGGCCGACGCCGTCAAGGTCACCCTGGGCCCGCGCGGCCGCAACGTCGTGCTGGACAAGGCCTTCGGTGGCCCCACCGTCACCAACGACGGCGTGACGATCGCCCGCGAGATCGACGTCGAGGACCCCTTCGAGAACCTCGGCGCCCAGCTGGTCAAGGACGTCGCGATCCGCACCAACGACAACGCCGGTGACGGCACCACCACCGCCACCCTGCTGGCCCGCGCCATCATCAGCGAGGGACTGCGCAACGTCGCCGCGGGCGCCAACCCGCTCGAGCTCGGCGCCGGCATCCACGCCGGTGTCGAGAAGACCGTGGAGCTGCTCCGCGAGCGCGCCACCGACGTCGCCGACGCCGAGGCCATCGCCCAGGTCGCCACCGTCTCCTCGCGCGACGAGCGCGTCGGCGAGATGGTCGCCGGGGCCATGGAGAAGGTCGGCCGCGACGGTGTGGTCACCGTCGAGGAGAGCCAGTCCATGGAGTCCTCCCTGGACGTCACCGAGGGCGTTTCCTTCGACAAGGGCTACCTGTCGCCCTACTTCATCACCGACACCGAGGCGCAGCAGGCCGTGCTCGACGACGCCGTGGTGCTGCTGGTGCGCAACAAGATCTCCTCCCTGCCGGACTTCCTGCCGATCCTGGAGAAGATCGCCGACTCCGGCAAGCAGGCCCTGATCATCGCCGAGGACGTCGAGGGCGAGGCCCTGCAGGCCCTGGTGGTCAACGCCATCCGCAAGACCCTCAAGGTCGCCGCCGTGAAGTCCCCGTACTTCGGCGAGCGCCGCAAGGCCTTCATGGATGACCTGGCCGTGGTCACCGGCGCCACCGTCGTCGACCCGGACCTGGGCATCTCCCTGGCCGAGGCCGGCCCCGAGGTGCTCGGTGCCGCCCGGCGTGTCACCATCACCAAGGACGAGACCGTGATCGTCGACGGCGCCGGCTCCGCGGAGGACGTCGAGTCCCGCCGCGCGCAGATCCGCCGCGAGATCGAGACCACGGACTCCTCCTGGGACAAGGAGAAGGCCGAGGAGCGCCTGGCCAAGCTGTCCGGCGGCGTGGCCGTGCTGCGCGTCGGCGCCGCGACCGAGACCGAGGTCTCCGAGCGCAAGCTGCGCGTCGAGGACGCCATCAACGCCGCGCGCGCCGCGGTGCAGGAGGGTATCGTCGCCGGCGGCGGCTCCGCGCTGACCCAGATCTCCCGCGAGATCGACGAGTACGCCGAGCAGTTCGACGGCGACACCCGCGTCGGTGTGCGCGTGCTGGCCCACGCGCTGACCAAGCCGACCTTCTGGATCGCCGAGAACGCCGGCCTGGACGGTGCCGTGGTCGTCTCCCGCACCGCCGAGCTGCCGAACGGGGAGGGCTTCAACGCCCAGACCCTCGAGTACGGCAACCTCATCGACGACGGCATCATCGACCCGGTCAAGGTCACCCACAACGCGGTGGTCAACGCCGGTTCGGTGGGGCGCATGGTGCTGACCACGGAGGCCTCCGTGGTCAACAAGCCGGCCGAGCCCGCCCAGGGCGCCGGCCACGGCCACCAGCACTAGCGCCACCAGCACTAGCGGCTGAACACGGCCGCGCCGCCGTCGCGGACGAACGACGAAGGCCCGTCCCCTCACTCAGGAGGGGGCGGGCC
>NZ_JASODI010000025.1 GCF_030211955.1 Corynebacterium frankenforstense | reverse complement strand
GCGGTGACGTCGACCGCCGCGCCGGGGCGCAGCCTGCGCGCTTCAGGCGCCTTAGACGCGGACGCTCTCGCGGCGCAGGTAGAGCATGCGGTCGGACTCGCTCATGCCACCCCAGATGCCGTAGGGTTCACCGACGGACAGCGCGTGCTCGCGGCAGGCGTCGATGACCGGGCAGGTGTGGCAGATGGCCTTGGCGCGGTTCTCGCGGCGGGCGCGTGCGCGACCCCGCTCACCGTCCGGGTGGTAGAAAACGTCCGAGTCCTTACCGCGGCATGCTCCGTGCAGCTGCCAGTCCCAGAAATCCGCGTTCGGACCGGGCAGCAGGTGGGGCTGTGACATCGACTATCTCCTCGTGAACTCTCGTGGCCGCGTTACCAGACGCAGTTAAAGCCTGCTCGGTGAACGAAAAGTGGACGCCCGGTATCTGAACTGTGGAAACAAGGTGCCCTCCCGGGGTTGCGCCTCCGTGAGCAGCGGAAACGTAAAAGGTTAAAGATGGGTTAATTCTCAGCTTCCTCCCACTCCCGGGGGAGGGGCGGCACAAAGTCCCCGGCTATCTGACGGTTGACGGTGCTCTCGCGATACGATGCTGGGCGACCCCTGTCCGCCGCGTGCCCCCGGCGCCCGGCCCGGACGCCCCGTCTTTCCCCGATGACACGTAGAGAGATCCGCCAGACGCCGTGAGTGACACCGACGAAGAACTGCGACGGCTCGTTCCGGACGCGGTTTCCGGTGACCGCCGGGCACTGCGCGAGATCATCCGGCTGATCCACCCGCAGGTGCTGCGCTACGCGCGCGCCCGCATCGGCGGCGGCCGCGCTCCGACGGCCGAGGACGTCGCCCAGGAGGTCTGCCTGGCGGTGGCCAACTCCATCGGCCGCTACCGCGACCGCGGCCGGCCGTTCATGGCCTTCGTCTACGGCATCGCCTTCAACAAGGTCGCCGACGCCCACCGCGCCATGGCCCGCGACCACTCGGTGCCCACCGAGGAGGTCCCCGAGACCGGCGGACACGCCGAGGGACCCGAAGCCGCGGTGCTCGCCGCCGACGGCAGTAACAGAGTGCGCGCACTTCTCGATTCACTGGGCGAGAGGGCCCGCGACATCGTGATCCTGCGCGTGATGGTCGGCCTCTCGGCGGACGAGACCGCCGAGATCGTCGGCAGCACCCCCGGTGCGGTTCGGGTGGCCCAGTTCCGTGCGATGAAACGTCTGCGCACGCTGATTGAACAACAGGGAGAGATCAATGGCTGAGCGAGAGCTGGACGCGGTGCGCGAGGAGGATCGGCTCCTCGATGCGCTCGGTGCCGGTGCGGAGGGCTCCGACGAGCTGACCCGCATGCTCGCGGACCTGCGCGACGAGGTCCGCTCGGACGCGCCGCCCGCGCCCGTCTTCCTCGCAGGCTCCGCCGGCGCCAGCCGTGCGTCCGGCGCGCCCACCGGCGGCCGGCACGCCGTGGTCAGCGACCTCTCCGAGCGGCGCCGCAACCGCCCGTGGCTCGCCGGCCTGGTTGGCGCGGCCGCAGCGACCCTGGTCATCGCCTGCAGTGGACTGGCGCTCAACGCCACCGGCGTGCTGGACCGCGGTCAGGACCAGCAGGCCCTCGTCGAGCTCGCCGGCACCCTCGACCAGATGGAGGAGGCGAGCAACAGCGGCGACGAGGAGACCGCCCGCCGCCTGCTGCTCGAGGCCCGCGAGCTCATCGCCGGCATGGAGGGCCGCACCGCCGAGACCGCCACCGAGCGCCTCGAGCGCACGATCTCGGAGAAGGCCACCGAGACCCCCGAGACCTCCGCCGCGGAGAAGACCTCCGAGAAGTCCGGCGAGCCCACCCGCCCGGAGACGGCCACCGAGACCGTCACCGAGACCAGCACCCTCGTGATCACCACGACCGTGCCCGGCGGCGCCCCCGTGCCGCCCTCGCGGCCGACCAGCGAACCGACGCCGACGACGACCATCCAGCTGCTGCCCGAGACCGACTCCCCGGCGCCGTCCGGCCAGCAGGGCAACGACGCCCAGGGCAGCAGCTAGCGAAAGCCAGCGCGCCTGCGGCGCGATTGCCGACGTCGTGCGCCGCCCCCGGCGGCGCACCCCACCCCGCGGTGCGTTATGCGCGCGGCGTCGGCAATTCAGGCGATTAAGGCAATTCAGATGCCGCGCACGCCGTCGAGGTACCCCAGGGCGTAGTCCCAGGTGACGTAGGCGTCGACGTCGGGCTGCGCGCCCGGCTCGTGGACCGGGCTGACGGTCTCGCGCAGGGTGGCGCGCATGTTCGCCGCCAGGATCGCCCAGTCGAAGTAGTGGTAGATCTCGCAGTCCTCGCAGAAGAAGACGATGCCGAGCACCCCGCGCGGCTCGAGCACGCGGCGGAAGTCCTTGACCAGCGCGAGATCGCGCTCGATGGCGACGCGCTCCTCCTCGGAGATCGGCTCGACGGGTTCGTCCTCGGTCAAAAACGATGCCGGGTCGTTCGGGTCGTCGGCGAACGGGTCGAGGGGCATCTGATGGTCAAAGTTCACAACGCCCGATCCTATTGAGGGCGCCTGTCGAGGGCAATGACCCCCGCCTCGCGTTTCCGCACTAAAGTGACGGGGAGTACCGCCATTCACATGGCGGCGACCGGGAGCGATCGCACAAGTGAGGAGACCGAAGAAGATGACCCAGGAGCGCGTATTCACCGGCGGGGACGACCCGAACAAGGTCCTGCTCAACGGGCTGACCTTCGATGACGTGCTGCTGCTGCCGGCGGAGTCCAACGTCATCCCCTCCGAGGTGGACACCTCCGCGCAGTTCACGCGCAACATCCGGCTGGGCATGCCGGTCGCCTCGGCGGCCATGGACACCGTCACCGAGTCGCGCATGGCCATCGCCATGGCGCGCCAGGGCGGCATCGGCGTGCTGCACCGCAACCTCTCGGCCGAGGAGCAGGCCGAGCAGGTCGAGACGGTCAAGCGCTCGGAGTCCGGCATGGTCACCGACCCGGTGACCTGCACCCCCGAGATGACCCTCGAGGATGTCGACGCCCTGTGCGCCCGCTTCCACATCTCGGGCCTGCCCGTCGTCGACGCCGAGGGCGTGCTCGTGGGCATCTGCACCAACCGTGACATGCGCTTCGAGCCGGACATGAAGCGCAAGGTCGCCGAGGTCATGACCCCGATGCCGCTCGTGGTCGCCCCGTCGGGCGTGACCAAGGAGCAGGCGCTGCAGCTGCTGAGCGCCAACAAGGTCGAGAAGCTGCCGATCGTCGACCCGGACGGCAAGCTGACCGGCCTGATCACGGTCAAGGACTTCGTCAAGACCGAGCAGTACCCGAACGCCTCCAAGGACGCCTCCGGCCGCCTGCTAGTCGCCGCGGGCATCGGCACCGGCGAGGACTCCTACAAGCGCGCCGCCCAGCTGGTCGACGCCGAGGTCGACGTGCTCGTCGTCGACTCCGCGCACGCCCACAACAACCGCGTGCTCGAGATGGTCACCCGGGTCAAGAAGGACTTCGGCGACCGCGTCGACGTCGTCGGCGGCAACCTGGCCACCCGCGAGGCCGCCAAGGCCATGTACGAGGCCGGCGCCGACGCCGTCAAGGTAGGCATCGGCCCGGGCTCGATCTGCACCACCCGCGTCGTCGCCGGCGTGGGCGCCCCGCAGGTCACCGCCATCCTCGAGGCCGCCGCCGCCCTGAAGGGCACCGGCGTTCCGATCATCGCCGACGGCGGCATGCAGTTCTCCGGCGACATCGCCAAGGCCCTGGCCGCCGGCGCGGACTCCGTCATGCTCGGCTCCATGCTCGCTGGTACGGCCGAGGCGCCGGGCGACATCGTCGTCGTGGGCGGCAAGCAGTACAAGCGCTACCGCGGAATGGGCTCCATGGGTGCGATGCAGGGCCGCGGCCTGACCGGTGAGAAGCGCTCCTACTCCAAGGACCGCTACTTCCAGGCCGACGTCAAGAGCGAGGACAAGCTGGTCCCGGAGGGCGTCGAGGGCCGCGTGCCGTTCCGCGGCGGCATCGACGCGATCACCCACCAGCTCGTCGGCGGCCTGCGCGCCGCGATGGGCTACACCGGCTCGGCGAACATCGCCGCGCTGCACGACGCCCGCTTCGTCCAGATCACCGGCGCGGGCCTGCGCGAGAGCCACCCGCACGACATCCAGCAGACCGTCAAGGCACCGAACTACCACTAGTCGCCGCGTCTGCTGTACCGGCGGGGGAGGGGCGTGCCGCGGGTGTCACCCGGGGCGCGCCCCTTCCGTGTGCTTGACGACGCCCCGTCGGTCGCCGTGGGCGGTACCACCGCCGGGTGGGCGGCTGCGCCGCCGGGCCGTCTGGCCCCGGTGCGGCGGCCGCGAGTAAACTCTTGTGCGCACAACCGCCGTTCGTCGTCCCCTGAGATGAGGAAATACCCAATGCGTGACTACGCCGAAATCGGCATCGGGCGCGAGGCCCGCCGCACCTACCACCTGCGCGACATCTCGATCGTGCCCTCCCGGCGCACCCGCTCCTCGAAGGAGACCGACACGACCTGGCACATCGACGCCTACACCTTCGACATCCCGGTGATGTCGCACCCGACCGACGCGCTGGCCGGGCCCGAGTTCGTCATCGAGATGGACCGCCAGGGCGGCCTGGGCGTCATCAACGCCGAGGGCCTGTGGGGCCGTCAGTCCGACCTCGACGGCGCGATCGACCGCGTGATCGCCGCCGCGAAGGAGCCCGAGGGCGAGGGTGTGGACACCCCGGCCGCCAACCGGGTGCTCCAGGAGCTGCACTCCGCCCCGGTGGACTTCGACCTGCTCGCCGAGCGCATCGGCGAGGTCCGCGCCTCCGGCGCCACCGTCGCCGTGCGCGTCAGCCCGCAGAACGCCTGTGAGTTCGCCCCGCACGTGATCAAGGCCGGCGCCGAGCTGCTGATCATCCAGGGCACCATCATCTCCGCCGAGCACGTCGCCCAGGGCGGCGAGCCGCTCAACCTCAAGGAGTTCATCGGCTCCCTGGACGTGCCGGTCATCGCCGGCGGCGTGACCGACTACACCACCGCGCTGCACCTGATGCGCACCGGTGCGGCCGGCGTGATCGTCGGCTCCGGTGTGAACACCTCCTCGGCGGCGCTGGGCATCGAGGCCCCGATGGCCACCGCCATCGCCGACGCCGCCGCCGCGCGCCGCGACTACCTGGACGAGACCGGCGGGCGCTACGTGCACATCATCGCCGACGGCGAGATCGAGAGCTCCGGCGACGTGGCCAAGGCCATCGCCTGCGGCGCCGACGCCGTGGCCGCCGGTGAGCTGCTCGCCCCGGCCGCCGAGGCCCCGGCCGAGGGCTACTACTGGCCGTCCGTGGCCGCCCACCCGCGCTTCCCGCGCGGCGTGGTCTCGCACCCGGCCTTCACCGGCGAGCGCCCGAGCCTGGAGACCCTCCTGCACGGCCCCTCGACCAGCGCGTCGGGCCGGGAGAACCTGGTCGGCGGCCTGCGTCGCGCGATGGCGAAGTGCGGCTACACCGACGTGAAGTCCTTCCAGAAGGTCGACCTGGCGCTGAGCTGAGCGAGCGCGCCCGCGAAGCCCCCGAGCTGAAAACAGAGCTGAAAACTGACGATGGACCGGCAAGAGAACCCGGTCGGCCTGGACGACGTCTTCTTCTCCACCACCGACGACAAGGGCCGCATCACACTGGCCAACGAGGTCTTCGTCCGGCTGTCCAAGCACCCGCTCGAGGAGCTCGTCGGCGCCCCGCACAACATCGTGCGCCACCCCGACATGCCCGCCGGCGTCTTCCGTGCGATGTGGGACGCCCTCGAGGCGAAGCGCCCGTTCGCGGGCTTCGTGCGCAACCGGGCCGCCGACGGCAGTCCCTACGAGGTGCTGGCCACGGTCACCCCGCTGCCCGCCGGCGGCTACCTCTCTGTGCGCACCCGCCCGATGACCGAGGCCGCCGAGACGGCCTTCGGGCTCTACACCGAGGTCCGCGAGCAGGAGCGCGAGGCGGAGGAGTCCGGTCAGACCCGCCGCGAGGTCGCCCAGCGCACCGCCGCGGCGCTGTCTGAGGCCCTCGGCGTCGAGAGCTACGAGCGCTTCCAGTGGGGGCTGCTTCCCGCCGAGCTCGCCGCGCGCGAGGCCGCCGGTGCCACGCTTCCCGACGCCCCGGTGGTCGACGCCGCCGACGCCGCTGACGGCACCGCCGCCACGGCCGAGGCGGCCGTCGCGGAGATGATCACCGCGCTGCGCCGCGCCCACGACCTGCTCGGCGACTGGACCCACGGCCAGGAGGAGACTGGGGCGCTGGCCGAGGATCTCGGCGGGCTGACCGCCCGCGTCTCCGAGGCGGCCGGCGCCGGCGAGCGCGTGCGCGCGGCTGCTGAGGAGCTGGACCTGACCGGCCCGCAGCGCACCCTGCTGCTGGCCCCGCTGCAGATCTGGGCGAACATGCACGGCATCGTCAGCGGCTACCTCGGGGAGCTCTCCGGGCTCATCGAGCGGGTGGACCGCTCCTCGCGCGAGGCGCTGTTCTCGCTGGCGCTGGTGCGCCTGCAGACTGCGGCGGCGGGCAGTTTCGCCGTCGAGCCGGGCGCCGCGGACTCCCCGGAGTCCCTCACGGCGCTGTACACCGCGCTGAAGGCGGGCATCGACTCCCTCGACGAGCAGGTCACCCGCGAGGAGCGCCTGGTCACCCGCCTGAACTCCAAGGCCGGTTCGGTCGCCCGCATCATGGAGCCGGTGCAGGGCGTGATCGCCGGCTGGCTTAACGACACCGACGTCGAGCACCTCACGGGCGGGGCCCGCGAGCTCGTCGAGACCGTCACCGCCGCCGCCGAGGAGACCCGGGCCGCAGCCGCCCAGCTGACCGCAGCCTCCGGATCGCTCTCCGCGCTGGCCCGCCCGGACGTCACCGAGCTGCGCCACCTCGTCGCCGAGGTCGAGGACGCCCTGCAGCGCGCCACCCGCGGCTGGTAGTCGGCCGGCAGCCCCGACGACGGCCCGGTAGGCGACCCCCGGCCAGCCTCGGACCGGGGTCCGACCGGCCTCTGCCCGGGGCCGAGACGGCGGCTTACGCGCCCGGCTTGTTGCGGGTGGTGCCCACGCTGGCGGCCACCACGCAGACCACCGCGGCCCACACCGCCGCGCTCGGGGTCTGGCCGAGCAGCCACCAGCCGATGGCGGCGGCGAAGACCGGCTCCAGCGAGAGCAGGATGCCGAAGACCCCGACCGGCAGCCGGCGCAGCGCGCCGAGCCCCAGGGCGTAGGGCACCAGCGAACCGAAGAGCGCGGTCAGCGCCATCCAGCCGATCAGGGTCGGGTCCGCGAGGATCACGCCCGCACCGTGGAAGCCCGCCGGGACCTGCACCAGCGCCCCGACGAGGAAGGCGACCGCCAGCCCGCCCTGCCCGTCGACGGCGGCGCCCACTCGGGCCGAGGAGAGGATGTAGGCCGCCCAGAACGCCCCGGCCACCAGGGCGAAGACGATGCCCAGCGGGTCCAGCGAGTCGAAGCCGATGAGCAGGATGCCGGCGAGTGCGACGGCGATCCAGGCGAAGTCGCGGGCGCGCCGCCCCGTGGTCGCGGCCAGGAGCAGCGGTCCCAAAAACTCGACCGTGACGGCCACCCCGAGGGGGATGCGCGCGATCGAGGCGTAGAAGAAGCCGTTCATCAGGCCCAGCGAGACGCCGAAGAGCACGACCTTGACCCACGTCCCACGCGACCACGCGCCGACCCGCGGGCGGGCCAGCGCCGTCAGCACGATCCCGGCGAAGGCCAGGCGCAGCACCGTGACACCCCAGGGCCCGGCCGCCGGGAAGACCTGGGTGGCCGCCGACGCGCCGAATTGCAGGGAGGCGCACGAGCCGAGCACGAGGAGCACGCCGGTGGCGCGCGAGCGATCCGGCGCGGTGCCGGCCGGGACGGGGGAGCGGTTCACGCCCACCAGGATGGACCATCACCGCGCCCGGGTCACGGCAGGTGCCCTCGAGGGCCCCGGAGCCGAATCGGGGTGCCACCGGCGCATCGACTAGGATCATTCACCGTGACGCAGCCGATCGAGACCAAGAACAGCCCCGTCCTCGTCGTGGACTTCGGTGCCCAGTACGCGCAGCTCATCGCGCGTCGCGTGCGCGAGGCCCGCATCTACTCCGAGGTCGTGCCCCACACCATCACCGCCGACGAGGTGCGCGAGAAGAACGCCGCTGCCCTCATCCTCTCCGGCGGGCCCGCCTCCGTCTACGCTGACGGTGCGCCCTCCCCGGACCCGGAGATCCTGAAGCTGGGCCTGCCCGTCTTCGGCATCTGCTACGGCTTCCAGGTCATGACGCAGCAGCTCGGCGGCACCGTCTCCGCCACGGGCCGCCGCGAGTACGGCCGCACCGACCTCACCGTCGACTCCGGCGTGCTGCACCAGGGCTTCGAGCACACCCACAAGGTCTGGATGAGCCACGGCGACGCCGTGACCGAGGCCCCGGAGGGCTTCACCGCCACCGCGACCTCCGCCGGCGCGCCGGTGGCCGCCTTCGAGTGCCCCGAGAAGCGCATGGCCGGCGTCCAGTACCACCCCGAGGTGCTGCACTCGCCGCACGGCCAGGAGGTGCTCACCCGCTTCCTCACCGACGTCGCGGGTCTGAAGCAGGACTGGACCGCCGCCAACATCGCCCAGGAGCTTATCGAGGGCGTGCGCGAGCAGGTCGGCGACGGCTACGCGATCTGCGGGCTGTCCGGCGGTGTGGACTCCGCCGTGGCCGCCGCACTCGTGCAGCGCGCCATCGGTGACCGTCTGACCTGCGTGTTCGTCGACCACGGCCTGCTGCGCGCCGGCGAGCGCGAGCAGGTGGAGAACGACTTCGTCGCCGCCACCGGCGCCAAGCTGGTCACCGTCGACGAGTCCGAGGCCTTCCTGGCCAAGCTGTCCGGTGTGACCGAGCCGGAGGCCAAGCGCAAGGCGATCGGCGCCGAGTTCATCCGCTCCTTCGAGCGCGCCGTCTCCGGCGTGCTTTCCGACGCCCCCGCCGGCGCCAGCGTCGACTTCCTGGTGCAGGGCACCCTGTACCCGGACGTCGTCGAGTCCGGCGGCGGCTCCGGCACCGCCAACATCAAGAGCCACCACAACGTCGGCGGGCTTCCCGACGACGTGGAGTTCACCCTGGTGGAGCCGTTGCGGCTGCTGTTCAAGGACGAGGTGCGCGCCGTCGGCCGCGAGCTCGGCCTGCCCGAGGTCATCGTCGCCCGCCAGCCCTTCCCGGGCCCGGGCCTGGGCATCCGCATCATCGGCGAGGTGACCGCCGAGCGCCTCGAGACGCTGCGCGCCGCCGACGCCATCGTGCGCGAGGAGCTCACCGCCGCTGGCCTCGACGACCAGATCTGGCAGTGCCCCGTGGTGCTGCTCGCCGACGTCCGCTCGGTGGGCGTGCAGGGCGACCACCGCACCTACGGCCACCCCGTGGTGCTGCGCCCGGTCTCCTCCGAGGACGCCATGACCGCCGACTGGGTGCGCATCCCCTACGAGGTCCTCGAGACCGTCTCGACGCGCATCACCAACGAGGTCGCCGACGTCAACCGCGTGGTCCTCGACGTGACCTCGAAGCCGCCGGCAACCATCGAGTGGGAGTGACCCGCCCCGCGTCGGTCTGAGCCGGGGTGCCGGGGGAGAGACCGCGCAGGCCACCCCGGCGTCCGGGGACCCGCTTAGTCCGCGTCGCCGTCCGCGGGCGGGTCGTCGACCACGGCGACCGTCGTGGGCGAGGGCACGAGCCCGCCCTCGACGACGACCGTCAGCCGCGCCCCCGGCGCGTCGCGGTTGTAGTCGCCCGAGGTGCACTCCATCTCGCCGAGGCCCTCCTCGCACTGCAGCTCCAACGGGACGCCGGCCGGCAGGAAGACCTGGGTGGGGCCCAGCCCCGAGCTCACCGTCACCGTGTGGTCCTCGTCGAGCGCGCCGACGCCGGTAAGGTCCACCGTCACGGCACGCAGGCCGCCCTCGTAGTCGTCCTGCAGCTCCGCCTCCGAGGCGGGGGCGTGGCGGTCCTCGCCGAAGAGCGTGCCGCCGGCGACCACCAGCGCGGCCCCGGCGAGCAGCGCGGCCAGGAGTACCCCGCCGATGATCAGCGGCCAGTTGAGCCGCTTCTTCTTCTTCGGCTGCTCGACGAAGTCCGCGCCCGGGTAGTGGGTGGCCCCGCCCGCGCCGGCCCCGACCCCGGCGTCGGCGTACCACGGTGCGTCGTGCGCCCCGCCTGCGCCACCGCCCGTGCCGCCGTTCGGGTAGCCGGCCCCCGTGGAGTCCGGGTTCCCCGCCCAGTAGCCGGTGCGGCCCTGGCTGCGCCAGTCGTAGGGCGCCGCGCCCAGCGGGTCCCAGTTGCCGGCCGGGGCCTGACGCTGCGCGCCCGCGCGCGGGTCCGGCCAGCCCTCGGCCACCTCGTAGCCGGTCAGGTCCGCCCACGGCGCGGCACCGGCGGCACCGGCGGCACCCGCACCGACGGCGCCTGCGCCGTCGTGCGCCCCGTCGACGGGTGCGTCCCCGTCGACGGGGCGCTGCGCGGCGTCGTCAATCGGGGTGGCGATCAGCCCGGGCGGCGGCACCGGGGTGCGCTTGTGCAGCAGCACGAACGCGCCGGCGGCCAGGGCCAGGGAGAGCAGGAACGCCAGCGCCGAGCCGTCGACCAGGCTCGAGCCGAGCAGCCCCGAGGTCAGCACGGCGAAGATGAGCAGCAGGATGCCGCTCGTGCGGTCCTCGCTGTCGGAGCCGGGGCGGCCCAGCGACTCGAACGGAGAGTACGGCACGCCGTAGCGGGGCATCAGGCCCCACAGGATCAGGTAGATCGGCACGCTGGTCACCCAGATGAACGCGCCCGCGACGAAGAGCACGCGCACGAGCATCGGGTCGATGCGGTAGCGCACGCCGATGCCCTCGCACACCCCGGCGCCCGGGGAGCCCGACAGGCGCGGCGGGCGCGTCGCCCAGATGCGGCGGGCCAGTTCGCCCGCGGTGTTGGTGTCCATATGTTTATTGTCTCCGGTGCGTCATCGGAGCGCATCAGGGAAACCCCCGATGTGTCCGGGCGCCTCGGCAGGGAAGATGGAGGGCATGTTCCGAAAGCAGTCCGGCGCGCGCGCCCGCGGGGAGGTGGCCTACCCGGTCTACACCCGCCCGCGCGAGGACGCCGTCTTCGCCGGCGTGGCCGCCGGTCTCGCGCGCCACCTCGGCGTCGACGTGTTCTGGGTGCGCCTGGTGCTGCTCGGCCTGACGGCCGCCGGCGGGGTGGGCGTGCTGATCTACGCCGGGATCTGGCTGGCCAGCTCGCGCGACGCCGAGCCCGCCGATGCCCCGCCGACGCGCACCCGCGTGCCCGGCGCCGGGTGGTGGGGGCTGATCCTGGTGGCCCTGGTGCTCGGCTCGACGATGTCGGTGAGCATCGACGGGGAGGGTGGGTTCAACTTCGAGCTCGCGGTGCCGCTGGTCGTCGTCGCGCTCGGCGCCGTGCTGGCCTGGCAGGCCTACGACCGCGGTGTGCGCGGGCCGGCCGGGGTCACCTCGGTGGTCGTGGGCACGGGCCTGGTCTTTGTCGGTGTGATCGTGCTGCTGGTGGGCACCAGCTCCGACGGCTTCGTCCAGGCCCTCACCGCCGTCGTGTTCACCCTGGCCGGCGTGGCCGTCATCGGCGTGCCCGCCGCGCTGCGCGTCTCCGAGCGGCTGTCCACCGAACGGGCCGAGAAGCTCGCCGGCGAGCAGCGCGCCGCGATCGCCGCGCACCTGCACGACTCCGTGCTGCA
Organism: Corynebacterium frankenforstense; assembly: GCF_030211955.1. Taxonomy (GTDB): domain Bacteria; phylum Actinomycetota; class Actinomycetes; order Mycobacteriales; family Mycobacteriaceae; genus Corynebacterium; species Corynebacterium frankenforstense_A. The sequence goes on along the minus strand of NZ_JASODI010000025.1, from coordinate 21,250 downwards.
GACGCTCGCTCTGATCCAGAAGAACGCCGCCGATCCCGAGACCGTTTCGCGGCTGGCGCGCAGCCAGGAGCGCGAGCTGCGCCAGTGGCTCTTCGACACCCAGGAGAAGCAGACCTTGAGCGTGTTCGGCGCGCTGGAGCGCGCCTGCGGCGAGGTCGAGGACCTCTTCGGGCTGCACCTGGCGCCCGTCACCGTGGGCGAGGACAGGCCGCTTTCCGACGTCGCGCAGGCCGCCGTCCTGGCCGCGCGCGAGGCGTGCGTGAACGTGGCCAAGCACGCCGGGGTGGACCGCGCCGACGTCTACGCCGAGCTGCTCGGCGGGCGCCTCGAGATCTTCGTGCGCGACCGCGGCCGCGGCTTCGACCCGGAGGCCGTGCCCGCCGACCGGCACGGGCTGGCCGACTCGGTGCGCGGGCGCGTCGAGCGCATGGGCGGCAGGGCGACGGTGCGATCGAGGCCGGGGGAGGGCACCGAGGTGCGCGTGGCCGTGGAGCTCGACTGAGTGGGCCAGGTGGGCGGTATCCTGGGCCGCATGACCCGAGTCTTCCTCGTCGACGACCACTCCGTGTTCCGCTCCGGCGTGCGCGCCGAGCTGGGCGTCCAGCCCGGCTGCGAGGTCGTCGGCGACGCCGGCACCGTCGCCGACGCCGTCACGGGCATCGTGCGCACCCGGCCCGACGTGGTGCTGCTCGACGTGCACATGCCCGACGGCGGTGGGGTGGCCGTCATCCGCCGGGTCCACGACGCGGGCGTGGAGCCGCGCTTTTTGGCGCTGAGCGTCTCCGACGCCGCCGAGGACGTCATCTCGGTGATCCGCGCGGGCGCCCGTGGCTACGTGACCAAGTCGATCGACGGCGCGGAGCTCGCGCACGCCGTCGAGCGCGTCGACGGCGGCGACGCCTACTTCTCGCCGCGGCTGGCCGGCTTCGTCCTCGACGCCTTCGCCGGCCACGGCCCGGCGGCCGCCGGCGCCCACGACCCCGTGGTCGACGAGCTGACCCCGCGCGAGCTGGAGGTGCTGCGGCTTCTGGCGCGCGGCTACACCTACCGGGAGATCGGCAAGGAGCTGTTCATCTCCGTGAAGACCGTGGAGACGCACGCCTCCAACATCCTGCGCAAGACGCAGCAGTCCAACCGCTACGCGCTGTCGCGCTGGGCCGCCTCGCGCGACCTCGACTGAGCGGGCCGCGAGCCCGACCGGAACCGAAGGGAGTCACCCCATGGCCGCACGTGAGCGCCGCGGACGCGAGCGCATCTTCTTCCACGTCGACCCCGCCCGCACGCTGCTGTTCGCGCTGCTGTTCACGGCGATCTTCATCTGGCAGGCCGACCTCTACTGGGGCTGGTGGCTGCCGACGTTCCTCGGCATCTGGGCGGTCTTCTACGCCTGCCACCGGTTCTACGTGTGGGCGAACAACAAGATCCAGGACGTCTCCGAGCGCATCCGCGCCGAGCAGGACCGCCGCGGCGGGCGCTGAGGCCCGCGCCAGCCCCGTGGGCCCACACGCTAGCGGCGGTACCTCGCCGCGGGGTGCGTGGTCGGAAGCAGGTCGGAACCCGTCACGCGCGCACGCAGGGTGCGCGGCGCGGCGTCGTCAATCGAACCGTCGGCGGAGACGAGCCCGCGCGCACGCAGCACCGGCACCACGTGCTCGGCGAAGGCGCGCATGTCGGGCCCGCGCAGGGCGTAGTCGACGTTGAAGCCGTCGACGCCGGACTCGCGCAGCCAGCGCTCGAGCTCGTCGGCGATCGTGGCGCCCGAGCCGACGAAGACCGGCCCGCGCCCGCCGATGGTCATGTGTGCGGCCAGGTCGCCGACAGTCCAGCGGCGCGTCGGGTCCAGGCTGGTGAAGGACTGCAGCGCGGAGCGGTTGCCCTGGATCTCGACGTCCTCGAGCACGTCGTCGGGGCCGTAGGTCGACAGGTCCAGCCCGGTCCAGCCGGCGAAGAGCGCGAGCGCGGCCTCCTGGTCGACGTAGCGCAGGTAGGACTCGTAGCGCTCGAAGGCGGCGGCGTCGGTCTCGGCGGCGATGGCGGTCACGGAGGTGATCGTGGTCAGCTCGGAGTCCGCGCGGCCCTCCTCGGCCAGCAGGCGGCGCGCCTCGGTGACCAGCGGGGCGACGTTGTCGGGCGTGGTGCCGGAGAAGAACAGCGCCTCGGCGTGGCGGGCGGCGAAGGCCAGGCCGCGCGGCGAGGAGCCGGCCTGGAAGAGAAACGGGGTGCGCTGCGGGCCGGGCAGGCTCACCGCCGCGCCCGGCACGTCGAACCACTGCCCCTTGTGCTCGATGGGGTGCACCTTGGCCGGGTCCATGTACACGCCCGACTCCGCGTCGGAGACCAGTGCGGAGGGCTCGATGGAGCCCTCCCACAGCGCGTAGCAGACCTCGGCGAACTCGTCGGCGCGGTCGTAGCGGGTGTCGTGGTCGAGCTCGGGGGCGCCGATGTTGCGCAGCGCGCCCGGCTGGTAGCCGGTGACGATGTTCCAGGCGATGCGCCCGCCGGTCAGCTGGTCGAGCGTGGCGAAGCGCCGGGCGAGCAGGTACGGCGACTCGTACGAGGTGTTCGCCGTGACGCCGAAGCCGAGGCGCCGGGTGGCAGCCGCCAGCGCGGAGATCAGCGGCATCGGGTCCAGCAGCGGGTACTGCATGCCGGCGCGGATGGCGGCCGCGCCGCTGCCGCCGTAGACGTCGTAGATACCGGCGACGTCGGCGAGGAAGAGGGCGTCGAAGCCGGCCTCGTCGAGCATGCGCGCGTGGGAGACCCAGAAGTCCAGGTCGCGGTACTGTTCGGGCTCGGCGTCGGGGTGGCGCCACAGGCCGGAGGACTGGTGGGTGGGCACGAGCATGTCGAGTGCGGAGAGGAACATGCCGGTAATTCTTGTCCGTGCCCTGCCCCCGGCGAAATTTTTGATTCGAAAACCCCCGTTCAGGGGGCTAGTCCTCCGGGTCGGCGAAGGCGAGCGCGCGGGTGCCGTCGACGTGCGGGAAGACCCAGAACATCCAGCCGAAGACGACGAGGAAAGCCACCAGCGTCACCCAGGTCGCCGCCGGGGCGAGCAGCGGGGCGAGCATGAGCGCGAGCCAGACCAGAAACAGCGGCAGCACCTGGCCCAGGCGCGGGCGGGCCTCGATGCCGCGCTTGTCCAGGAAGGCGCGCATCTCGCGGCGGTAGGGGTGCGAGAACGTCAGCAGGCAGCCGGCGGCGACGGCGGCGATCATCACGGCGACCTGAGCCCCTCGCGGCAGCGGGGTGGTCAAGACGGCGACGGCGAGCCCGAACAGCGCCGAGGTGCCCAGCCGCACCACCGGCGGGGTGGGGATCGGGGTCGGGTGTGCGTGCATGCTGCCGTATGCCGTGGTCATGAGGGCTTACGCTACCAGTTGACGCCCGGGCGGCGGGCGGGGGATAATCGCGGACGTGGATAGAACAGGCGTTCGTGGCGGGGAGCTGACGGGGCTCGACCGCGCCGGCACCATCGCCGCGCTGCGCGAGAAGGTCGCCGCGCTCTCCGGCGGCGCGGGTGCCACCGGGGGTTCGATTGCCGACGCCGCGGTGGCCGACGCCGCGCACACGCTCGGCCTCGGCGCGCGCCTGGACGCCGCCCTGCCGCTGGCCCGCGGTGCGGTCACCGAGCTCGACGGGTGCGCCGCGCTGGTCGCCGAGGCCCTGGCCCGGGCGACGGCGGCGGGCTTGAGCGTCGGGGTCATCGGCTGGCCGGAGCTCTCGTTCGCCGGGGTCGCCGAGGTCGGCGGGGAGCTGGGTCGCGTGGTCGCCGTGCCGCGCGCCGGGGCGGAACCGGCGGCGGTGGCGGGGGTGCTCGTCGACGGCCTTGACCTGGTCGTCTGGCGCGGCGCCAGGGAGCTGACCCCGCGTGCGGCGCGCCCGCTTCTGGCCCGGCTGCGCGGCGGCACGGCGGCGCTGCTGGCCGTCGGGGTGCGCGTGCCCTCGCCGCTGGCGCGGGTGAGCGCGCGCGTGACCGGCTTCGACGGGCTGGGCCGCGGCGCCGGGCGCATCCGGGTGCTCGAGGTCGGCGTGCGCACCGTAGCGCGCGGGGCTGCGCCGCGTTCGACGGTGCTGCGCCTGGGTGACCCGGGCCCGCTTGCCGACGCCGCGCGCGGGGCCGACGCGGGTGCCGAGGGCGCCGTCGGCGGGGCGCGGCGTCCCGCCGGGCGGCTGCGCGCGGTCTGAGTCCGGGCCTGACCGGCGGCGCTGGCGTACAGGTGTTCGATAGATGATAATCGTCCCCGTGACGGCGAGTGCGGCGAGTGCGGAGAGCGAGGCGCGCGGGGCAGTGGCGGCCCCGCGCGTCATCGCGCTGTGGTTCCCCGACTGGCCCGTGCAGGCCGCGGGGCTTGCGGCCCCGGGTGCCGTCGTCGCCGAGCACCGCGTCCTCGCCTGCGGGACCGCCGCGCGTGCCGCCGGGGTCCGCCGCGGCATGCGGCTGCGCGCGGCCCAGGCGCTGTGCCCGGAGCTCGACGTCGCCGAGGCCGACGCCGACCGCGACGCGCGCGCCTTCGAGCCGGTGGCCGCGGGGCTCGACGAGGTCACCGCCAGCGTCGAGGTGCTGCGCCCCGGCCTGGCGGTGGTCTCTGCGGGCGGGCCGGCGCGCTTCTTCGGCGGCGAGGACGCCGCGGTGGAGCGGTTGCTCGACGCCGCCGCCCGCCGGGGCGTGGACTGCCTGGCCGGGGTCGCCGACGAGCTGTCCACGGCGGTGCTCGCCGCCCGGCACGGCCGGGTCGTCGCGCCGGGCGCCTCCCGGGAGTTCCTGGCCCCGCTGCCGCTCGCCGAGCTCGTCGCCGAGGTCGCCCTGGGCTGCGACGGGGAGACCGCGGCCACGCTGGTCGGCCTCGGGGCGCGCACGGCCGGGGAGTTGGCCGCCCTGCCCGGCCCGGCCGTGGTCACCCGGTTCGGGGCGGCCGGGGCGCGGCTGCGCGAGGTGGCCACCGCCGCCGGCGAGCGCCTGGTCGCCCCGCAGGCCGGGCGCCCGGACCTGGCCGTGGCGCTCGAGCCGTCGGAGCCGGTGGTGCGCGTCGACGCCGCGGCCTTCGCCGCCCGTCAGCTGGCCGCGCGCCTGCACGCGCGCCTCGCCGAGGCCGGGGTGGCGTGCAACCGGCTGCGGGTGACCGCGGACTTCGCCGGCGGCGAGCGGCTGACACGCGTGTGGCGCACCCGCGAGCCGCTGACCGAGTCCGCCACCGCCGACCGGGTGCGCTGGCAGCTCGACGGCTGGTTGACCGCCCGCGCCCTCGACGCCGCCCCGGGCCACCCGCACGCGTCGCGGCCCGGTGCAGTGGGCGGTGCCGGTTCCGCCTCCCGTCCCTCCCGTGCCGCCGGTTCGGCAGGAGGCGCCGAGCCGGTCGCCGCGGCAGACCTGGCGCCGGCTGACCCGGACCCCGACGACGGGCTGGTCGCGCTGACGCTCGACCCGGTCGAGGTCGCCGAGCCCGAGACCGTCGCCGCCCTGTGGGGCCGGCGCACCGGGGGAGAGGCCGCGCGCCGCGCCGTCGAGCGCGTCGTGTCCACCCTCGGGGCCGACGCCGTGCTCCAGCCGCGTCTGATCGGCGGCCGCGGCGTGGCCGAACGTATTGAGCTCGTGCCCTACGGCGAGGCCCGCGAGGCGCCGCCGGAGGGCTCCTGGCCCGGCCGCATCCCGGGCCCGCTGCCGGCGCGCCTCGGCGCGGGGCCGAACCACCCCGCCAGCAGGGTCACGCTCGTCGACGCCGCCGGACACCGCGTCACCGTCACCGCCGAGGCCGAGCTCAGCGCCGCCCCCGTCGGGCTGGCCTGGGGCGAGCGTCGCTTCCTGGTCACCGGCTGGGCCGGGCCCTGGCCCGTCGACCGCCCCGAGCCCGTCGCCCGGCTCCAGGTCGCCGGCGGGGACGGCGCCGACGGCGCGGCCTACGCCTGGCTGCTCATCTGGCGCGCGGGCCGCTGGGCCATCGAGGCGCTCTACACCTGAAGTCCGTCGTCACCCGCCCCCGCGCTCGCCCACGCGCCTCCGCGGCAGGCTCGCCCGCGCGCGCACGCGCACGTGCACGATTTGAGCGACAAATGGCGGATTGGCTATGGCTCGCCCGCGCGCGCACGCGCACGTGCGCACCCCGGCCACGGACGCACCCTCGTGCGCCACCACGCGCGCACCACGCGCGCACCACGCCGCGGGGAACTGCCGACGGGGACGGACGGGACGTCGGCAAGCGGCACGAAGAATTAACGCGCGCGCAACCCTGACTTCACACTGGGTAGTCCCTGTGGACACGCTGTCCGGCCAACCTGGAGGTGCGGCCCCGTGCGGACCGTCGAACCTGCACGCACAGTGGAGGCGGTGCCCACCGGCGACGGCGGCCCGCCTCCCTCAGAGAAACCGGAGAGAGACAAGGGAACCGGGCCCATGACTGCATCACCAACGACTCAAACGAAAAAGGGCGGTGAATCGCTCGCGTCCCAGGCCAACGACTGGGGCTGGCACCTGACCTTCGGCGCCATCTTCGCGGTCACCATCATCATCTTCATGCTGTGGTCCTTCGACTTCGTCGGCGACGGTGCGAGCCGCATCGTCCTGATCACAGCCATCGTCTTCGCCATGTTCATGGCGTTCAACATCGGCGGCAACGACGTGGCCAACTCCTTCGGCACCTCCGTCGGCGCCGGCACGCTCTCGCTGAAGCAGGCGCTCGTCGTCGCCGCGATCTTCGAGGTCAGCGGCGCCGTGCTCGCCGGCGGCGAGGTCACCGACACGGTGCGGTCCGGCATCGTCGACCTCGACGCCATCCAGGGCCTGGACGCCTCGGAGTTCCTCTACATCATGATGGCCTCCCTGCTCGGCGCCGCCATCTGGCTGCTCGTGGCCACCCGGCTGGGCTGGCCCGTGTCCACCACGCACTCCATCGTCGGCGGCATCGTCGGCGCAGCCCTGACCGTCGGCTTCATCACCGGCAAGGGCGGCTGGTCGATGGTCCAGTGGAGCGAGATCGGCACCATCGCCATCTCCTGGGTGCTCTCCCCGGTGCTCGGCGGCGTGGTCGCCTGGCTGCTGTTCCGCTCCATCAAGAGCTCGATCCTCGTCTACAACGAGCGCGCCGACACCCGCCTGCGCGACATCAAGGTCGAGCGCGCCGAGCTGAAGACCCGCCACAAGAACGCCTTCGAGCGCCTCAACGAGATCCAGCAGATCTCCTACACCAACGCGATGGTCCGCGACTCGACGACCTACTCCGACCCGGACCACGACCCCGACGAGCTCGAGTCCGACTACTACCGCGAGCTCGACCGCATCGACCGCGAGGCCGACGACGTCGACGCCCACCACGCCCTCGAGGTGTGGGTGCCGCTGCTGGCGGCCGGCGGCTCGGTCATCATCTCCGCGATGATGCTGTTCAAGGGCCTGAAGAACCTGAACCTGGACCTGTCGAACTTCGGCAACTTCCTCATCATGGGCATGATCGCCGCCGTGGTGTGGATGGCCGTGTTCATCTTCGCGCGCTCCCTGAAGCGCCAGGACCTGTCGCGCTCGACGTTCCTGCTGTTCAGCTGGATGCAGGTCTTCACCGCCTCGGCCTTCGCCTTCTCGCACGGCTCCAACGACATCGCCAACGCGATCGGGCCGTTCATCGCCGTGCTCGACGTGCTCAAGACCAACGAGATCGCCGCCGAGTCCTCGGTGCCGCTGGCCGTCATGGTCGCGATGGGCATCGCCCTGATCTCCGGCCTGTGGTTCGTCGGCCGCTACGTGATCAAGACCGTCGGCAGCGGGCTGACCGAGATGCACCCGGCCAGCGGCTTCTCCGCCGAGCTGTCCGCGGCCGCCGTGGTCATGACGTCCTCGCTGCTGGGCCTGCCGGTCTCCTCGACCCACATCCTCATCGGCGCGGTGCTCGGCGTGGGCATCGTCAACAAGGCCGCCAACTGGAACCTGATGAAGCCGATCGCCGCCGCCTGGGTGATCACCCTGCCGGCGTCCGCCGTCGTCGCGGCCGTCACGGTCTCCATCCTGCGCGTCGTGTTCTGACCTTCGATTGACGACGCTGCGCGTCACGCACCGCGGTCCCGCACCGTGCGGCGTGGCGCGTTCCGCGTCTCCGGCGTCGTTGCGCCGCTTGCCGCGCCAGGCGCGCGCCTGCTGCGCCGTGTGCGCGCACGGCGCGCGCCAGAGGCGGGCGGGTGCGCGCTCGCGGGACGTGCGCGGCGCAGCCGTCGGCAATCGCCGCGCACACTGCGTCAGCTGCGCACGAGGTCGATGACCAGTCGCGTCGGCTCGTCGATGACCTGCACGGAGTAGGGCACCTCGCGCTCGAGGCCGACGACGAACTGCGAGCGGCCTTCCAGCGTGCCCACGGGCACGACCTCGGTGACCACGCCGTCCTCCTGGGCGGCCACCCGCGTCAGGTGCGGGTCGTCGACGCCGACCTCGAAGGGGTAGGCGGTGCCGTCGATGTTGACGTTGAGCGCCACCGCGCCCTGGTAGGTCACGGTCGCCCCCGAGGCCTGACTGGCCGGGGTCTCGTCGTAGTCGACGTACCAGCCGGGGTGGCCCTCGCCGGCGAGGTCGAAGACGACGCGGTCGAAGGTCTCGTGGTGGCCGGTGCGCACGCCGGTGACGGCGAGGCCGGCCGGGCCGTCGGGACGCTCGGTCTTCATCGCCGAGTTCGCGTCGCCCAGCGGCGTCAGCCCGGTGACCGGGGCCTCGGTCTCACTCGAGCACCCGGCGCAAGCGGCGCCGAGCGCGAGCACGCAGAGCAGGCTCGCGGCGCGGGCCGGGCGTGCGTGCGGGCGGGTCATGGCTTACACGGTAGCGGCCGGGGCGCATCGCGCGCAGTGCAGGCTAGGCTCATTCGCATGGAACCGTTGACGCGCTGCTCGGAGGTGCGGGTCGAGGCGCTGCCCGGCACCGCCAAGTCCATGACGACCTGCCTCGCCCTCGAGTACCCGGAGCACTGGAGCCGCGACGTCCTCGACGGCGGCACCTTCGGCGAGGATCTGACGGGGCGCCTCAAGCGGCACCTGAAGGCGTACGGCGCCGGCCTGCAGCTGATCCGCCGCGTCGGGCGCGCCGGGCACGGCGGCCACGCCTCGGACGGCAGCGACTCGTTCCACCTGTACCTCTTCTTCACCGCGGAAGGCGTCGCCGAGCTGCTCAAGGTGCCCGGTCCCGAGGCGATCCTGGGCCTCGATCTGTCGGGCCCGGGCCGCAACGGAGCGCTGCGCATCGAGCACCCGGTGCTGCTGGTGTGCACGCACTCGAAGCGCGACGCGTGCTGCGCGATCAAGGGCCGCCCGCTCGCGCACGACCTCGACGCGACGCAGCCGCGCGAGTGGGTCTGGGAGTCCTCGCACACGAAGGGCCACCGGTTCGCCCCGTCGATGCTGCTCTTCCCGTGGGGCTACTCCTTCGGGCGCCTCAACGCGCCGGCGGCCGGGACGCTGATGGCCGCTGCCGCGCGTGGCGAGCTCTTCCTGCCCGGCAACCGCGGGCGCGGCTGCTTCGACGGGCCCGGCCAGGTCGCCGAGCTCGCCGTCGCAGCCGCGCTTGCCGACGCCCCGTCGCCCGCTCCCGCCGGTTCCCTCACCGTCGCCGCGCCCGACGGCGCCACGGGCGTTGCGTTGGGCGGAGCGGCCGCTGATGCGGTGCGCGAGGTCGCGGCGCCGGACGGGCGGCGCTGGCGCGTGGCCCTGGAGAAGGTCGCCTACGAGGGCGTGGTCTCCTCCTGCGGCGACGAGCCGAAGCGCGGCAAGGGCTGGCGCGCCCTCGCCGTGGAACCTCTCTGAGCCCGACCCGTGCTGACCGCGTCGGGGGTACCGGTCGCCCCGCGTTGCGCCTGCACCGTTCCGGGCCCGCCCACTTCCGGCGGCGGCTGCCCTGCACCGGCCCTGTGGCGGTCCCGGGTCAGCCGTGGGCGAGCACGGCGTCGATGAACTCGGCGACGGACCCGGTGACCGTCCCGCAGACCTTTTTGACCTCGGCGGGGGAGCAGTCGAAGCAGGCGGCGTGGTCGGCGCGGCGGTGCATGCCGATGTCGTTCCACGAGTCGCCGACGGTGTAGACCACCGGGTCGATGCCCAGGTGCCCGATGAGCCGGTCGATGCCCACGCCCTTGCCGGTGCCGGCGGGCATCACGTCGAGGAAGTCCTGGTTGCGCACCGCGGAGGCCCCGGGGAAGCGGCCCACCCACCTCTCGATGCGCCCCATCCGCTCCGGGTCGCCGGGCACCCAGATCGGCGCGCCGACGAATTCGTGCTTCGGGATGTCGGCGACGTCGAGGCGCTCGTTGTCGACGAGGATCGAGGTCGTCGCCTCGCCGACCCCGTTGTGCAGGATGAGGTCGCGGGTGTCCAGGGTGGTCGCGTAGAGGTTCACGCCCTCGGCGCCGGCTAGCTCATCCGCCAGGGCTGCGACCACCGCGGTGTCGAGCGGGTCGGCCTCGACGACCCGGTAGTCGGCGTCGGTGATCACGCAGCCGGTGTTGAGCACGTGGTAGTCGAACTCCACGCCCGTGCCGCGGAGGGCGAAGCGGGTGGCGGCGATGGACTTGCCGGTGGCGGTCACCGCGAGGTTGCCCGCGGCGCGCCAGCGTGCGACGGCCTCGGCGTCGGCGGGCCGGACGCCGTCGGCGAAGAGGATGGTGCCGTCGAGGTCGAATGCCATGAGTCTGCGCGTCACGCCCCAAGATTACCGACGCCGCGCCTGCCCCGCGCGCACGTTTTCTCACCGTCTGCGCGTTGCCACCGTGCTGTGGCGCGCCGACGCCACCGCATGAGGGAACCCCGGCCCGCCGGGGGGAGCGGTGCCGGGGTTTCAGGACACTTGCGGGATCAGCGGCGCATGATCTTCTTCGACAGCCAGTTGCCGAAGAACTGCGCGGCCTGCACGATCACGACGATCACCAGGACGGCGACGTACATGGCCTCCGGGTCGAAGGCACGGTAGCCGTAGACGATGGCGAAGTCACCGAGGCCGCCGCCGCCGATATAGCCGACCATCGCCGACATGTCGACGATCGCGATGAAGATGAAGGTGTAGCCGAGCACCAGGGGCCCGAGGGCCTCGGGGATGATCACGGTGCGGATGATCCGCCAGGGGCTCGCGCCCATCGCGCGCGCCGCCTCGATCATGCCCGGGTCGATGGAGACCAGGTTCTGCTCGACGATGCGCGCCACGGTGAACGTCGCCGCGATGACCATCACGAAGATGCCCGCGTTGCGTCCCACGGAGGTGCCCATCACCGTCAGCGTCAGCGGCTGCAGGGCCACGATCAGGATGATGAACGGGATCGGGCGCACGAAGTTCACCAGGACGTTGAGCAGCGTGTACACCGGTGCGTTGCGCAGGATGCCGCCCGGTCGGGTGGTGTAGAGCAGCACGCCGACGATCAGGCCCAGGATGCCGGCGGCGACCAGGGTGATCGCCACCATGACCAGGGTGTCCCAGATGGCCTCGAGGAAGGTGTCGCCGATGCGGTCCCAGTCGGCGGCCAGCACGGTGGTGGTCATCGCGTGATCTCCTCAATCGTCGTCGTGTGGCGGAGGCGCTCGTAGAAGGTCTGGACGACCTCCTCGTCGCCGGACAGCCGCACGGTCATGCGGCCGAAGCTGTGCTTCTGCAGGGTGGTCACCCCGCCGTGGACGATGGCGATCGACGCCCCGTTGTCGCGGGCCTCGGAGGCCGCGGCGAAGAAGCCGGACTCCTCGGTCAGGTCGATGGTGAACAGCCGGCCGTCGCGGGCGAGCAGGTCCTCGGCCTCGACGTTGTCCGGGGTGTTGCGCAGGCTCGTGGCGACGAAGCGCGCCGCCACGTCCGTCTTCGGGTCGGAGAAGACCTCGTAGACGGTGCCGTACTCGACCACGCGGCCGGCCTCCATGACGGCGACCTTGTCCGCGATCGAGCGCACGACTTCCATCTCGTGCGTGATCACCACGATGGTGATGCCGAGCTTCCGGTTGACCTCGCGCAGCAGGTCGAGCACGCCCTGCGTGGTGTCGGGGTCGAGCGCGCTGGTGGCCTCGTCGGCCAGCAGCAGCGACGGGTCCGTGGCCAGCGCGCGGGCGATGCCGACGCGCTGCTTCTGGCCGCCGGAGAGCTGGTCGGGGTAGTTGTCGCCGCGGTCGGCGAGCCCCACGAAGTCGAGCAGCTCGGCGACGCGGCGGCGGCGCTCCTCCTTGCCCACGCCCGCCAGCTCCAGCGGGTAGGCGATGTTGCCGGCCGCGGTGCGGGAGTTGAACAGGTTGAACTGCTGGAAGATCATGCCGATGTGCCGGCGGATACCGCGCAGGTCGCGCTCCTTGAGCGGCACCACGTCGGTGCCGTCGACGAGGAGCTCGCCGGAGGTCGCGGTGTCCAGGCCGTTGATCAGGCGCACGAGGGTGGACTTGCCGGCGCCGGAGTAGCCGATGACGCCGAGGATCTCACCCGGTTCGACGGTCAGGCTCACGGAGTCGACGGCCGTGACGTCGGCGTGGCCCTTCTTGCCCGGGAAGACCTTGGAGACCTCCCGCAGCTCGAGGCGGGTGCCCTGGCGGTCGGCGCCGCCCGCGGCGGCGGTGTCGGAGGCGGCGCCCACGGCGCCGGAACCGCCCACGGCGTGCGACGCGGCGTCGCCAATTGTGGCGGGGTTGTGCTGATTGTCGGTCACGATCGGTGCAGCCTACCTGCTACTTGCTGTTGGCGTTCTTCTGGTCCTCGACCAGGCGGTCCAGGATCTCCTGCAGCTCCGAGGCGGGGCGGTCGACGGAGACCGAGGTGCCCTTGGAGTCGCGGTCGTTGGCGGCCTGGACCTCGTCGGAGTGCCAGATCTCGACCAGCTTGGCGATGCGCTCGTCGTCCTTGTTGGCGGCCTTGGTCACGAAGACGTTGATGTAGGGCTCGGCCTCGGGGTTGCTCGGGTCGTCGGCGTAGATCGAGGTGTTCGGGTCGATGCCGGCGCGCTCGAGGAAGGAGTTGTTGATGATGGCGGGCTTGCCCTCGCCGTAGACGGCGGAGGACTGCGCGGCGTCGACCGGGGTCACGGAGACCTTGCTGGCGTCGGTGTCGATGTCGCTCGGGGTCGGGTCGAGCTGGGCCTCGCCCTTGAGCTCGACGAGGCCGGCCTGCTTGAGCACGTTGATCGCGCGGCCCTGGTTGGTCGAGTCGTTCGGGATGGCGACGGACTCGCCCTCGATGCCGTCGAGGGAGTCGTGGCCCTTCCAGAACAGCGCCAGCGGGATGACCTCGGTGGAGCCGACCGGGGTCAGGTCCGCGTCGGAGCCGGCGTTGTAGGCGGCGAGGAACTTCAGGTGCTGGAAGAGGTTGACGTCCAGCTGGCCCTGGTCGAGGGCGTCGTTCGGGGTGTTGTAGTCGGAGAAGTCGACGACGTCGAGCTCGATGCCCTCGTCCTTGGCCTTGTCCTCGAAGACCTGCCACGCCTCCTTCTGCGAGTCGGTGGTGCCGATGCGGATCGGGGCGTTCTCGTCGATGGCGCCGTCCTGGGCGTCGTCGTAGGCCCCGCAGGCGGTGAGGGCGCCGACGGAGATGATCGCGGCGGTGCCGGCGGCGATGGTGCGGCGGATGGACATGGGGTGCTCCCTTGACGTTCGTCGTGCCTCGCCCAATTTCCGACGTCCCGTTGCGCGCGCCCTGCGCGTCCGTGCGCCGTGCGCCGTGCGCCGTGCGTGGTGCGCGGCGTGCGGTACGCGGTGCGCGTGACGTGTGCACGTGCAGCTCGTCTCGGAAAATGAACGAAGCGGTTCATTATTTCGGGGGTTACCCTAGCACTGCGCGTACCGCTCGGTCTAGCCGTTGTCGTGTGCGCAGGTCAGCGGGCTGGTCGCGCGGGAGCGTTCCTGAGAGGTGAATTGCGCACGTAGGAAGATCGTCTGCGGGCGGCGGGGTGCCCCGGTGTCCGTCGTGGTGCGCGGACGCTGTTGGCTCAGTCGCAGAACGGGAGCTGGTCGCGCAGCTCCTGGGGTATGCCGTCGGCGTCGGCGATCTCGGGCTCGTAACACTGCTGGGCGAGCCCCCATCTTGATCCGCCCGAGGTTCTCGTACTCGTGCCAGGTGCCGTCCCAGCGCAGCACGCGGAAGTCGTCGGTGCCGGGCTTGGCCACCTGAGCCCACACCCCGTCGCAGTAGGCCGCGATGGTCAGCTCCGGCAGACCGGCCTCCGTCGCGGGGGAGATGCACGAGCCCGCGGTGGGGGCGGCCTCCGCTTCCTGCTCGGTCTGCTCGGTCTCGTCGGGCTCGGGCGCGGCCTCGCTGGTGGTGGGGGAGGGTGCCGCGGAGGTGCTCTCAGTGGTGCTCGGCGGTGGTCTCGGTGGTCGTCGAGGTCGACGACGCCAGCTGGGGCTCGGCCGGGTCACGGTCGTCGCCGGAGCAGCCGGCGGCCAGCGGGATCAGAGCGAGCATGCCGGCGGCGACGGCGGTCAGGATGCGGGAGCGGTGCATGTGGGGTTCTCAGCTTTCCCGTTTTTCGGTTGCGGGTGTGCGGTGTGTTCTACGGGCGGGTTTCTTGCGGAGATTCTGAGTGCGGGCGCTCGGCGCGCGGATGGGTTCGCGCCCGGCGGGACGCCCGCTAACGCTCGGGAGGGCCGGCCCAACGCAGCATCTTCGAGACGGCGCGCCCGTCCTCGCGGCTGCGGCCCATGGTCCTGCCGGTTTCCTGGATGCGCCCGTAGGTGGGGGCGGAGCACTGCCAGCCGTCGAAGCTCCGGATGTTGGCGTTGCCGTAGTTCCCTGGCGGCAGGTTGCGGTAGTCGTCCAGGACCTCGCGGCCCTGGTCGCAGGTCATCCCCGTGACGTAGGGGTCGGTCGGCCCGCTCTGCTCCTTGAACCGCTCCTCGACCTCGTCCGTGGGCACGGCCTCGCCGCAGTTCTGCGGGCCGTCGGCGATGGCGGGTGTCGTCTCTGCGTCGGGGTCCTCGCCTGCGTCGCCTGCGTCGGCGGCGTCGGTCTCTGGTGTGGTGGTCTCCTCCGCGGTGGTCTCCCCGGGGCTCGGCTGCGCCGTGCTTGACGGGTTCTCCGGGCTGGCCTGCGGAGTCGCCGTCGTCAGGCTGCCGGTCGCCTCCGGGAGCGCGGGGCCCTCGCCCTCGGGCGCCCCGGAGCAGGCGGCCAGGCCGACGCAGGCCACCGCCGCGAGCGCCGTGAGCAGGGCAGTGCGGCCGGCGCGCGGGGCGTGGTCGCGGGTGCCGACGGTCCCCGCGCGCTCGATCGTGTGGTGGTTCGGGCCGTGTGCGGGATCCCGGTCGGCGGGGCATCTGGGTTCCTGCGCTGCAGCGTGCGCGGTGCCGGGGGAGGTGCGACGGGTCAAGGCGGTCTCCGGTCTTTTTCAAGGGTGTGCGGTTGAGATTACGGGGGGACGCCGTTCAGGCGCTGGTCGAACGCTGGTCGAACGCTGGTCGGGCGCAGGTCGGGCGCAGGTCGGGCGCAGGTCAGCAGCTTCGCGCGCAGGCCCTCCGGTACGCCGTCCGCGGCGGCGCCAGGGTCGGTGCTTGATGCGCCGTTGCTCGGGGCCGCGGCCGCGCGGTCCTGCCGGGGCGTCTCCGCGGCGGTCTTCGAGAGAGTCGGCGCCGGGGCGTGGCCGCGCTTCGTCACGTTTTCGGTGCCCGCCGAGGCGCTCGCCCCGTCACCTGCGCGGACCGTCGCAGCGGCCTCTGCGTCGGCGGCCTCGGGGGTGGAGCAGCCGCTCAGCCCCGCCGTGACGGCCAGACACGCGACCGACTCCGTGGCCGGCGAGCCGATCCGTGGGGTGTGGTTACGTGGGCCGAACATGGGGAGCGCCTCCGTGGGGATCAACGTGGGTGTCAACCGAATTGCTTATGTCAGCAATTTTATGGCCTGTACATCGGCGATAACACCGTGAACAGGGAGTGCTCCCCATCTCAACGCGTCGCTCACGCTTCGGTCCGGCGGGCGCCCCGCCGGAGTTGCCCTGCGTCGGACAGCGTCGGCCGCGGCACCGCGGGCCGGTCAGTCGCCGGGGTGCTCGGCCAGGGTGATGTCGGGCTCGACGTGGCGGTCGAGGCCGACGATCGCGAAGGCGCGCCCGTTGCTCTCGCACTCCAGGCGGGTGGCGTCCGGGAGCTGGCAGGTCACCGTCGGCGTCTGCAGTCGCTCGCCGGGGCGCAGCTCGCCGCCGGCGGGCGGCACGCCCTCGAGGATTCCCCACGAGAGGCCGTCGCTGTCGAGCGTCTCCTCTGCGCCGGAGGTGGCGAACGCGCCCGGCCGGCCGGTGAAGGGCAGGTAGCCCATGTCCTCCAGGTTCGGGGCCGAGTCGTCCGGCGCCGCGGTGCAGTAGGTGCCGCGGTCGTCGCCGAAGGTGCAGGTCACCTTGGCGTCCGCGCCGATGTCCGCGGTGAAGATGCCGATCTCGTCCGCCGCGCCGCCCGGAGCGGCGAAGCGCTCCGGGGAGACGTCGACGAACTCGGCGTTGCTCCGGTCGTTGTCCTGCTCGTCGGACGGCTCCGGGGAAGCGCCCGGCGACTCTGCCGAATCCGTCGCCGCCGTGGTCTGGTTGCCGGTCCGGCCAGCGCTCTTGTCGGTGGCGGACAAGGTGGGCGCCTCATCGGGGTCCGGAGCCTGTGCGCAGGCGCTGACAGCCATCGTCCCCACGGCGGTCCCGACGAAGAGCACGGCGCGAACGGCGCCCGCGGTGCGGACCCTGTGCGTGCCGCAGGTATCGGCGGTACCGGTGGTGGCCCCGCGGGTGGGGGAGTGCTTCATCGGTTCCTCTTTCATCGTCGATGTCGGCGGTCAGTGCGGGCGCGTGGCGCACGTGAGTGGCCCGCCGGGTCAGCAGGGGTCGGAGAAGTCGCCGTCGTTGTTGAGCGTGCGCGCGTTGCCTCCGCGTGCCGCCTTGTCCGCGCACAGCGCCGCCTCGTCGAAGCCGTGGTCATAGTAGATCGGGTAGACCGTCGCGCCGTCGTGCTTGGCACGCAGCGAGGAGCACTGCCCGGGCTCGGTCGAGTGTGCGCCCGGGTGTCGCGCCATGGCCTCGTGGACCACGGACTGCGCGTTGACCCCGTACTCGACCAGCACGGACTCGACGATGAGGATCCCGCGCCCGTCGCACTCCGGCAGCCGCAGCCCCGCGATGGACGTCAAGGGCGGCGTGGTGCTCGTGCTGCTCGAGGCCTGCGAGCGCCCCGGGTCCTCGTCGCACTTCGCGACCTTCGCCCGCAGCTCCGCCGGCATCCCGTCGGCCGCCAGCCGCGCCGGGTCGTAGCAGGCCTGCGCCATCCCCCACGTCGTGGTGCCGTCGCGCTCGTACTCGACCCACGTGCCGTTCTCCCAGTGCAGCAGCCGCCCGTCATCGGTCTGCGGCACGCCGACCCGGTTCCACTGCCCGTCGCAGAACGACGAGTACGTGTACCCCTCGAAGCCCGCCGCCGCCACCGTCGCCGGGTCGCAGCGCTGCTCGGTCGACATCTCCGAGGTCCGCTCCGCTGCCTGCCGCGTCGTCGCGTCGGCGCCCCGCGTCGCGGACGCCGAGCCCGAGTCCGAGACCTCCGTGAGCACCGGCGCGTCCCCGCCGCCCTCGTCGCCTCCGGAGCAGCCGGCCAGGGCCGCCGTCAGGCCCGCCGCACACACCGCCGCCGCCACCGCGCGCAGTCGCATTGCACACTTCCTTCCTCGGGAGTTCCTCGGGTCGCAACTTCACCAGAGTCTACGGCCCGCACCGCCCGCCCACCCGCGCGACGGGGAACCTTCCCCACGTATTCGAACAGGTGTACCATCACTGCAATGAGGTTCAACGGCGGCGAGGCGCTCAGCTGGTCACGCATCGAAAGCATCCTCTCCGGCCGCCTGGGCCCCACCCCGGTGCCCGTCAACCACCTGCCCGCGACGGACGCGCCCACGGCGCGGCGCGCGACGTCGTCAATCGAGGTGCCCTTCGCCGAGCTGCACGCGGTGAGCTCCTACAGCTTCCTCGGCGGCGCCTCGGAACCCGAGGAGCTCGTCGAACGTGCCGTCGAGCTGGGACTTTCCGCGCTCGGCATCCTGGACCGCGACGGCTTCTACGGGGTCGCCGCCTTCGCCGAGGCCGCCGCCGAGGCCGGCCTGCCCACCGTCTTCGGCGCCGAACTCAGCCTCGACGCCGGCGTGCTGCCCGTCATCTGCCGCGGGCCCGAAGGGTACCGGCGGCTGTCGCACCTGATCGCCGACGCGCACATGGCCACCGGCGAGAAGGGCGCGGTGGCCTACCCGGGTCTCACCACGATCGCCGAACACCTGGGCGGGCACTGCCTCGTGCTCGCCGACCACACCTGGGCGCCGCGGCTCGGCGAGCTGACCGCGGCCTTCGGCGGGAACGTCGTCCTCGAGTACCCCGCCACGATGCTGCCCGAGGACGCCGACAACCAGGAGATTATCGACGCCGCGCGGCGCGCCGTGGGCGCGCACGGGCACCGTCTGCGCGCCGTGGTGAGCGCCCGGCCCGCCGCGGCGAGGCGCGGCGCCAGCCGGCTGGCGGCGGCCAAGCGCGCGCTCGCCCGGCGCCAGGCCGTCGGCGAGGCCGAGCCCGAGCTGCACCCCATGGGCGCGCCGTGGCTGCGCGGCGGGGCGCAGGTCGCGCGGATGCTGCCCGGGCGGCCCGAACTGGCCGCGCAGACCGTCGCGATCGCCGAGGAGTGCGCCTTCACCCTGGACCTGGTCGCGCCGCGGCTGCCGGACTTCCCCGCCCCCGAGGGCCACGACGAGCTCAGCTGGCTGACCGAGCTGACCTGGCGGCGCGGGCGGGAGCGCTACGCCTCGCGGGACGCGGGGGTGCGCGAACGGGCGCGGGCGCAGATCCGCCACGAGCTGGCGGTGATCGGGAAACTGGGTTTCCCGGGGTACTTCCTCATCGTCGACGACATCGTGGGGTTCTGCCGGCGCGCCGGGATCCTGTGCCAGGGGCGCGGCTCGGCGGCGAACTCGGCGGTGTGCTTCGCGCTGGGCATCACCAACGCCGAGCCGATCAGCGCCGGGCTGCTCTTCGAGCGCTTCCTCTCCCCGGAGCGCGACGGGCCGCCCGACATCGACCTGGACATCGAGTCGACGCGGCGCGAGGAGGTCATCCAGTACGTCTACGGTCGCTACGGGCGCGAGCGCGCCGCGCTGGTGGCCAACGTGATCACCTACCGGCGCAAGGGGGCGCTGCGCGACGCCGCGCGGGCGCTCGGCTACCCGCAGGGCGCGGCCGACGGCTGGTCGAAGGGGTTCTCCGAGCCGCCCGCGGACGTCGCCGGGCTGGCCGGGCAGTTCCGCGGGCAGCCGCGGCACCTGGGCATCCACTCCGGTGGCATGGTCATCTGCGACCGGCCGATCGCCGACGTGGTGCCCGTGGAGTGGGCGCGCATGGCGGGCCGCTCCGTGTTGCAGTGGGACAAGGACGCGTGCGCGGCGGCGGGGCTGGTCAAGTTCGACCTGCTCGGCCTCGGCATGCTCGAGGCGCTGCACCACATGATCGACCTGGTCGCCGGCTCGACGGGAGAGACGGTGCGGCTGTGGGACCTGGATCTTGCCGAGCCCGGCGTCTACGAGATGCTCGCGCGCGGCGACGCGGTCGGCGTGTTCCAGGTGGAGTCGCGCGCGCAGCTGGCCACGCTGCCGCGGCTGAAGCCGCGCTGCTTCTTCGACCTGGTCGTCGAGGTGGCGCTGATCCGGCCCGGGCCGATCCAGGGCGGGTCGGTGCACCCCTATCTGCGCCGCCGTGATGGGTGCGAGCCGGTGGTCTTTGAGCACCCGGTGCTGGAGAAGTCGCTGGGCAAGACGCTGGGCATCCCGCTGTTCCAGGAGCAGCTGATGCAGATCGCGGTGGACGCGGCGGGCTTCACCGGCGGTGAGGCCGACCAGCTGCGCCGGGCGATGGGCTCGAAGCGCTCGCCGGCGAAGATGGCGGCGCTGCACGCCCGGTTCATCGCCGGGTGCGCGGAGACGTGCGGGCTGTCTGAGGAGGTCGCCGAGCAGCTGTGGACGAAGATCGTGGCGTTCGCCGCCTACGGCTTCCCGGAGTCGCACTCGCAGTCGTTCGCCTCGCTGGTGTTCTTCTCGGCGTGGTTCAAGCTGCACCACCCGGCGGAGTTCTGTGCGGGGCTGCTGCGCGCCCAGCCGATGGGGTTCTACTCGCCGCAGTCCTTGATCGCCGACGCCCGCCGCCACGGTGTGCGCATCCTGCCCGTCGACGTCGCCGCCAGCGCGGTCGAGGCGACGGTGCCGGAGCCGGGCGTGATCCGGCTGGGGCTGAACCTGGTGCGCGGGCTGGGGGAGAAGGCTGCCGGGCGCGTGGTCGCCGCGCGCGATGGGCGCGCCTTCACCGGCGTCGCGGACCTGGCGCGCCGGGCGGACCTGAGCGTGCCGCAGACGGAGGCGCTGGGGAAGGCCGGGGCGCTGGGCTGCTTCGGTGTCGACCGGCGCCAGGCGGTGTGGGCGGCCGGGGTGGCGGCCACGGAGAAGGAGGGCATGCTGCCGGGGCTGAGCTCGGTGGAGGCGCCGGCGCTGCCCGGCATGAGCGCCTTCGATCTGGTGGCCGCGGACATCGCGGCGACCGGGGTGACCCACGGCATGCAGCCGGTGGCGTTGCTGCGTTCGAGGTTGGCGTCGGCGGGCGTCGTCGCCGCGTCGGACCTGGGTTCGATTGACGACGGCACCCGCGTGCGCGTGGCCGGCGTGGTCACGCACCGTCAACGTCCGCAGACGGCGGCGGGGGTGACGTTCCTCGGGATGGAGGACGAGACGGGGCTGATGAACGTGATGGTCTCGCCGGGGTTGTGGAACCGGCAGAAGGTGCTCGCGCGCACGGCGCGGGCGCTGGTGGTGCGCGGCATCGTGCAGAACGCCTCGGGCGCGGTGACTCTCGTGGCCGACCGGCTCGAGGGGCTCGCGGTGGGTGAGGCCTTGAGCGCCGGCTCCCGCGACTTCCGCTGACTCTGTGGTTCTCTCCGGAGGCACCCCAGGGTAGCCCATGGTGGGCATGCCGAAGTACCCGGCCGGTGGGCCGGGTTTGTGATTCGGGGGCCTCCGAGGCGCCGGTTGGCTAAGCGGCCTGGGCGGTGCGGCAGGCGGCCTGCTCGGTCATCATCCGCCGAGCCAAGGTCGGGGTGGCATCCCGCTGGCGGCGCCCACCCGGCAACACCCGGTAGACATCCAACCCGTCACGCTCGACCCGCCCGTGACGGACCGGCCCGTCAGGGTCATCGTCGTTGGCTCCGTTGTGGTACCTGCACAACGGCGTCAAATTGTTGATGTTGGTCAACCCGCCACGCACCCAGGCGGTGTCGTGGTCGGCCTGGCAGAACTCCGCCG
>NZ_JASODI010000024.1 GCF_030211955.1 Corynebacterium frankenforstense | reverse complement strand
GAGAAGCACTCTCCCGGCGGGGTCTCCGCCACGTCGCGCTGCGCGACGTCGTCAATCTCTTTGAAAAACGCCTAGCCGCGGATCACCGCGGTGCCGGTCACGCGGTCGTGGACGCCGCGGCCGTCGGAGTCGACCATGGCGGCCAAAAAGATCGTGCCGGTCATCAGCACGCGCACCGCCGAGCGCCACAGGTCGACGCGCCGGCCGGGCTCGTCGACGCGGGCCACCCCCATGCCGAGCACCGCCTGGCCGGGCGTGCGGGCGAAGAAGAGGCACGAGGCGAAGCCGAGCAGCAGGAAGTACAGGTAGGTGTAGGTCGCCGTGCCCAGCCACTCGGAGAACATGTGGGTGAACCCGCCGAGGATCCAGCAGATGATCCAGTCGATGAGCACGCCGCCGGCGCGGCGGGTGACACTGGCCAGCGCGCCCGGGCCGTGCTCCGGCAGTCCCAGCAGCTCGCCGGGATAGGCGGAGACGCGGGACTCGCTCTCGTACTCGGAGGGGATCGCCGGCCCGTCGAGCCAGCTGCGGCGCGGTTGAGTCATGCACACAAGGCTAATGCACACCCGAATCCGTGGGGGTGGCCGGTGCCCCGTCGCGCACCCGCGCGCGATACCCTGGACGGGTGAGCCCGTCGCCCGGCGGAAGATTTATTAGTCGCGCGACAGTTAACCCCCTATACTCGGGCCCACGAACCGTCCGCCCTGCGCGGCAGAGCGCAGAACATCCCTGGCAAGGAGAGACCGTGGCCTTCAATTCGACCGAAGACGTCCTGAAGTTCATCAAAGACGAGGAGGTCGAGTTCGTCGACGTCCGCTTCACCGACGTCCCCGGTGTCGAACAGCACTTCACCATCCCCGCAGACCTCTTCGACGAGGACGCGATCGAGGAGGGCCTCGCCTTCGACGGCTCCTCGATCCGCGGGTTCACCACCATCGACGAGTCCGACATGAACCTCCTGCCGGACCTGGCCACGGCCCAGATCGACCCGTTCCGCACGTCGAAGACGCTGAACATCCAGTTCTTCGTCCACGACCCGTTCACCCGCGAGCCGTTCTCGCGCGACCCGCGCAACGTCGCCCGCAAGGCCGAGGAGTACCTGGCCGCCACCGGCATCGCCGACACCTGCAGCTTCGGACTCGAGGCCGAGTTCTACCTCTTCGACAAGGTGCGCTACTCCACCGAGATCAACAAGGCCTTCTTCGAGGTCGACTCGGAGGAGGGCTGGTGGAACCGCGGCGAGGAGACCAACCCGGACGGCACCCCGAACCTGGGCCAGCAGACCCGTGTCAAGGGCGGCTACTTCCCGGTGCCGCCGTACGACCGCACCGCCGAGGCCCGCGACGCCATGGTGCGTGTGCTCAAGGACTCCGGCTTCGAGATCGAGCGCTTCCACCACGAGGTGGGCACCGGCGGCCAGCAGGAGATCAACTACCGCTTCAACACCCTGCTGCACGCGGCGGATGACCTGCAGACCTTCAAGTACATCGTCAAGAACACCGCGCACCGCATGGGCCAGGCCGCGACCTTCATGCCCAAGCCGCTCGCCGGTGACAACGGCTCCGGCATGCACGCCCACCAGTCGCTGTGGAAGGACGGCAAGCCGCTGTTCCACGACGAGTCCGGTTACGCCGGCCTCTCGGACACCGCCCGCTACTACATCGGCGGCATCCTCTCCCACGCCCCGGCCGTGCTGGCGTTCACCAACCCGACGCTGAACTCCTACCACCGCCTGGTGCCCGGCTTCGAGGCCCCGATCAACCTGGTCTACTCGCAGCGCAACCGCTCGGCGGCCGTGCGTATCCCGATCACCGGCTCCAACCCGAAGGCCAAGCGCATCGAGTTCCGCGCCCCGGATCCCTCGGGCAACCCGTACCTGGGCCTGCCCGCGATGATGCTCGCCGGCCTCGACGGCATCAAGAACCGCATCGAGCCGCACGCCCCGGTGGACAAGGACCTCTACGAGCTGCCGCCCGAGGAGGCCAAGTCCATCCCGCAGGCGCCGACCTCGCTGGAGGCCTCGCTGAAGGCCCTCGAGGAGGACAACGAGTTCCTCACCGAAGGCGACGTCTTCACCGACGACCTGGTGGACACCTACATCCGCTACAAGTACGACAACGAGATCACCCCGGTGCGCCTGCGGCCGACCCCGCAGGAGTTCGAGATGTACTTCGACTGCTAGTAAGCACCGGCGGCTGTCGGCTCCGGCCAGGGCCAGCGCACCGGCTGCCGGGCTGCGCGGACCCGTGATTCCGCGCGCGGAGGTCGTGGCGCGACGGTAGGCTCGCGCGGGCGAATGAGCCCGCGAAGCCAGCCGACACCCACGACCTCATTTCCGTGCGTGGCGCCAACGAGAACAACCTGCGCCACGTCAGCCTGGACATCCCGAAGCGGCGCTTGACCGTCTTCGCCGGGGTTTCCGGCTCGGGGAAGTCCTCCCTGGTCTTCGACACCGTCGCCGCCGAGTCGCGGCGGCTGATCAACGACACCTACTCGACCTTCGTGCAGGGTTTCATGCCCACGCTCGCGCGCCCGGACGTCGACGCGCTCGAGGGGCTGACCACCGCGATCGTCGTCAGTCAGGAGCAGCTGGGCGGGGGCGTTCGACGTCGCGGAAGTGGTTGACGCGGCGCTCTCCCTCGACGAGGGCGCGGTGAAGGTGCCCGGCTACAAGCCAGGCTCCTGGAGCCTGCGCCAGTACGCCGACTCCGGCCTCTACCCCACCGACGTGCCGGTCGGTGAGTTCACCGACGAGCAGCGCGACCTGCTGCTGTGGGCCGAACCGCGGCGGATGAACTACCTCGGCCACAACTCGACCTACGAGGGGCTGATCCCGAAGCTGACCAAGTCGGTGCTCTCCAAGGAGCGCTCGGGGCTGCAGAAGGCGATGCGCGAGTTCGTCGACCGCGCGGTGACCATGGGGCCCTGCCCGGACTGCGGCGGCACGCGCCTGGCGCCGCACGCCCTCGAGTCGCGCATCGCGGGCAGGAACATCGCCGAGCTGTGCGCGATGGAGGTCCGCGAGCTCGCCGGGTGGCTGGCAGAGCTGGACTCCCCGTCCTCGGCGCCGCTGGTGCGCGCGATCCGCGAGACGCTGGACAACTTCGTCACCGTCGGGCTGGGCTACCTCACGCTCGACCGGCCGGCCTCGACGCTCTCGGGCGGCGAGGCGCAGCGCATCAAGATGATCCGGCACGTCGGCTCCTCGCTCAGCGACGTCACCTACGTCTTCGACGAGCCGACCGCGGGGCGGCGGCGAACAACCTGCACGACCTCGACGTGGACGTCCCACGCGGGACGCTGACGGCGATCACGGGCGTGGCCGGCTCGGGCAAGTCCTCGCTGTTGGGCGCCATCGAGCAGGACGAGAAGACCGTGTGGGTCGACCAGTCGCCCATCTCCGGCTCGCGGCGCTCGAACCCGGCGACCTACACCGGGGCGCTGGACCCGATCCGCAAGGCCTTCGCCAAGGAGAACGGGGTCAAGCCCGCGCTCTTCTCCCCGACTCCGAGGGCGCGTGCCAGAACTGCAACGGCTCCGGGGTGGTCTACGTGGACCTGGGCTTCGTGCAGGGCGTCGACGTGCCCTGCGAGGTCTGCGAGGGTCGGCGCTTCGACGCGGCGGTGCTCGAGCACCGCTTCGGCGGGCTGGACATCGCCGAGGTGCTCGACCTACCGGCCGCCGAGGCCGCGGAGTTCTTCGCCGACGCCGAGCACCGGGTGCCCGCGGCCGCGCGGATCGCGGGCTACCTGGTGGACGTGGGCTTAGGCTACGTGCGGCTGGGCCAGCCGCTGACGACGCTCTCGGGCGGCGAGCGCCAGCGCCTCAAGCTGGCCTCGCACCTCAACGAGAAGGCCACGCTCTTCGTGCTCGACGAGCCGACGACGGGCCTGCACGTCGCCGACGCGGGCGTGCTGGTCGGTCTCTTCGACCGGCTGGTCGACGCCGGGGCGACCGTGATCGTCGTCGAGCACAACCCGGCGGTGATCACGCGCGCGGACCACGTCATCGACCTGGGCCCGGGCGCGGGTTCCGACGGCGGGCGCGTGGTCGCCGAGGGCACGCCGCGGCAGGTCGCCACGAACAAGGACTCGGCGATGGGACGCTACCTCGCGCGGTTCATGTGAGGGGCGGGGCTGGTCGCCCCGCACCCCGGGGCGGGACCTCAGCTGCAGGCCTCAGTCGCGCCCGAAGCGCGCCTCGAGGATGCCCTGCAACTGGTCGAAGAGCGGCGTGGGCTCCTTGTAGCGCTCGCCGAGGCGACGCACCGCACCGGCCTGCGAGTCCAGCTCGTTGACTCGGCCGGCGAGATAGTCGCGCTGCATTGAGGTCGTCGCCTCCGCGTCGAGCGAGTCGGCGAACTCCAGCTGCCGGGCCACCGTGTCGTCGGGCAGATCCACCCCGCTGGCCCACGCCACGCGCGCGGCCTCCTCGAGCAGCGCGGTGTACTGGTCGCGCAGCTCGGTGCGCACGTAGCCCAGCGGGCGCCCGGCCGCCGCGCCCAGCGCGCCAAAGGGCGTGACGAACATGGCCTTGGTCCACACGTCGACCCAGATGTCGCGGTAGACCTCCGTGGGCACGCCGGCCGCGGTGAGCAGGCGCGCGAGCTCGTCGACGCGCTCGTCGGGCGCCCCGTCGAAGGTACCCACGTGGTAGTTCAACGGGCCGTCGGCAAGCTCGACCACGCCGGGGCCGCGGTGGATCATGAAGCCACGCACCACGCCCGGCCACACCCGCCCGGCGCCGAAGGCGTCGGCGGCCAGGTGCGGGACCTCGACGGAGTTCTGGGTCAGCACCACGGGCGCCCCCTCGGGCACGTCGGCGAACTTCTCCTGGCCGGGCAGCACCTTCGTGGCGAGCACGGCGACGTCCACACCGCCGAGCTCGTCGAAGCTCTCGGCGGCCGGCACCTGGACCGTCCGCTCCTCGCCGCGGTGGATGAGAGTGAGCCCCTCTCCGTTGATCCGCTTGAGCGTCTCGCCCCGGGCGACGACGGCGACGTCCGCGCCCGATTCCACCAGCCGGGCCGCGAACAGGCCGCCGACGGCGCCGGCGCCAATAATTCCGATACGCATGGCCAACAGCCTAACGCCCGGAGGGGGGGCGCGGGGGCGGATCCGGCAGGCCCCCCCCGATCCGCCCCCGGGGGTTGAACCCGCGCGCGGGCGTCCGATACGGCAAATCACCCCCGTTTAAGGGTGTACGTTCATAGTGCAGATATTACATGCCTCAACAGGGGGTTAGCGCGTGATCGGCCAGTTTTCGAAACTGTGAACTGCATTTATGCGTTAACGTGAATGACGGCGGTTGAGAGATCGTCCGGCGGACGAACTAGCCATCAGGCAGGGACGCCACGCGCCGAACGGCCATGGGGGCGCGCCCCGGGTGCACAGCCCGAGCAGGCGCGGCCCCGGAAACCGGAGACCCCGCCGAGCCGGAAAACACCCCCGGCCGAGGCACTGCGCGTCCCCGCCGCACCCACGGAAAGCTATCGCGTGACCTCTGGATTCCCCGAAACTCCCCGCATCGACTTCCTCTACCTCTCCGAGCCCGACATGATCGAGGCCGGCGTGGCCGACTCCGCAGCGTGCGTGTCGGCGATGGAGGAGGTCCTGATCCTCCTGGCCAACGGCGACTACCGGATGGCCGGCGCCTCCGCGAACTCGCACGGCGCCCAGATCAACTTCCCCGCGAACCCCGAGCACGAGGGCATGCCGGCCGACGGCCCGGACCGCCGCTTCATGGCGATGCCGGCCTACCTGGGCGGGCGCTTCCGCAGCGCCGGCGTGAAGTGGTACGGCTCCAACGTGGAGAATCGCGAGCACGGCCTGCCGCGCTCCATCCACGTCTTCGTGCTCAACGACGCCGTCACCGGCGCCCCGAAGGCCATCATGTCCGCGAACCTGCTCTCCGCCTACCGCACCGGCGCCGTGCCGGGCGTGGGCGTGAAGCACCTGGCGGTCAAGAACGCCGAGACCGTCGGCGTGATCGGGCCCGGCGTCATGAGCCGCACGATCTTCGCCGCCGCGGTCTCCCAGCGCCCCTCGATCAACAAGGTCAAGATCAAGGGCCGCAGCGAGGGCTCGACCAAGCGCGCGGCCGACTGGTTCCGGGAGAACTTCCCGGACGTCGCCGTCGAGATCGTCGACAGCGAGCAGGCCGCCATCGAGGGCTCCGACATCGTCATCGCCGGCACCTCGACCTCGGACGAGGGCCCGTCGGGCTTCCCCTACTTCAAGCGCGAGTGGATCAAGCCGGGCGCACTGCTGCTCATGCCGGCCGCCGCCCGCCTGGACGACGACTTCATCACCTCCGACGAGGCCAACCTGGTGCTCGACTTCGACGGCCTCTACCGCGAGTGGTTCCACGAGAACGGGCCGGACGTCACCTACGAGCAGCTGCTGGGCATCCCCGGCAACCGCTGGTGGGACATGTACGAGGAGGGCACGCTGCCGGCCGAGAAGCTGGTCAACATGGGCGACATCGCCCAGGGCGACGCCCCGGGCCGCGTCAACGACGAGCAGATCTTCTGCTACTCCATCGGCGGCATGCCCGTCGAGGACGTCGCGTGGGCCCACGACCTCTACGAGCACGCGCTCGAGAAGGGCATCGGCACCAAGCTCAACCTCTGGGAGAACCCGGTCCTCTCCTAAGAGACCTCTCCCCCGCCGCGGCGGGCGCCACGGCCGCCCCGCGCGCACCGCCGGCGCACAACGCCACCACCCGGCCCCTGCCACACCCGACCGGGGGCCTTGCCCGGCGCACATCATTAGCCTGTGGATATAAGTACATCTGCACCCGACGCTTCCCGAAAGGAACGCAGCCCCGCCCCGGGGCATTGATCACCGTGAACTTCTCCACACCGGAAGAACTCATCGCCTACATCCGTGACAACGACGTCAACTGGGTCGACGTCCGCTTCACCGACGTGCCCGGCATCGAGCAGCACCTGTCGGTGCCCGCCGACCAGATCTCGGAGGAGTCGCTCCACAACGGCGTGGCCTTCGACGGTTCCTCGATCGCCGGCTACACCTCGATCGAGGCGTCCGACATGATGCTGCTGCCGGACCTGTCGACCGCGGTCATCGACCCGTTCCGCAGGTCCAAGACGCTGAACATGCAGTTCTTCGTCCACGACCCGTTCACCCGTGAGCCGTTCTCCCGCGACCCGCGCAACATCGCGCGCAAGGCCGAGGAGCACCTCTCCGCCTCCGGGATCGCGGACACCTGCACCTTCGGCCTCGAGGCGGAGTTCTACATCTTCGACTCGGTGCGCTACGACACCCAGACCAACGCCTCCTTCCACCAGGTCGAGTCCGAGGAGGGCTGGTGGAACACCGGCGCGGAGTTCAACCCGGACGGCTCGCGCAACCTGGGCCACAAGGTGCGCACCAACGGCGGCTACTTCCCGGTCGCCCCCTACGACCACCTGCAGGACCTGCGCGACGAGATCTCGGAGACCCTCGAGCTGATCGGATTCGACGTCGAGCGCGCCCACCACGAGGTCGGCTCGGGCGGCCAGCAGGAGATCAACTACCGCTTCAACACCCTGCTGCACGCGGCCGACGACCTGCAGAAGTTCAAGTACGTGGTCAAGAACACCGCCAAGCGCAACGGGCGTTCGGCCACCTTCATGCCCAAGCCGCTCGACGGCGACGGCGGCTCGGGAATGCACGCCCACCAGGCGCTCTACAAGAACGGCGAACCGCTGTTCTACGACGAGAACGGCTACGGCGGGCTCTCCGAGACCGCCCGCCACTACATCGGCGGCCTGCTGGCCCACGGCAGCGCGGTGCTGGCCTTCACCAACCCGACGCTGAACTCCTACCACCGCCTGGTGCCGGGTTCGGAGGCCCCGATCAACCTGGCCTACTCGCAGCGCAACCGCTCGGCGGCCATCCGCATCCCGGCGGCCGGTTCCGCGCCTAAGGCCAAGCGCATCGAGTTCCGCGCCCCGGATCCCTCGGGCAACCCCTACCTGGGCCTGACTGCGATGATGATGGCGGGCCTGGACGGCATCAAGAACCGCATCGACCCGGGCGAGCCGGTGGACAAGGACCTCTACGAGCTGGAGCCGGAGGAGGCCGCGGGCATCCCGACGGTGCCGGCCTCGCTCTCCCAGGCGCTCGACGCCCTGGCCGAGGACCACGAGTTCCTCACCGACGGCGACGTCTTCACCGAGGACCTCATCGACACCTACATCCAGGAGAAGTACGACACGGAGATCCAGCCGGCCCGCCAGCGGCCGACGACGCTGGAGTACGAGCTCTACTACGACTGCTAGAGCCCCTTCAATTGACGACGGTCCCGCGGTGCGCGGCACCGCGGGACCGTTGCGCGTCCGCGTTCCGTCGGCGTGGGAACGCCGCCAGGCGGGTTACTCCTCGGTGTAGCCCTTGAACTGGGTGGTCTCCGGGTCGCGCGGCAGCACGCGGCTCGACCCGCCCTCGGTGCCCTCGGCACCCGGGGTGTAGTCCGCGGCGTCGTCAGTCTCGTTCCAGTAGTCCGCGCCCTCGGCGCGGTTGCCTCCCTCGTAGCCGGGCTGGTAGCTGTCCTGGTAACCCGCGTACCGGCCCTCTGCGGCGGCCTTCTCGGCGGCCTTGAGCTCGCGGTGCTTGATGTAGACGAACGCGGCCACGCAGGCCAGGCCTACGACGAGGATGCAGGCGCCGATGGTCAGCCCCAGCACCGGGAAGTGCCCGGAGCCGTCCGCGGCCATCAGCTGCACCGGCGACGTCTCTACTTCGGCCGCCGCGGCCACGGCGGTGGCGGGGCCGGCGAGGGCGGCGGCGAGCGACGCCGTGACGGCGCCGAGGGCGACAGAGGGGCGGAGGTGCGAAGTCATCCTGGAGAGCAGAACCTTTTCGTTGCCTTGATCGTGCGAGGGACAGGAACAATCATGCCCGGGTCGGCCAGGCCGACCCGGGCGGGGCCGAAGACTAGCCCAGGTTGCGGGTGCGCCACCAGACGAAGGCGCCCAGCGCGGAGAGGGCGACGATGCCCAGGGAGCCCGCGATCAGGGACCAGTCGGAGGCGGCCATCATGACCTCGGACTGGGCCTGCGGGGCGACGTTCTCCTCGGAGGCGCCGTCACCGGGCTCGTCCGGGAACTGCACGCCGTTCCAGCCGACGAGCTTGTCGTCCTCGTTGACCAGGGCGAACTTGTGGACGCCCGGGCCCAGATCGGAGGTGTCGATGCTGATCTGCTTGTTCTTGTCGACCTTCATCCAGCCGAGGCCCTTCGGGGCCTTGTCGTCGCTGAAGACGTAGACGTAGAGCCAGTCGCCGGCCTTGGCCTCCGGGACGGTCAGCAGCAGGCGGTCGTCCTCGAGGGCGCCCTTGACGCCGTGGGCGTTCGCGCTCTTGAGCTCGTCGGTGGTCTTGACCGGGTTCTTCGCGGCCTTCTCCGGCTTGGAGCCGGACTTCTTGGCCTTGTTCGACTTGGTGGACTTCGCCCTCGTCGACTTGGTGGACTTGCCGGACTTACCGGAGGACTTGCTCGACTTGGAGGACTTCGAGCCGGAGCCGGAGGACTTGGAACCGGAGCTGGTCGACTTCGAGCCCGAGCCGCCGGAGGTCGAACCGTAGGAGGTCGTGCGCGAGCGGCTGGTCTGCGGCTCCTTCGAGTTGGAGTTGTTCGAGGTCGAGTTCGAGCTCTTCTTGGAGGTCGAGGACTTCGTCGAGGTCGACTTGGAGCTCTTGGTGGAGTTCCCGGTGGTATTCGTCGAACCGGTCGAGTTGGTGTCCTGGCCGAAGGTCGCGATGGCGCCGAACATCTTCATCAGGGCTTTGCCGGTGCCCTCGATGGTGCCGTCCGGCACCGAGCCGTCCGACTCGGTGGTGGTGGTCGAGGTGGACGAGGCGGTGGTTTCCTTCGGCTCCTCGATCGTCATCTCGGCCCAGCCGACTACCTTCTTGTCTTCGTCGGTGCTGTCCTTACCCTGGGCAACGAGTGTGATCCCCTCGTCAGTCGGCAAAGCTTCCTTCGGGAGGTGGACATTTCCCTCGGCGTCGATCTGATACCACTCGACCTTGCCGTTCGGGATGTCCTTCCCCGCGTCATCCTTTTCCTTAAGGAAGTGCTGCTTCGGGTTGCCGTCCTTGGCCGCGCGCTTTTCCTTGTCCCGGAAGTAGCTGAAGGCGATCCAGTCACCCTCCGTGGCACCGGTAACCTCGACGACGATCTCCTCGTCGCCTTTCTCAAGCTCCTCCACCTTCAGCTTGTGGTTCAGCTCGTTGATGAGCTCGCCGTGCTTGACCGAATGGGGATCGTCCGTGGGCTTGTCTGGGTCCACCTGCTCCTCAGCGCCGGGAGCAGCGAACGGGACCACGGAATTCGCCGAATTGTCAACGCCTGGAGCGTCCGTCGGCACAACTCCGCTCGGCGCGGGAGCGCCGCCTTGATCGGTGGTCTCGGCCGACACCACGGCGGTCGCACCGATGCCCGTCGGGGCGGCGATGATCGCACTCGCAGCGATCATGCCGGCCAATTTGCGGGACAGGTGCTTACGCGCCATGTTTTCGTACCTTTCGTTGCGCATGCGGTGGTTCACCGGACAGGTTCCCCCGAGCCTCGGGGACGGTGGAAGACAGTCTCGGTTCCTAATCATAGATGGTCTACCTTCAAAAGGCTCGGCCAGCTGGGGATTTATTCCTCCCCGCCGACCCCATTGGAGCCATTGCGTCACACTGGCCCCACCCGTCACAGCGACGGGTCGACATCACCTCGAATCAGTACGCGGTGCGGCCCGGCTGACTGCGCTTGCGCCAGCCGATCCGGGTCTCGAATCCCTCGGGGTGGCGCAGCTGGGCCACGGCGTCGCCGCACGCCATCCGCAGGCGCGGGTTGGTCACCGGCAGGTGCATCGCCTCGAACCAGCCGACCTCGGTCGACTCCTCGTCACCGACCACCGGCTCCGCGTCCTCGGGCACCGAGAGCCGCAGGCAGGTGTCCATGTAACTGGCACGGTCGCCGTTGGGGTACTCGGTGGGCCCGACGGCACCGACGCCGAGCAGCGCCTCGACCTTCGCGTCCAGGCCTGTCTCCTCCTTGACCTCGCGGATCGCGGCCACGTCCGGGTCCTCACCCGGGTCCACGATGCCGGTCACCGGGGTCCACTCGCCGTTGTCGGAGCGCTTGACCAGCAGGATCTTCGGCGTCGCCCACACCGGCGCGTCCGCCTGCACGTCACGCACCACGATCGCGGTCACGCCGGGCATCCACAGGTGGTCGTGCCCGATCTTCTTGCGCAGCTCCACGACGAAGTCGGGGGTTCCCATACGTGCTCAGTCCTCTTTCTCGCCGCCGGCGCGGTAGTCGGCCAGCCAGCTCTCGAAGTCGAATCCCCCGCCGCGGCCGGGCAGCGGCTCCGGCTCGACGAGCCGTGCGCCGTCACCGTCTGCAGCGGGCGTGCTTGATGACGTCGCGTCGTGCGACGTCGCATTCGCCTCCACCGTAGGCTGCGGTGCCGCGTGCTGCGGGCCCCAGCCGGCGTGGGCGGATGCGGCGTACGTGGGCGCGACGGGTGCGGGCTCCGCCGTCTCAGGCGCCGCAGGCTCAGCCGGAGCCGGCTCCACGGCCTTCGGCTCGGGAGCGGCGGCGAGCTCGGCGGCCGCGGCCTCGGCCAGCGGCGTCTGCTCGAGGTGGCGGGTGACCACCCAACGCAGCACCGCCGGGTCCACGGCCGCCGCCTCGACCACCACGCCGAGGGCGACCTCGCGGCCGGCGGGCACGACGAGCACGAGGCGGTCGCCGGCGCGCACCAGCGCGTCGACGGCCTGCTCCGGGACCTCCGCGGCGCCCGGCTCGGTCCCGGCGCGCTCGCTGGCACCGGCGCTCAGCGCCACCGAGGTCGTCGCCCGGGCCAGGGCGGCCACGGCGTCAGCTGCGGGCTCGGCCTCTCCCCCGCCGGCCAGGCGGGTGGAGCCGGACAGCTCGACCACCACGGCGCCGATCAGCCCGTCGACGTCGGCGGCCAGCCCGCCGAGCAGGTCGGCCAGTGCCCCGGTGTCCTTGTGCCGGGCCATCAGGCGTGCTCCCCGCCCTCGACCTCGGCCTCGCCGGAGTAGTCGCGGCCCTCGCCGCCGACACGAGCCTCACCGTCGGCGCCGACGCGGACCTCGCCGTCCGCGCTCGCCGCTGGCTCCGCGGCCTCAGCCTCAGCGGGCTCAGCCTCGGCGGCCTCAGCGGACCCCGAGTTCTCCGCGCCCTCGGCGGTCTCCGGATTCTGCGTCTCGGGCTCGTCCTGGCCGAGCAGCCCACCGGTCAGCTGCGCGGCGAAGCGCTCCGGGTCGAACTCGGTGAAGTACTCCGGGCCTGCGAATCGTTCCTGCGCCATGGTTCCGCCTCTCGTCTTCGCTGTACGTCGACCGCCCCGCGGCGGCCTCAGGGCGCCCACCCTACCGGGCGGCGCGCCCGCCCACGCGGGCTTTACGGACCCCGCAGGCAGCGGCGGTGCGCCCGCCCGCCGGGCGCCACGGGCCCGCCGCACCGCGGCCCGAAAACAGCACTACCGCGCGTCGTGGGCGGCGATCGATTCCTCGACGAACTTCTTGACGGCCTCGGCGTCGTTGGGCATGTCGGTGACGTGGCGGCCGGCGTCCATGATCCCGGCGAAGCGCTCGGGCACCTCGGGCTCGAGCCCGGTGGCCTCGCGGATCGTCTCGGAGAACTTCACCGGCAGCGCCGTCTCCAGGCACACGATCGGCGAGTCGATCTGACCGCGCAGCCCGCGGGCGACGTGCACGCCGTCGGCGGTGTGCGGGTCCAGCATCACGCCGAGCCTCTCGTGGGTCTCGCGGATGGTCGCCAGGCGGTCGGCGTGCGTGGAGGAACCCGACGCAAACCCGTACTCGTCCGCCGCGCGGCACACCGCGACGTCATCAAGCTCGAAGCCGCCCTCGCGCACCCGGTGCCCGAACAGCTCGGCGGTGAGCCCGGCGTCGCGGCCGTTGAGGTCGAAGATGAAGCGCTCGAAGTTGGACGCGCGCGAGATGTCCATCGACGGGCTCGAGGTCGCCTGCGTCTCCGCCGAGGAGCGCGGGCGGTAGCGGCCGGTGCGGAAGAACTCGTCGAGGACGTCGTTCTCGTTGGTCGCCACGATCAGGCGGTCGATCGGCAAGCCCATCTGGCGGGCGATGTGGCCGGCGCAGATGTCACCGAAGTTGCCGGTGGGCACGCAGAAGGAGACCTTCTGGCCGGGGCCGTCGGTCAGCTTGAGCCAGCAGGAGAAGTAGTAGACCACCTGGGCCATCAGGCGCGCCCAGTTGATGGAGTTGACCGCGCCGATGTGGTGGCGGGCCTTGAAGTCGGCGTCCGCGGAGACGGCCTTGACCACGTCCTGGCAGTCGTCGAAGACGCCGTCGAGGGCGATGTTGAAGATGTTCGGGTCGTCCAGCCCGAACATCTGCGCCTGCTGGAACGGCGTCATGCGCCCGGCGGGGGTCAGCATGAACACGCGGATGCCGGTGCGCCCGCGCATGGCGTACTCGGCGGAGGAGCCGGTGTCGCCTGAGGTCGCGCCCAGGATGTTCAGCGTCGTGTCCCGGCGGGCCAGCTCGTACTCGAAGAGCTCGCCGAGCAGCTGCATGGCCATGTCCTTGAAGGCCGCGGTCGGGCCCTGGGAGAGGTGGCCGAGGTGCAGGCCGTCGTCGAGCGGGGTGACCGGCACGATCTCCTCGTCGTCGAAGACGGGGGTGCGGTAGGCGCGCGCGGTGATGGCCTCGATGTCGGCGGCCGGGATGTCGTCGACGAAGAGCTTGAGGATCTCGGCGGCCAGCGCCGCGTAGCCCTCCTCGGCGAGCAGGGCGCGCCACTTCTCCAGCATCTCCGCGTCGACCTGCGGGTACTCGGCCGGCAGGTAGAGGCCGCCGTCCGGGGCCAGGCCGCCGAGCAGGATGTCGGTGAAGGTCGCGGGGGTGCGGGAGGCGTCACGCGTGGAGATGCATTTCACGCCGCCCGAGTCTAGTGGGTCACCGCGACGGCGCCCAGGCCGGTCACCGGGACGGGGTTAGTTGAGGTAGCCCATCTCGTAGGCGTAGCGCGCCAGGGAGACGCGGTAGGGCTTGGGCATCGGCGGGCCGGACTTCTCGATGCTGCGGCACAGGTAGTCGATCTTGGAGTTGACCTTCTTCTCCGTCCAGCCGAGCTGCCGGGCGACAGTGGCCACGTCCGGGATCGCCGAGTCGTCCGTGCCGGGCTGGCGCGCCAGGGGCGCGGCCAGCGCCTGCATCAGTTCGAGCTGCTCCTGGTTGGGCACGTGCTTGCCGACGGTCGCGGTCGCCGCGTCCGGCGTGTACGTCGCCCGGGGGCCGTGCACGCCGGGGGCGTAGACGTCGACGTGCAGCTCGTAGGTGCGCTCCGAGGTGGAGAAGACGATGGCGGAGGCGCCGGGGGCCAGCGGGGTCTGCGCGCCCGGGCCCAGGTCGGTGCGCGCGAAGCTGCCGCGGCTGCGCGGCTCGATGTCCACGGGCACGCGGCTGCCGACGTTCTTGACCATCCACTGGTTCGCGCTGCACCAGAAGTGCAGCAGGCGGCGGTGCAGGAACTGGTCGTCCTCGCCGACGACGAAGTTGCCGGCGCGCCCGACGATGAGCTCCTCGGACGCCTCGACCACCGTGGACTGGCCGATCAGGTCGTCGAGTCTCAGCAGCGGGGAGCCGGCGCTCTCCGTGCCGGCGGGCTGGCTGCTCAGCATATGGGGATCCTGTTCTTCATCGAGTCGGCGCGGTCACCCCACACCATAGCGAGGAAGCGGGAACGCTCCGCACCCGGCAGCATCACATACGCGCTGCCGTCGGTGGTGTCGACGTCGACCACGTCGACGGTGCACTGGTCGTTGCCCACCTGAATGGCCTCGCCCTCGACGTAGCGGTCACGGGTGTCCTGGTCGCCGTAGTCGGCCAGGGTGATGCCCAGCCCGTCGCCGGAGCAGACGATCTTGGCCGCCTGCCCCTCGTCCGGGGCGGCGCTGTGGCAGCTGACCTCGGACCAGCCGCCGCGGCCCTCGCGGTCGCCGGTGATGTTGTCGAAGGCGGCGGCCACGGAGCGGTCCTGCCCGGACCACTTCGGGTGCGCGAGGAACCACCAGGCGCCGGCGCCAGCGGCGGCCAGGACCGCCACTGCGGCGACGCCGGCGGTGATCCCTACGACACGCTTGCGCCGCGGCTGGCCGACGGCCTGGGCGGTGCCGGTGAAGGCCGTGGGCGCGGTCTGCATCTGCACGGGGCGCGCGCCCGGGGCGACGACGGGCTCGATGCGGGTGGGCACGTCGTGCTGGGGCGGGTAGTCGCGCGGGCTGCGCGAGCGGCGCTGGCGGGCGGCGTCGCCGCCCTGGGCGCCGGCGCGGGCCAGCGCGTCGATGAACTCGACGGCACTGCTGTAGCGCCGGGCCGGGACCTGGGAGAGCGCGCGCTCGAGGACGCTGCGGATGGCCTCGCGGTGCGGCTCCTCCTTCTCGGCGAAGCGCAGCTCGGAGATGTCCGGGAAGGTGCGGTCGTAGAGCCACTGCGACTGGGTCATGGTGTCCTTGAGCTGCACCAGGGTGAGCATCTCGAAGGCGATGAGCGCCAGCGCGTAGTTGTCCGTGTTCGCCGAGGGCTGCGGGTGAATCACCCCCTGGCGGCCGGCCTCCTTGCCCGGGTAGAGCTCGGGCGCCAGGTAGCCGTCGGTGCCGATGATGGCGGAGAGCTGGGTCACCCGGGTCGACTCCGGGGTCAGGCTGATGCCGAAGTCGGTGAGCATGCTGGCCACGTCGCGCCCGCGGCCGCCGGGGATGAGGATGTTGCCGGGCTTGACGTCGCGGTGGATCACCGGCGGGCTGATCCGGGTGTGGATGTGGTCCAGGGCGCCGGCGATGGGCCGCAGCAGCCGGACGGTCTCGGCGACGGTGAACGGCGAGTCCCACTCCCTGCGGCTGCGGATCTGGTCGTTGAGGTTGGTGCCCGGGATATACTCCATGGTGAAGTACGCCTCGCCGTGCGGGGTCACGCCGCCGTCGTAGATGTCGACCACCGCGGAGTGGTTTATCTTGGCCAGCGTGCGCATCTCCTGCTGGAAGCGCCGCCGGTTCTCGTCGTCGGCGCCGACCTCCTCGATCAGCCGCTTGACGGCGACCTTGCGGTCGAGGTTCTCGTCGCGGCCAAGGTAGATGCGGCCCATGCCGCCCTCGCCGATCTTGTCCAGGATGACGGTGCCGCGCTCGCGCAGGTCGCGGGCGAACTGGTCCTCTGGCGGGGTGACGGGCCCCTGTACGGTCGGCGGGGCGTCCTGGGCCGGCGTGGTCCGCCACTGGTCGCCTCCGCCGTCGTCGGCCTGCGGGGCGCGGCCCCATCCCTGCTGACTCATGCTTCTCTTACTGTCCTTCCGCGGGCGGCACTGCCGGCCCGCCGTCGTCGCGTGACTCTAGAACTCCACGGCGCCGAGGTCGCCGTCCTCGCTGAACACGTGGTCCATCTGCTCGGGGGTGAACGTCTGGGCGGGCCGGCCGACCCGGATGTACTGCAGCCCGCCGTCGCGCTCCACGAAGGCCAGCGAGGCGGTCTCCTGGTCGTTGCCGGCGTTGCCGACGGTGACCAGGTACAGCGCGGTCACGCCGTGGTCGGCGAGCGACTGCGTGGTCGGCACGCCCTCGACGGCGTAGCGGGTGGCGAAGTTGGGCGTGCCGTCGACGACGTCGAGCACCTTCGGCTCGGGCGTGCCGAAGACGGCCTCCGGCGAGAAGTCCTTGCCCTCGCCGAGGTGGTGGTCGACCTGCTTGTCCAGCTGGTTGGGCACGCCGTAGGCGCGGATGAAGCCCTCGATCTGCTCGCGCTCGCGCAGGCCCGCGAACTCCTCGGCGAGTGCGCGCACCTCACCCAGGCGCGCGTCCTCCGGCTCCTCGCTTGGCGACGCCGTGGTGGTCGCCGTCTCCGTGACCGTCGCCGGTGCGGCCGTCTCGCCGTCGCCCTCGCTGCCGGTCGCCCACCAGGCGCCGGCGCCGATCAGGGCGCACACGGCGGCGGTGGCCAGCGCGGTGCCAACGATGACGGGCAGCAGACCGCGGCGCTTGGGTTCCTTCTTCTTGTCGTCCTTGTCGTCCGGCTCCGGCTCCGGGTGCCCCGGGGCGGGGGCGGCGTGCGCCGCGGACGCGGTGTGCGGGGTGGCGGCGCCGGAGAAGGCGCCCGGCGCGGCGGCCTGGCCCGCAGGCCCCCACGCGGCGGTCGCGCCCGTCGCACCCGCCGTGGTGGCGGCGGGCCGGGCCTCGGCCGCGCGGCGGTGCTCCTCGGCCAGGAGCGCGTCGTAGCGTGCGCGCCGGTCGGGGTCGCCGAGGATGTGGCGGGCCTGCTGTAGCTCGTCGGCACGCTCGGGGCGCCGGGCGTCCGCGCCCCACTCGAGCCGGCCGATCTCCCGGACCAGGCTCGCCGAGTCGGCCGTCGGATCAAGCCCGAGGCTGCGGTAGTAGTCGTGCGTGCTCATCCTTGGCCGTCGCTTTCTGGATCGCGGGTTCTCAGACGCCGGTACTGGGCAAGACCCTACTCGGTCGAGCCCGAGATCTCGTCGGCGTCGAAGACCTTGTTTACGGCGACCAGGTACCAGTCGCCGTCCATCTTGGCGAACGTCAGGTGGGCCTTCGGCACACCGGCGTCCTTGTCGCCCACGGAGACCCGGTGGACGGCCGTGACGCCGGCGTCGGACTCCGCGGCCTTGAAGAAGGGCTCGTCGTCCACGGTCATGGTGATGTTGCGGTACGTGCCGTAGTCCACGTCGTCGAGGACGTCCGCGGAGCCGACGCCGACGAAGTCGGTGAAGCGGTCGTTGAGGGCCTCGGCGTCGTAGTCGACGTCGGTGAACTTCTCGGTGAGCTTCTTGTCGGAGTGCTCGCTGATCCAGTCGACGCGGTCGCGGTCGGTGTCCTTCTTGACCAGTTCCTTGGCCATCTTGACGGACTTGCCGCCCTCGGAGCCGCTGCCGCCGGTGACGAGGTTGAAGATGCCGAAGAGGAGCAGGCAGGCCACCGCGGTGACGATGGCGGTGACGATGATCGCCTTGCGCGAGGACTTCGCGTACTCGCCCTTGAGGACGTCGTACTCGCCCTTGAGGTTCTCGGAGGCGCCGGAGAGCTTCTCCCCTGCACCGGCGAAGGCCTTCTTCGCGCCGGCGGCCGCGGTGGCGGCCTGGGCCGAGAAGGCGGACTGCTGGGGCTGCTGGCCCTGCTCGGGCTGCCGCTGGTACTGGCCGAACTGCTGGCCCGGCCGGCCCTGCTGGTACTGGCAGAACTGCTGCGACTGATCCTGCTGCGGCTGGCCGTACTGGCCCCACGGAGAGGACGCGGCCTGCTGGCCCTCCTGGCCGGGCTCACCGAACTGCTGGAACTGGCCCCGCGGGGGCTGCTGGTGCTGGCCGAACTGCTGGCCGGCCTGCGGAGCCTCCGGCTGCTGGTCCTGCGACGCGTGCCCGGTGTCGGCCGACGCCTCACCGGCGGAGCCGGCGTCCTCGGCGGCGATGCGCCGGAGGCCGCCGACACGCAGCTCGGGCTGGCTCGGGTCGTCGAGAATCGCGTCGTAGCGGGAACGGCGGGACGGCTCGGAGAAGATGTCGAGCGCGACCTGCAGCTCGTCCGCACCGCCAGGGTTGCCGGTCTCCCCCTCGTTCAGTCGGCGGGTGACCTCCGCGGCGAGTTCCTCACTGGACCGCCCGCGGTCCAGACCG
This sequence comes from Corynebacterium frankenforstense, assembly GCF_030211955.1. Classification (GTDB taxonomy): domain Bacteria; phylum Actinomycetota; class Actinomycetes; order Mycobacteriales; family Mycobacteriaceae; genus Corynebacterium; species Corynebacterium frankenforstense_A. Next base: position 14,302 of record NZ_JASODI010000024.1, on the reverse strand, counting down.
ATCGATTCGTAGAGGTTGTAGTGGGCCATCGCTGGCCCTCCTTTCCAGGGGGTCAAGCACGTTGTTTGATCTTACGAAGAAGGAGCCTAAGGCCCCCGCGGGCGGCGACCGCAGCGTTGTGGGGAACCCTCCCCACAGCTAAGCCCCCGGAGACTGCCAGACAGATTTAATCCGCGGCACAGAATAGCAGTCGGTCACATCGCCCACAGCACAAAAATTCGGCTCACGCGGCGGATCGGCTTTTGCCCGCACTCCGCCGGGAGCCAGGGAAAATCAGGAGATGAGCTCGTCGGCGTCCTCGACCTCTTCCGACTCGTCGATGTCGAGCAGATACCAGTCGCCGTCAGCTTCGGCGAAGTAGAGAACGGCCTTGGACACACCGGTATCACGGTCGCCCACGCCAACGGCGTACATAGCGGTGATGCCGGTTTCAGATTCGATCGCGTCCAACATCGTCTCCCCGTCGGCGCTGCCGATGATGCTCATGAAAGCGCCAAAATCCGCGTCTCCGATCACATCGACGGAGCCGGCACCCACGTAGTCGGTGTAGAAATCATTGAGATCCTCGGCGTCCGGCGCCGACTTCTTGCTTCCGTGCCAGCCCTCCGCCAGCTTTTTGTCGTAGTGGTCGTTGATCCAGTCGACCCGGTCCCGGTCGGTGTCCTTGGAGATGAACTGCTCGGCCGCCTTCACAGCCGCACCCCCGTTGGACCCGCTGCCGTCGGCGACCCACCACACCAGGCCGAAGATGAGCAGACAGACCAGCGCGGTGGCCGCGGCGGTCACCGCGATCGCCTGGTTCGAGGAGCGCGCGTACTCCCCCTTGAGCGTGCCGGGCGCGCCGGACAGCTTCTGGCCGACGCCGGAGAACGCGTTCTTCGCACCCGCGAACGTGGACTGCTGGGGCTGCTGCCCCGGCTGGCCGTACTGCTGGTACTGGTACTGCCCCTGCTGCGGCTGGCCGTACTGCTGGTACTGGCCGGGCTGGGGTTGGCCATACTGCTGGTACTGGCCCGCCTGGCCCTGCTGCCCCATCTGCGGCCCGGCCTGCTGCGCGCCCTGCGGGTTCGCGGCCGCGCCGGCGCCGTTGTCGCCCGAGCCGCCCTCGGCGGCGATCTTGCGCAGGCCGCTGATGCGCAGCTCGGGCTGGTCCGGGTCGTCGAGAATCGCGTCGTAACGGGAACGGCGGGACGGCTCGGAGAAGATGTCGAGCGCCACCTGCAGCTCGTCTGCACCGCCCGGGTTGCCGGCGTCTCCGGCGCTCAGGCGACGCCGGATCTCCTCCGCGAGCTCCTCGCTGGGCCGCGCGCGATCCAGGCCGATCGATTCATAGAGGTTGTAGTGGGCCATCCCTGGCTCTCCCTTCAAGGCGGTGCATAGTTCATCTGAGCTGACATCTACGGACACTAAGGGCGTACCGGTGTGACGTCCTGCCGCGTGCGGAATCCTCCCCACAGTGGCGACGCCGGAGATTTTCAGCGCAATTTGAATTGGGCCACAGATTAACAGTCATCGGTGTCACAATCGATGCACACCGACGGGCCCGGGAGGCGCCCACCCCCATGAGTGTTTATGCGGGCAGTACCCCCGACCTCGGGGACATCCCCGAGACATGAAGCCGTCAGAAGAGCAGACCCGAGGATTCGTCACCGAAACCCGAAAATTCCCCGGGTGCATTCGCGAAGAACATCCGCCATTCCCCGTCCCGCTCGACGAAGGCGAGCACGACGTCGAGCTCACCGGTGGAAGCGTCCCCACCCCCACCACGTCGTAGGCGGTGACCCCGTACTCTGATTCGAATCCCTTCATCTCCCGCCCCCGACGTTCAGGGATACATCGAGGAACGGACCGTAATCCTCGCTGCCGAGGATGTCGACAGAACCGGAACCAGCCAGGTCGACATACTGATCGTTGACCGCATCGGCGTCCGGGACGCTCAGATTTCCCCCGTGAACGTCGCGCGCCAGTTCTTCGTCGTAGTGCTCCCTGAACCAGTCGACGCGGTCCCGGTCCGTCTCCTGGGCGATCAGCTCCTCCGCCAGCTTCACCGACTTTCCGCCGCCTCGGGCGATCCACAGGACCAGCCCCAGGACAAGCAGACACACCAGCACGATGACCACGGCGGCGATCATGAGCTTCGTGCGCCAGGAGCCTTTGCGTCCGCCCCGGGGCCTGTCGGCCTTCGCACCGGAGTCCAGCCCCACGGCCCGGGACTGCCGGCCATCCGGGCGTCCCACATACTGCGGCTGCCGCGGGTGCCCAGGCTTCCGGGCCTGCTGGGACTGCCCCCTGCGGGATATCACCACCCCCGAGACCGAACTGGCCGACCGTGTCCCCGGAAGCGAGTCTCCGCAGGCCGCTGATGCCCAGATCCGGATGAGAGGGGTCGTCGAGAATCGCGTCGTAGCGAGCGCGCCGCGAGGGCTCGGCGAAGACGCCGAGAGCCACCTGCGGTCCAGCCCGATCGACTCGTAGAGGTTGTATTGGGCCATCTCCGGCCTTCCCTTCGACAGGGTCGAGCGAATTCATCCCCGTCCGCAGGGACGAACCCACGGCCGCCGTGGGTGTTGACCCACCGCTCTGGAAAGCCGGCGCAGACGTGACGGCACCATCGCTCAGCAACCACACATTAGATTCCTTGCAGTTATGTGCGTCACAAACTGCCAGACCTTTCATCCGTCCACGAGACTTCCGGGCGCAACCTCCGCCGGTGCCGCATTTGAGTCAGGCCATCCCCCGGCGAACTCATGACCTGCGGGATATATTCAGTACACCTATACCCGCCGAGCACGGTAATTGGCGTTTCCGCCACCCCAAGCGTCTGTCGTCTGATGTCAAGGTCTAGTGTGATTGAACCGTGACCGATCAACAAACCACCGTGAAAAACCGGACCCGTCCACACCCCAGAGAGAAGATCACCGCCCGCGCCCTCATCGTCTGGGGTGCGGCGGTCTCGGTCTACATCGCCGCCATCGCCAGCCGCACCTCCTTCGGCGTGGCCGGCGTGGAGGCCATCGACCGCTTCGAGGTCGACGCCTCGCGCATCGCCGTGTTCACCGCCGTGCAGGTCGGCGTCTACGCGGCCGCACAGATCCCGACCGGGCTGTTGATCGACCGGTTCGGGCCGCGCCGCCTGCTCATCGCCGGCGCGCTGATCATGGGCCTGGGCCAGGTCCTGCTGGGTGTGACGGCCAACTACTGGGTGGCCATCATCGCCCGCGTGCTCATCGGCGGCGGCGACGCCACGGCGTTCCTCTCGGTCATGCGCCTGCTGCCCTACTGGTTCCCCATGCGCCACGCGCCGGTCTTCGCGCAGCTGTCCGCCGGCCTCGGCCAGCTGGGCCAGTTCGTCTCCGCCGTGCCCTTCCTCGCGCTGCTGGTCGGCGACGGCTGGGTCGTCTCCTTCGTCTCCCTGGGCTCGGTCACCGTCCTGGTCGGCCTGGCCGCCGCCGTCGCCGTCTCGGACAGCCCCGATCCGGTCGAGGACGCCCACGGACCGAAGGACGCCCACGGGGCCAAGGCCCACGGCCCCTCGCTGCGGACCCGGATCAAGGCCGTGATCACCAGCTCGGTGTGTTGGCAGGCCTTCTTCATCCACTTCACCTCGATGGTCCCGCAGGCCACCTTCACCCTGCTGTGGGGCGTGCCGCTGATGACCCTGGGCATGGGACTCTCCGGCGCCCAGGCCGGCACCGCCCTGACCGTCAACACCGTCGTGATCATCCTGGCCGGCCCGTTCCACGGCATGGTCTCCGCCCGCCTGGGCGCGCGCCGCGACATCGCCGTGTTCATCGCGGTGGCGGTCAGCTTCGCCTTCTGGATTTACCTGTTCTCCTCGGACGCCCCGCGCGGGTTCACCGCGGCGATCCTGATGAACGTCATGCTCGGCGCGACGACCCCGGTGTCCAACTTCGGCTTCGACTACGTCCGCGAGCGCATGCCGCGTGAGGCCGTCGCCACCGGCACCGGCCTGGGCAACATGGGCGGCTTCGTCGCCACGATGGTCGCCGCCGAGGCGATGGGCTTCCTGCTCGACCACTCCGCGGCCGGCCACCAGAACTACGCCTGGGCCGACTTCCAGGTCGGTTGGATCGCGCTCCTGGTCATCATGGTCATCGGCGTGATCGGCATGCTCGGCGCACGCTTCGCCGTCTCCCGGCGCACCACGGCGGCCCCGGCCGGCGGCACCGGCCGCGAGGTCCGCTTCATCGAGCAGTCCGACGACTAGGCGGTAAATTACTTCAACGGGTTTCCTCGCCCCGCCGCCCCGGCGGGGTGCACCTCTCAGCCGGCCCGGTTTTTCTGTGCGGCCACGGCGCGGGCGGCCTGCGGTCCAGCTGCCCGGCGCTGCTGTGATTCAGCGGCGCGGGGGCTCCTGGCGGCCCGTGAGGATGTCGATGACGCTGCGCACGGCGGCCTCGCCGACGCCGCCGATGTTGTCGGCGGTCAGCGTCGGGAACTCGCGGGCGTGCTCCCCGTCGCCCGGGCGCTGCGCGTGGCGCGCGGGGTCGGTGTCGGAGGCGGGGTTGTCGGCGACGACGGTCAGCGTCTGGCAGTCACCGTCGAGGGTCACCGAGGCGCCGGTGGAGACACCGGCGGTGCGGGCGGCGGCGACAAGCGCCTCGAGGTCGGCGAGGGTCGCGGTGTTCAGGTCCACGGTCAAGGAGAGGCTCATGGCCCCGAGCGTATCCGTGCGCGGGGCTCCCCGGCAGCCGGAGAGCGGGCGACCGGGGAAAGATCAGGGTCCTCCCCCATCCCGCCCCGGAGGCTGACCGCCGCGGGCCCGGCACGCCCGAGCTACGGCTCCAGGGTGTCCTCACCCCAGAAGACGCGGTCGACCACCTTGCGCGCCCGGCGGGTGCGCCGCAGGTAGTTTTCGAGGAACTGCTGGTACTCGTTGGGCGCCCAGCCGGCGGCCGCGGCGACGGCCACCAGCTGCGGGCCCGGCTGGGGCAGTTGGTCGATGCGCTTGCCGCGGGCGAGCACCAGGGCGTTGCGGGCGTGCGTAGCCGCGATCCAGGCGTCGCGCAGGCAGTCGGCGTCGGCGGCGTCGAGGATGTCCTCCTCCTTGAGCACCTCGAGGCACTCGAGGGTGGAGGTGTTGTGCAGCCGCGGGCACTCGTGGGCGTGCTCGAGGATGAGCAGCTGGACGGTCCACTCCACGTCGGTCAGCCCGCCGCGGCCCAGCTTAGTGTGGGTGCTGCGGTCCGCGCCGCGGGGCAGGCGCTCGTCGTCGATGCGCGCCTTCATCCGGCGCACCTCGCGCAGCGTGGCCTGCGAGGCCCCACCCTCGGGGTAGCGCACCGGATCGATGACCTCGAGGAAGGCGCGGGCGACCTCGGGGTCGCCGGCCACCGGGGCCGCGCGCAGGAGCGCGACGGTCTCCCAGACCTCGCCCCACTGCTTGTAGTAGCGCCGGTAGCTCTCCACCGTGCGCACCGTGGGGCCGCTGCGTCCCTCCGGGCGCAGGCCCAGGTCGACGTCCAGCGGCGGGTCCTGGGAGGGCTTGGCCAGCCGGGCCCGCATCGAGTCGCAGACCTCCACGGCCCACTTGACCGCCTCGGCGTCGTCGACACCTTCGGCGGGCTCGGCGACGAAGAGGACGTCGGCGTCGGAGCCGTACCCCAGCTCCGCGCCGCCGAGGCGGCCCATGCTGATCACGGCGATGCGCGCCGGCGGCTCCTCGGCGCCGTCGGCGGCCAGGCGGGCACGCACCTCGGCGCGGATGGCGGCGTCGAGCACCGCCTCCCAGATCGCGGAGAGCGCCCGGCAGACCTCGGGCACGTCGAGGAAGCCGAGGAGGTCGGCCGCGGCGATACGTGCCAGCTCGGTGCGCCGCAGCGAGCGGGCCACCCCGATGGCCCGGTCCGGGTCGGCGTGCCGCTTGGAGGCGGCCACCAGGGAGCGGGCGACGGTCTCGCTCGAGGTGTCGGTCAGCTTCGGGCCGGAGGCGCCGTCGCCGAGCATCCGCACGATGTCCGGGTTGGCGATGATCAGGTCCGCGGTGAACTGGGAGGTGCCCAGGATGTGCATGAGGCGCTGGCCGACCACGCCCTCGTCGCGCAGCAGGCGCAAAAACCAGCGGCGGGTGTAGGCGGCCTCGGAGAGCTTGCGGTAGTTGAGCAGGCCGGAGTCCGGGTCGGCGGTGTCACCCAGCCAGTCCATCAGGGTCGGCAGCAGCAGCACCTGGATCTTCGCCTTGCGCGTGGTGCCGGCCGCCAGAGCCTGCAGGTGCTCGAAGGCACGGCCCGGGAACTTGTAGCCCAGCGCCCCCAGCTGCAGCTTCGCCGCGTCCGGGGAGAGCTTGAGCGCGTCGACGGTCAGCGTGACCACGCTCTTGAGCAGCGGGCGGTAGAACAGGCGCGAGTGCAGCTCGGAGACCAGCCGGCGTACCCGGCGCAGCTCGTGGGATAGATGGTCGGCGGAGTCGCCGTCGGCGTCCGGGGCGAAGCCGGCGGTGCGCGCCAGCCAGATCCAGGCGTCCTGGTCGCCGGGCTCCGGCAGGGTGTGGGTGCGCCGCAGGCGGTGCAGCTGCAGGCGGTGCTCGAGGGTGCGGATGAAGACGTAGGCGTCGCGCAGGTCGTGGCCGTCCTCGCGGCCGACGTAGCCGCCGCGGACCAGCTCGCCGAGCGCGTCGACGGTGGCGGTGGTGCGCAGCGACTCGTCGGAGCGGCCGTGGACCATCTGCAGCAGCTGGATGGCGAACTCGACGTCGCGCAGGCCCCCGCGGCCGAGCTTGAGCTCGCGGTCCTTCAGGTCCGCGGGCACGGACTCGAGCACCCGGGAGCGCATGGCCTGGACGTCGTCGACGAAGTCGTCGCGCCGGCTGGCCGCCCAGATCATCGGGGCGAGCTGCTCGTGGTAGTCCTCGCCGAGCGGCAGGTAGCCGGTCTGCGGGCGGTTCTTCAGCAGCGCCTGGAACTCCCAGGTCTCCGCCCAGCGCTTGTAGTAGGTCACGTGCGAGTCGAGCGTGCGCACGAGCGCACCGGAGCGGCCCTCGGGGCGCAGGTTGGCGTCGACGTCGAAGAAGCACTTCGAGCCGATGCGGGCGAACTCGCCGGCCAGGCGGGTCAGCTTCGGGGAGACCTCGTCGACGACGAAGACGACGTCGACGTCGGAGATGTAGTTCAGCTCGCGCGCGCCGCACTTGCCCATGGCGATCACCGCCAGGCGCCCGTCGAGCGGGGCGTCCTTGTAGACGCTGGCCACCGCCACGGCCAGCGCCGCTGTCAGCGCAGCGTCGGCGAGGTCGCTGAGCAGGCCGGTCACGGTAGCGAAGGGCAGGGTGGGCCCGCCGGGGTGGCGCTTGGTGGTCGGGTAGGTGCCGGCCAGGTCGTGGGCGGCCACCCGGGTGAGCAGGTCGCGGTAGGCGACCTTGAGCGCGCGGCCGGCCTCCGGGCCGGTCAGCCCGGCGCGGTAGGTGCCGGCGGTCTCCAGGTTCTCCGCGGCCGGGTCCTCACGGCCGTCGGCGGCCGGCTCGGCGAACTCGGCCGGGCGCGCCTCGACGGCGGTGAGCATGGAGCGCAGCATCTCGGCGCGGTCGGGCAGCTCGCCGAGCAGCTCGCGCCAACGCGCGGCGTGGGCCACGAGGTGGTCGCCGAGGGCCGCCGAGCCTCCGACCAGCGCGAAGTAGCGCACGCGCAGGGCCTCGTCAGCGGTGAGCTCCGCCATCAGCTCGCCGGCGCCGGCGGCGCCGGCCTTGTCCACGCCCGCGGGCGGGGCCGCATCGGCGTCACCCGCGGCGTCGGCAATCGCGGCGACGAGGCGCACGGTGGTGTTGAGCGCGAGGTCGGGGTCGCCGCAGCCGGCCATCGCCCAGAGCAGGTCGTTGTGGGCGCCGTCGTCCCAGCCGAGGTCGGCGAGGTCCTCGGCCGCGTGCGGGCCGGTCAGCCCGAGCACGGCGGCGCGCGGGGTGCGGGCGCGTTCGGTCGCCATCTGCTCGCGTGCCTCCCTCAGTAGTCCAGCAGGCGGGCCAGCTCCCAGGAGGTGATCTGCTCCTGGTAGCGGTGCCACTCGTCCCACTTGGCGCGCAGGAAGTACTCGTAGACGTGCTCGCCGAGGATCTCTGCCATCAGCTCGCTGGACTCGAACTTCTTCAGCGCGTGATCCAGGGAGCGCGGCAGGTCGACGTAGCCCATCGCGCGGCGCTCGCGGCGGGAGAGCAGCGAGATGTTGTCCTCGGCCGGGTCCTCGAGCTCGTACTCCTCGCGGATGCCCTTCAGGCCGGCGCCGAGCAGCACCGCGTAGGTCAGGTAGGGGTTGCAGCCGGCGTCGATGCTGCGCACCTCGACCCGGCGCGACTCCTCCTTGGTCAGCCGGTAGGTGGGCACGCGCACCAGCGCGGAGCGGTTGGAGACACCCCAGGTCGCGGCCGTGGGCGCCTCGTTGCCGAACATGATGCGTTTGTAGGAGTTGACCCACTGGTTGGTCACCGCGGAGATCTCCGGGGCGTGGCGCAGGATGCCGGCGATGAACTGCTTGGCCGTCACGGACAGGGAGAAGTGGTCGTCCGGGTCGTGGAAGGCGTTGGTCTCGCCCTCGAAGAGCGACATGTGCGAGTGCATCGCCGAGCCCGCGAACTCCTTGAAGGGCTTGGGCATGAAGCTGGCGCGCACGCCGTTGGCGGTGGCGACCTGCTTGACCACGTAGCGGAAGGTCATGATGTTGTCCGCCATGGTCAGCGCGTCCGCGTGCCGCAGGTCAATCTCCTGCTGGCCGGGCGCGGTCTCGTGGTGGGAGAACTCGGTGGCGATGCCCATCGACTCGAGCGCGACCATCGCCTCGCGGCGGAACTTGGGCACCTCGTTCTGGCTGGCCTGGTCGAAGTAGCCGCCGTTGTCGGTGGGCAGCGCCTGGTCGATCCGCCCCTCAGGCAGCTTGAGCAGGAAGAACTCGATCTCCGGGGAGATCATGCAGTCGAAGCCGTCGGCCGCGGCGGACTGCACCTGACGGCGCAGCACCTGGCGCGGGTCGGAGAGCGAGGGCTGGCCGTCCGGCATGGAGATGTCGCAGAACATCCGCGCCGCCCGGATCTCCGGCTGGTCCCGGTCGAACGGCATCAGCTGGAAGGTCGAGGGGTCGGGGCGCAGGATCGTGTCGGCCTCGGAGAGGCGCGCGAAGCCCTCGACCGAGGAGCCGTCGAAGCCCACGCCCTCCTCGAAGGCGCCCTCGAGCTCGGACGGCGACATCATCACCGACTTCAGGTAGCCCTGGATGTCGGTGAACCACAACCGGATGAACCGGACGTCGCGTTCCTCGACCTTGCGCAGCACGAATTCCTGTTGGCTGTCCATGTCCCCCACCCTACTGGCCCCTGGTGGGCGGGGGTGGCCGCTTGACGACGTCGCGCCTGCGTGCACGATGCGTTCCAGTCGCCGTTCGAACACATGGGGGTGGCTTGTCGCGCCCGTGCAGTTCACTGTGGATTGTTCGCACATTCCACCGAACACCTAAGCGAGGCAGAAATGCACACGGACAACACGGACCACACCGCTCACACCGACGACTTCGACCCCACCGGTTTCTTCGACTCCTTCTCCGACTCTTTCTCTGACTCTTTCGGGTCCTCCCCCTTCGACCCCTTCGAGCCCCTGGACGGTTCCGGGCTCTTTGACGAGGCGGACCGCTACCGCCGGCGGCTGTGGGAGGACTGTCTGGACGCGGTGCGCGACGCGGCGTCGCGCGGCTGGCGCCCCGGCGACCTGCGCCACCTGTGCGGGCCGCAGGTCGAGTACTTCTGCTTCGTCGCCGCGGGCGACCTCGGCGTCGAGGTGCCCTGGCCGATGCGCGAGCTGTGGCTGCGCGAGGTCGAGCCGCCCACCGAGTCGCGGCTGAGCGTGCCCGTGCTCGAGGACCTGCGCCTGGCGCTCACGCGCACCCAGGTCCACCTGGGCGCGGCCCCGACCGCGCCCTCGGGCGGGCGGCTCTCCCCGGCGGCCGAGAAGATCGCCCGGCGGGTGCGCGCCCTGCTGGACAAGGCGGCCTCGACGAACTACCCGGCCGAGGCCGAGTCGCTGACGGCGGCGGCCCACCGGCTGCGCCGGCGCCATCTGATCGACTCGATCGACGCGGCCGGCGCCGGCGGGGCCGGAGGTTCCGGCTCGGGTCGGGCCGGCGCCGAGGTCGCCGAGGTCGCCGAGGCGCGGGTCTACCTGGACTCGCCCTGGGTGCGCCACCAGTTCCTGCTGCTGGTCAACGTCGCCGCCGCCGGCTCCTGCCGGTGCGTGCTGGTGCACCGCTGCGGCATCGTCGCCGTCTTCGGCGCCCCGGACGACCTCGACCACGTCGTCGACCTCTTCGCCAGCCTCAACCGGCAGCGCGCCCACTTCATGACCACCGGCCCGGGCGCGCAGGCGGCCGCGGCCCGGAAGGCCACCTCCGCCTACCGGCGTTCCTTCCAGGTCTCGTACGCCCGCCACATCGGCGAGCTTCTGGCAGAGGCAGAGAAACAGGTGACCGTGGAGGCCACCGTCGACGGGCGCGACACCGCCGCGGCGCTGCCGGTGCTCGCCGACCGGGCCCGGCGCGCCGAGGAGGCCTGCTCCAAGGCCTTCCCGCAGACCTCGACGATGTCGCTGTCCGCGCGCGACTCAGCCGGCTACCTCGACGGGTGGCGGGCCGCCGAGCGCAGCCGGCTCGGCGGCGACTCCGCCGGGGTGCACGGGCCGCACGCTCTGCCGGGCGGTGTCTCCGACGGCTCGTCCGGTTCGCCGCGGGCGGCCTGAGCACGGGCGGGGCGGGCGCCTCCCCGGCGGCGGGGCCGCGGGGTCGCGGGGCCGCTAACATCAGAGGCGGAGAAGTCAGATTCAGACGCACGCATGAGACGGGAAAGGCGGTGGGTGCTGAGATGAGCACCTTCCTGGAGATCGAACAGACCTATGCGGCCCCGGCCACGACCGAGGTGCCGGACCTGACCCGCATCGCGGAGATCGACCTGGTCGGCAGCACCGACGAGTACTTCCTCAAGGCGCTCTACTTCGACACCCCGGACCTGCGCCTGGCCCGTGAGAAGATCACCCTGCGCCGGCGCACCGGCGGCCACGACGACGGCTGGCACCTCAAGCTGCCCGGCCGCGAGGGCCGCATGGAGATCGGTGCGGCGCTCGACGAGTCGCCCGACGGCGAGACCGTGCCGGAGTCGCTGGTCCAGCGGGTGCGCGCGATCGTGCGCACCCAGCCGCTGGTGCCGGTCGCCGAGGTGGACAACCACCGCCGCGAGTCCGTGCTGCTCGGCCCCGACGGACACCCGGTCGCCCACTTCTGCGACGACCGCGTCGACGCCGAGGCGCTCCTCGAGGGCGGGGAGACGACCTCCTGGCGCGAGTGGGAGCTCGAGCTGACCCCGGAGACGGCGGGCACCGCCGTGGGCCGCGGCGTGCTCGAGTCCGGCACCGAGGTCTTCGCCAGCGTGGGCGCGCGGATCTCCGACTCCCCGTCGAAGCTGGTGCGCGCCCTCGGCTCGACCATGCAGACCGCGCCGGTTCCGCCGCGGCCGACCGATTTCGAGAGCCCGAACGCCGACGACGACCCCTTCGCCGGCATCCTCACCGCGCTGGTCGAGGCGCGCGGCCGCCTGCTGGCCGCCGACCCCGGCGCGCGCACCGGCCGGGCCTCGGCGATGCGGGACATGCTCACCGCCACCCGCGAGATCCGCAGCCTGATCAGCCTGTTCGCCGATCTCTTCGTCAACTCCGAGGCCGGCGACGAGCGCCTGGACCACCTGCTGCACGACGCCGCGCGCCTGGCCGCGCTGGCCCGGGTGCTCGAGGACGCCGACCGCGCCCACGAGGTGGACAAGCGCATGCGCCTGCTCCTCGACGAGGACCAGACCGGGCTGGTCGGCGACGACGCCCCGGGCCGGCTGACCCAGGCGACGCGCTCGCGGCTGACCCGCTCGCGCGGTCGCGTCGTCGCGGCTCTGGAGTCGGAGGACTACCTGGCCGTGCTCGACGACCTGGACGAGGTGCTCGCCGCCCCGCCGGCCCCCGAGCGTGCCGAGCGGATCAAGGCCACGGCGATCATCGTGCGCGAGATCAAGCGCGCCTACATCGAGTTCCGCAACCTGCGCCGGGACGCCCTGGACACCATCGATGACCCGGCGGGCACCCACCGTGAGCTCGCGCAGCTCTTCGGCGAGATGCTCGTGGCCACCCAGACGCTGCAGACCGCGGCCACGCTGGCCCGCCGCCTGACCCCCTACCGCGGCAGCCGGCTCGAGGAGCAGGCGGGCAAGCTGGTCGCCGTGCTCGGCCAGGCGGCCGTCGCCGACGACACCGCCGCGGTCATCCACCGCCGCGCCCGCCAGGCGGCCCGCCGGGGCGTGGACACCTTCGGCTACGGGGTGCTCTACCAGGCGGAGATGCAGCGATTCGGCGAGGTCGCTGAGCAGGCCGACGCCCGCCGCGACAAGACCCGCAAGGCCTACCGCCGCTTCAAGAAGTCGATCGCCGGCTGACGTTCGGTCAACCGGCGCGCAGCCGGCTGTCCCCCACGCCGGCGCGCCCACTTTCCCCGTGGTGTGCGCCGGCGTTTCTTACGTCAGTTCTCCTCGCCCTCCCAGGCCTTGTCCTGCTCGTCGAACTCCTCGTTGCGCTCGGCGGCGGTCTTGAGGGCCTCGCGGGCCTCGGCCTCGGTGTCGTAGGGGCCCATCCGGTTCTCCCAGGAACCGGTCTTGCCCTGGGTGACCTCGCCGGTCGAGGGGTCGAAGTAGAACTTGTCGTCCTGGGCGGCCATGGCTGATCCTTTCCGTCGGGGTTGATCCGCCGCCAGCCTACCCGCGGTTAGAGTGGACCCGTCCCGGTTCGGCGCCGCCTCATGTGCGGCCCGAGCCCCACCGCCGTTCCCGGAGGCTTCCCCCGTAGATGTCCCACGAACCTGACTTCACCAGCACCGACCCGCGCGGCGCCGAGCTCGCCGCCGAGGCCGCCCGCCGTCACGCCGCGCGCACCGGCGCCGCCCCGCGGGCGACCGCCTCGGCGCCGGGCACTTTCCCGGTGCTCGGCGAGGCGGCCGACTACTACGGCGGCGCGGTCGTCGTCGCCACCGCCGCCCTGCGCGCCGGTCTGGCCGTCAGCCCGCGCGGCGACGGCACGGTCACAGTGGAGTACACCGGCCCGGAGGGCACGTTCACCGACGCCACCGACTTCGAGACCCTGGAGAAGCTCGCCGCCGAGCAGGAGCCGGAGATCGACGAGGAGGGCCGCGAGATCGAGCCGCCGGCACCCTCAGGCGGGCTCGCGGTGCGCTTCGGCGGGGTGGCCTGGACCCTGCTGCACCGCCAGCAGATCCCCCGCGAGACCTCTGGGCTGGACGTCACCGTCTGCACCGACATCCCGGCCGACGCCGGGCTCGGCGCGCTCTCGGCGGCCGACGTCGCGCTCGCCCTGGCGCTGCACTCGCTCGACGCGCAGGCCGTCGACGACGTGCCCGGCCGCGCGAAACTGGCCGAGGCCTGCACCCAGGGGGTGGCGATGTTCTCCGAGGTGCCGGCCATGCGGGCCCGGCACACCGTCGCGCTGCGCGGGCGCGCCGACTCGCTGACGGTCATCGACTACTCGGACGGCTCGGCCGCTCCGGTGGTCTCCCCCTTCGGCCGCGGGCTGACCGCGGTCGTCGTCGCCGACCACGCCGGCGCGCCCGTCCGCCGCGACAAGGGCGTGCCCGTGGTGCGCGCACGTCGCCGCTTCCTCGACCACGCCACGCACGCCTTCGGCACCGACTCGCTGCGCAGGCTGCCGGACGCGAACGCGCGCACCGCCGACTGGCTCGACGCCGTCCACGAGGTGCACGGCGCCGAGGGCACGCCGGAGACCGACGAGGTCCGCGAGTGGCTGGGCTTCTGGGAGCGCGAGACCGCCCGCGCGCTGCGCCTGGGCGCGGCGCTGCGCTCCCGCCACGTCGACGACGCCCTGGAGCTGCTCGCCGAGTCCGACCTGGACCAGGCCTCGCGCTACTCGGCCGCCCCGGATCCGGGGAAGGTCTCGGCGGCCGCCCGCTCGGCCGGGGCACGGGTGGCGCGCGCCTGCTGCCTGGCCACGGACGAGGCCGCCCTGGCGGTGCTGCCCGCCGAGGGCGACGCGGCGCTGAGCGTCAAGGACTTCACTGCGAAGCTGACTGAGGCCGCCGCGGGCTCCCCGCTCGTCGTCGAGCTGGGCTCGGGCTCGCCGGCCGCGCTCGAGGGCGAGGCCGCCGGAGAGCAGGCCGCCGGAAAGTAGGCAGCCGCACCAGCCGACCGGCCCGCCCACAGGCCCAGCCGCCCCCACACAGACGAAAGCGCCCGGTGCTGCTCCACGTGGAGCAGCAC
>NZ_JASODI010000023.1 GCF_030211955.1 Corynebacterium frankenforstense | reverse complement strand
GACACCACAACTCAAAAACATATAAGGAAAGCACCCGTTGCCGGTTATCACCGGTGACGGGTGCTTTTCCGTATGCGGAATTCTTGCTCGCGTTTATCGGGGTATTTCGGGTCTTGTGCATTTATTCCGTTTTCTTTTAGCGACCGTTTACTGTTACAGAACCGTTGTCTTCCGTTTTCCCGGCCAGCCGGTTTTCTGCGGTTCTCCTGCGTCCCCGCAGGTGAGTCCGTGTCCGCTGGCACGGTAACGGCGCCGGTGCCCCCGCCCGATGGTCATTCAGGAGGGGCGGCCCAGGCTCTTGAACAGGGCCCGGGCACCCTCGCCGACCTGCACGTCCAGTGCACCAGACGGTAGAATTTATTGGTTGTAACCCCAATTGACGACGACATCCGAGAGCAGGACACATCTGATGGGAAAGCACTCGTTCCGTCCGCACCGCAGTAACGAGTCGCGTGAAGGGCAGGCGGCCGAGACCGCGCCGACCACCCCGACGAAGGACTCCTCCTCCGAGGGTGGTTCGAGCGCCCTGGGGGCCGGCGGACTGTTCACCCACGAGCCCGCGCCCGCGAAGGAGACCGCGGGGGAGTCGGAGGACGTCACCGGCACCGATCTCCCGGCCGCGGAGGCTGACCCGTCGGCCGCCGGCGCCGCCGAAGAGACGAATGCAGACAAGGAATCGGCCACGGCGACCGAGGCCGCCAGGCCCACCAGCACCGACGCCACTGAGCCCACGGACGCCGCCGACGACGCCCAGCCCTTGCAGGGCTGGGCCGCAACCTCGGAGGCGAGCGCGGGCGAGCGCGACGTCGTCAAGCGGAAGGAATCCTCCCAGGACGTCGCCGCCGAGGCCGTCGGGCTGGTCAAGCGCTACGGCCAGGGCGAGGCCGTCGTCACCGCTCTCGCGGGCGTCAACGTGGCCTTCCAACGCGGCCGCTTCACCGCCATCATGGGCCCGTCAGGCTCGGGCAAGTCGACGCTGATGCACTGCATGGCCGGCCTCGACTCCGCCACCGACGGCAAGACCTTCATCGGGGAGACGGACCTGTCCGCGCTGAAGGACAAGGAGATGACCGCCCTGCGCCGCGACCGCCTCGGCTTCATCTTCCAGTCCTTCAACCTCGTGCCCACACTCACCGCCGCCGAGAACATCACCCTGCCCACCGACATCGCCGGCAACGACGTCCCGCAGGAGTGGTTCGACGAGGTCACCCGCCGCCTCGGCCTGGCCGAGCGCCTCTCGCACCGCCCGGCCGAGCTCTCCGGCGGCCAACAGCAGCGCGTGGCCTGCGCCCGCGCGCTCGTCTCCCGCCCGGAGATCATCTTCGGCGACGAGCCGACCGGCAACCTCGACTCGAACTCCTCGGCCGAGGTCCTCGACATCCTGCGCACAGCCGTCGACCGCGACGGCCAGACCGTCGTGATCGTCACCCACGACCCGCGTGCGGCGTCCTACGCCGACCGCGTGATCTTCCTGGCCGACGGGCAGATCGTCGAGGAGCT
Organism: Corynebacterium frankenforstense; assembly: GCF_030211955.1. Classification (GTDB taxonomy): domain Bacteria; phylum Actinomycetota; class Actinomycetes; order Mycobacteriales; family Mycobacteriaceae; genus Corynebacterium; species Corynebacterium frankenforstense_A. The sequence continues at coordinate 32,735 of NZ_JASODI010000023.1, read as the reverse complement.
GGAGGACCCGACCATCGAGCAGATCGCCGCCACGATGACCGGAATCGAGGGCTAGTCCCTGATGGCACTCAGCAGTCCCGCGATGCGCCGCGTCTCGCTGCGCAACATCGCCTCGCACAAACTCCGTCTGACCCTGACCGTCATCGCGGTCGTGCTCGGCACCGCGTTCATCTCCGGCGCGTTCATGTTCACGAAGGCGTTGTCGAACACCTTCGACAACGCCGTGGCGACCAGCTTCGACGGCGTCGACGTCGTGCTCAGCCCCGGTGAGGGCGAGACCGGCATCCCGCTCGCCGAACTCGACACCCTGCGCGCCGACGAGAAGATCGGCACCGTCAACATCCAGTCCGGCACCACCGTCGCCGTCGGCGACGCCGAGGGCAACGCCCTGCAGTCCGGCGGCACCTCCGCCATCCAGGTCTGGTACCCCGAGGGCGAGTCGGTCAGCATCGTCCAGCCCGTCGTCGAGGGCAACGCCCCCGAGGGCCCCGACCAGGTGGTGGTCAACCAGTACGCCGCGGAGAACTACGGGCTCTCGCCGGGCGACCGGGTCATTGTCGTCGACAAGCAGAACCGCGCCGAGCTCGAGCTGACCGGCATCTACTCCACCGACACCGACCAGGCCAGCAACAACCCGGCGCCCGCCCTCGGTATGTCCGAGGCCAGCTACATCGAGCGCTACACCGACGGCGAGCAGGTCGGCCAGGTCGTCCTCTCCGCCGCCGGCGACCAGTCCGCCGAGGACCTGCTGGGCTACGTCGAGCAGACCTACCCGCAGTTCCAGGCGGACACCGGCGAGAAGCTCGCCGAGGAGATGAGCGAGCAGATCAGCCAGGCGCTGCAGTTCGTCAACTACTTCCTCGTCGCCTTCGGCCTGATCGGGCTTCTGGTGGGCACCTTCCTGATCGCCAACACCTTCTCCATGATCGTCGCCCAGCGCACCAAGGAGTTCGCCCTCCTGCGCGCCCTGGGCGCCTCGCGGCGCCAGATCACCGTCTCGGTCGTCTTCGAGGCCCTCGTCGTCGGTCTGCTCGGCTCGGTCGTCGGCGTCCTAGCCGGCATGGGCCTGGTCGCCCTGATCAAGGCGGTCCTCGCCGCCACCGGCAACGAGCTGACCGGCTCCGGGCTGGGCCTGAGCTGGCAGGCCGTGGTCATCCCGATCGTGCTCGGCACCGTGGTGACCATCCTCTCCGCCTGGGCACCGGCCCAGCGCGCCGGCCAGGTCCAGCCCGTCGAGGCGATGCGCTCGACCGAGGCGTCCACCTCGACCCCGCTGACCGCGCGCACGATCCTCGGCGTCGTCCTGACCCTGATCGGCATCGGCGCCGCCATGTGGGGCGCGCTCAACGAGGACTGGAGCTCCAACACCCGCGCCATCCTCGTCGGCGTGGGCCTGGTCGCCGTCATCATCGGGTTCTTCTTCGCCGGCCCGGCGCTGTCCATCCCGGTCGTGCCGAGCGTGGGCCGCGTCATCGGCCTGCCCTTCGGCGCGGTCGGCCGGCTGGCCGCCACGAACTCGCGGCGCAACCCGCGGCGCGTGGCCACCACCGCCTTCGCGCTGACCCTCGGCATCGCGCTGGTCACCGCGATCGGCATGCTCGGCCAGACGATGAAGACCTCGATGGCGGAGTTCTACGAGGACAACATGCGCTCCGACTTCGTGCTCGCCGGGCCCACCAGCGGCCAGTTCCCGCTGCCCGCCGAGACGGTCGACGAGGCCCGCGAGGTCGACGGCGTGGCCGAGCTCGGCGAGGTCTACCTGGTCCCGCTCGTCGTCGACGGCGAGCCCGCGCAGCCGGGCAACCCCTACGGCGAGGCGATCGAGGGCGACATCACCACCGCGCTGCCGCTGGACCTTAAGGAGGTCGCCCCGGGCGCGGACAAGGACGAGGTCGCCCACGTCGACGGCGAGGAGGGCTTCTTCGCCACCCCGGGCCTGGCCGCCGAGCGCGGTTGGACCGTCGGCGAGACCTACCAGCTCAGCGGCGGGCCCGGCGGCCAGACCGTCGAGGCACCCCTGCTGGGCACCTTCGACGGCACCGGCCCGATGGTCATGCCCGTCATCGCCACCAAGACCACGGCCGAGCAGTTCGCCGCGCCGGGCACGATGCAGCTCTACCAGGTCGCCGTGACCAAGACCGAGGACGCGGACGCCGACGACCTGCGCGCCGGCCTCGAGGACGCGGTCAAGCAGCTGCTTGTCGTCCAGGTCATGGACTCCAAGGACCTCGCCGAGGAGATGGGCGGGGCCATCGACGCCATGCTCAACATCCTCTACGGCATGCTCGCCCTCGCCGTGGTGATCGCGGTGCTGGGCATCGTCAACACGCTCACCCTCAACGTCATCGAGCGTCGCCAGGAGATCGGAATGCTGCGCGCGGTGGGCACCCAGCGCCGCCAGGTGCGCACGATGATCATCCTGGAGGCCGTCGCCATCGCGATCTTCGGCGCCCTGGCCGGCATCGCGATCGGCCTGGGCCTGGGCTGGGCGTTCCTGCGCGTGCTCGCCGAGGAGGGCCTGGACACCCTCTCGGTGCCCTGGGCGCTCATCGGGTGGATGCTCGTCGGCTCCGCGGTCGTGGGCGTGCTCGCGGCGCTGTGGCCGGCCGCTAGCGCGGCGCGCACGGCACCGTTGGACGCGATCGCCGAGGATTGATTGCCGACGTCCCGGTGGTGACGGCGGCTGCGCCACCCTCACCGCGGGCAACGGCGCCGGCGCGCCGCCACCGGGGGAGCGGCGCCTACTGGCTGAGCCAGAGGCCCAGGCCGGCGAAGGCCAGCCCGCCGAGCACGGTCGCGGCCGCGTAGCCGGCCAGCTTCCACCACCGGCGGGCCTTGGCCAGCCCGCCGAACTCGGCGACCAGCGTCGAGAGAGTGGACAGCGCCCCGGCGAAGCCGGCGGCCAGCGCCGTGTGCGCGATGCCGTCGATGCCGAAGGCCACGCCCGCGGCCAGCGAGCCGCCCATGTTGGCCAGCCAGGTGCCCGCCAGGCCGCCGGGGAAGCGCGCCAGCAGGTAGCGCAGGGCGCCGCCCAGCGCACCGGTGCCGGCGACGCAGACAAGGACCAGCGCGGGCGTCGTCAAGCTCACTTCGCCCTCCCCTCGGGGCGGGTGTGGTGCACCGTGCGGTGGGCGCGGGCCCGCTCGGCCGCGCGCACGGCGCGCGCGGCGGCGTCAGGGTCGGAGGTGCAGTGGTGCCGCCAGGTGCGGCGCTCGGCGAGCACGTCGCCGACGCACCAGGCGGCGAACCCGCCCAGCACCGTCGCGGCGAGGTAGGCCACGGCCTCCCAGGCCGGCACGTGGTAGAAGACGACGACCACCGCGGAGAAGCTGCTGAAGCCGCCGAGCACGCCCTTGCCCCAGAACAGGCCGGGACGGAAGAAGCCCATCGCCAGGCAGGCCAGCAGGTTGATGCCCAGCAGCGGCCACAGGGAGCCGGGGGAGAGGCCCTGCAGCCCGAAGCGGGCGCAGGCGCCGACGACGGCGCCGCAGGCCACGACCAGCGTGCGCCCGGTCTCCCGGGTCATGGTGCGGGCGAGGTCTGCGGCGGTCACGCCCTGAAATTCTAGCCGGGCGCGGCGGCGGGCCCGGGTGCGGCCCGGGGGCTCAGCGCCAGTCGGAGCCGGTGGCCTCGAGGTGGCGGCGCACCGCGTCGGCGTCGGCGGTCAGCTTCGGGTCGAATTCCAGGTACTCCTTGGTCTCCTTGGCCACCAGGCCGGAGAGCAGCAGCAGGCCGATCAGGTTCGGCAGCGCCATCAGGGCGTTGGCCAGGTCCGCGAAGGTCCACACCAGGGTCAGCTCGGTGGTCGCGCCGACGAAGACGACGCAGGTGAAGAACAGGCGGTAGGGCAGGGAGAACTTCCAGCCCAGCAGGGCTACCACGCAGCGCTCGCCGTAGTAGGCCCAGCCGAGGATGGTGGAGAAGGCGAAGAAGACGACCGACAGGGAGACGATCGTGCCGCCCCAGTGGCCCGGCAGCGCGGTGGAAAAGGCGTCCGCGGTCATCGTCGCGGCGTTCTCCTCGCCGCGGTCCCACACGCCCGTGGTCACGATGCACAGGCCGGTGATGGAGACGACGATGATCGTGTCGATGAAGGTCTGGGTCATCGAGACCAGGCCCTGGCGCACCGGGTGGGTGGTCTTGGCCGCCGCGGCCGCGATCGCCGCCGAGCCCATGCCGGACTCGTTGGAGAAGATGCCGCGGGCGACACCCATCTGGATGACGACCAGGAAGGCCGAGCCGACGAAACCGCCGGTGGCCGCCGTGCCGGTGAACGCGTCGGTGAAGATCAGCTCGAAGGCGGCGGGCAGCGAGGTGATGTTGAGCAGCAGGACCACGATGCCGCCGACGACGTAGACGATGATCATCATCGGCACGAACGCCGAGGTGATCTTGCCGATCGACTGGATGCCGCCGAGCAGCACCGCGCCGATGCCGACGAAGAGCAGCGCGCCGGTGGCCACCGGGTCCAGCCCGAAGGTGCCCTGCATGCCGTGGGCGACGGCGTTGCCCTGGGTGGTGTTGCCGATGCCGAAGGAGGCGATGATGGCGAAGAGGGTGAACAGGAAGCCCAGGATCTTGCCGGTCGGGCCCTTGATGCCGCGGCGCAGGTACTCCTGCGGGCCGCCGGCCTGCTCGCCGTTGTGGTCGGTGGTGCGGAAGCGCACGCCCAAAAACGCCTCGGTGTACTTCGAGGCCATGCCGACCAGGCCGGTGACCCACACCCACAGCAGCGAGCCGGGCCCGCCGATGGAGATGGCTGTGGCCACACCGACGATGTTGCCCACGCCGACGGTGGCGGCCAGGGCGGTGGTCAGCGCCTGGTAGTTGGTGATGTCGCCCTCGACGTCCTCGCCCTCGCCGCCGTCGATGAAGGCCTTGCGCAGGGAGCGGCCGAGAGTGCGGAACTGGAGGAAGCCCAGCCGGCACGTCAGGTACAGGCCGGTGCCCAGCAGCAGCGGGATGAGGATGAACGGTCCCCACACCACCGCGGCGACGGAACCGAGGAAGTCATTGAGCGTGTCCATGGTCACAGAATCTAATTCCCGATAGGTACGGAAGGAAGTGAAAAGGGGCATTCTCACCCGAGCGGGGGTATCGAATCACCGTGCGCGTCCCGCGACCCTGCACGCCCGGGCCGAAACGGGGGACAATGGGTGCCGGAGGCGCGACGTCGTCCACGCGACGACCGCACGCGCACGCACCGTCACCCGGACGCAAAGGAGATCCAGGACCCCATGGCACACGAACGCGCAGGCCAGCCCGCCCGCCCCGAGGACCTCATCGATATCGCCGAGGTCGTCACGGCCTACTACACCCGCACCCCCGACGCGGACGACCCCGACCAGGCGGTCGCCTTCGGCACCTCCGGGCACCGCGGCTCCTCCCTGGACACGGCCTTCAACGAGAACCACATCCTGGCCATCACCCAGGCCATCGTCGAGTACCGCCGCGCCCACGAGATCGGCGGCCCGGTCTACATCGGCCGCGACACCCACGCGCTGTCCGAGCCCGCCATGGTCTCCGCCCTGGAGGTGCTCAAGGCCAACGGGGTGCCCGTGCGCGTCGACGCCGCCGGGCGCTACACCCCGACCCCGGCCGTCAGCCACGCCATCCTCGCCCACAACGCGAAGCTCGCCGGCGGGGTGACCGGCACCGACCCGAAGCGCGCCGACGGCATCGTCATCACGCCCTCGCACAACCCGCCGCGCGACGGCGGCTTCAAGTACAACCCGCCGTCCGGCGGCCCGGCCGGCGCGGACGCCACCGACTGGATCGCCGACCGCGCCAACGAGATCCTGCGCGGGGGGCTGGCCGACGTGCGCCGCACCCCGGTCAGCGGCGTGCGCGACGGGTTCGCCGAGGCGTTCGACTTCATGGGCGAGTACATCGCGGACCTTCCCAACGTCGTCGACCTGGACGCGATCCGCAAGGCCGGCCTGCACATCGGCGCCGACCCGATGGGCGGTGCCTCCGTGGACTACTGGGGTGCCATCGCCGAGGCCCACAACCTCGACCTCGAGTTGGTCAACCCGCAGATCGACGCGACCTGGCGCTTCATGACCCTGGACACCGACGGCAAGATCCGCATGGACTGCTCGAGCCCGGACGCGATGGCCTCGCTGATCGCCAACCGCGACACCTTCGACATCGCCACCGGCAACGACGCCGACGCCGACCGCCACGGCATCGTCACCCCGGACGCCGGGCTGATGAACCCGAACCACTACCTGGCCGTGGCCATCGAGTACCTGTTCAGTCACCGTCCGGGCTGGCCGGCCTCGACCGCCGTGGGCAAGACCCTGGTCTCCTCTTCGATGATCGACCGCGTGGTCGCCGAGATCGGCCGCGAGCTCGTCGAGGTGCCCGTCGGCTTCAAGTGGTTCGTGCCGGGGCTCATCGACGGCACCATCGGCTTCGGCGGCGAGGAGTCCGCCGGTGCGTCCTTCCTGTGCACCGACGGCACCGTGTGGTCGACCGACAAGGACGGCCTGATTATGGACCTGCTGGCCGCGGAGATCACCGCCGTGACCGGCAAGACGCCCTCGCAGCGCTACGCGGAGCTGGCCGAGAAGTTCGGCGCCCCGGCCTACGCGCGCACCGACGAGCCGGCCAACCGCGAGCAGAAGGCAGTGCTCAAGAAGCTGTCCCCGCAGGACGTCTCGGCCACCGAGCTGGCCGGCGAGCCGATCGTGGACAAACTCGTCGACGCCCCCGGCAACGGCGCGGCCATCGGCGGGCTGAAGGTGACCACGGAGAACGCCTGGTTCGCCGCCCGGCCCTCCGGCACCGAGGACAAGTACAAGATCTACGCGGAGTCCTTCCGCGGCGCCGAGCACCTCGCCCAGGTGCAGGAGGCCGCCCAGGCGGTCGTCTCGGAGGTGCTCAAGTAGCGCTGGCGCGGGCTGCGGCGCGCTGCGCCGGCCCGCCGAAGCGGCCCCGGGTGCGCGCCGGGTGCGGCCGGAGCGCCCCGGTAGCGCACCCCGCACAATGATGGGCGACCCCACGCGACCTGCGTGGGGTCGCCGTTCTGGGCTAGACTCCGTCGGCGAACGACACGGGCCGGGGCCGACCCCGCCCGTCCAACGAAAGGAAACGAGAGCGCGCACGTGAGCAGCACCGTCAAGTCGCCGAACCAGAAGAGCAACGGCTTCCTGTGGGCCGTCATCGCCGTGGTCGTCATCGCGGCCGTGGTTATCGGCTACATCATCATCTCGGGCCAGTCGAAGAGCAAGGTCGAATTCGAGGGCCAGGTCGAACCCGTGGCCATGAGCCAGCAGATCGACGACGAGGCCTTCAAGCTGACCGCGGAGGACTCCGCCAAGACCGACGACAAGACGCCGAAGGTCGAGATCTACGAGGACTTCCTCTGCCCGAGCTGCGCCGAGCTCGCCATGGCCGACAAGGACCAGCTCAAGGACGCCATCGAGGCCGGCGACATGGACGTGGCGATCCGCACGATGTCCTTCCTGGACCGCGGCAACGAGGACGGCCAGTCCCACCACATCCTGGCGGCCGTCTACGCCGTCGGCGAGTCCGGCGACGCCGAGCTGTACTGGAACTACCGCCAGTACCTGCTCGAGCACCAGCAGGACATCTACCAGCAGTGGGGCGACGAGGAGCTCGCCGACCTTGCCGAGCAGATGGGCGCCGACGGTGACGTCGTCTCGAACATCCGTGACGGCAAGTTCACCGAGGAGGCCCGCCAGTTCGGCAAGGACAACGAGGACCGCCTGCGCGACACCGAGGGCGGCGTGTCCTCCCCTCGTATCTTCGTCGACGGCGAGGAGATCCAGCTGAGCAAGGACTGGGTCGAGAGGACCCGCCGTTAGCTGTAGCGCCCGCGACGCGATTTCCGACGTCCCGTCGGTCGCCGTCGCCGGCCCCCGCACCCGTGCCGTAATTGCGGCCGGGAGCGGGGGATTTGGTCGTTTCAGGGTGGGCCATGTACATTGTCAGGAGTCTTGAGGGGCTATGGCGCAGCTGGTAGCGCACCACACTGGCAGTGTGGGGGTCACGGGTTCGAATCCCGTTAGCTCCACTCCGGAAAGGCCGTTTTCGGTCCGCCCGGTCAACTTAATACCTACGGGGCTATGGCGCAGCTGGTAGCGCACCACACTGGCAGTGTGGGGGTCACGGGTTCGAATCCCGTTAGCTCCACTTCCCGGAGGCGGGCCGTTCGAGAGAGCGGCCCGCCTCTTTTTCTGTGTCCTCCCGCGCCCCGGGGACCCCGTTCGGGAGCCGGGGCCGCGGAGCGTCGCCGCCGCCGGTGAGACCACATGCCCGTGCCTACATGAGACCCGCCGCAGCGAGGAAGGCGACAAAAGGGGATAATGGGAGACATGAGTAACTACGATTCCACCGAAGGTGTCGTCCAGTACCTCGACGAGTCGGAGTCGCGGGAGAAGCTCGCCTCCGCCCAGCTGGGTCGCGTCGTCGTGCGCCGCTCCGACGACATGGACATCTTCCCCGTCAACTTCGTCATCGACGACCGCGGAGACATCTACTTCCGCAGCGCCGAGGGCAACAAGCTGTTCACCATCAACCTCAACCACGACGTCCTCTTCGAGGTCGACAACGTGGACAAGGAGGCCAACCGCGCCTGGTCCGTGGTGGTGCGCGGCAACGCCGAGCTGCTGCAGCACGCCGACGAGATCGAGTACGCCGACAGCCTGAACGTGCGCCCGTGGCTGCCGACGCTGAAGTACAACTACGTCAAGATCACCGCCTCGGAGTTCTCCGGGCGCGCCTTCCAGCTCGGAGAGGAGCCCGACGGATACGGATGGGACGGCAGGGGATAACCAAGCACCCGGGCCAGCGTGACGCCGCGCGTGCCGAGGCCGCCGGCCTGGCCTGGCTGCGCGAGGCCAGCGACCGCGTCGTCGAGGTCCTCGAGGTCACCGACTCTTCATTGACGACGGCCCGCGTCGCCCCCGCCCGCCCGACCCCCGAGGCCGCGCGGCGCGCCGGGCGCGAGCTCGCCCGCATCCACGACGCCGGCGCCGGGTCCTTCGGCTGCCCGCCGCCCGGCTGGACGGGGCTGAACTACATCGGCACCCAGCCGCAGGCCTGCGAGCCGCGCGAGCGCTGGGCGGACTTCTACGTCGAGCAGCGCGTGCTGCCCTTCGCCCAGGCGGCGCACGAGGCCGGCAACATTGACGACGCCGCGTGGGACACCGTCCGGCGCGCCTGCGCCGCCGTGCGCGACTCCGACGCGTTCGATGCCGCGAAGCCGGCACGCATCCACGGTGACCTGTGGGCGGGCAACCTGCTCTTCGGCGCGGACGGCCCGGCCTTCATCGACCCGGCGGCCCACGGCGGGCACCGCGAGACGGATCTGGCGATGCTCGACCTGTTCGGCGCGCCCTTTATCGAGGAGATCCGCGCCGGCTACGAGGAGGCCCACCCGCTGCCGAAGGGCTGGCTGGACTTCACCTGCGTCCACCAGCTGCACCCGCTGGCCGTGCACGCCTTCACGCACGGGCCGTCTTACGGCCACGCGCTCGAGTCCCGCGCCGCGGAGACGCTCGACCTCCTCGGCTAGCGCCCCGCCAGGGCGGGACGCTTACCCCGGGGATGCCGGCCGACGCGGCTCCCGCCGGCGGTACACCGGCCGGTGGGGCAGGGGCCGATTACCGTCGCCACCGGCGAGAGGGCGCTAGCCCCGCGTGGCGTGCTCCGTGCGGCGCCACCAGGTGTCGGCGGGGCCGGCCGGCAGGTGGCGCTTGTGCTCGCCGCGGTGCCAGTGCCGTTCGATGGTCTCCGCGTCGGCCTCGTCGACCTCGTGGCCCTCCAGGTAGGCGTCGATGGCCCGGTAGGTCACCCCGAGCGCTTCCTCGTCCGGCAGCGCCGGGCGCTCCTCCTCCAGATCGGCGGTGGGCACCTTCTCCCACGTGGACGCCGGCGCGCCCAGCCGCTCGAGCAGCGCGGCGCCCTGGCGCTTGTCCAGGCCGGCCAGCGGCAGGACGTCGGCGGCGCCGTCGCCGAACTTGGTGAAGAACCCGGTGACGTTCTCCGCGGCGTGGTCGGTGCCGACCACCAGCGCGCCGAGCTCGCCGGCCAGCGCGTACTGCGCGATCATCCGCTGGCGGGCCTTGACGTTGCCGAGGTTGAAGTCGCCGAGCCGCTCGAAGCCCAGCGCCTCGGCCGCCGCCGCGCCCATCGCCGCGGTCGCCGGGGCGATGTCCACGGTCACCGAGCGGTCCGGGGCGATGAACCGCAGCGCGGTCTGGGCGTCGTCCTCGTCGGCCTGCACCCCGTGCGGCAGGCGCACCGCGGTGAACTCGGCCTCTCCGCCCTCGGCGCGCACCCGCTCGCAGGCCAGCTGGGCCAGGCGGCCTGCCAGTGTGGAGTCCTGCCCGCCGGAGATGCCCAGCACGTAGCCGCGCGCGCCGGTGACGGTCAGGTAGTCGGCGAGGAAGGAGATACGCGCCTCGATCTCGCCGGCGGTGTCGATGCGCGGGCGCACGCCGAGGGTGTCGATGATGTGCGCCTGCAGCGGACGCGGGGCGGGGGAGGGGGTGTCGGTCGGCTGATTCATGGCTCCGACTCTACTGCCGGGGCACGTAAGCGGCGGCGGCGTTTTGGCCGATCGGCCCCGGTGCGGTAACATGGCTGCTCGTTCGTGGCCCGACGCGCCCTTGAGGCGCCGCCGGGCCGCCGTGGCGACGCGGGGGGGATCCCGCGCCCGTCATGCCCGCCCATCAGCTTGAGGTGCGCGAGCGCGCACGCGAAACAGGAAGGAGCGCCCGATGAAGGTCCGCAAGTCGCTTCGGTCGCTGAAGAACAAGCCGGGTGCCCAGGTTGTGCGGCGCCACGGCAAGGTCTACGTGATCAACAAGAAGGATCCCCGCTTCAAGGCCCGCCAGGGTTAATCGAGGATCCCGGGTGCGGCGCCCGTAGGGCGTCGCATCACTCCGCGAAGGCGGTCTTCCCCGCGACGTGGATCACCCTCAAAGGGTGTTTCCGCGCACACCGGGAGGGCCGCCTTCCGCCTTTCCAGGCGAAATGCCAGCCGTGTAACTACACGGCCCGGATGAGGCCTCCACATGTAGTGGCCGCATTCTCCGCCCAGCTGGGAATATCACGAACGTAACTACTACATGTAGTGAGTCTTGCGGAAATCGACCACAACGGATAGTGTCGGAGGGGTCGCGCAGGGAAGCGCCGGCAACCACCGGGGGACCGGTCGGTCGCCGCGCCGAGCGCAGGGAAACACGGGAACGAGAAGCGAGGAAGCCCCACGATGGCCATCACCGTCTACACCAAGCCGGCCTGCATGCAGTGCAACGCCACCAAGAAGGCGCTGGACCGCGCCGGCCTCGACTACACCACCGTCGACATCTCCATGGACGACGAGGCCCGCGACTACGTCATGGCCCTCGGCCACCTCTCCGCCCCGGTCGTCGAGGTCGACGGCGAGACCTGGTCCGGCTTCCGCCCGGACCGCATCAAGGCGCTGGCCGGCAAGGCTGCCTAAGAGGCCGCCACCCGGCCACCCGGCCGACCGGCCCGCCCCGGCAGGCACCGCACGCGGCGGGCGGGCGTCCACCGGAGCCCACGCACCCACGGTGCGGCCGCGCGCCAGGGGCGAGTAACGCGACGTCGGCGAGCACGACGCGCCACAACTGGATGAATCGCAGAAACCCACGAAACCCCCGTGCGGGTCGCCGCCAGGCGCACCCGTAGGGGGTTTTCCCGGAAAGGACGTGAGCGGCCGTGCTGGTCGTCTACTTCTCCTCGGCAACCGAGAACACCCGCCGGTTCGTCGACCGCCTCGGGCTGCCGGCCAAGCGCATCCCGCTGCACCGCACCGACCCGCCGCTGCACGTCGACGAGCCCTACGTCCTGATCTGCCCCACCTACGGCGGCGGCGCCTCCATCACCGGCAAGAACTCCCGCCCCGTGCCCAAGCAGGTCATCCGCTTCCTCAACGACGAGCACAACCGCTCGTTCATCCGCGCCGTCATCGCCTCGGGAAACTCGAACTTCGGCACCGACTTCGGACTCGCCGGAGACGTCATCTCCGCTAAGTGCAAGGTGCCCTACGTCTACCGCTTCGAGCTCTTGGGCACCGCCGAGGACGTCGAGCGCGTCCGCGAGGGGCTGACCGAATACGCCGGCGAACTCGGCCTCGAACCCGTCGCCTGACCGGCCGCCCGGGCGCCGCGCCGGGCGGCACGGGTACAACGGACACAGGACCGTCCCCGCAGACCCGCCGGAATTAGACTGCACCGCAGCACCGCAACAGCACCGCACCGCACAAGAAGAACCGTTAGCGAAAGGCCAGATCAACCGTGAGCCAGGACCTGGGTAAGACCGTCGCCGAGCCCGCCCGCCGCGAGGAGCAGCTCGACTACCACGCCCTCAACGCACTGCTGAACCTCTACGACGAGGACGGGCGCATCCAGTTCGAGAAGGACCGCGAGGCGGCCAACCAGTTCTTCCTCCAGCACGTCAACCAGAACACCGTCTTCTTCCACGACCTGCGCGAGAAGCTCGACTACCTGGTGGACAACAAGTACTACGATCCGGAGGTGCTGGCGAAGTACTCCTTCGAGTTCATCAAGAGCCTCTTCCAGCGCGCCTACGCCTTCAAGTTCCGCTTCCAGACCTTCCTGGGCGCGTACAAGTACTACACCTCCTACACGCTGAAGACCTTCGACGGGCGCCGCTACCTCGAGCGCTTCGAGGACCGCGTCTCCATGGTCGCCCTCGCGCTCGCCGACGGCGACGAGAAGCTCGCCGAGGGGCTGGTCGACGAGATCATGTCCGGCCGCTTCCAGCCGGCCACCCCGACCTTCCTCAACGAGGGCAAGGCCCAGCGCGGCGAGCCCGTCAGCTGCTTCCTGCTGCGCATCGAGGACAACATGGAGTCCATCGGGCGCGCCATCAACTCCGCGCTGCAGCTGTCCAAGCGCGGCGGCGGCGTCGCGCTGCTGCTGAGCAACCTGCGCGAGGCCGGCGCCCCGATCAAGCACATCGAGAACCAGTCCTCCGGTGTGATCCCCGTGATGAAGCTGCTCGAGGACTCCTTCTCCTACGCCAACCAGCTCGGCGCGCGCCAGGGCGCCGGCGCGGTCTACCTGTCCGCGCACCACCCGGACATCCTGAAGTTCCTCGACACCAAGCGCGAGAACGCCGACGAGAAGATCCGCATCAAGACCCTCTCGCTCGGCGTGGTCATCCCGGACATCACCTTCGAGCTGGCCAAGCGCAACGAGGACATGTACCTGTTCAGCCCGTACGACGTCGAGCGCATCTACGGCAAGCCCTTCGGCGACATCTCGATCACCGAGCACTACGCGGAGATGGTCGAGGATCCGCGCATCCGCAAGACCAAGATCAACGCCCGCCACTTCTTCCAGACGGTCGCGGAGATCCAGTTCGAGTCCGGCTACCCCTACATCGTCTTCGAGGACACGGTCAACGCGGCCAACCCGATCGAGGGCCGGATCAACATGTCCAACCTGTGCTCCGAGATCCTGCAGGTCAACACGCCCAGCGAGTTCAACGACGACCTGACCTACTCGCACATCGGCCAGGACATCTCCTGCAACCTCGGCTCGCTGAACATCGCCAAGACGATGGACTCGCCCGACTTCGCCAAGACCATCGAGACCGCCGTGCGCGGACTGACCGCCGTCTCCGAGCAGACCTCCATCGACTCGGTACCCTCGATCCGCGAGGGCAACAAGGCCGCCCACGCCATCGGCCTGGGCCAGATGAACCTGCACGGCTACCTCGGCCGCGAGCACATCCACTACGGCTCGGAGGAGGGCCTGGACTTCACCAACGCCTACTTCGCCGCGGTGCTCCACGCTGCGCTGCGGGCCTCCAACAAGCTGGCGCAGGAGCGCGGCGAGACCTTCGAGAACTTCGAGAACTCCGACTACGCCGACGGCTCCTACTTCGACCGCTTCGACCCGGCCGAGTTCGCGCCGCGCACCGAGCGCGTCCGCGAGCTCTTCGCCGCTTCCACCATCCACACCCCGTCCGCCGAGGACTGGGCGCAGCTGAAGGCCGACGTCATGGAGCACGGCCTGTTCAACCGCAACCTGCAGGCCATACCGCCGACGGGCTCGATCTCCTACATCAACAACTCGACCTCCTCGATCCACCCGATCGCCTCCAAGATCGAGATCCGCAAGGAGGGCAAGATCGGCCGCGTCTACTACCCGGCGCCGCACATGGACAACGACAACCTGGAGTACTTCCAGGACGCCTACGAGATCGGCTACGAGAAGATCGTCGACACCTACGCCGAGGCGACCAAGTACGTCGACCAGGGCCTGTCGCTGACGCTCTTCTTCAAGGACACGGTGACCACCCGTGACCTCAACAAGGCGCAGATCTACGCCTGGCGCAAGGGCATCAAGACCCTCTACTACATCCGCCTGCGCCAGATGGCGCTCGCCGGCACCGAGGTCGAGGGCTGCGTGAGCTGCATGCTCTAGGTTTCGGCCGGGTGCTCGCCCGAAATTGCCGACGCCCGCGCCACGCCCGCGTCGTGCTTCCCTTCCGGGAGGTGCGGTGCGGGCGTTTTGGCGTGCATGGAGGCGGGGGAGTGGGGCTGCGGGTCGCGCAGACGGCCAGCGCGTGAGCCGGCGCAGCGGGCCCGTTGCCCGCCGCGCTGAGGTCCACGAGCGATGTCGTCTGCGGGGGTGGGGTCGGCGAAACGGGTGGCCTTGCCCGGCGCAGCGCGGGGGTGCCGTTGCTCGCCCCGGCGACGCACGCGGCGTCGGCAAGCGAACGGGCGCCTCTGCTCGCCCCGGGGCGCCGAACCGGGAACTAGTACGCCTGGGCGTCGACCTCGACGAGCAGCGCGCGGCTGAGCTCGGCGGCGTGGGCGGCGTCGCCGTCGGCGATGGCGCGGGCCAGGTCGAGGTGGTGGTGGACCGACTTGTCGGACAGGCGGGCCGGCTGCAGGCCGAACTCGGTGCGCCCGCGCATCACGGAGACGACGGACTCGGTCAGGGCGACGATCATCTCGTTGCCGGAGGCCTCGAGAATCAGGGAGTGGAAGGCGACGTCGACCTCGAGGAAGTCGTCGGTGTCTGCGCGGCCGGCGGCGCCGATCGTGCCCAGGCGGTCGGCCATCTCGAGCAGCTCGGCACGCTGGGCCTCGGTGGCGTGGCGCGCGGCCTCGCGGGCGGCGACCGGCTCGATCGCGGTGCGCAAAAGTGCCAGGGAGCGCAGCTGGTCCTCGCGGGTCTGCTGGGAGTTCAGCCGCCAGCGGATCACCGCCTGGTCGAGCACGGACCACTGGGCCATCGGCTGCACGGTCAGCCCCACCCGGCGGGAGGAGGCGACGAGCCCCAGCTGCTCGAGGGCGCGCATCACCTCGCGGGCGACGGTGCGCGAGATGCCGAAGCGCTCGCTGAGGTCGCCGAGGGTGAACACGGAGCCGACGGGCATCTCCCCGGAGCAGATCTCCCCGCCGAGAACGTCGAGCACGTACTCCAGCAGCGGCCCCGTCCCCGGGTTCGTGCGCGCCATGAGTCCTGCCTTTCGCGGTCCTTGGGTTTCACTTCAACTGTAGTTCATGTGGCGTGACCTGCGGCCACGGCCCCCGCAACGCGTCGGGGCGGGGCCGGGTAGATTGGGTGGGCAAGCCGCGCGCGCCGTCTGAGGCAGGACGCGCGCTACGGAGACCAGGAGTTTTCAAAGGAGTGCACCGATGGCTGAGACCCCGGAACACGTTGAACCGCGCGAGGACTACGACGGCTACATCGCCGACCACGGCGACGTGGTCAAGGCGATCAACTGGAACGAGATCCCCGACGAGAAGGACCTCGAGGTCTGGGACCGCCTGACCGGCAACTTCTGGCTGCCGGAGAAGGTCCCGGTCTCCAACGACATCAAGTCCTGGTCCACGCTCAACGACCTGGAGCAGCAGACGACCATGCGTGTGTTCACCGGCCTGACGCTGCTGGACACGATCCAGGGCACCGTCGGCGCGGTATCGCTGCTGCCGGACGCGACGACGCTGCACGAGGAGGCGGTGTACACCAACATCGCGTTCATGGAGAGCGTGCACGCCAAGAGCTACTCCAACATCTTCATGACCCTGGCGAACACGCCGATGATCAACGACGCCTTCCGCTGGTCCGAGGAGAACGAGAACCTGCAGCGCAAGGCCAAGATCGTGCTGTCCTACTACGAGGGCGACGACCCGCTGCGCAAGAAGGTCGCCTCCACGCTGCTGGAGTCCTTCCTCTTCTACTCGGGCTTCTACCTGCCGATGTACTGGTCCAGCCACGCGAAGCTGACCAACACGGCGGACATCATCCGCCTGATCATCCGCGACGAGGCCGTGCACGGCTACTACATCGGCTACAAGTTCCAGCGTGGCCAGGAGAAGATCACGCAGGCCGAGCGCGATGACCTGAAGGAGTACACCTTCGACCTGCTCTACGACCTCTACGACAACGAGCTGCAGTACACCGAGGACCTCTACGACGAGCTCGGCTGGACCGAGGACGTCAAGCGCTTCCTGCGCTACAACGCCAACAAGGCGCTGATGAACCTCGGTTACGAGGGGCTCTTCCCGGCCGACGAGACCCGCGTCTCCCCGGCGATCCTCTCCGCGCTGTCGCCGAACGCCGACGAGAACCACGACTTCTTCTCCGGCTCCGGTTCCTCCTATGTGATCGGCAAGGCCGAGGAGACCACCGACGACGACTGGGACTTCTAGCCCCCGTCGCCGGCCCGCGCGGCGTGTGCCGCGCTCAATTGCCGACGTCCCGTCCGTCCCCGCCGGCGGTTCCGTCGCCGTAGCGGGGCGTGCTCTGAAGGCCCGGGCTCCACGCCCGGGCATTTTTCATGCTCTCCTATATCTATTGCATCTCTCGGCGCGCCACCCGCGCCGTCCGCGCCACCCGCGCCGCCGGGCCTGCGCGCCTCCCGCACCGGGCGGAACCGGCGACCGCCCGCGCCACCCGCGCCACCCGCGCCGCCCGCGCCACGCGCCGACGTGGGCGTCGGCAAGCAATCGCGCCGTGACTGCCGGGGCGGACGTTATGCTCGTGACTGCCGGGGCGCTCCGGCGGCCGGCGGCGCCTCGCCGGAGTGGGGGAGCGTCCGGACGACACGCCGCCTACACCTTTTGGATAAGCCACCCAGGGGGTAGCCGAATTGCCGCATTTCGGGGGCGGCGGCGATCCGCCTCCGGAGCGGGCCGGGCGCGGCACGCGGGGGACGTCGGGCCGGGCCGCCGCCGGGAGGCCGCCGAGGCGGCCCGTGACGCTGGGACAACGCTGAAATCTCTGAATGAATCCTGCGCGCGGGGCTCCCGGATGCCCCGGAACCTGCGCCGACACCCTTCACGGAGGTCCCTCCGCAGCGGGCCCGGAGGCCTCGTCGTGTCTGGCATCGACCCCGGGAACTGGCTTAGGATTATGCGTGTAACACTTGCGGCGACCCCGATCCGGGGTCGCTTATAGTCAGGAGGAATTTATGACTGCTGTGGCACCACGGCGCGAAACGTATGTCGCGCCGGCGCGCCCGGAGCCCACGGGCAACGCCCGCAAGGGCTCCAAGTTCTGGATGCTGCTGACGACCACCGACCACAAGCAGCTCGGCATCATGTACATCATCATGTCGATGATCTGGTTCTTCGTCGGTGGCCTGATGGCGCTGATCATCCGTGCGGAGCTGTTCAGCCCCGGCCTGCAGTTCCTGTCCAACGAGCAGTTCAACCAGCTGTTCACCATGCACGGCACGGTGATGCTGCTGGCGTTCGGAACCCCGATCGTCTGGGGCTTCGCCAACTACGTGCTGCCGCTGCAGATCGGCGCGCCGGACGTGGCCTTCCCGCGTCTGAACTCGTTCGGTTTCTGGGTCACCCAGCTCGGCGTCGTCGCCATGCTGCTCGGCTTCATCACCCCCGGTGGTGCCGCCGACTTCGGCTGGACGATGTACTCGCCGCTGTCCGACTCCATCCACACCCCGGGTGTGGGCGCTGACTTCTGGATCGTCGGCGTCGGTGCCACCGGTATCGGTACCGTCGCCTCGGCGATCAACATGCTGACCACCATCCTGTGCCTGCGTGCCCCCGGCATGACCATGTTCCGCATGCCGGTCTTCACCTGGAACATTCTGGTGGCCTCCGTCATCGCGCTGCTGATCTTCCCGCTGCTGCTGGCCGCGGCCCTCGGCATCCTCTACGACCGCAAGCTCGGCGGCCACATCTACGACCCGGGCAACGGTGGCTCCATCCTGTGGCAGCACCTGTTCTGGTTCTTCGGCCACCCGGAGGTCTACGTTCTCGCGCTGCCGTTCTTCGGCATCATCTCCGAGGTCATCCCGGTCTTCAGCCGTAAGCCGATGTTCGGCTACGTCGGCCTGGTTTTCGCCACCCTGTCCATCGGCGCCCTGTCGATGGCCGTGTGGGCGCACCACATGTTCGTCACCGGCGCGATCCTGCTGCCGTTCTTCTCGTTCATGACCTTCCTGATCTCCGTGCCGACCGGCGTGAAGTTCTTCAACTGGACCGGCACCATGTGGAAGGGCCACATCACCTGGGAGACCCCGATGATCTTCGCCGTGGGCTTCATGGCGACCTTCCTCTTCGGTGGTCTGACCGGCATCATGCTGGCCTCCCCGCCGCTGGACTTCCACCTGGCGGACTCCTACTTCCTGATCGCGCACTTCCACTACACGCTGTTCGGCACGCTGGTGTTCGCCTCCTTCTCCGGCATCTACTTCTGGTTCCCGAAGATGACGGGCCGCATGCTGGACGAGCGTCTGGGCAAGATCCACTTCTGGCTGACCTTCGTCGGCTTCCAGGGCACCTTCATGGTCCAGCACTGGCTGGGCAACATGGGCATGCCGCGTCGTTACGCGGACTACCTGGACTCCGACGGCTTCACCACTCTGAACCAGGTCTCCACGATCTTCTCCTTCCTGCTGGGGCTGTCGGTCCTGCCGTTCATCTGGAACGTCTTCAAGTCCTGGCGCTACGGCGAGGTCGTCACCGTCGATGACCCGTGGGGCTACGGCAACTCCCTCGAGTGGGCCACCTCCTGCCCGCCGCCGCGCCACAACTTCACCTCGATGCCGCGCATCCGCTCGGAGCGCCCGGCCTTCGAGCTGCACTACCCGCACATGGTTGAGCGCATGCGCCGCGAGGCCCACACCGGGAGCCACTGACGGCCACCCCGTAGCGACCATGGAGCGCACATCTCCTGACTGAAAGCTCGGACCTCCCCCTCCCGCCCGCACCGCGGGCGACGGGGCGGGGTCCGAACTTTTTGCGTTCCGGGCCGGCCCACGCGCCCCCGGGCTCGCCCAACCCCCAGACAACCCCCTCGTTCCAGCCGCCAAGGACAAGGAAGCTTCACCACCGTGACCGACAACCACGACAACCCCACCGAGTACCGCGTCGAGCTCCAGGACGGGCTGACCCCCGCGGTCATCACGGTCTCCGGGCCGGACCGCCCAGGCGTCTCCGCCGCGTTCTTCCGCGTGCTCTCCGCCCACGAGGTCCAGCTACTCGACGTCGAGCAGTCCGAGTTCCGCGGCCGCCTCCAGCTGGCCGCCTTCGTCGGCGTCGCCCCCGAGCGCACCGACGTGCTCCGCGACGGCCTGGAGACGACCCTGCGTGCCCACGACCAGCACGTCACGGTCGAGCTGCCGGACCAGCCGGCGGTGGGCCGCCCGCGTTCCACCCACGTCGTCGTGATCCTGGGCAACCCGGTCACGGCCCGCGACGTCTCCGCGGTCGGCCAGACCCTGGCGGACTACGGCGCGAACATCGACCGCATCCGCGGCGTGGCCGACTACCCGGTCACCGGCCTGGAGCTGCGCATCACGATCGCCAGCCCGGAGCCGGGCGGCGGCGCGGCGCTGCGCAAGGCTCTTGCCGAGCGCACCGCGGAGCTCGGCGTCGACATCGCCATCGAGCGCGCCGGCCTGCTGCGCCGTTCCAAGCGCCTGGTCTGCTTCGACTGCGACTCCACCCTGATCACCGGCGAGGTCATCGAGATGCTGGCCGCCCACGCCGGCAAGGAGTCCGAGGTCGCCGAGGTCACCGCCCGTGCCATGCGCGGCGAGCTCGACTTCGAGGAGTCGTTGCGCGAGCGCGTCGCCACGCTCAAGGGCCTGGACGTTTCCGTGCTCGACGAGACAGCCGCCGCCATCGAGCTGACCCCGGGCGCGCGTACGACGATCCGGACCCTGAAGAAGATGGGCTACTCCGTGGCGGTCGTCTCGGGCGGCTTCACCCGCGTGCTCGAGGGCCTGGCCGAGGAGCTCGAGCTCGACTACGTGCGCGCCAACACCCTGGAGATCGAGGACGGCAAGCTGACCGGCCGCGTGCTCGGCGACGTCGTCGACCGCGCCGCGAAGGCGAACTTCCTGCGCTCCTTCGCCGAGGCCGAGGGCCTGCAGATGCACCAGACCGTCGCGGTCGGCGACGGCGCCAACGACATCGACATGCTCTCCGCCGCCGGCCTGGGCATCGCCTTCAACGCCAAGCCGGCTCTGCGCGAGGTCGCCGACACCTCCGTCAACCACCCTTTCCTCGACGAGGTCCTCTACATCCTGGGCGTGCCGCGTGAGGAGGTCGACTCCTCCGACCTGGAGGAGGGCACCTTCCGCAAGGTGGCGCTGGAGCGTTGACACCCCCGCTTGACGACGTCGCGCTGGTGCGCGTCGCGCACCAGTTCCTGCAGGCGTCGGTGAGCGCCGACCCTGCCGACCGGGACGAGGACCCGTCGCGCCCGGAGACGGTCCAGGCGATGCAGATCGCCCTGGAGATCCCGAAGCAGGACCCGCCGGCGCGCACGGACCTGCTGGAGGCGGCCGCGCGTGCGGCGGTGGCGGTCTGCCTGGACCCGCGCGCGGGGCAGGACGGGCCGTGGCGCGAGAGGCTGGCGGCCTGGTACGGCCACCGCATCCGCAAGGTGGCCCGCCGGGCGCGCAACAAGGCGTGGCGCGACGTGCAGGCGCTGCCCGGGGTGACGGTGACGCAGAACGGCGCGTCGGCGCGTGCGTTCGTGCCGTCGGCCGTCTCCGAGGTGCCGCACGCCGTGTCGAAGCTGCAGATCCGCGGCACGGACCTCGAGGCCGATGAGCCGGGCGAGGTCCCGGAGGACGCCGCGCTCATCCTCGTCGACGAGGCGCTGGCGATGAGCACGGGCAAGGACGCCGCCCAGGTCGGCCACGCCTCGATGCTGCTGGCCGCGGCGATGGACACCGACGCTGCCGTGGCGTGGGCGGCGGCGGGCTTCCCGCTGGCGGTGCGCGAGGTGCCGGCCGCCGAGTTCGCCCGTGCGGCGGCGCGTGCCGGGGCCGTCGTGGTCCGCGACGCCGGCTTCACCGAGGTCGCCCCGGGCTCGGCCACCGCGGTGGCCCTCCCACCGCGCCGCTGATCCGAAGCACCCGCGGTCGGCGGGACGCTCCGTAGGGCAGCTCCGGCGCGCTGTGAAGGGGCGCAGGGGAGGGCGGCTGGAGTGACGCCGCCGCGTCGTGCGGGAGTCCACGCCAGAGCTCGGTGTGGAGGTTTCGGCCTTTGGCCCCGGTGGGGGAGCGCCTACTTCTCGGCGCCGGTGACGAGGCGCTTGAGCGCCCCGCGGGCGACCTGCCCGTCGGTGGTCTCCCAGTAGCGGGGGATCGAGGCGCGCAGGAAGGACCCGTAGCGCTTGGTCACCAGGCGCGGGTCGAGCACCGAGACCACCCCGCGGTCGGTCACCGAGCGCAGCAGCCGGCCGGTGCCCTGGGCGAGCAGCAGCGCCGCGTGGGTCGCGGCGACCTCCATGAACCCGTTGCGCCCGGCGGCGTCCGCGGCCTCCTTGCGCGCCTGCAGCAGGGGGTCGTCGGGGCGGGGGAAGGGGATGCGGTCGATGATGACCTGCGAGCACGACGGCCCCGGCACGTCCACGCCCTGCCACAGCGTCAGGGTGCCGAACAGGCACGTGTGCTCGTCGGCGGCGAAGCGGTCGACGAGCGCGCCGGTGGCGTCGTCACCCTGCAGCAGCACGTCGAAGGGCAGCCGCGGGCGCAGCGCCTCGGCGGCCTGCCGGGCGGCCCGCTTCGAGGAGAACAGCCCGAGCGTGCGGCCGCCGGCGGCGAGGATGAGGTCGTGGATCTCGTCGAGAACGGGCTCCTCCAGCCCCGCCCGCCCGGGCAGCGGCAGGCTCTTGGCCACGTAGAGGATCGCCGAGCGCCGCGGGTCGAACGGCGTGCCCACGTCCAGGCTGTCCCAGGCGCCCTTGGCCAGCCCCCAGGTCGCGGCCATCGCGTCGAAGCGCCCGCCCAGCGCCAGCGTCGCCGAGGTCAGCACCACCGTGTTCTCCGCGAACAGGCGACCGGCCAGCAGCTCGGCCACCGACAGCGGCGCCACGGTCAACGCCGCCCCGCGGCGCTCGTCGACGGCCAGCCAGACCACGTCGTCCTGCTCGGTGGGGTCCTCGACCTCGAAGACGGTCAGGATCCGCACCAGCGCGTCGTGCAGCTCCATCAGGTGGTTCGACAGGTTCATCCGCTCGGCGTGGTGCTCGGGGTCGTCGCTCGCCTCGCCCTGTGGCGCGTCGGCGACGTGGCCGCGCAGCTCCCACACGGCGTCGCGCAGCCCCACCAGCAGCGTGCGGGTGTGGTCGTCGACGCTGGTCCAGCGCCCGTCGCCGAGCGTGACGGCGTGGTCGGCCCACGCCTCGGCGGCCTCGACCAGCTCGGTGTCGCCGCGCGCCTTCAGCTTGCCGGCGCGTGTGGCCGCCTGCTTGAGCGCGGTGCCCGTGATCTGCTCGGTGGCCACCGACGTGATCCGCCCGTCGAGCTCGTGGGCCTCGTCGACGATCACGACGTCGTGCTCGGGCAGCACCGCCGCGTCCGAGAGCGCGTCGATGGCCAGCAGCGCGTGGTTGGTCACCACCACGTCGACGTCGGCCGTGCGGGCACGCGCCAGCTCCGCGAAGCAGTCCTCCCCGTGCGGGCAGCGGTTGCTCCCCAGGCACTCCCGCGAACTGACCGACACGGTGCGCCACACCTTGTCCGGCACGCCCGGCTCGAGGTCGTCGCGGTCGCCGGACTCGGTCTCCTGCGCCCAGTCGCGCACCCGCTTGACCTGCCGGCCCAGCCACCCGACGTCGGCCTCGTCCAGCAGAGCCTCGTCCTCGGGGGCGTCGGCAGCGGCGATCTTGTTCAGGCACAGGTAGTTGCCCCGGCCCTTCTGGATCGCGAACGTCGGCCGGTGCGGCAGCATCTCCTCGAGCGCGTCGGCCAGCCGCGGCAGGTCCCGGCCCACCAGCTGGCGCTGCAGCGCGATGGTGGCCGTGGAGACGACGACGGTGGTGCCGGTGGCCTGGGCGTGCCGGATCGCCGGCACCAGGTACGCCAGCGACTTGCCGGTGCCGGTGCCGGCCTGCACGGCGAGGTGGCGCTCGGCGTCGATGGCACCGGTGACCGCCTCCGCCATGCGCGCCTGGCCGGCGCGGCGGGAACCGCCCAGGGCGACCACCGCGGCGTCGAGAAGCGAGGCGGTGGAGGGCAGCTCGGTTACGTCAGCGTCGTCGGACATGGACCCCGAGTCTAGCGGTGGATCACTCCCGCGCCGTCTCCGGGAAGCCGACGAAGCGCACCGTGACGGCCGGCTCGTCGCGCGAGAGCGCCAGGCCCTCCCACGGCAGGGTCACCAGCTGGTCGGCGAGGTAGTCGCGCGACTCCTGCAGCGTCGGCTGGCCGGGCACGATCTCGCCGTCGCGCATCAGCGGCACGGTCAGCTCGCGGGCGTCGGCGTCGCCGACCTCCGGGTCCTCGGCGTCGAAGGGCACCACGATCTCCTCGATGGCGGTGCCGGTGGAGCGGTAGGTGCGCAGCGCGCGCTTGGTGCCGCCGGTCATGGCCTTGCCGCGGGAGCGCTTGGCCACCGGGTGGCCGTCGACCTCCACGAGCTTGTAGACCATGCCCATCGTCGGCGAGCCGGAGCCGGTGACCACGGAGGTGCCCACGCCGAAGGAGTCGACGGGGTCGCCGCGCAGGCCGGCGATGGAGAACTCGTCGAGGTCCGAGGAGACGACGACCTTCGTGTTGTAGGCGCCGAGCTCGTCGAGCTGCCGGCGCACCCGCCGCGTCATCGAGCCCAGATCGCCGGAGTCGATGCGCACGCCGCCCAGCCCGGTGCCGGCGACCTCGATGGCGGTGCGCACACCCTGCGCGACGTCGTAGGTGTCCACGAGCAGCACCGTGTCCACGCCCAGCGAGTCGATCTGCGAGCGGAAGGCGCCGGCCTCGTCGGGGCGGCCGTCCTCGTCGACGTGCAGCAGCGTCCAGGCGTGGGCGGAGGTGCCCGCGGCGGGGATGCCGTAGCGGTGCGCGGCCTCGAGGTTCGACGTGGAGTCGAAGCCGGCGAGGTAGGCGGCGCGCGAGGCGGTCACGGCGGCGTACTCGTGGGTGCGGCGCGAGCCCATCTCCATGATGGGGCGGCCGTCGGCGGCGGTGACCATGCGCGCGGCGGCGGTCGCCACGGCGGAGTCGGCGTTGAGGATCGACAGCACGACGGTCTCGAGCAGCACGCACTCGGCGAAGGTGCCGCGCACGGTCAGGATCGGCGAGTACGGGAAGTACAGCTCGCCCTCGCGGAAGCCGTCGATCTGGCCGCTGAAGCGGAAGTTGCGCAGGAAGTCGACGGTCTCGTCGCTGAGGAAGTCGAGCGTGGCCAGCTGCTCCTCGGTGAAGTAGAAGTCGCGCACGGCCTCGAGCACCCTGGGGATGCCGGCGACCACGCCGTAGCGGCGCTCATTGGGCAGTTTGCGGGCGAAGACCTCGAAGGTCGCCTGGCGGTGTGCGGTCCCGTCCCCGAGGGCGGCCTCCAGCATCGTCAGCTCATACATGTCGGTGAGCAGCGAGGTGGAGCGGTTGGTCGGGAGGGAGGAGTTGTTCGGCTCAGCCATGACCCCACCCTAGTACCCGTGACCTCGCCCAGGAACCTGTCAACCCTTTTTGCGCCGGAACGCGCCGGCCGGTCAGTCGGCGGTATGCACCTCGTAGAAGTCGTCGGTGCGGGTGATCTGGCCCTCGGAGTCGACCCAGAGGCGGTCGCCGTCGATGTAGATGGTGGTCGCGCGCGTGGTCATCTCGAAGTGGTCGTCGCCGGAGTGCCGCGTGACCTCGGTGCGCCAGGGGCCCTGCCCGAAGTTGTCCAGGTAGTACAGCCCGGAGCCGCCGTCGCAGATGAGCACCTGCCCGGCCGGCGCCTGCGCGGCGTAGACCCACCGGTCGCCGCCCCGGCAGCTCATGCCGCCGTCGAAGCCGGTGCGGGACATGCCCTCCGGCGTGCCCGTCGCCCGTGTGCTGGTGCTCGGGCTCTTGCTTGACGACGCCGCGGTGCTCGGCGCCCCGTGCGTCGTGGTGCCGACGGTGCTCAGTTCCGCCTGCCCGGCGGCGGAGGTGTCGGTGTCGTCGCTCTTCCAGGGGCGCAGCAGGGCGAGGGCGGCGCCGAGGCCGATCAGGGCGAGCACGGCGACGGCGATGAGCACGGCGACGCCGGCGCGGCGGCCGCGCGAGGGGCCCTCCTCGGGCTCCGGCGGCTGCGGCGGCTGCGGCGGCTGCTGGTACCCGCCGGGGTACCCGCCCTGCCCGGGGAAGACCTGCTGCGGCCGCTGCGGCTGCTGCGGGCCGCCGCCCCAGGAGTCGGGGTACCGGCCGCCGTTGTTCTGGGGCATCGTCTTCTCCTCCTGGCTCGGGGCGGGGTTGCAGGCCTGATGCTACCCGGCCCGCGTGACGCTGCCCCGGGCCGCCGGGCATGACTAGGCTGTGGGACATGGAACGGCCGTCGATGCGATACCGGGAGACACTGATGGGTTCACCCATGGCCACCCCCGAGGTGGACGAGGAGATCGAGGTCGACGTCGCCACCTCGGAGAACCTGCCCTGGATGTGCATCGTCTGGGACGACCCGGTCAACCTGATGAGCTACGTGACCTACGTGTTCCAGACGGTGCTGGGCTACGGACGCAAGCGCGCCACGGAACTGATGATGCAGGTGCACACCGAGGGCCGGGCCGTCGTCTCCTCCGGGGAGCGCGACAAGGTCGAGGGCGACGTGAAGAAGCTCCAGGTCGCCGGCCTGTGGGCGACGATGCAGCAGGCCGGCTGAGGCGCGAGGAAGGCAGAGCAGCAGACATGCAGGACTGGCGCAGGAAGAAGGGGCTCATGCGCGCCCCGCGCTACCACACGGTCTTCGACCCGATGGAACGTGAGGTGCTGGGCAACCTGGCCTCCACGCTCGGCGAGGCGCTGATGGAGCGCGTGCGCTCGGCGCCGAAGGACGAGCTGGCGGAGATGACGGGGATGCCGTCGGGTCACCGCGAGCCGCCGCAGGACCCGGGCCTGGCCCGGCTGCTGCCGAACTTCGCCCGCGAGGGCGACGAAGAGTTCGACGGCGACAACCAGCTGCTGCGCTCGCTGCACGAGAACGACATCACGCGTGCGAAGCTGGAGAACCTGCAGGCGGTCACGGCGGCGCTGGGTCCGGACGGCGGGGTGGACGTCACCCTCGACGAGGCTGAGGCGCGCGCCTGGATCGCCGCGCTCAACGACATCCGCCTCTACGTCGCCGCGGGCAACGGGCTGGCCGGCTCGGGGCTGGAGGGAACGGAGGTCGTGCCCGGTGAGGCGGCCACGGTCGAGGCGGAGCGCCTCGTCGAGTGGCTGGCCTACAACCAGGAGTCCCTCCTGACGGCCGTGACGGGGGAGTGAGATGACCGGTTCGATTGTCGACGTCCCGGGTCTCGCCGTCGGGCATGCAAGTCTCGGTGACACCGGGGTCACCGTGGTGCGGGTGACCGACCCTGCCGGCGCCGTCGCCTCCGTCGACGTGCGCGGCGGCGGGCCCGGCACCCGTGAGACCGATCTGCTGGCGCCGGAGAACACCGTCGAGCGCGTCCACGCGGTCGTGCTCAGCGGCGGTTCGGCCTTCGGGCTGGCCGCGGCGGACGGGGTGATGCGCGCCCTGGCGGAGCAGCAGGTCGGCTTCGCACCGTTGGGGGAGGGGCACCCCGCGCGGGTGCCGATCGTTCCCGCGGCCGTGATCTTCGATCTGGCGGTCGGCTCGGCCGACCACTTCCCGTCCCCGGCGGACGGGCGGGCCGCGCTGGCCGACAGCGTGGACAACCACTCCGACGCCCGCGGCAGCGTGGGCGCCGGCTGCGGGGCGAGCGCCGGGCGGCTGCGCGGCGGTTTCGGCCAGGCGGCCGTGACCGTCGGGGAGCACACGGTGGCCGCCGCGGTGGTGGCCAACCCGGTCGGCGAGGTCGTCGACCCGATGACGGGCCGGTTCTGGGCGGACGAGGACCGCGCGCCGGTGGACCCGGCCCGCATGGCGCTGCTGCACGCGCCGGACGGTTCGCTGAACACGACGATCGGCGTGGTCGCAACGGACGCGCCGCTGACCAAGGCGCAGGCGCGCCGGGTGGCCATGGTCGCCCACGACGGCATCGCCCGGGCGGTGCGCCCGGCGCACTCGCCGCTGGACGGCGACACCCTCTTCGCCCTCTCCACCGCCCCTGTCGCAGCCGCAGGAACCGGTGTGCAGCACTCGTCTGAGCATGCAGCCGGCACCTCTGATCCGGTGGCGCTGGCGCGCATCGGCGAGGCCGGGGCGGAGGCGGTGGCGGCCGCGGTCGTCGACGCCGTCGCCAACGCGGCGCCCGGCGACGAGCTGCCGGTCACCGCCTACGAGGAGCTGCTGTGAGGCGGGCGCCGGCGAACCTGCGCACGGGTCTGGCCTGCGCCGTCGGATACCTCGTGGTCCTCTGGGCGGTGCACCTGGTCAACGTGTTCCTCTTCGGCGGCAACCTGGTCGCGCTGGGCATCCACCCGCTCGACCCGTCGAGCCTGTGGCACATCGCCACGGCCCCGGTGCTGCACGCGGACTTCTCGCACCTGACGTCGAACTCCGTGCCCGGGGCGATCTTCGCCTTCCTCGTCGGGCTGTCGGGCAGGCGGGCCTTCTGGGAGGTCACGGCCTTCGTCGTGGTCGTCGGCGGGGCCGGCACCTGGTTCTTCGGCGGGGTGGGCACCAACCACATCGGCGCCTCGATGCTGGTCTACGGATGGCTGATCTACCTGCTCATCCGCGGCATCTTCAACCGCTCGCTGGGCCAGATCGCGCTCGGGGTGGTGCTGTTCATCTCGTACTCGGGCCTCTTGTGGGGCGTGCTGCCCGGCACCCCGGGGATGTCCTGGCAGGCGCACCTCTTCGGCGCGATCGGTGGCGTGCTCGCCGGGATGATCATTACCTCCGACGACCCGCCGAAGAACAAGGCCCCGCGCGCCTCGTCCGGCCGCGGCCACGGACGCGGGTACGGCGGCGGTTCCGGCACCGGTCAGCAGGGCTTCGGGCCCGCCGGCAACTTCGGCACGGGCCAGCAGGGTGACCCCGGCTGGTCCAGCCGGTTCTGAACGCGGCGGGTCAGGCGTAGGGGTCGCTGACCGCGTCCAGCGAGGTGACCTCCGCCGGGCTGAGCTGCAGGCCGGCCACCGCCACCAGGGCGTCGAGCTGACCGGTCCCGGACACCGAGGCGATCGGCGCCGTCGCGCCCTTCGCCCGCAGCCAGGCCAGCGCCACGGTGGGCACCTCGACATCGTGCATCGCGGCGACCTGCTCCAGGCGCGCGACCACGCGCAGCGCCTCCGGGGTCACCGTGCCCTCGGTGAACCGCGAGCGCGCCGTGCCCGCCACGTCCGCCGCGCTGCGGTACTTGCCCGTCAGCACGCCGGAGGCCAGCGCGAAGTAGGGGAAGACCCCGGGGCGGTACTGCTCGACGACCGGGCGCAGCTGCGTCTCGTACTCCGCGCGGTGCAGCAGGTTGTAGTGCGGCTGCACCGCCACCGGGAACGCCGGGGTGCCCCGGGAGACCCGGAAGAACTCCCGCATCCGGTCCGCCGGGTAGTTCGACAGGCCCACGTGGCGGATCTTGCCCGCCTCGACGAGCCCGGCCATCGCCTCCACCTGGTCCTCGACGGGCACCTGCGGGTCGTCGGCGTGCAGGTAGTACAGCGGGATCGTCTCCAGGCCCAGCCGGCGCAGCGAGTCCTCGCAGCCGGCGGTCACCGCCGCGGCCGTGACCGTGTCATTCGGCGGCAGCTTGCCCACCTTCGTGGCCACCACGACCTCGTCGGCGCAGCCGCGCTCGGCGAGCCAGGCGCCGATGACCTGCTCGCTCTCGCCGCCCGAGAGGCCCTCGCCCCACCGGGAGTAGACGTCGGCGGTGTCGACGAAGTTGCCGCCCGCCTCGCGGTAGGCGTCCAGGATCTCGAAGCTCGTGGCCTTGTCGGCGGTCCAGCCGAAGGTGTTGCCGCCCAGGTTCAGGGGGAAGACCTCCAGGTCGGAGGCACCCACCTGCACGCGGGCCGGGTCAGGGGCGGAGGTGCGGTTCGACGCGTTCACACCCCCGATCGTAACGGCGCGGCCGCCCGGGCGCCGGGGCGTTCGCGCGTCCCCACGCAACCGCGCAACAAACGCACCGGCGGCGACGGGCGCGACGTCGGCAATTGAACACCCGCGATAGGATCGGGGGACGTGAAGGACACCAGCGCACCCATCGGCATCTTCGACTCCGGCCTCGGCGGGCTGACCGTGGCGCGCACAATCGTCGACCAGCTGCCCAACGAATCCGTGGCCTACATCGGCGACACCGCGCACGCCCCCTACGGCCCGCGCCCCATCGCCGAGGTACGCCGGCTCGCCGCCGACATCGCCGACGAACTCGTCGGCCGCGGCTGCAAGGCGCTCGTCATCGCCTGCAACACCGCCTCCTCGGCGTTCCTGCACGACGCCCGCGAACGTTACGACGTCCCCGTCATCGAGGTCATCCGGCCCGCCGTGCGGCGTGCCGTGGCCACCACGCGCAACGGCAAGATCGGCGTGATCGGCACCCGCGGCACCATCACCTCCGGCGCCTACCAGGACCTCTTCTCCGTCACCCCCGGCATCGAGGTCACCGCCGCCGCCTGCCCCGCCTTCGTCGACTTCGTCGAACGCGGCGTGACCTCCGGGCGCCAGATCCTCGGGGTGGCCGAGGGCTACCTCGCGCCGCTGCAGGCCGCCGGAGTCGACACGCTCGTCCTCGGCTGCACGCACTACCCGCTGCTCTCCGGCGTCATCCAGCTCGCCGTCGGCGGCAACGTCACGCTCGTCTCGTCCGCCGAGGAGGCCGCCAAGGACACCCTGCGCGCCCTCGCCGAACACGACCTCTTCCGCGACCCCGAGGTCGACGGGCCGCCCACGCGCACCTTCGAGTCCACCGGCGACCCCCGCACCTTCGCCGCGCTCGCGCACCGCTTCCTCGGCCCCGAGCTGGCGCAGGTCCGCGAGACCGACATCGCCTGGAGCTGATCCCGGCGGGGCGAGGCGTTCGAAATATTTTGCCGGGCGTGGCACTGTTGAGTGCATGAGGTTGACCATCCTAGGAAGCTCGGGCAGTCTGGCCGCTCCCGACAACCCCGCCTCCGGCTACCTCCTCGAGGTCGACAACGCCCCGGGGGTGGTCCTCGACCTGGGCCCCGGCACCCTGGCCCGGCTGCAGCGGTTCATCGACCCGGCCAGCGTGCACGTGCTGTTCTCGCACCTGCACGCCGACCACTGCCTCGACTTCCCCTCGCTGATGGTCTGGCGCCGCTTCCACCCGGACGCGCCGGCGGTCGCGCGCAGCCTGCTCTACGCGCCGAAGCCCGCGCCCGTCTTCTTCGGGCGGCTGTCCTCCGACGACCAGCCTGACGGCGTCGACGACCTCTCGGACACCTTCGCGTTCACGCCGTGGCGCGCCCACCAGCCCGAGATTGTCGACCGTGTGACCGTCACGCCCTACCCGATGGTCCACCCCGTCGAGGCCTACGCGTTGCGCGTCGAGGAGCACACCACGGGCGCGACCTTGGCCTACTCCGGCGACACCGCCTACAACGACCAGCTCGTCGAGGCCGCCCGCGACGTCGACCTGTTCCTGTGCGAGGCCAACTGGGGCACCGACTCCGGCGACGACGTGCCCGGCATGCACATGAACGGCGCCGAGGCCGGACGTGCCGCGCGCCTGGCCGGGGCGAAGCACCTGGTGATCATCCACGTGCCGCCGTGGGTGGACAAGCAGGCCACCGTGGCGGCGGCGGCCGAGGAGTTCGGCGGGCCCGTCGAGTTCGGCGACCCCGGCACCGTCTACACCGTCTGAGCCGCCCCGGCGCGGTAGCCTGGGCGCATGAGTTTCACGCAGAGCTACCGCCGCGCCGACGGGCGCGCCCAGGACGAGATGCGCCCGGTGCGCATCACCCGCAACTTCACCTCGAACCCGGCCGGCAGCGTGCTCGTCGAGTTCGGCGAGACGCGCGTGATGTGCACCGCGTCGGTGGAGGAGCGCGTGCCGCGCTTCAAGAAGGACTCCGGCGAGGGCTGGCTGACCGCCGAGTACGCGATGCTGCCGGCCGCCAGCAACGAGCGCATGCCGCGCGAGTCCGTCAAGGGCAAGCTCAAGGGCCGCACCCAGGAGATCTCGCGCCTGATCGGCCGTTCCCTGCGCGCCGCGGTGGACCTGTCCGAGCTCGGCGAGAACACCATTCAGATCGACTGCGACGTGCTGCAGGCCGACGGCGGCACCCGCACCGCGTCG
Source organism: Corynebacterium frankenforstense (assembly GCF_030211955.1). Taxonomy (GTDB): domain Bacteria; phylum Actinomycetota; class Actinomycetes; order Mycobacteriales; family Mycobacteriaceae; genus Corynebacterium; species Corynebacterium frankenforstense_A. The sequence continues at coordinate 1,137 of NZ_JASODI010000023.1, read as the reverse complement.
ATCACGGGCGCCTACGTGGCGCTGGCCGACGCGATCAAGGAGCTCAAGGGCCGCGGCGTGGTACCGGGCAACCCGCTCAAGGAGCCGGTCGTGGCCGTGTCCGTGGGCCTGATCGAGGGCCACGTCTGCCTGGACCTGCCCTACGAGGAGGACTCCCGCGCCGAGGTCGACATGAACGTGGTGATGAACTCCGAGGGCCAGTTCGTCGAGATCCAGGGCACCGGCGAGAACGGCACCTTCACCCGCGAGCAGCTGGGGCTGTTCCTCACCGTCGCGGAGAAGGGCTGCCGTGAGCTGGTCGAGGCGCAGCGCGCGGCGCTGGCCGAGGACTGAGCGCATGCGTCTGCTGGTCGCCTCGAACAACCCCAAGAAGCTCGCGGAGCTGCGCCGGATTCTCGACGCCGCGGGGCTCGACCATGTCGAGCTCGTCCCGCTCGCCGATGCGCCGGCCTACCCGGAGCCGGTGGAGACGGGCCGCACGTTCGCGGACAACGCGCTGATCAAGGCGCGCGCGGGCGCGGCGGCGACGGGCCTGGTCACCGTGGCCGACGACTCGGGCCTGGCCGTCGAGGAGCTCAACGGCATGCCGGGTGTGCTCTCGGCGCGCTGGTCGGGCGGGCACGGTGACGACGCGGCGAACAACTCGCTGCTGCTGGCGCAGATGGGCGACGTCCCGGACGAGCGCCGTGGCTGCGCCTTCGTCTCCGTGTGCGCGCTGGTGACCCCCGACGGCGAGGAGACGCTGTCCGAGGGCCGCTGGGAGGGCCGGCTGCTGCGTGAGCCGGTCGGGGAGAACGGGTTCGGCTACGACCCGCTCTTCGTGCCCGCGGAGGAGGACGCCGTCGGGGCTGCGGCGCCGCGTTCCTCGGCGCAGCTGAGTGCGGAGGAGAAGGACGCGCTGTCGCACCGCGGCAAGGCGTTGGCCGGGTTGGTCGACGCCATCGCGCGCCTGGCGCGCTGAGCCGCCTTCAATTTCCGACGCCCCGCAGCCCAGGTGGCGGGGCGTCCTTGCGCGTTGCGTCGGGGCACGTCGGTGCGGCCGGTCTGCGGTTTCGCGCATGCCGAGTTGCCCGGCCAGTGGGCCGGGTTGTGTGATTCGGCGACGTGCCGGCAGCAGCGAGGATCTCCCACGCACTA
>NZ_JASODI010000022.1 GCF_030211955.1 Corynebacterium frankenforstense | reverse complement strand
TTCGTGCTCTCAAAGAAAACTACTCCCCACTAGTCGGTAACTGATTTCTCAGTCCAACTAATGGGGAGCAGTTCAATTTCGGACCGGGGTTTTTTGCACTGCACGACCCAAGGTGGACGCACTCACTGTGGTTTCCCGTTCGATCAGGTTCCCGAGGACCTCTCCGGCAGTCCCCGTTGCACTGATCTAAGAACAGGTTATCCTTACCTCTTTCGATTGACTAGGGCTAAGCCGAATTCTCACGTCGATTTTCGATCACCCCAGGTCACAGCGTTTTCTTTCGCCCCCACCCGGGGGTAGGATTGCCTAATCTCTCTTTTTCGCCGGGGTTCCGGGGCGGTGCCACTCCCCCTGCCGGGGCGGTGCCGCTCCCCCGCCGGATCGGGCGCCGCGGACAGGCCTCCCCGACCCCCGCCGACAGGCCGCCCCGACCCCCGCGGGCCAGCGTTCTCCACCCCGCCGCGGCGCGCCCAACCCCCGTAAGGTCGGGATTATGGAGCAGCTCTACACCGTCGAACAGGTCCGCACCGCCGAACGTCCCCTGCTTGACGCCCAGACCGAGCCGGACGAGCTCATGCGGGAGGCCGCCGCGGCCGTCGCCGCCACGGCCCACGACATGCTCACCGGCCTCGTCGGCGAGCGCGCCGGCCGCGTCGTCCTGCTCGTCGGCTCCGGCGGCAACGGCGGCGACGCCCTCTACGCCGGCGCCCGCCTCCGGCTCGACGGCCACCGGGTCGCGGCCGTCCTTCTCGGCTCCCACCCGCACGAGCGCGCCCTGCAGGCCCTGCGCGACGCCGGCGGCGAGGTCCTCGAGCACCCCGGCGACGACACCGCCCACTCCCCCGTCCTCGACGTCGACCTCGCCGTCGACGGCATCACCGGCATCGGCGGGCGGCCCGGCCTGCGCCCCGACGCCGCGGCCGTGGTCGCCGGTCTCGCGGCCAACCGCGTGCCGGTCATCTCCGTCGACGTGCCTTCAGGAATCGCCGCCGACACCGCCGAGCGCCTCGAGGCCGACCTGGAGACCGGCGCGCCGCGCCACGTCACCGCGACCGTGACCGTCACCTTCGGCGGCCTGCGCCGCGTCCACGCGCTCACCTCGGCCTGCGGCGAGGTGCTGCTCGCCGACATCGGGCTCGGCGGCAGGATGCTCTCCGGGACCCTGGCTGAGCAGCCGATTTCCGACGACGAGTTCCTCACCCGTGCCGTCGACCGTCCCACATTCCGGTGGTCGGCGTCGAACCCGGCACGCCCGGTCGCCGCCCACCGGCTCCTCGACGCGGTGGAACCCGGAGCCGGCGACGACAAGTACACCGGCGGGGTCACCGGCATCGCAGCCGGCTCCGCGAAGTACCCGGGCGCCGGGGTGCTGGCCACCGAGGGCGCGCTGCGGGCCACCCCGGCGATGGTGCGCTACGCCGGTTCCTGCCGTGGGGAGGTCGTGCGCGCCCACCCGGAGGTCGTCGCCAGTGACACCGTCGCCGCGGCCGGGCGGGTGCAGTCCTGGGTCGTCGGCCCGGGCCGCGGCACCGACGAGACCGCCCGCGCGGAACTGGCCGGACTGCTCGCACGCCCCGAGCCGCTGGTCATCGACGCCGACGCGCTCACGGTGCTGGCAGGCGACGACGCGCTCAAGCGCGACGTCGTCAAGCACGGCAACTGCCTGCTCACGCCGCACGCCGGGGAATTCGCCCGCATCGGCGGCGCGGCCGGGCCGGACCGCATCACGGCGGCGCGGGACCTTGCCCGCGAGCTCAACGCGACGGTGCTGCTCAAGGGGCGGCTGACGGTCGTGGCCTCGGCGGAGCTCGTCACGGTGGTCGGCTCCGGCCACTCGTGGGCGGCCACGCCGGGCTCGGGCGACGTGCTCTCGGGGCTGTGCGGGGCGTGGCTCGCGCGCGGCGGGCAGGTGCACGCCGCGGCGGTCACCGCGGCCGCTCTGCACGCCCGGGCGGCGTGGCTGGCGGCACAGACGCCGTTCGGGCCGGGTCCGATCGTGGCCTCGGACATCGCGGCCGCACTTCCGTGGGCGGCCGCGGAAATGGCGAACAACCATTAAGGGTCGCACCCTAGCGCCAGTTTCCGCAGGCCGGGCCCGGCGCGCAATACCGCCAGTCGCGGCGCGCAAGGCCCCCCGGAACCGGGGCTCAGAAGCTCTTCGGGTCCGCGGCCTCCCAGTCGGCGCGCCACGTCTCGGGCACCTCACCGTCGACCAGGCAACCGGGCTCGAGCCAGTCGAAGGTCTCGCCGTAGGTGCGCGAGACCCCGGCGGCGGTGTTCAGCCGGATCATGTCGGGACGCAGGTCAGCGGGCTCGCCGGCGCCCATCGCGGCCATCAGCCGCAGCGCCTCGTGGACGGTGGCCTGCTGGTAGCGCTTGACACGCATGGCCTTGTCCTCGACGTCGATGGCGCGCTCGCGGCGCGGGTCCTGGGTGGCCACGCCGACCGGGCAGGTGCCCACGTGGCAACGCTGCGCCTGGATGCAGCCGACGGCCATCATCATCGCGCGCGCCGAGTTCGTGAAGTCCGCGCCCTGGGTCAGGCGGCGCACCACGTCGTTGGCGGCGGCGACCTTGCCGGAGGCGCCGATCGCGATCTTGTCGCGCAGCCCCACGCCCACCAGCGCGTTGTGCACGAAGGTCAGCCCCTGGGTCAGCGGCAGACCGACGTGGTCCTCGAACTCCTGCGGGGCGGCGCCGGTGCCGCCCTCGGAGCCGTCGACGATGATGAAGTCCGGCAGCAGGTCGGTGGACAGCATCGCCTTGCACACCGCGAGGAACTCCCGCTTGGAGCCGACGCAGAGCTTGAAGCCGGCGGGTTTGCCGCCGGAGGCCTTGCGCATCAGGTCGACGAACTCGAGCAGGCCCTCGGGGGTGTCGAAGACGGTGTGGCCGGCCGGGCTCAGGAAGGTCTTGCCGACGGGGATGCCGCGGATCTCGGCGACCTCCTCAGTGACCTTGGAGCCCGGAAGCTCGCCGCCGAGGCCCGGCTTGGCGCCCTGGGAGAGCTTGAGCGAGACCATCTTGACCTGCGGGTCCCGGGCCTTCTCGGCGAAGACCTTCTCGTCGAAGCCGCCCTCGGGGGTGCACGCACCGAAGTAGCCGGTGCCCAGCTCCCAGACGAGGTCGCCGCCGTAGGTGCGGTGGTACGGCGAGATCGCGCCCTCGCCGGTGTCGTGGGCGAACCCGCCCATCGCCGCGCCCTTGTTGAGCGCCTGGATCGCGCGTCCGGACAGCGAGCCGAAGCTCATCGCCGAGACGTTGAGCAGCGCCATGTCGTAGGGCTGGGTGCACCTGTCGCCGCCGATGTGCACCCGCGGCGGGGTCTCGGGGACCTCGACAGGGCGCATGGAGTGCACGAAGGTCCGATGACCGGGGGAGCTGACGTCCTCTTCGGTGCCGAAGGCCTTGGTGGAGGTCTGCCCCTTGGCCCGCGAGTAGATCAGGCTGCGCGTGTTGCGGTCGAAGGGCCGGCCGTCCCAGTTGCGTTCGATGAAGTACTGCTGCAGCTCGGGGCGGATCGCCTCGAGTGCGTAGCGCGCGTGCCCGAGCACCGGGTAGTTGCGCAGGATGGAGTGCTTGGGCTGGCGGTAGTCGCGTACCGCCAGTGCGGCGACCGCTGCCGCCGCCGCACCGAGGACGCCCGCCGTCCGCTTACCCACCGTGGATCACCTCTGGTTTTCCGGAGAAGGAGTTTGAGTTCACAGTCAACTTCCAGCTTAGTCCGGGCCAATTTCCGACGCAGACCCGGGCGCAACTCACCGCGAGTTCAGATGTGAGATGTGGGTGGATTTCCGGGGGTGTTTTCCCGCGTCAGGCGGGGCGCAGGCCGCGAGGGGGTGCGCGTCGTGGTGCGCGCTTAAGCGGCGGGGGAGACGGGGCGGCCCGGCCGGGCCCGCGGTCAGGCGGCGGGGGAGACGACCTCACCGTGGGCGACGGTGAGCTGGCCGAAGATTTCGGCCGGCAGCCCGGCGTTGGCGGGGGCGGCGGGCACGCCGCGCTCGCCGTAAAAGGCCTCGGGGCGTCCGGCCTCGCCGAGGACCAGGGAGGTGTCGGCGTAGCCGTGGACGTACTCGTCGACGGCGGGCAGCACCACGGTGCGCCGCAGCGCGCGCTTGATCTCGCCGGAGGTGACCTCGGTCTGCCAGTCGGCCATCCACCGGCCCCGGCGCACGCCGGCCTCGAAGCCGGGGGCGGCCTCGCACGCGGCGTCGGCGCCCGTCACCGTGACGGAACCGCCGGGGGTTAACTCGCACGCGGCGTCGGCAGTCGTCTCGTCCTGAGCGGGGGAGAAGGGCACCACGCCCTCGGCGGCGTCGACGGCGTGGGCGGCCACGGCGGGGCTCAGGCCCGCCCACCAGGCCAGATCCGCGGCGTCGGCGGGGCCGTGCGAGCGCAGGAAGCGCGCGGCGAGCTCGGCGAGGGCGGCGTCGCCGGCGAGCTCGCGCTGGGCGACGGGCAGCGAGTCGACGTGGGCGTAGGTGGCCTCCCGGCGGGTGGCGCCGCAGACGACCTCGGGCTCGCGCGAGAGCATGGTCAGCAGGTGGGGGCCACGGCCGCCGTCGGGGTCGACGCCGTGCTCCGCGAGCAGCGCGAAGGCCTCGGCGGAGTGCAGAGGGTCGGCGAACGGGCGCTCGCGAAGCTCGGCGAGGAGCACACCGCGGGCGGTCTCGATGTCCGCGGCGTCGAGGTCGAGCAGGCGGGCGCGGGCGAGGTCGGCCAGGTGGGCGCCGGCAGAGGTCAGCGTGGCGCTGAGCCAGCGGGCGTCCTCCGCGGCGACGAGCACGGGGCTGCCCCAGCCGGTGCGGGTGCGCACGATGTGCCCGGCGCGCACCCCGTCGAGGACGTCCTCGGGGCGGCAGCCGGCGCGTTCGGCCAGCGCGTTGACGCCGGGCCAGAAGCGGCGGGCGCGCAGGGCGAGCAGTTCTCGGAGCACCTCGACGGGGCCCGCCGTCGACGGCCGCGCGGCGGAACCGGCGAGATGCTGGGCGACGAGGCGCCGCGCGCGGATCTCTCGGTTCATATCCATGTGTGCAAGTGTAGCTGTGGCTGCCCTTACCTTAAAGGCGGTGGCGGAGAGGGTGGGGGAGTGGCGGCATGGGACCGGCGCGGGGCGCAGTGGTGGCGCGGTGGCGGGCCCGGACGTCATCGCGAGCCGACTCGACGGATCGAACGAGTGTGCGCGGGGGCGCGGCCTCGGGGCCCATCGGGTCGCGGGGGACCGGTAGCCTGCGGGTATGAGCACCAGGGATGCACACGGCGCGGCGCGGGGCGACGAGGACCCGGCGGCCGCCTACGTCGAGTACAACGACCGCCACTTCGAGAAGGGCGGCGCCGACTCGACCGCCCCGGTCAGCGCCGGGGAGGCCGCCGCCCGCCTGCGCGCCTACCGGCCGGCCGGCTGGAAGCGCGTCGCCGCGTGGGGCGCGGTGGTCATGGGCGCGATCATGCTGGTCGGCGGCGGGGGAGTGTCCAGCGAGTACCCGCAGTCCGAGGCAGTGAACAGCTGGATTGCGTCGATCTTCTACTTCCTGGCCTTCGCGGTGCCGGGGGCCTACTGGCTGTGGTGCAACCGGCGCGACACCCGGCAGGTCGCCGAGTGGGCCCGCCGGCGCAACGCCTACACCGAGGACTGGGCGCTGCTGACCGCCGACGAGCAGGAGCTCTTCGCCCGCCCCGACTCCGAGCTGCCGCTGCTGGAGAAGCGCCGGTGGGGGATCGTCGCCGTGGTGGTCGTGGTGCTGCTGGTGCTGGCCTCCCTCTTCATCCCCGACGCCGCGGGGGTTGTCTGAGGGGTCCGGGCGGGGGAGCGGGACCGGCCGGCCCCGGCACGGGTGTCAGATTGTGCGACGCCGCGGTCGCACAATCTGACGCCCCGATTTTCAGCGACGCGCTGACCTGCGGGTTTTCGCATAACGGTCGCGGGACCGTCACAGTGTGCAGCCGAGCCGTCGCACATTCTGACACCGGCGGCGGAAAAGGGCCCTGGGCGGCGCAAAAGCACCCCGACCGGCCCCGACCCGACCCCTACTCCTTCGCCCGGTTCACCTGCCGGCCGTAGCTGAAGCGCCGGCCGCCGCCGATGCCGCGCAGGCTGACCGTCAGCCGCGCGCGGTCGGTCGGCAGGAACCCCGAGAGCACGTCCACGCCGTGGTCGTAGAGCAGCCCCGTCATCGGGGTGCTCGGGCCGACCACCGCGGTCATCGCAGGCGCGGCGAGCTCCAGCAGCCGCGGCATCGTCTTGTTGACCAGCGCCGATCCGGTGATAAAGACCCAGTCCGCCCGGGGCAGCAGGAACTCGCAGGCCGAGTCCGGGTAGTCGCCACGCTGGGGGTGGCGCTCCAGGATCGCGAGGTCACAGACCGGGGCGAGCATCTCCTCGAGGCCGGGGAAGTGGCCGACCACGACGACCTTGCGCCCGGCGACGCGGTCGCGGAAGACGCGGAAGGAGTCCCCGTGGGAGCGGCCGAGCACCCGGGCGGCGCGGCCCGGGTTGAGCTCGGCGACGTCGGTGCCCACCGCACCGCCGCGGTCGGGGTGGTTGTACCAGGCGTTCATCGCGGCGACACCGATGCCGGCCTCGGTGAAGTTCCAGGACTTGGCCAGCCCGGCGGCCTCGCGCAGCGGCAGCCCGAACAGCCCGTCCATCGAGTTGAAGGACACCGGCCGCCCGTCGCCCGGGTACACCGCGGCCATGCCGACCTGCCCGTCGGAGGCCTCGACCCACGCCCAGCGGCCGGCGACCTGGTAGTCCTTGACGGTCAGGTCCGCCGGCACGCCCGCGGCGAGTTCCTCGTAGAGGGCCCAGGGGTTGGAGCTCACCGCCCAGTCTCACTTCACCACGAGGTTGACCATGCGGCCGGGCACCACGATCTCCTTGACCACGGTCTTGCCCTCGAGGTGGCCGGCGATCTTGGCGTCCGCCTTCGCGGCGGCCACCGCGTCCTCCTTGGAGGCGTCGGCGGCCACCGTGATGCGCGCGCGCACCTTGCCGTTGATCTGGACGGGCAGCTCGACCTCGTCGTCGACCAGCCACTTCTCGTCGAACTCGGGGAAGAGCTCGTAGGCGACGGTCTCGTCGTGGCCGAGCAGGCGCCACAGCTCCTCGGCCAGGTGCGGCGCCAGCGGGGCGAGCATGAGCACCAGCGGGGTGACCAGCTCGCGCGGCACGTCATCCGGGTAGGCCTTGGTCAGGTGGTTGACGTACTCGATGAGCTTGGCCACCACGGTGTTGTCGCGCAGGTGCTCGTAGTCCTCGCGCACGCCGGCGACGGTGCGGTGCAGCGCCTTGAGGTCGTCCTCGGTCGGCTCCGCGTCGGAGAGCTGGGCGGCCCCGGTGTCCTCGTTGACCACCAGGCGCCAGGTGCGCTGCAGGAAGCGGTGCGCGCCGACGACGTCCTTGGTCGCCCAGGGCCGGGAGGTGTCCAGCGGGCCCATCGACATCTCGTAGACGCGCAGGGTGTCGGCGCCGTAGTCGCGGCAGATGTCGTCGGGGGCCACCGCGTTCTTCAGCGACTTGCCCATCTTGCCGTACTCGCGGTTGACCTCCTCGCCGTCGCGGTAGAACCTGCCGTCGCGCTCCTCGACCTCGGCGGCCGGGACGTAGACGCCGCGGGAGTCGGTGTAGGCGTAGGCCTGGATGTAGCCCTGGTTGTACAGGCGGCGGTAGGGCTCCTTCGAGCTGACGTAGCCCAGGTCGAAGAGCACCTTGTGCCAGAAGCGCGAGTAGAGCAGGTGCAGCACCGCGTGCTCCACGCCGCCGACGTAGAGGTCCACGCCGCCCGGATCTTCAGGCCCGTGCTCCTCAGGCCGCGGGCCGGTCCAGTAGCGCTCGTTCTCCAGGTCGCAGAAGGCCTCGGAGTTCGTCGGGTCGATGTAGCGCAGCTGGTACCAGGAGGAGCCGGCCCACTGCGGCATGACGTTGGTGTCACGGCGGTAGGTCTGCGGGCCGTCGCCGAGGTCCAGCTCGACGGTGACCCAGTCCTTCTCCTTGGCCAGCGGCGGGTGCGGCTCGCTGTCGGCGTCGTCGGGGTCAAAGGTCGGCGGGGTGTAGTCAGCGACCTCGGGCAGCTCGACCGGCAGCATCGACTCGGGCAGCGCGTGGGCCACGCCCTCGGAGTCGTAGACGACCGGGAAGGGCTCGCCCCAGTAGCGCTGGCGGGCGAACAGCCAGTCGCGCAGCTTGTACTGCACCTTCGTGGCACCGCTGCCCTGCTCCTCGAGCCAGGCGGTCACCTTGGCGATCGCGTCGGCCTTGCCCAGGCCGTTGAGGTCCAGCCCGGAGTCGTTGGCGGAGTTGACGTGCGGGCCGTCACCGACGAAGGCCTCCTTGTCGACGTCCCCGCCGGAGAGCACCTCGACCACGGGCAGGCCGAAGACGTGGGCGAACTCGTAGTCGCGCTCGTCGTGGGCCGGCACGGCCATGATCGCGCCGGTGCCGTAGCCGGTCAGCACGTAGTCGGCGATGAAGACCGGGACCTTGGCCCCGCTGACGGGGTTGGTGCCGTAGACGCCGAGGAAGACGCCCGTCTTCTCCTTGTTCTCCTGGCGCTCCAGGTCGGACTTGGCGGCGATGTCGCGGCGGTAGGCCGCCACGGCCTCGGCCGGGCTGGCGCAGCCGTAGGTCCAGCGCTCATCGACGTCCCCGTACGCGCCGGCGTCGGCCACCAGGGCGTCGACAAGCTCGTGCTCGGGGGCGAGCACCATGTAGGTCGCGCCGAAGAGGGTGTCGGGGCGGGTGGTGAAGACGGTGACGTCGTTGCCGGCGACGTCGAAGGTGACGTCGGCGCCGTGGGAGCGGCCGATCCAGTTGCGCTGCATCGTCTTGACCTTCTCGGGCCAGTCGAGCAGGTCGAGGTCGTCGATGAGGCGGTCGGCGTAGGCGGTGATGCGCATCATCCACTGGCTCAGGCGGCGGCGGAAGACGGGGAAGTTGCCGCGCTCGGAGCGGCCCTCGGCGGTGACCTCCTCGTTGGCGAGCACGGTGCCCAGCCCCGGGCACCAGTTGACCGTGGAGTTCGCGCGGTAGACCAGGCGGAACTCGTCGACCACGCGCTGCTGGTCGAGGCGGGAGAGCTCGGTGTAGGAGCCCTTGAAGCCCTCCGGAAGCGGCATCTCGCCGCTCTCGAGCAGGGGGATCAGCTCGTCGACGGGGCGGGCCTTCTGCTGCTCCGCGTCGAACCAGGAGTTGTAGATCTTCAGGAAGATCCACTGCGTCCAGCGGTAGAACTCCGGGTCGGTGGTGGCCACACTGCGGCGCTGGTCGTGGCCGAGGCCCAGGGCGCCGAGCTGGCGGCGCATGTTCTCGATGTTGGCCATCGTGGTGGTGCGCGGGTGGGTGCCGGTCTGGATGGCGTACTGCTCGGCGGGTAGGCCGAAGGCGTCGTAGCCCAGGGTGTGCAGGACGTTCTTGCCCAGCATGCGGTTGTAGCGGGCGAAGACGTCGGTGGCGATGTAGCCGAGGGGGTGGCCCACGTGCAGGCCCGCGCCGGAGGGGTAGGGGAACATGTCCTGGACGAAGAGCTTGTCGTCCGGGAGCTTGCCGTCGGCCGGCGCGAGGTCGCCGACGGGGTTCGGCGCGTCGAAGGTGCCGTTGTCCACCCAGAACTGCTGCCAGTGCTTCTCGATCTTGTTGGCCAGCCCCGCGGTGTAGCGGTGCGCGGGCGTGGCGGGAGTGCTGCTCGGCGTTTCCATGGTGGTTAAGTCTAGTAGGCCGCGGTGAGCGGCAGGAACCCGGAGCGTCCCATTGTGCGGCCGCACCGTCCCACTTGATGGTCGCCGTATGGCGCCGCCGCTTGCCGACGCCGCGCCCACCCCGGCGCGCAGCACGGCGCGGCGTGGGCGGGCGGCGGGATAGCCGAGGCTGCCCTCCCCGGTTGTGTCGTAGGCTTGGCCGCGTGCGCTACCTCTACACCTCTACATCGCCGTCGGGTGTATCGCGCTGGCCCTGGGCGCGATCGGCATCCCGCTGCCCGTGCTGCCGACCACGCCGTTTCTGCTGCTGGCGCTGTTCTGCTTCGCGCGCAGCTCGAGGACTACCTGCTGGGCCACCCCGTCTTCGGTGAGTACATCACGAACTACTACCACCGGCAGATGACGCCGAGGCACAAGGCGCGCACCCTGGCCGCGCTATGGCTCGGCATGGGGGTCTCGATGGTGATCGTGGCCAATGTGGTGGGCAAATGGTGGCTGGTCGGGTTGCTCGCGGCGATCGAGCTGGCCTTGAGCGTACACATCCTGCTGCTGAAACCCCGGCCGGACAAGGCGCCGGCGGGCCTCGCGGCACCGGGGGAGGAAAGACAGAAACTAACGCCGAGAATGGCGGCACAGAATCGCCGACCCGCCGAAGAAAAATACGATACTCGACCGTAAAGCGGCTCTTCGCGTCTCGTAGGGCGTAGGAAAACCTGAACGGTGCCCCGGGGCAGCACTACATGTAGGGTTCCTCGCCGTTACAAGATGACAATTACCAAGCTCCCGTCTATCTAGCGGAACTGGGAGCCGCCATGCAGTGCCTTTCGGCCACGCTAGGGCCTACCTATGCCTTACGAGACGCGAAAAGCCCTTAAGGTCATGGACCCTTCCATGTGGTCCATGACCTTGACCGCGGTGGGAAGCGCGCGGTCGACGGCGGTGACGTAACCGGAAACCCGTCCATGGTCACCGTCTGAAGGTTCTTTCGGAACCCCTCGTCACGGTCAGACAACCGGCCCTCAAGCACCTGGGTGCTCCTGCCCGGTCGCATGTCGATCAAGCGGGCTGGACCTGCCTCGTCCAGTGGGGCCAGATCCACCACCACGGTGACCAACGCATCAGGCTCGCCTGGCCGGTGAGTGTGTTTCCACACGTGTTCGTCTACTCCCAGCACGCGTACCCCGTCGAGGTGGTCGGAGTCGGTGTAGACCAGCCGGCGGGCAGCGTCCAAGGCGATCTGGTTGACAAGCTGCCAGCCCAGCCCGGGGCTGTGGCGGTGGAGGAGGCACTCATCCGATCGCGGGCCAGACGTTGAAGGATTCATCGGGTCACCCGTTTGGTCACGGTGGCTTTCGGGGCAGCACACGTAAGGCGGGACTGGAAGATCCTTCCGTGGGCAGGAGGCGTTGGCGCACCGGTAGCGGGATACCCCGTTAAGCCGGGTGGGAAAGGCTGCGACCGGCAGGTCGACAAGCCGGCGCCATACGTGATACGCAGAACTCCACAGCCCCGCGGCCCAGGCAGGTATCGTCTGGTGCGACGACTGCGGCGTTGTCTACGGTTCGATCCGCGGCATCAGGAGCACCTGGATGGTCAGACTGAGTTCGACTGTGCGGTAGATGGCGATTGGCGGCGAGGCTTACCGTTAGGTTTCATGACGGGACTTGGTTCTGTGAAATGGATGTGTACTGGCTCCCATCGTGTACCGGCCACGACCCCTACATTTAGTGCCTCCCCAGCCATCGCTAGGGCCTACCTTAGCTACGCACGACGAGACACGAAGAGCCGGGAAACTCCGGGGTGACCACTATGCTTCTAGGCCTGCAGGGGGCGGATGAAGCTCCTCGCATGCCTAGCCAGCTGAAGCCTCATGGCTACCGTTGTTGGCTAACGACCCCCAGGCCCTGCCAGATTTCGGGGAAAGGTCAGACGGCCATCGGTAGCAAGGGCATAGCCCGCTTGCTACGGTGCCTGAGGCTGCAGCGACGCTTCCACCAGGACTGCCAGCGGAGCGCTACCGTCTCTTGACGGGGCCTTACGATGGCGTAGCATTTGTTTTGTGTCGCTGACCCACGAGGAACTGCAGAACACCGCCGCAGAGCTGCGCGCCAACCTCGATGCCTCCGGCTGGACCGAACAGGACCTTGCCGCCGACACCGGGCTGGGCCTGGACAGCATCCCCGCCATTCTCGCCACGAACCGGCCTGATCCGCGCGAAGTCTGGCTCGTGCGCGACCGCCTCGAGACCGCGGTCCACGCGGCCGGCCGCGAACCGGTGCCCTACAAACCGGTGCCCTGCAACAAGCTGACCGAGGCCACCCGTGCCTCGGCGGCGATGTGGTTCGGCGTACGCGACGAGCGCTGACCTCCGGCAACCCACCGGACCGGCCGGCAACCACGGGCATCCGCCGTCACCGGGCACACCCACCCGCACGGCAGCACGCGCACCCGCCAGCACCGGGCACACCCACCCGCGCAGGCGTCACCCGGCGCCTCACCGGCAGCCGCCGCCAACCGCCTCCGACGCCACCGGCAGTCACCACCGGCATCCGCCAACCGCCGCCAACCACCGGCACCCGCCAACCACCGCCATCGCCCCACCACCCCGGGGCATACCGGACCCGCCCCCCTTCCGCAACCGACGCCCACCCGCAAGCGGGCGGCGGAGGGAGGCAGGCGCGGCGTCGGCAAGCGACACACCCCACCCCCGAAGACACTGAGAGAAGAAAATGAAGTTCCCCCGACGCATCGCCCCGCTGACCCGCCAGCTGCCGGACATCGACACCCTCAAGGGCTACCTGCACCTCGCCGTGCCGGGAACCGACCCGCGGGCGAACCGGCTGAAGAAGGCCGCCGACATCTGGGACCTGCGCCGCATCGCGCGCCGGCGCACCCCGACGGGCCCGTTCGAGTACGTCGACGGCGCCGCCGAGCGCGAGCTCTCGCTGGCCCGCTCGCGCACCGCCTACGAGGAGCTGTCCTTCCGCCCGGGAGTGCTGCGCGACGTCGAGGACATCACCCTGGCGACCACCGTGATGGGCTCGGAGCTGTCGATGCCGCTGGCCATCGCGCCGACCGGCTTCACCCGCATGATGCACGCCGAGGGCGAGGTCGGCGGCTCACGCGCCGCGGCGAAGGCCGGGATCGCCTTCACCTTGTCGACCATGGGCACCGCCACCATCGAGGAGGTGCAGCAGGCCGCTCCGGACGGCGCGCACTGGTTCCAGCTCTACCTGACCAAGGCCGAGGGCCGCGGGCTCTCCGAGGACCTGATGCGCCGCGCGAAGGAGGCCGGGTTCACCGCGCTGATGGTCACCGTCGACTGCCCGGTCACCGGCGCACGCCACCGCGACACCCGCAACGGCATGACCTTCCCGCCGCAGCTGACATGGAAGACCTTCCTGGACGCCTCCTACCGCCCGGAGTGGTGGCTGAACTTCCTGAGCACCGAGCCGCTCGGCTTCGCCAACGTCGGCGGGGGACTGAAGTCCTTCTCGGAGATCGGCAAGCTCTTCGACCGCACGCTCAACTTCGAGGACCTGGCCTGGCTGCGCCGCAACTGGGACGGCCCGCTGCTGGTCAAGGGCATCCAGACCACCGAGGACGCCGTGCGCTGCATGGCCGAGGGCATGGACGGGGTGGTGCTGTCCAACCACGGCGGCCGTCAGCTCGACCGCGCGCCGGTGCCGCTGTACACCCTGCCGCAGACGCGCGAGGCGCTCGGCGAGGACGCCACGATCCTGCTGGACACCGGCGTGATGTCGGGCGCGGACGTGGTCGCCGCCTGCGCGCTGGGCGCCGACGCCGTGCTCATCGGCCGCGCCTACCTCTACGGGCTGATGGCCGCCGGCGCCGAGGGCGTCTCGCACGCACTGGGCATCTTCCGCAACGAGATGGAGCGGGCCCTGGCGCTGATGGGCGTCGACTCGATCCACGCGCTGACCCCGGAGCACGTGGACCTGGACTGGCGCACCGCCGCGCGCGAGTACGAGCGCGCCCGCCGGTAGCGCGCTTTCCGACGCCGCGCGGCGCGGCCCCGCCGCGCCCGTGCGCCCACGGCGCACCCGTGCGCCCACGGCGAGCGACGCGGCGTCGGCAAGTGAAACGCCCCCGCACCGGGTGGTCCGGGGGCGCTGCCGTGCGCGGGGGCTCGAGCCTGAGGCTCGAACCTCAGGCCCTAGGCCTTCTCGGCGCCCTCGATCTCGAGGTCCGCGGCGACGGAGTCCTCGGGGCGGGTGGCCTTGATCTTGCCGCGGGCGAAGCGGTCGACGATCAGGGCGATCGCGCCGTCGCCGGTGACGTTGGCGGCGGTGCCGAAGGAGTCGATCGCGACGTAGGCGGCGATCATCAGGGCGATCTGGTTGTCGTCGAAGCCGAGCATCGAGCCGAGCAGGCCGACGGCGGCCATGATCGCGCCGCCGGGCACGCCGGGCGCGGCGATCATGGTGATGCCGAGCATGAGCACGAAGCCGATGGCCAGGCCGACGGAGACGTCGATGTCTGCCATGAACACGATGGCGAAGGCGAAGAGCATGATCTTCATCATCGAGCCGGCGAGGTGGATCGTCGCGCAGAGCGGCACCGTGAAGCCGGCGACGTTGGCGTCGACGTTGTTCTTCAGGGAGGAGCGCAGCGTGACCGGGATGGTCGCGGCGGACGAGGCGGTGCCCAGCGCGGTCGCATAGGCGGGCAGCATGGTCACCAGCGCCTTGAAGGGGTTGACCCCGGCTACGAGGCCGGCGACGACGAACTGGAAGATCAGATAGACGACGGTCATGGCGATCGACAGCAGCAGCACCTGGCCGAAGAGGACGAAGGTGCCCAGCAGGTTGTCGTTCATGCCGAGGCCGAGGAACATGCCGAAGATGAACAGCGGCAGCAGCGGCACGACGAAGGCCGAGATGACCTTCATGACCACGCGCTCGAGGTCACGGCTGGCCTTGTAGATCGTGTCGGACTTGACCACGGTCATGGCCAAGCCGACGCAGAAGGCGAGCAGCAGGGCCGTCATGACCTCGAAGGGCGGCGGCATTTCGATGCTGAAGAAGGGCTCGAGGTCACCCTCGGAGACGTCGGTGACGTTCTCGGCGACGGTCTGGCCGCCGAGCATGGCGGGGTAGACCCCGCGCGCCAGCGCGTAGGCCAGGAAACCCGAGAGGATGGTCGATGTGTAGGCGATGCCTGTGGTGATCGCCAGCCACTTACCCGCGCCGCGGCCGAGGCCGGCGATGGCCGGGGTGATCAGCGCGAAGATGAGGACGGGGACGAAGAAGCTGAGGAAGTTGCCGAACAGCCCGTTGAACGTGGCGAAGACGCGGGCCAGCCATTCAGGGAAGAACTGGCTGCAGATGACCGCGAGGATGATCGCTAGGACCACGCGGAAGAGCAACGACTGTGAGATGCGCTTGAGATCCATGGCGGGGAAGTGCTTTCTCGGGTGGTTGAAATGACTTGGGATACTCGCACGATTCGTTGTGCGGTGGCTAAGAGACTACTCGGCGTCCTGGAGGAATCCGCCATCGGTGCTGGCGGGCCGCCCCCGGGTGCCGCCCCCGTGCGGTTCCGGGACATGTCCACGGCAGCCCGCGATTGCCGACGTCCCGCGGCCCAGCGTGGGTGGGCCGGCGCGGGCGGCGCCGGAGTCCGGCACCGGGTCTAGGCCTCCGAGTCCTCGGAGGCGGGGTCCTCGGCCTCCGCGGCGTCCCCGGCGGCCTCGGACTCAACGCCGTCGGTCTCGTCCGCGGTGCCGGGCTCCTCGGCGGTCCCGGAGGAGCCGAGCGGCGTGAGACCGTCAAGCTCGGAGGAGCCGTCGGAGCTGCCCTTGTCCGGGGCGCAGGCCTCCATCATGATCCCGCCGATGGCCGGGCCGGCGAGCAGCAGCCCGATGCCGAGACCGGCGGCGACGCAGCGGCCGATGTCCGCGGGCTCAGACGGATCGGTGGGATCCGTCGGGTCCGTCGGATCGGTCGGATGACCATCCCCGTTGTTGTCGACGTCCTTCTCGTGATCGTTGACCGGGGCCTCGATCTCGACCTCGTGCTCGCCGTTTTCATCGGCCGGCAGATCCGGATCCTCAACGATCACCGTGATCGGACCGTCAACGTTCTCACCCGGATTCTTGACCGTGATACCGGTGTCCTGCTCATCCGCGTTCGGATCGACGGGCTTGACGTTGTCCTTGTCGACCGCCGTCGTGTCAGCCTCGTCGGAAGGCTTGCTGTCCGGGTCCTTCGGATCAGAACCCTTCTCCTTCTCCACCTCTTCAGGGACACCGTCACCGTCATCATCCTCATCGGCGACACCCGGCTCACCGTCCCTGTCAGTGTCACGCTGAACAGTCACGGTCCTCTCTTCCGGACCGACGACAACATAGTCGTCCTTGTCCTTGACCGTCACCGTGACAGTGACAGTGACATCACGGGACTCCTCCGTGCCGTCCTTCCAGTCCAGCTTCTGCGGGGTACCCGAGATCTTGCCGGTGGCAGCATCAACCGTCAGACCAGTCGGCAGACCGGAAACCTCGACCGAACCACCCTGCGGAACATTCTTCACGGTCTCGAACGGATCAGCTTCCTGGCCCTCGACAACAGTCACCTTGTCCTTGACGACCACGATCCCCGGAGAAACCGTCACCTTCACCTTGACCGTGTCCGTCGACCCATCCAGATACGTCACCACCACCGGGACCTCATAGTCACCCGGGGCGACACCCGCATCCGGCCTAACCGACAGAGACCCGTCCTCTCCATTGACCGTCACCCAGTCCGGGACATCCTCACCGCCGCCCTTGGCGAACGACGTACCATCCGGCGCGGCTACCCCGTTGTTCTCATTGTCGGTGAAGTTAAGGGAGACCGTCTTACCGGTGCCAGCCGCGACCTCAACCGCGCCGTAACCCGGCTCGAGCTTTCCGGCCTGACCCTCGGACACGGTGAGCGTGACGGTGTCGATGACATTGCCCCCGGCGTCCTTGACGGTCACCGTGATCTCATCACCCGGCTTCGCGTTCTCGTTGGCGACCACCGTCAGTTTCCCGGTCTCCGGGTCCACCGACGCCGAGGCCTTGTCGCCGGCGTCCGCCGTCGCACCGACCGGCAACTTACCGCCAGTGTTCTCCAGCGCCACCGTCCCCTTCGGGTCGACCTCCCCGTCCACCTCCTTCAGGGAGAAGCGCGTGCCCTCCGGGATCGGGGCAGCGGCCTCGCTGCCCTCGCTGCCCTTCGTGGTGAAGGACACCCGCGACCGGGCCTGCTCGCCCGCGGCGACGGTCGTGTCCGGGTAGGTCACCCGCACCCAGCCGGCGTAGGTGCCCTTCGGCATGTCCTTGACCACCGTGAACTCGCCGGTCAACTCGTTGATCGACACACCCGCCGGCAGCGAGGAGACAGCGAAGCGGGGGACGAAGGTCGTGCCCTCAGGCACCTCGACCGGGTTGCCCTCGGCGTCCGTCATCTTCAACGGCATCGTGCCGCCCTGACCCGCCGACAGCGTCAGGTTCGCATAGGACGCCTCAAACCTGTCGGCCTGGTTGTCGCCGACGTCGAGCTTGACGGGGACCTGCTCCTGCGATCCGTCCGGATAGGTGACCACCACGATGCCCTCGTAGGTGCCCTTGGCGGTCTCCAGGGCCACGGTGAACTCACCCGTCTCGGCGTTGAGGGTCATGCCCTTGGGCAGCGCGGCCAGGCCGTTGATCGGCGCGAACCTCGTGCCCTCCGGCAGCGTCGCCTCTTCGCCGCCGGCGTCCGTGAACTCCGGGCTGGCCGTGGCCAGCTGCCCGTGCACTGTCCTGGTCTCCGGGTAGCTGACGCCGAAGGTCTCGTTATTCTTCTCGGTGACAGTGAACGTCGCCTCGATGTCCTCGCTCGACTTGTCCGGGTAGGTCACCGTCATCAGCACGTGGTACGTGCCCGCGGGGGTATCTGCGCCCACGGTGACGGAACCGTCTTCGGCGAGGGACACGCCCGTCGGCAATTCAACGGCACCGTCCTTGTGGCGGTACTTCACCTCACCGGGAGCCGCGACGGGCTCGTCGGCGGCGTCCTTGAACTCCGGGCGCAGCGTGACCTCCTGGCCGCGCTCCAGCGTCGCCGGCGGGTACTCGGGCTGGAACTTCGCCGCGTCGTTCGCCTCGAGGCGCGCGTCGGCGATGACCTCATCGACGGTACCGTCCGGGTAGGTGACCACGACCTCGAGGCCGCGCTCGCCGGGCTTGGAGTCCGTGCCCACCGAGATGACGCCCGTGGCCGGGTCGATGGTCACGCCCTGCGGGACGAAAGTGCCCTCCTGGAAGGCGTACTTGGTGCCCTCGGGCGGGTCGACGGTCTCGCCGGAGGAGCCACGGACCACGGGCGCGACCGAGCCGCCGACCCCCTGGAGGTAGACCGAGGCCGGGTAGACCGACTGGAAAGTCTCGTTGTGCGGCGGCTTCTCGGCCACCACGAAGGAGTCCGCGGCAACGACGCCGCCGTCGTTTCCTACGAACGGCGTTCTCCGCATCTAGTATCGCCACAGTGACTTTAAACAAGTAACTCCCCCTCTCCTTATTTTCCCACTCATCACCCCCTCCGACCCCGCATCAGCGCCCGTCCACCCGTGGACCGTCCACGTCACCCAGACCCGTAAACTCACCCACATGAACATCGCCGTCACCGTAGTCCTGGTCGTCCTCGCCGTCGCCGTCCTCATCGTCGGGGCCCTGGCATGGACCGGCAGACTGCCCGGCAACTCCGTGGTCGGTCTGCGGGTGCCCGAGGTGCGCCGCTCGAAGGACATGTGGGTCACCGCCCACCGCATCGCCGGGCCCATGTGGGTCTTCGCCGGCGTGCTGCTCGGCTTCGCCGCCGCGTTCAGCTCCATCGTCAGCGGCTGGGGCTGGATCGTCCCCGTCGTCCTCGTCATCGGCGCGGTCGCCGCCGTGGGCGCCGGCGCCGGCAGGGGAGCGCACACCGTCGCTGCGCTCGACGCCCGGCGCATCGCCGAGGAGAGCACCGACGACACCCCGAAGGTCGACCTCGACGCCCTGCGCCGCGCCGCGAAGCGCGCTGACGACTGATCCACCCCGCCACCCCCGGTGTTGCACACGGCACACCGGGGGTCTATCCTCTTTCCCGTGAGCAACATTCTTCAGCAGTGGTGGTGGCGCGCTTAATCGGCGGGCCACCGACTTCCTGCACCCAGTTGCACCCACACCTTCCACGGCTCGCACGCATCATCCAGCGGGCCGTTTCGTCGTATTCGGGCCGCCCGAGCCACACAGACCCGAACTGACGACGTGAGAAAGGTCCGCCGTTGCCCGCACCACAACCGACCGTGCTGGAACGCACCGTCGCCTACCGAGAAGACGCCTCCGGGCTCTTCGCCCACCTCGGCGGCGCCACCGCACCGACCACCGCGCTCCTCGAGAGCGCTGACATCACCACCCGCTCCGGCATCTCCTCGCTCGGGATCCTGGCCTCCTCGCTGCGTCTGACCTGCACGGGCGACCACGTCAGCGTCGAGGAGTTCTCCGCCGGCGGCACCACCCGCCACGCGGGCCTCGACGAGGAACTCGCCGGGACCCCCGCCACGATCGACGCCGGCGGCTACACCTTCCCGGCCTCGACGGCCGCCGACGAGCGCGAGCGCCTCACCGCGGCGAGCACCGTCGAGCCGCTGCGCCGCCTGCAGAACTCCGGCGGCCTGCTCGTCGGCGGCTTCGCCTTCGACTACCTGGGCACCTTCGAGCAGCTTCCCGAGGTCGCCGACGGCCCCAACACGTTCCCCGACTACCAGTTCCTCCTCGCCGAGATCGTCCTCGAGATCAACCACCAGGACAGCTCGGCACGCATCTACGCGCTGGCCTACGGCGAGAAGGAGGAGGCCCGCCTCGGCGCCGAGCTCGAACGCCTGGCACGGCTGGCCGAGGGCTTCACCGACGCCCCCGACGCCCCGAGCACCGCGTCCGACGTCCAGGCCGGCACCCCGGCCGTCACCGCGGCGACCACGGCGGGGGAGCGCGGCCACGTCGGCGCCCTCCCGGCGCGCGCGACACAGACCGACGCCGAGTTCCGCGCGGCCGTCGAGCGGCTGAAGGGCAACATCTACTCCGGCGACATCTACCAGGTGGTGCCCGCCCGCGCCTTCACCACGGAGTGCCCCGACGCCTTCGCGGCCTACCGCCGCCTGCGCGCCGAGAACCCCAGCCCGTACATGTTCTACCTGCGCGGAGCGACCGACAGGGCCTTCGAGCTCTTTGGCGCCTCGCCCGAGTCGAACCTGAAGTACACCGCGGCCGACCGCACGCTGCGGCTCTACCCGATCGCCGGCACCCGCCCGCGCGGCGCCACCGACGAGCTGGACATCCGCAACGAGCTGACCCTGCGCACCGACGCCAAGGAGCTCGCCGAGCACACCATGCTCGTCGACCTGGCGCGTAACGACGTCGCGCGGGTCTGCGAGCCCGGTACCCGAAAGGTCATCGGGTTGATGGACGTGGACCGCTACTCGGCGGTCATGCACCTGGTCTCCAAGGTCGCCGGCACCCTGGCCGAGGGCCTGGACGCCCTGGACGCCTACCGCGCCTCCATGAACATGGGAACGCTGACGGGTGCCCCGAAGCTGCGCGCCACCGAGCTGCTGCGGGAGGCCGAGGGCGTGCGCCGCGGCTCCTACGGCGGGGCCGTGGGCTACCTCAACGGTGCCGGCGACATGGACACCTGCATCGTCATCCGCTCCGCGTTCGTCCAGGACGGCATCGCCACCGTCCAGGCCGGCGCGGGCGTGGTCCGCGACTCCGACCCGCAGGCCGAGGCCGACGAGACCCTGCACAAGGCCTACGCCGTGCTGCACGCACTGGCCGAGGCACAGAACAAGGAACTGGAGGTGATCCGATGAGCCGGGTCGTCGTCGTGGACAACCGCGACTCCTTCGTCTACAACCTCGTCGACACGCTCGCCGCCACCCACGAGACCGTTGTCGTACGCAACACCGTGTCCGCCGACGAGGTCTTCGCCCTCGGGCCCGACCTCATCGTCGCCTCGCCCGGGCCGGGCCACCCGCGCGAGGCCGGCTGCCTGATGGACGTCATCGCGCGTGCCGACGCCGCGCAGGTGCCGGTCCTGGGCATCTGCCTCGGCTTCCAGGCGCTGCTCGAGCACCACGGCGGCACCGTGGCGGCCTGTGGGCCGGTCCACGGCGTAACCGACAACATGGTGCTCACCGACGAGGGCGTGGCCTCCCCGCTCTTTTCCGGCCTGGCCGGCCCGGCCACCGGGCGCCACGTGCCGGTGGCCCGTTACCACTCGCTGGGCACCACCGAGATGCCCGAGGGCATGACCGCGCTGGGCTACTGCCGCTCCGAGACGGGGCCGGTAGTCATGGCCGGCGAGAGCGCCAACGCCATCGGCCTGCAGTTCCACCCGGAGTCGCTGCTGAGCCCCGACGGGCCTGTGCTGCTCAACCGCTGCGTCGCCCGCCTCGCGGGCGACCCGGGCGGCGGCACAGCCGGCCACGCAGGCGGCGACGGTACCGGCGACGGCGACTGACGCGGCGTCGGCAAGCGACAACCACAACCACACGAAACAGACAAGGACGCACAAGACAATGACCTCCCAGAGCGCACTGAACGCACTCGTCAAGTACCTGGACAACCCCGATCCGAGCATCGAGGAGGCGCGCGCCGTCTTCACGCCGCTGACCGTCGGCGACTACGACGAGGTGCACATCGCCGCGCTGCTGACCATGATCCGCACCCGCGGTGAGACCTACGCCGACCTGCTCGGTGCGGCCCGCGCCTTCATCGAGGCCGGCCGTCCCTTCCCGATCACCGGCGAGGGCATCCTCGACACCGCCGGCACCGGCGGCGACGGCAAGAACACCATCAACATCACCACCGCCGCCTCGCTGGTCGCGGCGGCCGGCGGCACGAAGATGATCAAGTGCGGCAACCGCTCGGTCAGCTCCAAGTCGGGCTCGGCCGACGTGCTCGAGGCGATGAACATCCCGCTGGACCTCGACCCGGACCGCGCGGTGCGCCAGTTCGAGGCCTCGAACTTCACCTTCCTGTTCGCGCCGGCCTACAACCCGGCCGTCTCCCACGTGCAGCCGGTGCGCCGCGCGCTGAAGGTGCCCACCCTCTTCAACACCCTCGGCCCCGTGCTCTCCCCGGCGCGCCCCGAGTTCCAGATCATGGGCGTGGCCAACCCGAAGGTCGGCCGCATGATCGCCGAGGTCTTCCGCGACCTGGGCCGCGGGCGCGCGATGGTGGTCCACGGCGCCGGCACCGACGAGGTCGCCGTGTGGGGCCCGACGCAGGTCTGGGAGCTCACCCGCGACGGTGAGATCAAGGAGTACGAGATCACCCCGGCCGACCTCGGCCTGGACACCTACGACCTCTCCGAGATGGTCGGCGGCGACGGCGCCGAGAACGCCAAGCACCTCTACGCCGCCTTCGACGGCACCGGCCCGGCCGCGCACCGCGCCGCGATCGCCGCCTCCGCCGGTTGCATGTTCTACATTTCCGACGCCGCGGAGTCCCTGCGCGCCGGCGTGGACAAGGCGCTGGGTCTCATGGACTCCGGCGAGGTCAACGCCTGGCTGCACAAGCACGAGGAGGCCGACTATGCGAACTGATTCCGACGCAGCGGGCGCCGCGGCCTCCGGTGCCGCCGGCGCGCACGGCGGGGGAGGGGCGCTGCCGACGGTGCTCGAGGGCATCGTCGCCTCCAGGCGCACCCACCTGCCGGAGATCCGCGCGCGCATCACGCACGTGGACCCGGAGGCGCTGCCGCGCTCGACGCGCTCGCTCTTCGACTCACTCTCGCAGCCCGGCACCAGCTTCATCATGGAGTGCAAGTCCTCCTCGCCGTCGCTCGGCATGATCCGAGAGGACTACCGCCCCGGCGACATCGCGCGGATCTACACGCGCTACGCCTCCGGCATCTCCGTGCTCTGCGAGCCGGAGCGCTTCGGTGGCGACTACGACCACCTGGCCACGGTGTCGGCCTCCACGCACCTGCCGGTGCTGTGCAAGGACTTCATCGTCGACGAGGTGCAGATCCACGCCGCCCGCTACTTCGGCGCCGACGCGATCCTGCTGATGCTCTCCGTGCTCTCCGACGAGGAGTACGCGAAGCTGTCCGCCGAGGCCGACCGCCTCGGCCTGGACGTACTCACGGAGGTCATCAGCGAAGACGAGGTCGCCCGCGCGACGAATCTCGGCGCGAAGATCTTCGGCGTCAACCACCGCGACCTCAACGACCTTTCGATCGACCTGTCGCGCTCGGCGCGGCTGGCGCCGCTGGTCCCCGAGGGCGCTGTGATCGTCGCCGAGAGCGGCATCCGGGACAACCGGACGGTGCGCTCGCTGAGCCACGCTGACGCGTTCCTCGTCGGCTCTCAGCTGACCTCGCAGCCGGACATCGACCTCGCCGCGCGCGAGCTCGTCTTCGGCACCGTGAAGGTCTGCGGGCTGCGCACGAAGACCGCCGCCCAGGTCGCCCGCGCCTGCGGGGCGACCTGGGGCGGCCTCGTCTTCGCCGAGGGCTCCCCGCGCAATGTTTCACGTGAAACCGCCAAGGAGATCATCGCCGCCGAGTCGGGGCTGCGCTTCGCCGCCGTTTCACGTGAAACATCCGGCTGGGGCGAGCTCGTCCGCGAGACCGGAGTCGACGCAGCACAGCTGCACGCGCCGTACCAGGGCTCCATCGAGGCCGAGAAGGAGTTCATCGCCTCGGTGCGCGCCGAGCTCCCCGAGGGCGTCGAGATCTGGCGTGCGGTGTCCATGAGCCCGGCGGGGGAGAGCCCGATTAGTACTGACGGCGCCGGGGCCTCCGGCACTGCGTCGGACGCTGGGGCCGCGACGCCCGCCGAGGTCGCCGCCGCGCTCGTCGGCGAGGTTGACCGCCTCGTCCTCGACTCCGGCAACGGCGGCACCGGCTCGGCCTTCGACTGGTCCGCCATCCCCGACGACGTCAAGGCCCACGCGCTGCTCGCCGGGGGCTTGAGCCCCGAGAACCTCGCGGGGGCGTTCGAGGCCGGCTGCGCCGGCGTCGACCTCAACTCCGGGTTCGAGTACGGCGAGGACACGGGCACCTGGGCCGGGCACAAGGACGCCGCACGGTTGCGCGCGGCGTCGGAAATCATCCGCGGGCGCCGCTCCTGAGGGTGAGGGAACCGCCCACGCGGCGCGGCCATCCCGCGCCGCGGCCTGGCCCGGCACCGCAACTCACGCGAAACACACCACAGACCACTTACTTAGAACACACCACGAGACAGAGAGAACACCATGACTGAACGGACGATCGGCGGAAAGACGCTTCTGCCGGCCTACTTCGGCCAGTTCGGCGGCCAGTTCGTCGGCGAGGCCCTCATCCCCGCCCTCGACCAGCTCGAGCGCACCTTCGTCGAGGCCCTCGAGGACGAGGAGTTCATGGCCGAGTACCGCGGCCTGCTGCGCGAGTACCTCGGCCGGCCCACCCCGATCACGCGCTGCCGAAACCTGCCGCTGGACGGCCCGGCCAACATCTTCCTCAAGCGCGAGGACCTCGTCCACGGCGGCGCCCACAAGACCAACCAGGTCATCGGCCAGATCCTGCTGGCCAAGAAGATGGGCAAGCACCGCATCATCGCCGAGACCGGCGCCGGCCAGCACGGCACCGCCACCGCGCTCGCCTGCGCGCTGCTCGGCATGGAGTGCGTGATCTACATGGGTGCCAAGGACGTCGAGCGCCAGCAGCCGAACGTCTACCGCATGCAGCTGCACGGCGCGAAGGTCGTGCCCGTCGACACCGGCTCCGGCACGCTCAAGGACGCCGTCAACGAAGCGCTGCGCGACTGGACCGCCACCTTCCACGACACGCACTACCTGCTCGGCACCGCCGCCGGCCCGCACCCGTTCCCGACGATCGTGCGCGAGTTCCACCGCGTGATCTCCGAGGAGGCGCGCGCCCAGATGCTCGAGAGCACCGGCCGGCTTCCCGACGTCGTCGTCGCCTGCGTCGGCGGCGGCTCCAACGCCATCGGCATGTTCGCGGACTTCATCGACGACGAGTCCGTCGAGCTCGTCGGCGCCGAGCCCGGGGGAGCGGGCCTGGACTCCGGCAAGCACGGTGCCACGATCAACAACGGCCAGATCGGCGTGCTGCACGGCGCGCGCTCCTACGTGATGCGTTCGGCGGACGGCCAGATCGACGAGTCCTACTCGATCTCCGCCGGCCTGGACTACCCGGGCGTCGGCCCGCAGCACGCCTACCTCTCCGAGAGCGGGCGGGCGACCTACGTCGGCATCACCGACGCCGAGGCCCTCGAGGCCTTCCAGCTGCTCTCCCTGAAGGAGGGCATCATCCCGGCCCTCGAGTCCTCGCACGCCCTGGCCTACGCCCTCAAGCGCGCGAAGACCGCCACCGAGGAGCTCAATATCCTGGTCTCCCTGTCGGGCCGCGGCGACAAGGACGTCGCCCACGTGCGCCGCACCCTCGAGGAGAACCCCGAACTCGTCTACAAGGAGAACCGATGACCCGCTACACCGATCTGTTCGCCGCACTGGCCGAGCGCGGCGAGGGGGCCTTCGTCCCCTTCGTGATGGCCACCGACCCCTCCGTCGAGGACTCGCTGCGCATCGTGCGCGAGGTCGTCGCCGCGGGTGCCGACGCCCTGGAGCTCGGCGTCCCGTTCTCCGACCCGAGCGCCGACGGCCCGACCATCCAGGCCTCCCACACCCGTGCGCTGGCCGGCGGCTCGACCGTCGAGCAGGTGCTCGAGGAGATCCGCACCATCCGCGCGGAGTTCCCCGACCTGCCGATCGGCATGCTCGTCTACGGCAACGTGCCCGTCACGCGCGGCCTGGACAACTTCTACCGCGAGTTCCACGAGGCCGGTGCGGACTCCGTGCTGCTTCCCGACGTCCCGTTGCGCGAGTCCGGCCCGTTCGTCCCGGCCGCGCATGCGGCCGGCGTCGACACGATCTTCATCGCCCCGGCGCACGCCAGCGGCACGATCCTCGAGGACGTCGCCTCGCAATCCTCCGGTTACGTCTACGCGATCTCCCGCGACGGTGTCACCGGCACCGAGCTGGAGGCGACGAACTCCGGCCTGGACGCCGTCATCGACGAGCTCAAGGCCGCCGGCGCGCCGCCGGTTCTGGTGGGCTTCGGCATCTCGCGCCCGGAGCACGTGCGCGAGGTCATCGCCTCGGGCGCCTCGGGCGCCATCACCGGTTCGGCGATCACGAACATCGTGGCCGAGCACCTGGTGGAAGACTCCCGCGAGTCGCACTCCCTGCACGACGTCCCGGCCATGAAGGTCGGGGACTGGGACGCTCTGGCCAAAGAGCTGCGCGAGTACGTCTCCGCGATGAAGGCGGCGACCCGCACCGAGTAGGCCGCGTCTCTAGCGCCGGGCGCTGACGCGCCGTCGTGGGCACGGGGGCGCCGGTGACAGCGCCGAGGTGCGACCGCCGGCGCCGTCGATAGTCCCAAAGAGCCCCGAGGTTTCACGTGAAACCTCGGGGCTCTTTTGTTATTCAGGCAGCGGATGGGGCAAGGTAGTGGTCGCCCCTCGGGGGAGCGGGGTCGGACACGTCATGGGTTGGCAGTCAACGGACTCATAGACGGGCGGAGGGGCGAAAGCATCGCCGGGACCGCCGGCAGGGGAGTAGGCTCTCGGTGACTTGCCGGTGACCCCGCAGGGACGGCACGGCAGGTGCGGATCGGCCGGCACGGCTCAACGGGAGGCGCGCGGATACACCTCCGGACGATTCCCGCCACGGAAGCCGCGGCTCCTACCGGGGCAGTGCAATCATTGGGTGCTTCAATATTCGGCGAATGTCAATATCCCGACCGCCCGCGGACGAGTCTTTTCTCTCCGTCACAGTGACGTATTCACAGTTAGTGCCCGCATGTACAGCTTTTGTCACGGACGTTTTCTATTACACGTCCCCGCGGGCATACTGGAATCATGACTCACAAGTGTTCCCGTCGCCTCTTCCTCCTGGGTTCCGCGACCACCTTCGCCGGCGCCTTCCTCGCCGCCTGTGGTTCCAAGGAGCCCGAGGAGGTCCCCGCCGCCGACGTCCCGGTCGGCAGCGCCGTCATCGTCGGTGACTTCATCATCGCCCAGCCGTCCGCGGGGGAGTACAAGGCCTACTCGACTCTCTGCCCCCACGCCAACCAACACATCGACGAGGTCCAGGGCGACAAGGTCCGCTGTCCGGGCCACGGCTCCATGTTCAGCATCTCCGACGGTGCCGTCCTCAATGGCCCCGCCCGCGATCCGCTGACCGAGGCCCAGGTGACCGCAAACGGCGACACCCTCACCGTCACCGACTAGATGCGCCGGGGTGCTCTCCGGCGCCCCGTCCTCTCCCGCTGGTTGATCTCTCCGGCAACCCGCGCCCACCGGGTGCCTCTCCGGCCGCCCGGCATTCCCGGTCCAACGCCCCGGCGGAAGAAGGCATTCCTCCATCCCGGGCGCGAAGGTTCCACGTGAAACGTGACCCGCATCCTACCATGGGGGAGTGAATCTTCTCGACCGTCTCAAACGCACGGACCCGCTGATCGTCCTGATCATCCTGTCCGTCATCATCGCGATCATCCTGCCGGCCCGCGGTGCCTTCGCCGACGCCTTCGACGTCGCCACCAAGATCGGCATCGCACTGCTCTTCTTCCTCTACGGCGCGCGCCTATCGCCCCGCGAGGCGCTGGAGGGCGTGAAGGCCTGGAAGCTGCACCTGGTGATCCTCTGCTTCACCTTCGTCGTATTCCCGATCATCGGCGTGGCTCTCCGGCCGCTGACCACCTTCATCTCCCACGACCTCTACATGGGGATACTCTTCCTGACGCTCGTGCCCTCGACGGTGCAGTCGTCGGTGGCGTTCACGTCGATCGCCAAGGGCAACGTCGCAGGCTCGATCGTGGCCGCCTCCGCCAGTAACCTCGCCGGCGTCTTCCTCACCCCGGTTCTGGTACTTCTGCTCATGACCGGTGGCGAGGGCGGCATCCACATCGATGCCACCGTCTTCCGCGACATCGCCCTCCAGCTGCTCCTGCCGTTCATCCTGGGCCAGCTCTCCAGGCGCTGGGTGAAGGACTGCGCGGCCAACAAGGGCACCAAGATCGTCGACCGCGGCTCGATCGCCATGGTCGTCTACGCGGCGTTCTCCAAGGGAATGGTCGAGAACATCTGGAGCACCACCGGGGTCTGGGAGGTCCTGTTCCTCGTGGTCTTCTCCGTCGTGCTGGTCGCCTTCATGCTGTGGCTGACCCGCTTCGTGCCGCAGAAGATGGGGTTCAACCGCAAGGACACCATCGCGATCGAGTTCTGCGGGACCAAGAAGTCGCTCGCCTCCGGGCTACCGATGGCCTCGGTCATCTTCACCGGCGGGGGACTGGGCCTGCTCATCCTCCCCCTGATGATCTTCCACCAGGTCCAGCTCATGATGTGCTCCTGGCTCGCCGCCCGATACGCGCGCGACAACACCGCCGAAGGCGGCGCCGAGAAGGCGAACGCCTGAGACGCGTCGAAGTGCTCACCGGAGCGCCGGCTCGACACAGCAAGTTGTCGGGCCGGCGCTTCCGTCATGTGGGCGCGTGCCATGCAGACGGTAGCGTGCCCGGAGGCCACCCACGTGAACCCGGGCGCGACGCGGTAGTCTCGGGGCCCATGAGCAAGATCTACGTGCGAACCGAACTGTCCGTCCCCGGCGCCGAGCCCATGGTGCACACCGCCGAGGTCGAGGAGATCGACTCCAAGACGGCCCGGATGGTCCGCCTCGTCCAGCAGACCGCCGAGTTCGCGGTCACCGGAGCCTGGGTCGAAGGCACCCCGCACGGCGAGGTCGCCGTCCCCGGGAGCACCGTCCCGCACCCGGACACCTACTCCGTCTACCCGGATCTCAAGGCCACCCGCCTGGAGGCGAAGGAGTTCGAGGCGCTCTGGGCCGAGGCCGCGGCCATCCTCCCCGGCTTGAACTGAGCCTCGAGACTGAGCCGCGACACCTCACGCAGCAGGGGAGGGGCAGCCGGCCCGGCCCGGTGACACACCGCCTCGGCCGACCGAACCCGTCCCCGACACAAAGAAAGCGGGCCAGTGTTTCACGTGAAACACTGGCCCGCTTTCCGCTGTCCTGCCGAGGGCCCGCAGCCTCAGAATACGAGGTTCACCAGGATCATGTAGGTCGCGGTCCCGCCGAGGATCGACAGGCCCGAGTCGCGGCGCCAGGCGTGCAGGCCCACGGTCACCGCAAGCGCGATGCCGCTCGCCAGCAGACCACCCGGGGCCTCGGCCTGGCCGACGAGCGTGTAGACGACGAGGACGACCATCACGCCCACGGGCATGGTCAGCGCGAGGGTGCCGACGAAGTAGTTGTTCTTCAGCAGCTTCCGGGCGGAGTAGGGCGCCTGCCGGATCAGCACGGTGACGACGCCGACCGGGATGAGCACAGCGAGCACCATGCCGAGGGTGACGTCCGCCGGCAGGCCGGCCACATGGAAGTCGAGCATCACGCCTCACCCGCCTTCAGCTTCAGCGCCTCGTCCAGACGCGGGATGCGGTAGCGCAGGATCAGCAGCACGAAGTAGGCCACCAGCGCCACCACGAGCATCTGGCCCGGCACCAGGACCGCGCCCAGCACGCCGAGGCCGACCGCCGTGATCGGCAGCGACCAGTCGCGGTTGTTGGCGGAGGACTCCCACGCGAGCACCACGAAGAGCGCCGTCAGCGCGAACTCCATGCCCGTGATCCCGTCCGGGATCACCTCGCCGGCCAGGGCGCCGACGATACCGGGAATGACCCACAGCAGCTGGCAGACGATCTGGATCGTCAGCACCCGGGTACCGGAGATGTGTCCCGGCGGGCGCGCGGAGACGATCGCGTAGCTCTCGTCGGTCAGAGCGTAGGTGGAGTAGGCCCGGCCCACCGCGGAGTCGATCTGGTCGCGCGGGTAGGTCAGCCCGTAGAAGATGTGCCGGAAGTTCACCATGAACCCGGTCAGCGCCGCCGAGCCGGGTCCGATGCCCGTGGCGACCAGGTTGATCGCGAGGAACTCCATCGACCCGGCGTAGATGACGGTGGAGAAGATCGGGGTCCACCACCACGCGTAACCGGACTGGACCATCAGCAGCCCGAAGGCGAGACCCAGCGGGATGAGGCCGAGTCCCACCGCCCATGTCTCCTTGATGCCGCCCTTGATCTCCGAGAGTGTTTCACGTGAAACGCCGCTCGGCATGCTCACCACCCCTTCCGTCCTCGGCACACCCCGTCGGCCGCGGACGGGGAGTCACGCCCCGCGCACCGCCGACAGGCGGGATCCGGCGCAGACGTGCGTGACAGTGTACCGCTCGGTTCAGTCCGGCGAGACCTTAGATTCAGGGCGCCCCGATCCACCTTGTCTCAGGCACACCTCAACCCCGAGACACCCCAGCATCCGGAGACGGCCGAGCCCCACGAAACCGAACCCCGAGACCCTCGAACCCGGCGGGGGAGAGGGAACCTAGTTGTCCACCAGATCCGTCGGGAAGGTGGAGAAGAGCGGCAGCGGCATCGGCTGGCGGCGCATCACCTCGGACCACAGATCCGCCCGCGGCGGCGCGATCACGTCGCCGGGAAGCGCCGGGGTGACGTACCAGTCGCCACGCTCGATCTCCTCCTGCAGCTGCCCGGGCGCCCACTCGGCGAAGCCGGCGAAGAGCCGCAGCCCCGTCAGGTCCTCGACCATCTCCTCGGGCTCGCCGCGCAGGTCCAGGTGCACCAGCCGGTTGGCCAGCCGCGTCAGCCGCGGGTTCGCCGCGATGTCCACGCCGGGACGCGTGACCCCCAGGCCGACCACGGACTGCGGCTGCACCGGCCCGCCCAGGTAGATCACCTGCGGCTTGACCGCCGCGGTAACCCACTCGGGCAGCACGTTGGCGATCGCGACGTCGCTGCGCTGCACCAGGTTCACGCCGAAGGTGATGAACTCGGTGTGCTGGACCACCAGCACCACCGAGCGCGCGAACTCGGGCGAGGGCATGCCGGGCGCGGCGACCAGCAGCATGCCGGCCTCCGGCTCCGTGCGCTCCAGCGCGTTGAACAGCCGGTCGGAGTAGAAGT
This sequence comes from Corynebacterium frankenforstense, assembly GCF_030211955.1. Taxonomy (GTDB): domain Bacteria; phylum Actinomycetota; class Actinomycetes; order Mycobacteriales; family Mycobacteriaceae; genus Corynebacterium; species Corynebacterium frankenforstense_A. The sequence goes on along the minus strand of NZ_JASODI010000022.1, from coordinate 8,884 downwards.
CCTCCACCGCTTGCAGCTCCCTTCGCTCGCTCAGTCGTCGGCGCCCGAGGCGTCGTCCCGGCCGGCCCACCAGTCCTTCAGGCGGGCCACAGCGTCGTCGTGCTCCAGCGGGCCCTCCTCGAGCCGCAGCTCCTTGAGGAAGGACCACGCCTTGCCCACCTGCGGGCCCGGGCCGATCCCCAGCACGCTCATGATCTCGTTGCCGTCGAGGTCCGGGCGCACCTTGGCCAGGTCCTCGCGCTGACGGATCTCCTCGATCCGGTCCTGCAGCCGATCGTAGTTGGCCTGCAGACGCGCCGCTTTCCGACGGTTGCGGGTGGTGCAGTCGGAGCGCACCAGCTTGTGCAGGCGGGGCAGGAGGAGCCCGGCGTCGGTGACGTAGCGGCGCACCGCCGAGTCCGTCCACTCGCCGTCGGCGAAGCCGTGGAAGCGCATGTGCAGGTAGACCAGCTGGCTGACGTCGGAGACCATCTGCTTGGAGTACTTCAGCGCGCGCATGCGCCGGCGCACCAGCTTCGCGCCCACCACCTCGTGGTGGTGGAAGCTGACCCCGCCGCCCGGCTTGGCCGCCCGCGTGGCGGGCTTGCCGCAGTCGTGCAGCAGCGCCGCCCAGCGCAGCACCAGGTCCGGGCCGTCCTCCTCCTGGTCCATCGCCTGGCGCAGCACCGTCATGGAGTGGGCGTAGACGTCCTTGTGCTGCAGGTGCTCGTCCGGGGTCATGCGCAGCCCCGGCACCTCGGGCAGCACCAGGTCCGCCAGCCCCGTGGCCACCAGCAGGTCCCAGCCCAGCCAGGGCGCGCGGCCCGCCATGAGCTTGTCCAGCTCGGCGCGCACGCGTTCGACGGTGATGCGCTTGATCTGGTCGGCCATCTGCGTCATCGCCTCGACCACGCGGTCGGCGACCCGGAACTCCAGCTGGGAGACGAAGCGCGCCGCGCGCAGCATGCGCAGCGGGTCGTCGTCGAAGGAGCGCTCGGGGGCGTCCGGGGTGTCCAGCACGCCGTCCACCAGCGCCTGGAACCCGCCCAACGGGTCATGGAACCGGCAGGAGAAACCCGACGCGGCGTCGTCAAGCAACTCCACGGCCATGGCGTTGACGGTGAAGTCGCGGCGCACGAGGTCGGCGTCGAGGCTGTCGCCGAAGCGCACCTCGGGGTTGCGGCTGACGCCGTCGTAGGTGTCGGCGCGGAAGGTGGTGATCTCCACCTGCTGGTGGGCGACCTGCGCGGAGACGGTGCCGAACTCGATGCCGGTGTCCCACACGGCCGAGGAGTGCGCGGCGAGGATCTCCTGGATGACCTCGGGACGTGCCGAGGTGGTGAAGTCCAGGTCGTGGCCGAGCCGGCCGAGCAGCGCGTCGCGCACGGGCCCGCCGACGAGGTAGAGCGACTCGCCGCGGGCGGCGAAGTCCGCCACCAGCGGCCCGAGCACGTCCTTCAGCCCCAGAACCGTCGCCTCCGCGCGGGCGAGCATCGCCGCCGAACCGGCGGGCAGGGGATTGGCGGCGGGTGAGTCCTGGGAAGTCACCCCTGCAGGATACGATCTACAGATGATGAGTACCAACGACGACCAGCGCCACGGCGGGCGTCGGCGCCGGCGCCGGCGTCGGCCGCGGCCCCAGCAGTCGGACAAGCGGCGGCGGCGCCAACCGCAGCGCCCCCCGATGCCCACGCGCGACGAGACCTCCGCCGGCGGCCTCGTCGTGTCCGGTCTGCGCGAGGCCGTCCACGACGGCGAGGTCGACCTCTCGCGCATCTACGTCGCCCTGATCGGCCGGCTCGACCGCCGCGGGCGCCTGCTGTGGTCGATGCCCAAGGGCCACGTCGAGCCCGGCGAGGGCCCGCACGAGACCGCCGAGCGCGAGGTCTGGGAGGAGACCGGCATCCACGGCGAGGTCTTCGCGGACCTCGGCGTGATCGACTACTGGTTCGTCTCCGAGGGCGTGCGCATCCACAAGACCGTCCACCACCACCTGCTGCGCTTCGTCGACGGCTACCTCAACGACGAGGACCCCGAGGTCACCGAGGTGACCTGGGTGCCCGCCGACCGCCTCATCGAGCGCCTGGCCTACGCCGACGAGCGCAAGCTCGCCCGCCGCGCCCATGACCTCCTGCCCGAGCTGGCGCTCAAGGAGGAGAGGTACACGCCGCGATGAGGCGCCTGGCCGCACTCGCCGTCCCGGCCCTGGTCGCGCTGCCCCTGGCCGCGACCTTCGCCGCGCCGGCCGCCGGGCAGGGCTTCCCGCTGTCCCCGTCCGCTGAGGAGTCGCGCGAGGCGTGGGTCAACCCGGCGGCGCGTGCCGACGAGCGCGAGACCGACCTCTTCGTCGACACCGTCTCCGCCCCGCGCGCCGTGGCCGCCGGCGCGGACTCCGAGATCACCGTGCAGCTGCGCAACGCCACCGACCACGAGCTCGGCCCCGTCAGCCTCACCCCGTTGCGCGCGGGCGCCGTCGGCGACGTCGCCGAGGCGCGCACCGCGCTGGTCCAGGACCGCTCCGCCTACTCGCCCGCCGGGCCGGCCGAACCGGCCGCCGACCTGGGCCCCGGCGAGACCCGCGAGGTCACCGTGACCCTGCCCGGCACCGCCTCCGGGGTCTACCCCGTCGCCGTCGAGGTGCGCGCGGGCGAGGAGGTGACCAGCGAGCGCATGCTCGTCGCCGTCGGCGACGCCGCCGGCGGAGAAGAGATTGACGACGAGCGCGCACCCGCCACCGTCCTGGTCCGCGTCACCGCCCAGGTGGACACCGTCCCCGGCGAGACCGGCGAGGCCCCGGAGACCGCGCCGCTGATCCTGCGCGACGAGTCCCTGGCCGAGGCCATGGCACCCGGCGGGCGCCTCGACGGCCTGCTCAGCGCCGTCGAGGCTCGCCGCGGGGCCCTCGGCGACGGTCTCTGCCTGGCCGTCGACCCCGCGCTCGTCGACGCCGCCGAGCGCATGACCCACGGCTACACCGTCGCCGAGACCCGCCGCTCCCAGGCCACCCAACAGCGCCGCCTGCGCGACTCCTGGTCGCTCGACGACGACTCCACCGGCGAGCCCGGCCGCGGCGCGGACGACGCCGCCGCCTTCCTCGAGCGCCTGCGCGCGCTCGCGCAGGGCTGCACCGTCGCGATGCCCTGGGCCGACACCGACCTCGACGCCCTGGCGCGCACCGGGGACCCCTGGCTGATGCGCGAGGCCCTCCAGCGCGGCCCGGACACCCTGCGCTCCGTGCTCGGCGCCGAACCGCTCGAGGACGTCGTGCTGCCCGGCGCCGGCTACGTCGAGCCGACCACCGCACCCGCCCTGGCCTGGGCGGACACCGCCGAGGGCTCCGCGGCCGCCATCGAGCCGGCCTGGGAGGCCTCGGACGCCCCGAAGTCGGACGCCTCCGGGCGCTCCACCCTCGACGACCCCGGCCTGCCGGCCGCCGGCTCGGGGCTGCCCGACCCGCCCGACCAGACCGTCTCCGTGCTCGTCGCCGACAACACCGTCTGGTCCGCCCCGCGCGCCGGCCACTTCGCCGAGCTGGCCCCCGGCATCCGCGCGGTGACCCACCAGGGCTCGCTGACGGCGACCCTGGCCGGCGTCGGCGAGCAGCCCGTCACCGCCGGCTACGCCAACCCGGACACCCGAATGGACTACCGCCTCGACTCGCCCGTGGCCCGCGAGACCACCGCCGCCGGCGCCGTCGACCTCGCCCTGCGCGGCGAGGACCCCGTGCTGGTCACCGTCCCCGGCCACGCCGACGGCGATGCGGCGGGCGCGATTATCGACGCCGCGGTGGCCGCCGCCGGCGGTACGGTCACCCTCGCCGACTACCTCACCGTCGACCGCGCCACCGGCGCGGACCTCGCCGCCGCCTCCGAGGCCGCCGCGGCCGCCGGTGCCGACACAGGCGAGGGCTTCGGCCCACCGTTCACCGACCCGGGCGTCTACTCCGACGCCGAGGTGCTGCGCGCGACCCAGCAGGCGACCTACACCGACGACCTGACGCGCATCATGGCCAACGACCCCTCGATCGCCCTGACACGCTACGGCTTCACCGCCCCGCTGCGCCGCGACATCCTCACCGCGCTCACGGTGGCGGAGCGCCGCTCCGTCGCCGACTTCGACGACGCCGTCGAGGCGACCGCTGAACGCCTCGGCGGCAACCGGGTGATGCTGCAGGACCTGCGCTCCTCGGTGGAGCTGATGCCTCCGGGCAACGTCTACACCCGCTCCTCGGAGTCCTCGCCGCTGATCATCGTCGCCCGCAACGGCCTGCCGCTGCCCACGCGCACCCGCATCGACTACGTCGCCGAGGGCGACGCCACCCTCAACACCCCCGACGAGGTGCGCATCCCCGCCCGCGGCTCCCTGACGGTGTCGATGACCGCGGACATCCCGGACAACGACCGGCGCACCGACCTCGAGCTGTGGCTCGCCACCCCGGACGGCGCGGCGATCTCCAACCGCGTCGACATCACCGTCCAGACCCGCGCACGCCTGATCGGCGCCACCGTCGCCGGGGTGACACTGGTCGGCGGCCTGGCACTGGCCGCCCTCTTCCGCGCCGGGCGGCGCCACCGCCGCCGGGTGCGCGCCACGGGCGCGCAGGCGCGACGTCGGAAATTAAAGCGCTCCGGGCGATAATCCGGGCGCGTGGCAGTTTCCGTTCGGGTCCCCCGGCGGACACAATGGGGTTTTGTGAACCCCTCTGACAGTCCCAACGGACCCGGGCTGCGCGGCCGCTTCCGCGCCGCCGCCCCGCCCGCCCCCGTGCCGGAGCCGAAACCCGCGGCGGCCGCCGCCTCGGAGACCCCGGACGAGCCGACCGAGGACCGCTCGCGGCTGACCGCCGCGCCGGGCAGCCCCGTCGCCGAGGCCGACGCCACGGCGGGGGAGCGGGGCCCGGGCGACACCGGCGCGTCCGGCAGCGGCGCGTCCGGTTCCGGCTCCGACGACGGCCAGGAGGGCACCTCCGACGCCGACGTCGTGCGCTCGACCGGTTCGATGGCCATCGCCACGCTCTTCTCGCGCATCACCGGGTTCCTGCGCAACGTGCTCATCGGCGCCTCGCTGGGCCCGGCGATCTCCTCGGCGTTCAACACGGCCAACACGCTGCCGAACCTGATCACCGAGATCGTCCTCGGCGCGGTGCTGACCTCGCTGGTGGTGCCCGTGCTCGTGCGCGCCGAGAAGGAGGACGCCGACCACGGCAGCGCCTTCGTGCGCCGCCTGTTCACCCTGGCGTTCTCCCTGCTGGGGGTGGTCACCGTCCTCGCCGTTGTCGGGGCGCCGCTGCTGACGCGGCTGACCCTGGGCAGCGACGGCGAGGTCAACGTCACCCAGTCGACGTCCTTCGCCTTCCTGGTGCTCCCGCAGATCCTCTTCTACGGGCTGTTCTCCCTGTTCATGGCCGTGCTCAACACCAAGGGCGTCTTCCGGCCCGGCGCGTGGGCCCCGGTGGCCAACAACGTCGTGTCCATCACGGTGCTGCTGCTCTACCGCTTCCTGCCCGGCGGGCTGGACCCGAACGCCCCGAGCCCGATCACGGACCCGCACGTGCTGCTGCTGGGCCTGGGCACCACCGCCGGCGTGGTGGTGCAGATGCTCATCCTCATCCCGCCGCTCAAGCGCGCCGGGGTCGACCTGCACCCCCTGTGGGGCATCGACGAGCGGCTCAAGGCCTTCGGCGGGATGGCCATGGCCATCATCGTCTACGTGGCCATCTCCCAGGCCGGCTGGGTGATCACGACCAACATCGCCTCGGCCTCCTCGGCCGCCGCGCCGAACATCTACCAGCAGCACTGGCTTTTGCTGCAGGTGCCCTACGGCATCATCGGCGTGACCCTGCTGACCGCCCTGATGCCGAGGCTGTCGCGCAACGCCGCCGACGGCGACGACAAGGGCGTGGTCCGCGACCTGACGCTGGCGACGAAGCTGACCTTCATCGCCCTGATCCCGGTCGTCCTCTTCTTCACCGCCTTCGGCCGCGACATCGGCATCGCGCTGTTCCACTACGGCGCCTTCGAGCGCGAGGCCTCCGAGCTGCTCGGCCTGACCCTGAGCTTCTCCGCCTTCACGCTGATCCCCTACGCCACCGTGCTGCTGCACCTGCGCGTCTTCTACGCGCGCGAGGAGGCCTGGACGCCGACGTGGATCATCGCCGGCATCACCGCCACCAAGGTCGTGCTCTCCGTGGGCGCGCCGATGGTCGCCTCCTCGCCGCACCGCGTGGTCATCCTCCTCGGCGCGGCCAACGGGTTCGGCTTCATCGCCGGCGCCTTCATCGGCTGGTTCCTGCTGCGCCGCAAGCTCGGGCCGCTGGGCACCGGCTCCGTGCTGCGCACCTCCGTGTGGGCGCTGGCCTCCTCGCTCGTCGGCGTGGCCGCGGCGCTTCTGACCGGCTGGCTCATCGACGTGGCGGCCGGCCCGGTGCTCGCCGCGCTCGGCAGCATCGGCCAGTTGCTGCGCCTCGGCGTCGTCGGCGTCATCTTCCTCGCCGCCACCGGCATCGTGCTCAGCTTCTCCAAGCTGCCCGAAGTGCAGAACCTGGGCGCCCTGGTCCAGCGCGTGCCGGGCCTGCGCCGCCTGGTGCGCGTCGACGAGGAGCGCGGCCTCGAGGTCGGCGAGCCGACCGTGCGCGAGATCTCCGAGCAGTACCTGGTCTCCGACTCCTTCGCCGCCACCCCGGTGCCGCCGCCGATGTCCGCGGGCGTGGTCCGCGGGCCGCGCCTGGTGCCCGGCGCCTCCGTGGACACCGGCCGCTACCGCCTGCTCGCCGAGCACGGCTCGGCCACCGGCGCGCGCTTCTGGGAGGCCAAGGAGCGGGCCACGGGCCGGCGCGTCGCGCTCGTCTTCGTGGACACCTCCGGCATGTCGCCGCTGGCGCCGGCCACCCCGGCCGCCGCCGCGGGCGCCGCCGCCGAGGTCACCCGCCGCACCCGCAAGCTCGCCGGGCTGAACCACCCGTCGATCGCACCGAACGTGAAGGTCTCCGCCTACCGCAACGGCTGCCTGGTCGTCGCCGACTGGGTGGAGGGCTCGCCGCTGAAGACCGTCGCCGAGGAGGGCGGCGCCGACCCGCGCGCCGCCGCCTACGCGCTCAGCCCGCTGGCCGACGCCGTCGGCCGCGCCCACGAGGCCGGCACCCCGCTGGGCCTGGACAACTGGTCACGCATCCGCATCAACACCTCCGGCCAGGCCGTGCTGGCCTTCCCGGCGGTGCTCGCCGACGCCTCCCGCGAGGAGGACACCTCGGCGGTGGCCAGCGCGCTCGGCCTGCTCGTCGACACCGACAGCGCGCCCGAGGACGTCGTCGGCGTCCTGCAGGCCGCCCACGAGGGAGAGACCGACCCGATCGAGCTCGGTGAGCGCCTGCGCCGCGCCGGCCTCGGCGAGACCGACGAAGAACCGGCCGAGCTCGAGGTCCACACCGACGAGGCCCCGACCGTCGAGCAGCGCCCCGGCTTCGGCGAGCGCGGCCTGACGCGCAAGGGCACCGGTGTGCTGGCCATGCTCGTCTTCGGCGCCGTGGTGGGCATCGCCGTGGCCGCGACCTACCTGGCGGGCGTGCTCGGCGACGGCGAGGGCGACGCCCCCGTCAGCCGCCCGGGCACCTCCCAGACCCAGGGCCCGGACCCGCTGCCGCTGGTGCAGTCCCTCGAGTCCGCCGAGACCCTGCCCGACGGCGAGAACGCCCACGCCGCCGTCGACGGCGACACCTCGACCTCCGTCACGCTGGACCGCGGCGAGGGCCTGGAGCTGACCCTCCAGGCGGCCGTGCCGGTGCAGACCGTCGTGGTCACCCAGGGCGACGCGACCGTCGGTTACCGCGTCGAGCAGGTCGCCGAGGACGTCGACGGCTCCGACTCCGGCTCCGGCGACGGCGCCGAGGGCTCGGGGTCCGAGGGTTCCGACGCCGCGCGGGAGGGGGCCGGCGAGCAGCTGGCCGCCGGCGAGCTGCGCGCCGGGCGCAACGTCATCGAGCTGGCCGAGGCCGCCCCGAGCGCCGGGGTGCGCATCTGGTTCGACGGCGACGTCACCGTCAGCGAGGTCCGCGTGGTCGGTCAGCGCAGCTAGTGCGCGCGCTCGCCCGCACCGCGGCCCCGCCCGCACCGCGAACAGGCCCGGCTCCCCGACGGGGGCCGGGCCTTCGCCGTGCGTGGGCCTTCGCCGTGCCCGGGGCGCCCGGAGCCGTGACCACCGCACTGGGCGGGCCCGCCGGGCGCGGGCGGCCGGCACGCGGTTTACTGTCCGCGTAACAAACATTTCGGGGGGAATCACACATGGACCAGCACACCGACGTGCAACTCGTGCGCTCGTACCGCACCGGCGAGAAGGGGGCCTTCGCCGAGATACTCAACCGACACCACCGCCGCATGCAGGCCGTCGCGCGGCGCTACGCCCGCCGCGAGGAGGACGTCCAGGACATCCTGCAGGACGCCTACCTTCGCGCCAGCCAGGGGTTGGACGGCTTCCGCGCCGAGGCCCGCCTGAGCACCTGGCTGCACCGGCTCGTGACCAACTCCGCGCTCGACCACATCGGGCGTGCCCGCAACCGCGTCGAGACACCCGTGCTCGACGAGGACGCGCACCGCCGCCTGGGCATGCGCCACGACCCGATGCACCGCGCCGAGCTGCGCATGGCCGTGCGCCGCGCGCTCAATGAGGTGACACCCGGCCAGGCCGCCGCCGTCGTGCTTGTCGACGCCGCGGGCTACAGCGTCGCGGACGCCGCCGCGTTGCTGGGCGTCGCCCCGGGCACCGTTAAGTCGCGGGCCTGGCGGGCCCGCGAGCGCCTGCGCGAGGTGCTCGACCCGGCGCTGGCCCGCGACGACTCCACGGCCGCGCGCCCGGGCCAGCTCGTCGCCTGAGGCGCGGGCGCCGGCGGGCGCCTCCGGCGCCCGCCCACGGT
>NZ_JASODI010000021.1 GCF_030211955.1 Corynebacterium frankenforstense | reverse complement strand
GCCGGCGGACAAGCCACAAGAAACGCACCACAAAAAGTACATCAACACACTATCGAGTTCTCACACAACACAAGCACACCAGGACCAACACCCTTTTGAAGGCGATGACCCCCGGAAGCTCGGTTCCACCGAGGTTAACACCGTCGCTGACTTCCGTCAACCCCGCGTTAACCCACGGTACCCGCCGCCATCTCGAGACCCCGTGACCGGTCAGCATCTGACCTGGTAGCCGGTGCCTCTCGCGGCGACGAGGTGATAAGTTACGCGTTCCCCCGCATGCTGACAAATCACCTGCATACGGGGCTTTTTCGGCGCCTGTTTTGTGCGACCCGCGCCGTAGGTCGCATCTTCCGGGCGATTCCGGCACCCGGGGAGGCCGGCCCCGGGGATTCCCTGGGGCCACCAACCCCGGGACGACCACCCACTAGTAGATGGGCTGCTCCTCCACCCGCTCGCGGCGGATGTCCGCACCCAGGCGCGCGAGGTTCTCCACGAAGTCCGGGTACCCGCGGTTGATGTGGTGGACGTCGTGCACGGTCGTCGTCCCATCGGCGACGAGTGCGGCGAGCACCAGACCGGCGCCGGCGCGGATGTCCGAGGACCACACGTCGGTCGAGGACAGCTCCTTGATCCCGCGCAGCACCACGTGATGACCGTCGACGGTGGCGTCCGCACCCAGGCGCAGCATCTCGTCGACGAAGCGGAAGCGCGCCTCGAAGACGTTCTCCGTGATCACCGAGGTGCCCTCCGCGATCGAGGAGATGCCGATGGCCATCGGCTGCAGGTCCGTCGGGAAGCCCGGGAAGGGCAGCGTCTGGTAGTCCGTGGCCACCGGGCGGCGGTCCATGCGCACGCGGAAGCCGTTCTCGTAGGTCTCCACCTCGGCGCCGGCGATCTTCAGCTTCTCCAGCGGCAGGTGCAGGTGGCGTGGCGAGATCCCGCCGACCGTGATGTCGCCCCGGGTCATCGCCGCGGCGTAGGCCCAGGTGCCGGCGACGATGCGGTCGCCGACCACGCGGTGCTCGGTCGGGTGCAGGCTCTCCACGCCGTCGATGACGATCGTCGAGCTGCCCGCCCCCGAGATCCGCGCACCCATGGAGACGAGCATGTCGCACAGGTCCGCGATCTCCGGCTCGCGCGCGGCGTTGTCCAGCACCGTGCGCCCGTGGGCGAGCACCGCCGCGGTCAGGATGTTCTCGGTCGCGCCCACCGACGGGAAGTCGAGGTGGATCTCCGCGCCGTGCAGCTCGTCGGCCTCGGCGACCACGGCGCCGTGCTCGATGCGGGTCTTCGCGCCGAGCTTCTCCAGGCCCGACTGGTGCATGTCCAGCGGGCGCGAGCCGATGGCGTCGCCGCCGGGCAGGGCCACCACGGCCCGGCCGCACCGTGAGGTCAGGGGCCCGAGCACGCACACGGAGGCACGGAACTGGCGCACGGCCTCGAAGCTGGCGTCGTGGCTCGGGCGCGCCGGCGTGGTGATGCGCACGGTCTCCCCGTCGACCTCGACGTGGCAGCCCAGGCCCTCGAGCACCTTCTGCATCAGCGGCACGTCGAGGATGCGCGGGCAGTTGGTCAGCGTGGTCGTGCCCTCGGCGAGCAACGCCGCCGCCATGAGCTTGAGCACGCTGTTCTTCGCGCCGCCGACCTTGACCTGGCCGCTGAGCCGGGCGCCACCATTAACGACAAACTGGTCCTTCACACCCGCAAGATTAGCGGCACCCACCGCACCGCGCCGCCCGCAGCACTCCCCCGCACCGCATCCGCCGCGCACGCGCTGCGCGCGCGTCCCGCAACGCCGCCGCCAAGGAGACTCGGGAGCATCCGCCGCGCACGCGCGGCGCGCGCACGGCCACGCGCCCGCCCCCGCGCGCACAGCGCCCCGCATGTCGACCACGGCCCGGAAATCGTCACCGACCACCCGCCCCCGCGCGCACAGCGCCCCGGTACCGCGACGGAGGCGGTACCGGGGCGTCGGAAATCAACCGCGGATCAGGGCAGCGCGCCGATGCGGCGGGCGGCGTTGACCGCCTCGTAGCGGGTGTGCGCGCCGAGCTTGCGCATCACGGAGCGCAGGTAGCTCTTGACGGTCTCGGCGCCGATGCCCATCTCCTCGGCGGCCTCGACGTTGGTGTGGCCGAGGGCGACGCAGGAGAGCACGTCGAGCTCGCGGGCGGACAGCTTGGTCGTCTGCTTGACGTGGACGGGGCTGACCATCTGGTCGCAGAGGAGCTCGAGCTCGCGGCGCAGCGACTCGTCGGTGATGCGGTTGGTCAGCATGCGCAGCTTGGAGTGGGTGGAACGGATCTGCTCCCACTCGGCGCCGTTCATCACGCGGCCGGCCTTGCCGCCGGACTTCACCCCCGCGGCGGTGCGCATCGCGGAGTTGATCGCCAGGTCCTGCTCCAGGGTGCGGGCGGTCATGGTGACCTCCTCGATGACCTTGTCGCCGAGGCGCACCGGCGAGTGGACGCCGACGTAGAGGCAGCCGCGAATCTCGCGGCGCACGATGACCGGCACCGCGACCAGGGAGTACAGGCCCTCGTCCTGGATGATCTTGTCGTTCTCGTGGGAGATGATCGTCGCCCGCGCGTAGTCGCTGACGCCCACCGGTCGACGGCTGGCCACCACGCGGCCGCCCACGCCGACTCCCGGCGGGATGACCAGGTTATGCAGGGCGGGGGTCCGCAGGCCCACCCACTGGGTTATCTGCAGGCGGTTGTCGGGAAGCAGAGTGGCGTACATCGCCACCGGGATACCGGTCGCGTTGCGCAGCGAGGTGAGCGCAACGCGCACGGCTTCATCGTCATCTTTGATCCGCTGGGCTTCCATGCTGTCCTCCTGGGAGGTGCACCCGTTCGTGTGCACCCAGTTACCACACCCGGGCCGGCTTCTCGGGACGCGACCCGACACCCCGAGTATATCCAGCGGCGGGGGTGGGAAGAAATCGGCCTTTCGGCACGTCAATGACCCGACTGCGATTATTTTTCCGGAATGTGTCTCCCCCGGGGGATCCCCCCGAATTGGTAATATCTCTTTTGCTTGTGCCCGATAACGCAGGTCGCAGACCTAAAAGGCAGGTGAGCGTTGCATGTGAGCCACCCCTGAGCGCCCTTGGGCGGCGCCGCAAACCGTAGCGTCCGGGCGCGCCCACATGCCCGAACAGGCCTGTTCGGTATCGACGCCCGTACATCGTGATTCCACTCACACATCATCCAGACCGTCCTGTCTATCGCGTTCATACCAGGCGGTCTAAAGCTGTGTTAGGGTGTGTGCCGTGGCGCCGCGGGGGACCGCGCGCCGGATAAACACCCCGATCGAAAGAACACTGAGGAGCGATCCCAGACATGACCGTCTACGACAACATCACCGACACCATCGGCAACACCCCGCTGGTTCGTCTGCACCGCCTGACCGAGGGCCTCGAGGCCGACGTCCTGGTCAAGGTCGAGTCCTTCAACCCCGCCAACAGCGTCAAGGACCGCATCGGCAAGGCGATCATCGACGCCGCCGAGGCCTCCGGTGAGCTCAAGCCCGGCGGCACCATCGTCGAGGCGACCTCCGGCAACACCGGCATCGCCCTGGCCATGGTGGGCGCCGCCCGCGGTTACAACGTCGTGCTGACGATGCCGGAGACCATGTCCACCGAGCGTCGCGTCATGCTGCGCGCCTACGGTGCCGAGATCGTGCTGACCCCGGGCGCCGCCGGCATGCAGGGTGCGGTGGACAAGGCCAACGAGATCCTCGCCGAGCGCGAGGGCGCCGTGGCCGCCAACCAGTTCTCCAACCCGGCCAACCCGGAGATCCACCGCAAGACCACCGCCGAGGAGATCTGGAACGACACCGAGGGCAAGGTCGACATCTTCGTCGCCGGCTTCGGCACCGGTGGCACCGTCTCCGGCGTCGGCGAGGTGCTCAAGGAGCGCAAGCCCGAGACCCAGATCTACGCCGTCGAGCCCGCCAGCTCCCCGCTGCTGACCAAGGGCGAGGCCGGCCCGCACAAGATCCAGGGCATCGGCGCCAACTTCATCCCCGAGGTCCTCGACCGCAAGGTCATCGACGAGGTCGTCACCGTCACCAACGAGGACGCCGTCGCCTGGGCCCGCAAGCTCGGCGAGGAGGAGGGTATCCTCGGCGGCATCTCCTCCGGCGGCAACGTCAAGATCGCCCTCGACCTGGCCGCCAAGCCGGAGAACAAGGGCAAGACCATCGTCACCGTCGTCACCGACTTCGGCGAGCGCTACGTCTCCACCCTCCTCTACGAGGACATCCGCAACTAAGCGGTTCACCGCCCACTGCGGCAGCCCGGGCGGGTGACACCCGCCCATTCAATTCACGACGCCCGCGCACCTCACCCGGTGCGCGGGCGTCGCCGTCTGCGCGGGGCCGGGCGAAGCGCCGCTGGGTGTGGCGCGCCGTTGTTATCATTGCGATATGAGTGTCGTGTCCATGATCATCGAGGACCTGAAGAACGCCCGCGAGCACGATCCGGCCGCGCGCGGCGACGCCGAGAACGCCCTGGTCTACTCGGGTCTGCACGCGATCTGGTCACACCGGGTCTCGCACTGGCTGTGGGTGCGCGGCCTCAAGGGCCCGGCCCGCATCCTGGCCCAGCTCAACCGCTTCTTCACCGGCATCGAGATCCACCCCGGCGCGACGATCGGCCGGCGCTTCTTCATCGACCACGGCATGGGCATCGTCATCGGCGAGACCGCCGAGATCGGCGACGGCGTCATGCTCTACCACGGCGTGACCCTCGGCGGGCAGGTGCTCACCCAGACCAAGCGCCACCCCACCGTCGAGGACGACGTGGTCATCGGCGCCGGCGCGAAGGTGCTCGGGCCGATCACCATCGGCAAGGGCTCCGCGGTGGGCGCCAACGCCGTGGTGACCAAGGATGTGCCCGCCAACTGCATCGCCGTCGGCATCCCGGCGCAGTGCCGCCCGCGCGGCCGCGACGAGCGCCGCCACCTGGTCGACCCGGACTACTACGTCTCCCGCGGGGCCTACGAGATCTAGGGGGATCCGGCGCGCGGTCGAGTCTGCCTGAAGCTTGGCCGCGGCGAGGCTCGGGGCGAGACCGACGCCCGGAGGTCGGCGCACCGGTCAGTCCGCCGTCACCGGTCGGCGCCGCTCGGGGGCGGGCAGGAACGCCGTGGCACTGGTCGCCAGGAAGACCACGCCGAAGAGCACCCACAGACCCGGCGGCAGGTACGGCATGAACACCCCGGGCCGCCCGGTCACCGCGACGTGGACGACGAGCGTGTACCAGAGGCCGCAGAGCACGGCCGTCAGCGCCGCGGCCAGGTAGGGGAAGAGGATCGCCCAGAACTGGGCGTGCCGCAGGCTGAGCCGGGTGCGCCCGAGCAGCCACAGCGGGGCGAAGAACCGGTGCATCCGCGCCCGCTTGCCCATCACCGCCACGGCGAGCACCAGGCAGATCGCCAGCAACGTGTAGGCGGCGGTGGGGATGAACCCGGCCGTGCCGTCGCCGTGCGGGCCGTACATGATCTGGCTGTCCATGTCGACGTGCCGGGCCCACTCGTCGGCCGCTTCGACCCGCAGACCCCCGAGGTCCCTCCCGGCGGCGGAAAAGTCTCCGTTCCCGGACTCAGCTGGCCCGTCGAAGGCCGCGGCGTCGAGGACGGGCAGACCCCAGTCCGGGTTGACCGGCGGGTCGTCCGAGAGCCCGGAGAACGGCACCATGAAGCCCGGGTAGAACGGGCTGCCGCTCTCCGCGGGCCCACCCTGGACTCGTCCCTCCTGGTCGTTCTCGCCCGGGATCTGCTGCTCCTGCGCAGCGTCCTCCGGCGTCTGCTCCTCCTGGCCGGCGTTCTCCCGGGCCTGCTTCTCTTGCACGCCGTCCTCCGGCGTCCCGAACGCCCAGCCGACGTCGAGGACCTCCACCAGGACGCGTGGATCGGAGCCGGCCAGCGAGTAGTCCGAGGCTCGCTCGCGGGGAACGGAGGTCTCCCCCTCCGGCCCGTAGGCCGAGGGCTGCCAGTAGACCACGCCCAGGCAGTCGTCCCCGAGCTCGCCGCAGACCTCCTCGGCCCGCCCCGGCTCGAGCAGCCGGTGGTCGCCGTCGACGACCACCGGGGCGTCGGAGAACTTTTCCGCGGCGGCGTGGTCGGCGGCCCACAGCGCCGCCTGCGCCCCGGTGAACCCGGCTAACGGGATGGCCACCAGTGCGGTGGCCAGCCCGACCCTCGACATCGTGCCGACGCTCCCAGCGGACCGGATGCCCACCGCCGGCGCGGACCAGCCGCCGATGCGCCTGAGCCCCTCGGAGACCACGCGGGCGAGGAAGCGCCCGACGGGCCCTGCCAGCGTCACCGCGAGGAACGGCAGGGTGAACACCAGCACCAGGACCACCCAGCCGGGCGGCTCGGTGAGCATACACCACACACCCGCGACGATGTTCACGCACGCCAACGTCCACCCCGCGAGCGTCGTCAAGCTCACTGAACGCCTGCGGTGCTCGCCTGCGCCCGCCTCCCCGCGCGCCAGCGCCTTGTCGACGCGGATCGTGCCCACGCCGGGCAGGTAGATCAGAAAGATGATGATCGCCGAGCTCCACGCCACGTCCAGCGGCGAGCCCCACGTGTGCGGCAGCTCCTTGTTCAGCCCGAGGAGGATGACGCGGAAGAGCGGGGTGGCCAGAAGCCGGCCGAGCACGACGGCCGAGGCGGTGCCCAACACCGCGAGCAGGAGTCCCTGGACCATCAGGCGACGTCGGAAGAACGCGCCGATCACCCCGAGGTTGCGCAGGGCGTCGATGGTGGGACGGTGGTCGGAGACGAAGTTGCGGTGCGCCAGGCGGATGCCGGCGACGGCCGGGACGACGGCGATCAGGCTCATGTTGGTCACGCCGGCCTTGAAGTCCGGGCTGCCGCCGGTGGAGAAGGCGACGTAGAGGATCGTGCCGACGAGCGTGCCGATCACGACGGCGGCGAGCACGATGCCGCCGATGTGGGGCCCCGCCGTAGTGGCCAGCTCGTGGCGGTAGGCGGCACGGGGCGTGGTCCTGCGGGCCGGGCGCGGGTTCTTCGGACCCGGGTTCTCACGGTCCCGGCGTGTGGTCGCGGTGCTCACCCGGTCACTCCCCCATCTCGAGGAGCGTGTGGGCGCGACCGCCGAAGAGCTCGCGGTGCGAGCAGTAGACGACCGTCGCCCCGGCCTCGACGGCCTCGTGCAGGAGGTCCTCGACGACGGCGACGTTGGCGTCGTCGAGCGCGCTGACCGGTTCGTCCATGAGGATCAGGTCCGGCTGTGAGCACAGCGCCTGGGCGACGGCGGCGCGCTGCCGCTGTCCGCCGGAGAGCTCATCCGGGAGGGCCTCGGCGAAGGGCGCCATGCCGAGGCGCTCGAGGAGCCGCTCGCGCCCGGCCCGGTCGAGGCCACGGCCGGCGACGTTGACGGCCAGCTCGAGGTTCTCCGCGCACGTCAGGCTGGCCAAGAGCGTCGGGGCCTGCGGGGCGTAGCCGACGTGGCGGGCGCGCCACCGGGCGGCCTTGTTCGGGGAACCGGCGGCCAGGCGCCGGCCGTCGACGAGCACCCTGCCCGCGGTCGGCGCGCGCAGCCCGGCGAGCAGGTCGAGCACCGTCGACTTGCCGCTGCCCGAGGGACCGCGGACCTCGTGCAGGCCCGGCCCGGAGAGGGTCAGGGAGACGTCCTCGAGAATGGGACGCGAGTACCTGGAGTACTGAAAAGACACGTCTTCCCAGTTCAACTGCATGGCCGTACCACATTTCCGGTCGATGGGGCAGGAGACGCGACAGCCCCCTGCTTCTTGCCGTATCCATGAGTAGCGTCACCTCGCCCCGGGTTAAAGGGGAATCCGTGGGGGCGCGCAAGAGTTCGGCGGGAGTTTACGTGTGGGTCACGGGGTGTTTCCCGGGCCGGGCGCGGAGGGCTCACGGCCGAACGCCGCAGGCACTCGACCGGCACCTTGGCAGGCGGCGGGCGGACGCGAGAATGTCAGACGGGAAGCGGTCAGGCGATCAGGTCGCTCTGGTCCGGGTTCTTCTCGATGAATCGCTCGACCGCCGAGCAGCTCGGGATGATCTTCTTGCCCTCGGCGCGGACCTCACCCAGGGCGTGGGCGATCAGCTTGCCCGAAAGACCGCGGCCGCGGAAGGCCGGGTCGATGACGGTGTGGTGGAAGTCGAGGACGCCGTCGGTGGTCTCGGCGTACTCGGCGAAGCCGGCGGGCTCGCCGTCGACGGTGACGGTGTAGCGGGTGTTGACGGCGTCGTGCGCGAATTCTTCAGCCATGCCCACACTCTAGGGGCGCGGGAGTGGCCAGCGCAGGGGTCCGCGGATGGGACCGGTGAATGACCGCGGCGGGCCGGGGATCAGCCTTCGCCCCGCGACCGTTGCCTGCACCAGGCACTCAAATAGCTGTCTTGGGCGCCTGCACATGCAACCGCGGGGTGCGACGGGGCGGGAACGGGCCGATACGGCGATGGACCGGGCTCGGCCCGCAAGATGCGGAGGGACGCCGACCGGCTTTTACCGCCCGCCGGACGGTAATCGCGTTTTCGGCCCCGCAAAACCCCAGGTCAGCTGATCGGCCAAAATCGTTTACCGACTCTGGCCCGGTAAACCGTCGATGCAGGGCCCGCTCAATCCGGAAATGCCACGCCCCCGGCCCGTAAATGCCACACTCCCCCCAGGAAAAGCCACTCCCCCGCCCCGGAAACGCCGCGCTCCCCGGCCCGGTTACCCGGGCCGGGGAGCGTGTCGCGGTGGCCAGAGACAGGATCGAACTGTCGACCTTCCACTTTTCAGGCGGACGCTCTACCGACTGAGCTATCTGGCCAGAGAAGTTGCCTTCCGGCCTTCTCGGCGACCCTGAAGGGACTTGAACCCTCGACCTCCGCCGTGACAGGGCGGCGCGCTAACCAACTGCGCCACAGGGCCTCGAAATGAAGCTGTACCGTTTACCCGACCGGGCTGTGCGGTACGGGTGATTACTTTACACAGAACCCAGATACCCAACAAATCAGCTGTTCACCGCATATTTTCGCCTACTCCGGAAAGCGCGTCTCCGCCCCTCCCGCGGGCGCGCGGAATCCTGTCGCCCACCCGTCGCTGGACCATTGCCCGACCCTAACCGCGGAGCTTGTCCCGGCCGGTCGTCGGCATGGTAGTTGGCGGCCTTCCGTAGGGGGAAAGTTGCAACGCCCCTCTGAAGCTAGGACCCCACCACACAAAAGAAAGGCGCCGCCCGGATTGAACCGGACGGCGCCTCGTCGGCGACCCTGAAGGGACTTGAACCCTCGACCTCCGCCGTGACAGGGCGGCGCGCTAACCAACTGCGCCACAGGGCCATTTTCTGTTGTGGGAAATCCCGGGGGACTTCCGTACCCCCAACGGGATTCGAACCCGTGCCGCCGCCGTGAAAGGGCGGTGTCCTAGGCCGCTAGACGATGGGGGCGTCCGACCACGCTCGCACGGGGCCAGCCCGTTGAAATATACGCGATCCGACCATACCCGCCCAAATCGTCGCCCACCCGCACCGCGCGAGGGGCGCTGCACGGGCGCCCAACGGGACGTCGTCAAGCGGCGCGCACGCGCGCCCCGGGGGTAGAATCTCCTGCATGAGTGCCCCTGTCGACCACTGTTGCGGCGGCTCCGGCGCCCCGGACGATCCGGCGGGCCCGGAGTACGCCACGCACGGCTACAGCAGCGACCGCGCCGCCTATCTGCGCCGGCTCAAGCGCATCGAGGGCCAGGTGCGCGGCATCCAGCGCATGATCGAGGAGGACGTCTACTGCATCGACGTCGTCACGCAGATCAGCGCGGCGACCTCAGCGCTGCAGAACGTCTCGGTCGCGCTGATGGACGACCACCTGCGCCACTGCGTGGCCAACGCAATCGACAGCGGCGACGGCTCGGGCGACGAGAAGATCACCGAGGCGATGAAGGCCATCAAGAGGATGGTGAAGTCCTGAGCGAGGCCTGGTTCGACGTCGACTGGAGCGCGCGCTTCGCCGTCGGCGGCCCGCGCCCCACGACGGGACTGCAGGGCATCTGCCTGCACACCACGGAGACCCCGGCGAGCGGCTCCATTTACGACGTCGCGCGGCATCAGTTGCGGGCACGTGACGGCAGCTACCACGTGCTTGTCGACGCCGCGGGGCGACGGATGCGCGCGAACACGGACGACTGGTGCACCTGGTCCACGGGGAACCTGGGCAACCGGGTGCTGCTGCACCTCGCGTTCGTCGCCGAGGCGTGCTGGTCACGTCAGGAGTGGCTGGCCCAGCCTGCGCTGCTGGCCGCCGGCGCGGACGTGGCGGCGCACTGGTGTGGGCGCTACGGCATCCCGGCGCGCCAGGCGACGGTCGCGAAGCTGCCGGGGATCACGACGCACGACGCCACACGGGCGTGGGGCGGCACCGACCACACCGACCCGGGAGAGGGTTTCCCGTGGACGGAGTTCCTCGCGGAAGTGCGCGCGCGGCTCGGGTGAGTGGGTGGGGTTCCGGCTGTGCGGGTATGTCCCGGGTGAACGGGCCGATTTACCGCCGATTTCCGGCCGCCGCGCCGGTGCTGCGCGGGCTTTTACCGACTGCCGGTCGGTAAACGTGTTTTCGGGCCTGCGAAAGCGCAGGTCAGTGATCTGGCCGAAATTGCCTACCGACCCCCGGTCGGTAAAACCATGCGGCCAGCACCGGGAAACCGCTTCGCCGGTACGCCGGTACGCCCCTCCCCCACGCACGAGCCGCACACAGACCCCCACACGGGTCCCGCGCATGTGCGAGGCCCGGGCCGGCGCACCGACCCGGGCCTTACCCCGCACGGTCCCCGCGGACCGGACTGTGGGCCCCGTGGGGATCGAACCCACGACCTTCGGATTAAAAGTCCGCAGCTCTACCAACTGAGCTAGAGGCCCTCACCCGCCGGCGAACCAGCGGGACACCCGCCGAAAATGGCGGGTCCAACGCCGCCGCAAAACGGCGGGTCGAACGTCGCCGAAAACGGCGAAGCGACACCGGTCATCCTAACGTGCAGGACAACCGGTGCCGCAATCAGCCCGCCGGTTGCGCGGGCCGCGTCCCGGCGGCGCCCGCCGGGCCGAATCGACGGCCGGCGCCGGGGGCTCAGCCGAGGCCCCGGCTGAGCCCCCGGCCACCGGGAGCGGCGACCGCCCTAGTTCAGGCGCATCGTGCCGTTCTCGGCCAGGTTGATGTGGAAGGAGAACGCGGTGCCCAGGTCGTGCGGGGTGTGCAGGTTCTTGCCCTTGAGCGCGCGCTCGTAGTACTCCTCCAGCTGCGCGCGGTAGTCCGGGTGCGCGATGGCGATCATCTTGGCCACGCGGTCACGCGGGGCCAGGCCGCGCAGGTCGGCGTAGCCGTACTCGGTGATGACGACCATGGCGTCGTGCTCGGTGTGGTCGATGTGCGAGGCGAAGGGCACGATCGTGGAGATCTTGCCGTCCTTGGCCTCCGACGGGGAGATGAACGAGGAGATGTAGGCGTTGCGGGTGAAGTCGCCCGAGCCGCCGATGCCGTTCATCATCCGGGAGCCGGAGACGTTGGTGGAGTTGATGTTGCCGTAGATGTCGGACTCGATCATGCCGTTGGTGGCGATCAGGCCGACGCGGCGGATGACCTCGGGATGGTTCGAGATCTGCTGCGGGCGCAGGATGATGTGCTCGCGGTAGTTCGAGGCCTCCTCGTTCATCTTGTGCGCGTACTCCGGCGACAGCGAGAACGAGGTCGCCGAGGCGACGGTCATCTTGCCGGAGTCGATCAGGTCGACCATGCCGTCCTGGATGACCTCGGTGTAGGCCTGGATGTTGTTGAACTTCGAGTCGAGCAGGCCGGCCATCACGGCGTTGGGCACGTTGCCCACGCCGGACTGCATGATGTAGCCGTCGTAGCTCAGGCGGCCCGCGGCGACCTCGCCCTCGAGGAAGTCGAGGAAGTTGCCGGCGATCTTCTCGGAGATCTCGTCGGCCGGCTTGAACGGCGCGTTGCGGTCGGCCTCGTCGGTCTTGACGATGGCGACGATCTTCTCCGGGTCGACCTCGATGTACGGGGTGCCGATGCGGTCACCCGGCTTGGTGATCGGGATCGGGACACGGTTCGGCAGCTTCGGCATCTCCCAGATGTCGTGCATGCCCTCGAGCTCCAGGGACTGCCACTCGTTGACCTCGATGATGATCTTGTCGGCGGCGTCCATGTACTCGACGTTGTTGCCCACGGCCGAGGACGGGATGACGTTGCCCTCCTCGGTGATGCGCACGGCCTCGATGACGGCTACGTCGACGTCGATGAAGTTCTGCTGGACCAGCATGCCCATGTGGGACAGGTGGATGTCCTGGTACTTCATCGACGCGGAGTTGATGGCCTTACGCATCGACGGGTCGGACTGGTAGGGCGCGCGGTAGTTGATCGCGTCGGCCTCGGCGAGCACGCCGTCGCAGTCGGGGGCTGTGGAGGCACCGGTGAGCACGTTGATCTTGTACTCGTTGCCGGCGGCGTGCTCCTTCTTGGCGCGCTCGGCGATGGCGGTCGGCAGCGCCTTGGGGTAACCGGCGCCGGTGAACCCGGACATGCCCACGGTCGCGCCGTTGTCGATGAACTGCGCCGCCTCCTCGGCGGACATGACCTTGCCCTGCAGGGCTGCGTTGGCGATACGCTCGCTCATTGTCTTCCTTAGCTTGTCGACGTCTTGGGGTGCGGTTTCGCGCGGCTGGCCGCGCCACTTGACCCAATGATAGTGATACGTGACACGCGATGTCACCCGTGTCCTGCCGAAACTCATGGCGATTCGCTGACCTGCAGCGTCGCGTCCGCCCGGTAGGCGGACGTCACCCCCGGCAACCCGGAGTTCAATTGCCGACGCCGCTTGGCGCGACGTCGGCAATTTTTGGCGCCGTGGGTGCGCGTCCCCCAGAATGGGGCCGTGAGTTTACGCGTGGGAAAACTCGAGCTGGCCTCGCCGGTCGTGCTCGCCCCGATGGCCGGGGTGACCGACATGCCGTTCCGCATGCTGTGCCGGCACCTCGAGCAGGAGAAGATCGGGACCGTCTCCGGGCTGTACGTCTGCGAGATGGTCACCGCGCGCGCCCTGGTCGAGGGCAACGAGAAGACCCTGAAGATGACGCGCTTCCACCCGGAAGAGTCGCCGCGCAGCCTGCAGCTGTACACCTCGGACCCGAAGTACACCTACGAGGCCGTGCGCATGGTCGTCGACCGCGACATGGCCGACCACGTCGACCTCAACTTCGGCTGCCCGGTACCGAAGGTGACCCGGCGCGGCGGCGGCTCGGCGATCCCCTACAAGCGGCGCCTCTACGCGAACATCGTCGCGGCGGCCGTGCGCGCGAGCGGGGACTCCGGGATCCCGGTGACCGTGAAGTTCCGCATCGGCATCGACGAGGAGCACCACACGCACCTGGACGCCGGGCGGATCGCCGCCGAGGAGGGCGCGGCCGCCGTCACGCTGCACGGGCGCACCGCCGCCCAGCGCTACTCGGGCCAGGCGCGCTGGGACGAGATCGCGCGCCTGGTCGAGCACATGGCAGGCACCGGTGTACCCGTGCTGGGCAACGGCGACATCTTCGCCGCCGGCGACGCGCGCGCCATGATGGACGCGACCGGCTGCGACGGCGTGGAGGTCGGACGCGGCTGCCTGGGCCGGCCGTGGCTGTTCGCGGAGCTCTCCGCCGAGCTGCGCGGACTGCCGATCCCGGCGGAGCCGACCTTCGGGGAGGTCGCCGGGATCATCGAGCGCCACGCCCGGCTGCTCGCCGAGGTCGAGGGCGAGGAGCACGGCTGCCGGATGCTGCGCAAGCACATCGGGTGGTACCTGCGCGGCTTCCCCGTCGGCGGGGACCTGCGCGGAAAGCTGGCCCGGATCTCCTCGCTGGCGGAGCTCTACGCGGAGCTGGACCCGTGGCGCGACTCCAGGGTCGTCGCCGAGGACGCCTCGGGCGCGCGCGGGCGCAAGGGCTCGGCGGCGAAGGTCGCGCTGCCCGAGGGCTGGCTCGACGACCCGGAGGACGAGACAGTGCCGGTGGGCGCCGAGATCGAGAACAGCGGCGGGTAGGAGCGTCTGGCGGCCTGCCGCGCGGCGGACGGAAGCGCGCCTCGGCGGGCGGCGGGGCCGGGCCGGAAGCGCACCGGCCACCACAAATGGCGGCAACCCATAAGTAGTACGCGATATGCACACTCTGACGTGCATTGTTACCCGATGGTTAACCTAAAGTTCCCCCGTGCGTAGCCCTTCGGACAGCGGTCTTTCAGGCCCTTGCGGGTATCCTATTCGGCATGCGTGCAGCCTACCGTGAACATCTCGATTCGTTCGCCCATGACCTCATCGTCATGTGCGATCTGGTCAGCTCTGTCATGGACAAGGCCAACGACGCACTGACCCGCGCCTCCCTGGAGTCCGCCGAGGAGGCGCTCTCCATGGACGAGGAGCTCGACGAGATCGTCGACCGCTGCGAGGCCCGCGCCGTCGAGCTGCTGGCCCTCGAGGGCCCCGTGGCCCGCGACCTGCGCCAGGTGGTCTCCTCGATCTACATCGTCGAGGACTTCCGCCGCATGGCCGCCCTCGCGATGCACATCGCCAACGCCGCGCGGCGCCGCCACCCGGAGTACGCGTGCCCAGAGCGGGTGCGCGGCTTCTTCGAGGAGATGGGCCGGCTCGGCCTGCACATGGTGGCCAAGATCCGCGACCTGCTCGTCGACCCGGACGCCGACTCCGCGGTCAGCCTCAACGAGGACGACGACGCCGTCGACGACCTGCACGAGCACATCATGCTCGTGCTCACCCAGCGCGAGTGGCCCTACACCACCCGGGAGGCCGTCGACGTCGCGCTGATCGCCCGCTACTACGAGCGCTACGCCGACCACGCGGTCAACGTCTCCTCGCGGGTGATCTACCTGACCACGGGCCTGGTGCGCGAGGAGTACATCGCCCGGCGCCGCGACGAGGAGTCGCAGGCCGACGTCGAGCGCCGCTTCGCCGAACTCGAGCGGCAGTTCTCCCACCGCCACGGGCGGTAGGGCGTAAGCGCCTCCCCGGGCCCGCCAGCGCCTCTCCCCCGGCTCTCCGGGGTACTTCTGCGCCACCTCAGACACGACAAAAGGCCTTCCCCCGCGGTGAGCGGGCGAAGGCCTCTTGGCGTCGTGCCGAGGTTTAGCCGAAGCGGCCGGCGATGTAGTCCTCGGTCTCCTTCTTGTCGGGGTTCTCGAAGATCTTCTTCGTCGGGCCGACCTCGACGAGGCGGCCGGGCTTGCCGGTGGCCTCGAGCGAGTAGAAGGCGGTCTGATCGGACACACGGGCAGCCTGCTGCATGTTGTGGGTCACGATCACGATGGTGAACTCTTCCTTGAGCTCGTGGATGAGATCCTCCACGGCCAGGGTCGAGATCGGGTCGAGGGCCGAGCAGGGCTCGTCCATGAGGAGCACCTCGGGCTCGACCGCGATGGCGCGGGCGATGCACAGACGCTGCTGCTGACCACCGGAGAGGCCGCCGCCCGGCTTGTCGAGGCGGTCCTTGACCTCCTCCCAGAGGTTCGCGCCGCGCAGGGAGCGCTCGGCGACCTCCTTGAGCTTCTTCTTGTTCTTCTCACCGGACAGCTTCAGGCCGGCGACGACGTTGTCCTCGATGGACATCGTCGGGAACGGGTTGGCCTTCTGGAAGACCATGCCGATGGTGTTGCGCACCGAGACCGGGTCGACCTTCGGGCCGTAGATGTCGTGCCCGTCGAGGAGCACCTTGCCCTTGACGGAGGCACCCGGGATGACCTCGTGCATGCGGTTCAGCGTGCGCAGCACGGTGGACTTACCGCAGCCCGACGGCCCGATGAACGCGGTGACCGACTGGGCTGGCACGGAGAGGTTGACATCCTGCACGGCGTGGAAGTCGCCGTAGTAGATGTTGACGTCCTGCAGTTCAAGCTTCGACATCTCTAGCTCCTGGTTCTCTTCTTCGTAAATTTCTCTCGATGGCCTCAGTGCTTCACGGAGTACCGGGCGGAGATGATCCGGGCGCCGATGTTCAGCAGGGCGATGATGATGACCAGCGTGAGGGCCGCGCCCCACAGCTTGTCCAGGACGGCGGGGGCCGTGCCGGCCTTGTACATGTCCAGCATCATCAGCGGCAGCGACGACTGCGGGCCACCGATCGGCGACCAGTTGATGATGTTGGAGGTGCCCACGAGGATCAGCACCGGCGCGGACTCGCCCATCACGCGGGCGATGGCGAGCATGATGCCGGTGATGATGCCGGACAAGGCGGTCGGCAGGACGATGCGGGCGATCGTCTTCCACTTCGGCACGCCGAGGGCGTAGGCCGCCTCACGCAGGTCCGCCGGGACGACGCGGAGCATCTCTTCGGTGTTGCGGACGATGACCGGCACCATCAGCAGCACCAGGGACAGGGCCACGGCCATGCCGGACTTGCCCTGGCCGAGGACCGAGATCCACAGCGCGAAGATGAACAGCGCGGCGACGATGGACGGGACACCGGAGAGGATGTCGACCATGAAGGTCGTGATCCGGCCGAGCTTGCCGCCGCGGGAGTACTCGACGAGATAGATCGCGGTGAAAATGCCGATCGGGATCGAGATGAGCGAGCAGATCAGGGTCTGCACGATCGTGCCGATGATCGCGTGGGCGGCGCCGCCGCCCGGCGAGGAGTTGGAGACGCCGCGCTGGGACTGAGTCCACCACGACGGGTCGATGACGGTGCCGATGCCGTTCTTGATCACCACGGCGAGCACCCACACCAGCGGGACCAGCGCGATGACCATCGCCAGGTAGATGATCACCTTGGCGACGCTGTCGGTGATCCGGCGGGAGGAGGAGATCTGGTTGAACACGGGCCCGTCGGCGGAGAGCTTGCCGTCCCCGCCCGGGGTGACCTTGGTTGCCTGGGTCATGATTGTTTCTTCCCCACCTTCCTACTTGGACTTCACCATGGCGCGGGCGATGCTGTTGACCACGAAGGTCAGCAGGAACAGCACCAGGCCCGCGGCGATGTACGCGCCGGCGGAGATGTCGTTGTTGAACTCCGCCGCGGCATTGGCGATGGCGGTGGCGAAGGTGGTGCCACCGTCGAAGAGCGAGAACCGGAACTGCGAGGACGGCGAGACGACCATGTAGAGGGCCATGGTCTCACCGAGCGCGCGGCCGAGGCCGAGCATCGCGCCGGAGATGTAGCCCGACAGGCCGAAGGGCAGCACCGTCATGCGCACGACCTCCCACTTGGTGGCACCGAGGGCCTGGGCGGCCTCGATCTGCCCCTTGGGGGTCTGCACGAAGACCTCGCGGGCGGTGGCGGCGATGACCGGGAGGATCATCACGGCGAGCACCACGCCACCGGTGAACATGTTGCGGCCGGTGCCGAAGCCCGGCGAGTTGTCGTAGGTGGCGAAGAGGAAGAAGCCACCCGCCCAGCTGTGCAGCCAGTCGTAGAAGCCACCCAGGAAGGGCCCGAGCGTCTGCCAGCCCCACAGGCCGTAGACGATCGACGGCACGGCGGCGAGCATGTCGACGAGGTAGCCCAGCGGCTTGACCGCGCGCTTGGGGGCGTAGTTCGACAGGTAGATCGCCACGCCGAGGGCGATCGGCATCGCCAGCAGCAGGGCCACCAGCGAGATCAGGACGGTCACCGCGAACATGTTCGGGATACCGAACTGCATCGCGGTGGTGTCCTGGGTCTGCCAGGGGCCGGCGTAGGTCAGGAAGCCCCAGAGGCCGCCCTCGTTACGGGACAGCGAGGGGATCGCGCGCAGGATCAGAAACAGGCCGATCGCGGCGATGATGATGGTGATCAGGGTTGCTGCGGCGGTGGACAGGAACTCGAAGACACGGTCACCCGGTCGCTTGACCCCGGCGCCTTTGCTGGCCACCTTGGGTTCATCGGTGGCCGGGGCGGCGCCTCCGGTGGCGGTCTTACCGGCGAGGGCCGGGTCCCCGTCGAGCGTCTCGCGCTCGTCGACGTTCGGGGTGTTTGCCATGTGGCGGCGATCCTTCTTCACAAGATTTTTGCGTTTCTGGGGCGTTGGGCGTCCCGCCGACCGGGCAGGGCACCGTCACGCTGGCGCCGCAAAGCCCCCGAGGGTCCTCGGGGGCGTTTCTGCGGTCAGCCCGGCGTGACCGGGAGGCTGATGAACCTCGGTCAGGCTACTTGATGGCCTCGACGGCGGTCTCCAGGCGGTCGGCGTGCTCGCCGGTGACCGGGATGTAGCCGCGGTCGGCCAGCTCGTCGTCCTGGTGATCCAGGGCCAGGTTCAGGAAGCTCTTGAGGGTCTCGGCGGTCTCCGGCTTATCGGTGCCGCTGTAGTCGGAGCAGACGATCTCGTAGGTCGTCAGGACCAGCGGGTAGGCACCCTCGGTATCCATGGCGAACAGGGCGTCGGAGTCGACGACCATGTCGTTGCCCTCGGTCTCGAAGGTCAGGTTGTCGAGGGCCTTGGTGACGGACTCGTTGCCGAGCTCGACCGGACCGTGGCCGAAGTCGATGTTGGCGACCTCGACGTTCTCGTTCTGGTGGACGAAGCCGGCCTCGACGTAGGTGATGGCGCCGGCGGTGTTGTTGACCTCGGTGGCGACACCGTTGGAGCCGTTGGCGCCGGAGCCGACGGCGGTCGGGAACTGCTGGCCGTCGGTCTCCCAGATGTCCGGGGCGGCGGCCTTGAGGAACTTCTGGAAGTTGTCGGAGGTGCCCGACTCGTCGGAGCGGTAGACCACGGTGATGTCCTGGTCCGGCAGCTCGGTGCCCTCGTTGTCGGCGGCGATGGCCGGGTCGTTCCAGTTGGTGATCTCGCCCTTGAAGATCTTGGCGACGTTCTCGACGGACAGGTTCAGGTTGTCGACGCCGTCCAGGTTGTAGCCGATGGCGACCGGGCCGATGACGAACGGCAGGTGCCAGGCGTCAGCGCCGCCGCAGCGGTCCTTGGCAGGGTCGACCTGCTCCTCCTTCAGCGGGGAGTCGGAGCCGGCGAAGTCCGCCTGGCCGCCGATGAAGTTCTGGCGGCCAGAGCCGGAGCCGGAGGCGTTGTACGCGAGGCTGGAGCCGGTCTCAGAGAACTTGGTGCCGAAGTAGTCCATGGCGTTCTGCTGCGAGGAAGCACCCTCGCCGATCAGCTCGCCACCTTCGCCACCCTCAGAGCAGGCGGCCAGGGCGACAGAGGCGGTTGCGACGACGCCGAGGACGGCGGCGGAGCGCTTGAAGTTCTTCATCAGGGAAACCTTTCGCGATGCGGGACTCGTGGATGTCTCGTAGAGATAGAGAGCAACCAACGGGCCGTGCGCCTTCACGCCGAGGCGTGGACATGCCGGCTACCTCCGTTGCTCACGTGGCACCAACCTAAGAAACCGATGCGTACGCAGCGACAATGTAAGATGAACGGCTCGTTAACGGTGGGGGTCGCCGACAGAAACTTGCTTATAGACACCCTTGTTAGCTGTGTGTTGACGGGCACTCTCCGTAGAGACTTCCGGATAAGATCACAGAGTATGTCCGGTCATAATACCCCCGTTCGTGGGGGATAACGGACCGTTCTACTCGGCCGGCCCGTAGACCACGTGGCGCTCGGCCTCGGTGAAACCGCGGCGGCGGTACGCCTTGACGGCCGCCTCGTTGTCCGCCTCGACGTAGAGGATGACACGGTCCGCGCCCCGCCGCACCAGGTGCTCGAGGCCGACCTCGAGCAGCGGGTCGCCGAGCCGGCGGCCGCGGAAGTCGGAGGCCAGCCCGATGACGTAGACCTCGCCGACGGCCTCGCCGGCCGGCCCGCCGTGCCACTTCGTCCAGTGGAATCCGGCCAGCGGCGGCACAGATACCTCAGTGCCCTTGTCCCCGGCGGCGATGCCCTTGTCCCTGGCGGCGATGCCCTTGTCCCTGGCGGCGGTGACGGAGTCACCGCCGCCCCACAGCAGCCACACGTCGCCGGCCTCGAACCACTCGGCCTCCATCGCACGCTCGAGGCGCTCGCGGTCCCAGCTGCCCTGCTCGGGGTGCCAGGAGAAGGCCTCGTTGTTGGCCTTCAGCCACGCGTCGAGCACCGCGTCGCGGCCGAAGCGGCGCTCGGACTCCGCCAGGTCGAGGGCCAGGAAGCCCTCGCGCCCCACCTCGGCAACCCCGGGCGCACTGAAGGAGACGGACGCGGCGTCGGAAAGCGTCTCTCCGGCGACGGCGAGCACGAGCAGCTCACGCTGCGCGCCGTATCCCAGCTCGCGCGCGAAGGCGCGCGCGGGCTCCAGGTCGCCGTGCGCCCACAGCGGGATCGGCCCCAACTTCGCGACGAGCGCGCGGCCCACCCCGGCGCGTCGCGCTTCCGGGTCGACGACCAGCTCGGCGGACTCCCCGTCGGCGGCGGCCAGCCCCACCAGGGCGCCGTCGCGGGTGACGGTGAGGTGGCGGTGGCCCAGGCGGGCGTCGTCGAGGCCGAGCAGGAACTGCTCGGAGAGGGCCTCGAAGCCGTCGGCCTCAGCGGTGCGGGCGACCAGGTCGCGGGCGGTCGCGGCGTCGGGGGCGCCGGTGTGCACGGTGATCTCGCTTGCGGTCATGGCGCCCACCCTAGCCACGCGAGCCCCCGCTACAATGGCTCGTTGTGAAATTCTCCCGGAAACTGGTGCTCACCGGCGGCGTCGTGGTCGCCGTCGGCGCGTGCGGCATGCTTGCCGACGCCGCGGTGGCCGCCCGTGCGGAGGCGCACGTGGCGTCCGCCGTGGCCCGGGAGTCCAACCTGGAGATGGAGCCGCGCGTCTCCATCGGCGGCAGCCCGTACCTGGCCTCGACGCTGACCGGGGAGATCTCCGGGATGAGCGTCGAGGTGCTCGACGTGGACACCCCCGGCTTCGGCCTGGTCAACGCCTCCACCCAGCTCGACGGGCTGAAGGTGACCGCCGATCAGGTTCTCACCGGGGAGATCTCCGGGGCGCGCGCCGAGCTGAGCACCCGGCGCATCAGCCTCGACGGGGTGGCCGTCGGCGAGCAGCTGGGCATGACGGACCTGGACATCTCCAACCCCTACGACATCTCGCCGACCGGCGGCGGGGCGACCGAGGTGCAGTTGACCGGCACTCCGGAGGGCTTCTCGGACCCGGTGACGGTGCTGGCCACGCTGCGCCTCGACGGCGAGCACTTCACCATGCGCCCCTATGAGGTCCTCGAGGCCCCCGAGGGCCGCGAGGAGGAGGCCGCCGCGGCGTTCGCCTGGGACCTGGACACCCGGGTGCTGCCGCTGGAGTCGCGCGTGGAGTCGGTCGGGGTCAGCGGCGGCTCGCTGCGTTTCGAGGCGCAGCGGCGCAACATCACGGTGAGCCTCAGCGACCTCGCACCGATCGAGTCCTCCGAGGCCAGCGACTTCGACTCTACGGACTACGGCGCGGGGCGGTAGCGGGCGGCGCCGGGCCGGTGTGCCGGCGGCGCGCCTGCGCGGACCCGGCAGTCCCGGCGCGCGGCGCCCCCTAGCGCCAGCGCAGGAAGTCGCGCAGCACCTGCCCCGGTGTGCGGTCGCTGAAGCGGGTCTCCTCGCGCGGGGCGAAGACCTCGATGGCGTCGGGCACGGTGTGCAGGCGGATCTCGTCGAACTCGCCGGCCAGCTCCCCGTCGACCTGGAAGTTGCGCGGGCGCACGCTGCGCAGCGTGAGGTCCGCGGCGTCGTCGACGCGCACGGTGCGCTTCTCGATGAACCGCTCGAACCAGCGCGAGTGCCCCATGCCCAGCAGGTGCAGCATGCCGGCCACCCCGCCCACGCCGTCAAGGTGGGTCAGGCCGAACAGCCCGAGGCCGCGGTCGAAGGAGTTCGCCGGGTTGGTCACCACCGGCAGCGGGCCGAGGAAGGTCCACGGGTTCGTGTTCGAGGCGAAGAGCAGCGGCAGATCATCGAGCTCCATCTCCTCGCCGTCCACCGAGGTCGCCCGCACGCTGATCTGCGGCGGGTCGCGGCGGATGCGGTTCCAGGCCAGAAGCGAGGTCGTCAGGTAGAGCAGCGGGGTGGCCGCGAAGCCGCGCGAGCGGGCGCGCTCCATGCGGGCGATGACGTCGGCGTCGATGCCGAAGCCGGCGTTGACGCCGAACCAGTTGCCGTTCCAGCGGGCCAGGTGGATCGTGCGGAGCAGGTCCTCGCGCAGCAGCCGGGCCAACAGCTCCGCGGCGGCCACCGGATCCTGCGGGAAGCCCAGCGCGCGGGCGAAGACGTTGGCCGAGCCCGTCGGCAGCAGCGCGAGCGCCGGCAGCTCGGCCGGGTCGGGGGCGGGCGCGCCCGGCTCGGCCTCGGCGATCTGCGCCGGGTCGGTGTCGGCGGCCGCCCCTTCGGAACCGGCGGCGTCGCCGCCGAGCAGGCCGTTGATGATCTCGTTGAGCGTGCCGTCGCCGCCGACGCCGATGACGACGTCGTAGTCCTTCCGCGTCAGCCCGGAGCACAGCTCGACGGCGTGCTGCGGGTAGTGCGTGAACACGGACTTCAGCCGCAGGCCGGGCAGCGGCAGCAGGTGGGCGAGCACCTGCCGCATGACCTCGGGCCGCTGACCCGTCGAGTTCGGGTTCGTGATCAGGAGCGCGCGCATGCCCCCACCCTAACGGGGCGCCGCACTTCCGCAGCGCGACCCACGGCGCTGCCGCAGCGCGACCCACGGGCCCATCCTCCCGTCCGAGACCCCTCCCAGACCGCCGTTGTCGCGCGGGCCTTGTAGCCTGGTGCGCATGAGCCACGAGCACGACAACGCGCAGAACAACCCCGATTCCCGGGCGGACACCGCCGCCGACGCCCAAGCCGCGGGGAAGGCCGCCGGGCAGGGCGCGGACCAGCAGCCGATGAAGGCGCGCACCCTCGACGGCAACGAGGCGATCAACCTCGCCGCCGAGCAGTCCAAGGACACCGCCGGGCGCAACATCCCGAACCTGGGCGACCTGCCCGTGGCCGAGGACACCGCCAACCTGCGCCAGGGCCCGAACATCCACGACGGCCTGCTCGCCCTGCTGCCCCTCGTGGGCGTGTGGCGCGGCACCGGCGAGGCGGACACCGCCGAGGACGGCCAGTACGCCTTCGGCCAGCAGGTCACCTTCGCCCACGACGGCGAGAACTACCTCGTCTACGAGTCCCGCATCTGGAAGATCGACGAGAACGGCGAGGCGACCGGCCAGGACCAGCGCGAGTCCGGCTTCTGGCGCATCGACGCCAAGGACAACATCGAGATCGTGACCACGCACTCGACCGGTGTCGCCGAGATCTTCTACGGCAAGCCGATCTCCGAGCGCGCCTGGCAGGTCGAGTCGGCCTCCACCATGGTCACCGAGACCGGCCCGACGGCCCTCGGCCCCGGCAAGCGCCTCTACGGCCTGCTGCCCAACAACCACCTCGGCTGGGTCGACGAGCGCATGGTCGACGGCGAGCTGCGCCCGCGCATGTCCGCCGAACTGACCCGCTACGCCGGCTAGGCGCCGGCCCACCCGGGGGCTAGGCCCCGGCCACCCCGGGGCCAGGCGCCCACCCCGGCGCCCCGGCGCCGGGCAGCGCACCCACCCGGCACGCGCGCGCCCGCGCGGGGCAGGCGCGACGTCGTCAATTGAACGTCTAGGAACCCAGCGCGCCCTCGATGAGCGCGCGAACCTCCCCGGGGTCCCCGCCGGCCTCGAGGGTCTTGCCGTCCAGGGAGAGCACCCGGGCGGCCACGCGCACCGAGGAGACCAGCCACACGCTCTCGGCGGTCTTGAGGTCGCGCAGGTAGATGTCGCGCGCCTTGCAGCGCCAGCCGGCGGCCTCGGCGTGCTCGAAGAGCGCCGCCTGCGTGGTGCCCGGCAGCACCTCGCCGCCCGGCACCGGGGTGCGCAGCCGCTTCTTGGGCTTGGCCAGCACCACCGTCGAGGTCGCGCCCTCGAGCACGCGCGGGCCCTTATCGGGGTGCACGTCGCGGGGGTCGACGTAGATGACGTCGTCGGTGCCGTGGGCGTGCGCCCAGCGCAGCGCGGCCATGTTCGCCGCGTAGTTGAGCGTCTTCGCGCCCACCGTCAGCCAGGGCGCGACGCGACGCTCCTCGCCCGCCA
Source organism: Corynebacterium frankenforstense (assembly GCF_030211955.1). Classification (GTDB taxonomy): domain Bacteria; phylum Actinomycetota; class Actinomycetes; order Mycobacteriales; family Mycobacteriaceae; genus Corynebacterium; species Corynebacterium frankenforstense_A. The sequence continues at coordinate 18,632 of NZ_JASODI010000021.1, read as the reverse complement.
GGCCGCCGCGGGTGACCTCGTCGACGCCCGGAAGCGTCGTGTCCACGCTGAAGCCGCGCGGGGTCGTCATCACCTTCACCCCGTTGGCGCGCTGGTCGAGGGTCTTCTGCGGGATGTCGCTGAGCACCAGCCACGCACTGGGGTAGCCGGTCGAGGCGCGCCCGCGGGTGTAGGTCCACACGCACTTGGCGTCGACGCCCTCGCCGCGCTCGGTCACCCAGGCCTCGGCGGCCTCGGCGGTCGCGCGCGCCCAGTACTCCGCGTCCGGCTCCGGCATGTCGAGCAGCCGCGCCGACGAGCGGAAACGCTCCGCGTGGCGGCGCAGGTTGGCGGCCTTGCCGTCGCGGATGAGCAGCGTCTCGAAGACGCCGTCGCCGCGGGTGACCGCCGCGTCGTCCCAGAAGATGAACGGCAGGTTCGGGTTGTTACGCCGGATCGAACCCCCGAACGGTTCCAGGACGAAGATGACGGGCGCTCGGGTTCCTTGTGGGACAGCCATACCTCGATTATGCCCGTTTCGCATGGCTACCATCGGGGGCGTGACGGATTCGCAGACCTACCGCTCCCCCCTTCTGGATCTCCCGGTCGCCACGCCGGCGAACCCGGACGACCCCGCGGCCACAGGTATCGACGCCGCCGGCGTCGCCTGGCACTACGGCGACCCCCTCGGCGAGCAGCGCGCCGCCGCCCAGGGCCCCGTGTTCATCGACCGCTCGCAGCGCGGCGTGCTGCGCGTGGCCGGCGAGGAGGCCGCGGAGTTCCTCAACAACCTGCTCTCCCAGAAGCTCGACGACGCCGAACCCGGCTTCTCCGCCGAGGCGCTGGACATGGACTCCCAGGGCCACGTCGCCCACCACGCCTTTGTCACCCGCACCGCCGACGCCTTCTACCTCGACCTCCCGGCCGCGCAGGCCGAGTCGCTGCGCGGCTACCTCGAGCGGATGATCTTCTGGTCCAAGGTCACCGTCGAGCCCACCGGGCTGGGCGTGGTCACCGTCCTGGGTGGCACGGGTTCAATTGACGACGTCCCGCTGCCCCGCGTCGCCGTCTCCCGCACCGTGGACTGGGCGGGCCCCGCCCGCACCGACTTCCTCGTCGAGCGCGGGGAACTGGCAGGCTTAGCCGCCGCCCTGACGGGAGCCGGCGTGCAGCCAGCGGGGCTGATGACCTGGACGGCCGCGCGTGTGGCCGCCATGGAGCCGGAGCACGGCGCGGACCTGGACGACAAGTCCATCGCCCACGAGGTCGCCCACTGGATCGGCCGCCACGGGCACGCCGGCGCGGTGCACCTGCACAAGGGCTGCTACCGCGGCCAGGAGACCGTCTCGCGGGTGGAGAACATCGGCCGCTCCCCGCGGCTGATGGTGCTGCTCCAGCTCGACGGGTCGGCCCCCGAGCTGCCGGTGCCGGGCACGGACATCACCGCCGGGCCGGGCGGGCGCCGCGTCGGGCAGCTGGGCACGGTGGTGCACCACTTCGAGGACGGGCCGGTCGCCCTGGGGCTGGTCAAGCGCTCGGCGCTCACCGGCGGGCAGCTGCAGGCCGGCGAGGCCGCAGCGGTGGTCGACCCGGACAGCCTGCCGGTCGACGAGGGCGAGCACGCCGGGCGCGCGGCGATCGACCGGCTGCGCGAGGCGCGGCGGGGCTGAGGCGGCGGGGGCGCCGGCGGGACTGACGAAACTTAACCGCACTTTCGCCAGCTTTGCCTTATAAGTAGTGCTCAGGGCCCATTGCAGAAATTTGTTCGCGTACCCGCTATCCTGTCTTACAGGAATAATCACGATTGAACAGCCGATGGGTTATCCGAATTGCCCTGGATAGTCCCGAACTCCAAGGGGGTCATGGCCATGGGCCGCGGACGCGCGAAGGCGAAGCAGACGAAGGTCGCACGCCGGTTGAAGTACTACACGCCCGAGATGGACCTTGAGTCGCTGCAGCGGGAGCTGGCCGGTAAGTCCGGCCAGGACTCCCACGACGACGGGTATGACGACTACGAGGACTACGACGAGTACGAGGACCCGTACGCCGCCTACATCGACGACGAGGACGACACGGAGGACGGCGACGGCCGGGCCACCGGTAGCCGCTGATCTCCGTCCCCGGGTCTTTGCGCGGGCGGTGAACGTCGAAGCGCCGGCCCCTCCCCCAGCGGGAGGGACCGGCGCTTCGTTGTGTGTGGGGCTCAGTAGCCGGGGTGGCTGCCGGTCAGCTCGACGCGCTCCTCGCCGTCGGCGGACTCGGTGACGGTGCCCAGCTCCCAGGACGGGATGTGGCGGGCCGCCAGCATCGCCAGCGCGCGGTCACGGTCGTTGGCCGAGACGACGGCGACCATGCCGACGCCCATGTTGAAGGTCTTCTCCATCTCCTCCTGGCTGACCTGGCCGAGGGACTGGATGGTGCGGAAGATCTGGCCCGGGGTCCAGGTGCCGCGGCTCAGGCGGGCCGTGAGGTTCTCCGGGATCACGCGGGAGAGGTTGCCCGCCAGGCCACCGCCGGTGACGTGGCAGAAGGTCTTGACCTCGCACTCGGCGGCCAGGGCCAGGCAGTCCTGCGCGTAGATGCGCGTCGGCTCCAGCAGCTCCTCGCCCAGCGGGCGGCCCAGCTCCTCGACGTAGCCGTCGAGCGGCAGGCCGGCGCGCTCGAGGAGCACGTGGCGGGCAAGCGAGTAGCCGTTGGAGTGCAGGCCCGAGGAGGCCATGCCGATGACGACGTCACCGGCGCGCACCCGGTCGGGGCCGAGCAGCTCGTCGGCCTCGACGACGCCGACGGCGGTGGCCGAGACGTCGTACTCGCCCTCCTCCATCAGGCCGGGGTGCTCGGCGGTCTCGCCGCCCAGCAGCGCGCAGCCGGCCTGGACGCAGCCCTCGGTGATGCCGGAGACGATCTCGGCGACGTGCTCGGGCACGACCTTGCCGATGGCGATGTAGTCCTGCAGGAAGAGCGGCTCAGCGCCGCAGACCACCAGGTCGTCGACGCACATGGCCACCAGGTCGATGCCGATGGTGTCGTGCTTGCCGACGGCCTGCGCCACAGCCAGCTTGGTTCCCACACCGTCGGAGCCGGCGGCCAGCAGCGGCTGGCGGTACTCGCCCAGGGCGAAGAGCCCGGCGAAGCCGCCGAGTCCGCCGCGGACCTCGGGGCGGGTGGCTTTCTTGGCCAGCGGGGCGAACAGCTCGACGGCGCGGTCGCCGGCGGCGATGTCCACGCCGGCCGCCGCGTAGGAGGCCCCGGTCTGCTCGCCGGAGGCGGCCTCGTTCTCACTCATCCGTTCAGGTTTCCTTTCGATTCGGCGGCCATGACCAGGTCGTTGAACTCATCTGCGCTGCCGCAGTGCTGGAGGGCCGCCACGACCTCCGCGTTGTCGTTGCCCACGGGCACACCCAGCGGGTAGTGCCCGTCGAAGCAGGCGCAGCACAGCTCGTCGCGGGACTGCTCGGTCGCTTCGACCATCGCGTCGACGGAGACGAAACCGAGCGAGTCGGCGCCGATGGCGGTGCAGATCGAGGAGACCACGGTCTCCTCGTCGGCCGCCGACGACGAGTTGGCGATCAGCTCCCCGGGGCTGGCGAAGTCGATGCCGTAGAAGCACGGCCACTTCACCGGCGGGGAGGCGATGCGCACGTGCACCTCGGCCGCACCGGCCTCGCGCAGCATGCGGATCAGGGCGCGCTGGGTGTTGCCGCGCACGATCGAGTCGTCGACGACGATCAGTCGCTTGCCCTCGATCATGTGGCGCAGCGGGTTGAGCTTGAGTCGGATGCCCAGCTGGCGCAGCGTCTGGGTGGGCTGGATGAAGGTGCGGCCCACGTAGGCGTTCTTGACCAGGCCCTGCCCGAAGGGGATGCCGGACTCCTGGGCGAAGCCGACGGCCGCCGGGGTGCCGGACTCGGGCACCGGCATGACCAGGTCGCCGTCCGCCGGATACTCGCGGGCCAGGCGCCGGCCGATCTCGATGCGCGCGGCGTTGACCGGGCGGTTGCGGATCACGGAGTCCGGGCGGGCCAGGTAGACGTACTCGAAGACGCAGCCGCGGGGGCGCGGCCTGGCGAAGCTCTCCGAGCGGATGCCCGTGTTGTCCACGGCGACCAGCTCGCCGGGCTCGATCTCCCGGACGAAGGAGGCGCCGACGATGTCGAGCGCGCAGGTCTCGGAGGCGATGACCCATCCGCGCTCGAGCCGGCCGAGGGCCAGCGGGCGCACGCCCTGCGGGTCGCGGGCGGCGTAGAGGGTCTTGCCGTCGGTGAAGGTCAGGCAGAACGCGCCGGTCACCCGCGGCAGCAGCTCACGGGCGGCCTCGAAGATGCCGGTCTCGCCGTGCACGCCGTCGGCGAGCAGGGCGGTCAGCACGGTCGTGTCGGAGGCGTCCTCACGGTCGATCAGGCCCTTGGAGACGGCCTCGTCGCGCAGCTGGACGTAGTTGACCAGGTTGCCGTTGTGCCCCAGGGCGATGTCCAGGCCGTCGCGCGTCGAGCGGAACATCGGCTGGACGTTGGACCAGTCCTTGCCACCGGCGGTCGAGTAGCGGGTGTGGCCGATGGCCACGCTGCCCTCGAAGGCGCTGAGCAGGGACTCGTCGAAGACCTGGGAGACCAGGCCCATGTCCTTGTAGACCACGATCCGGTCGCCGTCGCCCGTCGCGATGCCCGCGGCCTCCTGGCCGCGGTGCTGGAGGGCGAACAGCCCGAAGTAGGTGAGTTTGGCTACTTCCTCACCCGGAGCCCACACACCGAAGACGCCGCATTCCTCGCGCGGCTCGTTCTCGCCGCGGTCGTCGAGGTCCGCGGCGACGCCGTGCGGTCCGGGACAGTTCTCGATTGCCACGTCTTTCATCTTAACGGCCCGTTGTTGCGGGACACTAACGCCCTTGCCCGGGATCGGCCCCGGACGGCGGTGCGGGCTCCGATCCTCCGGTTCTGCCGGGGCACCAGGTCCCGCAGCTCGGCCGCCGGGGCCCACCATCCCTCTCGGTAGGGCCCGAGCCGACAGCTGCGCCCCATCTGCACCATCAGCACCAGGACCGGTGCCCGATGGACTCACCGGTGGGCATTTTGGGCGGGTTTGCCCGAGAGTCCGAAAACTGACCCGGGAAAACGTCACGCCGGCCCGACAAACCTACACAAAATGCCCACGGGCCCCGATCCCGGCAGCGCCCGGCCAGAACCCCAGACCCCAGCCGAGCCAAGAACCCCCGACCCCGGCCGAGCCAGACCCCCGAAACCTCACTCCAACGGCACAACCGGCAGATGCCCGGCAACCTCCCCGGCACGCGAGCCGGAGGACTCGACCCGCCCGCCGGCCACGGCGGCGTCGAAGTCCTCGAGCCCGGTGGCCAGCCGCAGCCACTGCAGGTCAGCACACTCGACGACGTTGGGCGGGGTGCCGCGGGTGTGGCGCGGCCCCTCGACGCACTGCACGGCGACGAACGGCGGCACGCGCAGCTCGACGGTGTGGCCGGGTGCCTCCTGTGCCAGCGTGCGGGCGGTGGCGCGCACGGCCGCGGCCACCGCCGGGCGGGCGGGCCGGTCCACGGTGTCGGGGTCGCGGACCCAGTCGGCGACGGCGAGGACGGCGGCACGCGCCTCTGCGGGATCGACCTTCTTCATGGCCGCCAGCCTAACCCCACCCGCCCGCCCCGCGGCTCGCGCGCGACGCGGGTAACCTGGCCTCGGGTGGACGCCCCGGGTGCGCTGCGGCGGGACGTCGGAAAGCAATAAGTGAAGCAACGAGTGAAGTGACAGGAAGAAGGACCATGGCCGAGACCACCGCCGAGCCCCAGACCCCCTCCCCCTCGGTGACGCTGAGGTTCATGGCGGCACCGACCGACGTGCTCATGGCCGGCGCCAGCGGGGTCTCCGGCGGCCGCGTGCTGGAGTGGATCGACAAGGCGGCCTACGCGTGCGCCACCCAGTGGTCGGGCACCTACTGCGTGACGGCCTACGTCGGCCACATCCACTTCACCCGCCCGATCCCCTCGGGCCACATGGTCGAGGTCCGCTCGCGCATCGCGATGACGGGCCGGTCCTCGATGCACATCGTCAACGAGGTCCTCTCGGCCGACCCGCGCGACGGCCACTTCTCCCCGGCCTGCGACTGCCTGGTCATCTTCGTGGCCAAGGACACGGCGACGGGCCGCTCGCAGGCGGTGCCGAAGTTCCACCCGGCCAACAAGGAGGAGGAGCGCGTCTGGCAGGCCGCCGAGTCGCGCATCGAGCTGCGCAAGGCCATCGAGACGGAGATGGCCAAGCAGACCTACGACGGCCCCTCGGACGCCCCGCGCCTGATCACGCGCTTCCTGGCGAAGCCGACGGACATCAACTGGGGCGGCAAGGTGCACGGCGGCACGGCCATGGAGTGGATTGACGAGGCCGGCACCGCCTGCACGATGGAGTGGTCCGGCATCCGCACCGTCGCGGTCTACGCGGGCGGCATCCGCTTCTACCAGCCGATCTCGATCGGCGACCTCATCGAGGTCGACGCCCGCATGATGCGCACCGACGCCCGTTCGATGCAGATGTCGATCCACGTGCGCGCCGGCGACGCCCACCGCGGCCGCGACGAGCTCGAGACCGCCATCCACGCCACGGTGACCTACATCGGCCTCGGCGTCGACGGCGAGCCGCAGCTGGCGCGCACCTTCGTCCCAGAGACCGAGGAGGACAAGCGCCTCGCCGAGCACGCCAACACCCTGCGCGAGCTGCGCGGGCACTACTCGCCGCTCTCGCTGACGCCGCAGGTCACCCACCAGCGCATCGACTAGTTCAATTGACGACGCCCGCGGTTCCCGCCGCGGGCGTTTCCCTTGCGGTTGGGCGGTTGCGCCGCGCGCACGTCACCCGCCCTGGACGACGACCATCCAGACGGCCACCAGGTGCACGATCGCGGCGATGATCGTCGCGGTGTGGAAGTGCTCGTGGTAGCCGTACCAGCGGGCGCTGCGGCCCGGCCAGCGTGCTCCGTAGACCACCGCGCCCAGGCTGTAGACGACGCCGCCGGCGAAGAGCAGCCAGACCACGGCGGGGCCGGCGGAGTGCCACAGCTGCGGGATGAGCGGGACGATCAGCCAGCCGAGCGCGAGGTAGACCGCGACGTCGAGCCAGCGGGGGTGGCCGATCCACACGAGGTTGAGCACCACCCCGCCTACCGCGCCGAGCCACGCGGTGCCGAGCATCCAGGCGGCCTGGGCCGGTTCGAGGACGATCAGGCACAGCGGGGTGTAGGTGGCGGCGATGAAGACGGCGATGGTGGCGTGGTCGGCCCGGCGCCACCAGCGCACGGCGGCCTCGCTGCGCCAGGGGCCGCGGTGGTAGGCCGCGGAGACGCCGAAGAGGGTGAGCAGACCGACGGCGTAGACGGTCACCCCGAGGGCCTGCCACCAGGGCAGGGTCATCCAGGCGAAGGTGGTCAGCACCGTGCCGGAGACCACCGAGAGGCCGGCGGCCACCAGGTGGAACCAGCCGCGGATCAGAGGGCGCGGGCCGCGGTCGACGAGGGGCCGGCGGCGTCGCGGGGCGTCGGCGCCGTCCGGGCCGACGGGGCCGGGCGCACCGCCGCGCTGCCCCGGGCGCGCCGGATCCGTGCCGGTCGCAGCACCGGTCGCCGGGCCGGTCTCGGCGGGGCGGCGGGCACTGGTCTCGTGGAGTCCCGGAGTCACGGTGGTCCCCCTCGTAAGGTTTTCCTACGGTCGCGTAGGTACGCTACCGCGCCCGGGCATCCCACGCCAGCACAACATCCGGGATCACCCCCGCCGCAGCCCTCCCCACCGCCGCCGGAACCGGCAAACATTCAATTGATCTAGGAACCGTTTGAATGTAGGCTGGTCGCCATGACCGACACCCTGGGCCTGGCCGCCGCCCGCCGCCGCACCGCGCTGTGGACACTGGCCCTGACCGTCGCTCTGGCGATCACCTTCATCGTCGGCGTCGGCGCCGGGCCGGTGCCCATCCGCCCCACCGAGACCCTCCAGGTCGTCTCGCACCACCTCCTCGGCACCGCGCTCGAGGGTGCGGCCGTCCACGACGCGATCATCTGGGAGATCCGGGTGCCGCGCGTGATCCTCGGCGGACTCGTCGGCGCGGGCCTCGCGCTCTCCGGCGCGATCCTGCAGACGCTCGTGCGCAACATGCTGGCCGACCCCTTCGTCCTCGGCGTGAACTCCGGCGCCTCCACCGGCGCGGCACTGGCCATCCTCTTCGGCCTCGGCGCGGGACTGGGCGACTACGCCCTGCAGGGCAGCGCCTTCATCGGCGCGCTGGCCGCCTCCCTGCTGCTGTGGGCCGTGGCCCGCTCGCAGGGCCGGCTGACGTCGATCCGCCTGCTCATGGCGGGCGTGGCCATCGGCTACGCGCTCTCGGCGGTGACCAGCTTCCTCATCTTCGCCTCCGACTCCGCGGAGTCCTCGCGCTCGGTGATGTTCTGGCTGCTCGGCTCCCTGGGCCTGGCCGGCTGGGACGGCCCGCTCGTCGTCATCGCCGTCATCGTCGTCGCCTCCGTGGCGCTGCTGATGCTGCTGGCCCGCAACCTCGACGCGCTGGCCGTCGGCGACGAGACCGCCCTGACCGCGGGCGTAGACCCGGAGAAACTGCGCGCCGGCCTGCTGGTGATCACCTGCCTGCTCGTCGGCGGCATCGTCGCGATGGCCGGCTCCATCAGCTTCGTCGGTCTGGTCGTGCCCCACCTGGCCCGCCGCTTCGTCGGCGGCGCGCACCGCGCGGTCATCCCGGTCAGCGCGCTGGCCGGGGCGATCCTGCTGATCTGGGCGGACATCGGGGCGCGCACTCTGCTCGCCCCGCGCGAGCTGTCCATCGGCATCATCACCGCGCTGGTCGGCGCACCCTTCCTGCTGATCCTGGTGCGCCGCATGTACGCCCCGGCGAACTGAGACCGCCAACCGAGACACACCAACTGAAAAACCCAACTGACACTTCCCCGAAAGGACCCCAGATGAACTCCTTCACCCGCCCCCGCCGCGCCCGCGGATCCCGCCGCGCCCTCGCGACCCTGGCCTGCTGCACGCTGGTGCTGCCGCTGGCCGCCTGCGGCGCAAACGGCGAGGGAACCGCCGACGGCGAGGGGGGCGGCGTCGCCAATCAAGCCGCCGTCAGCGTCGAGAACTGCGGCGAGACCGTCGACTTCGACGCCGCGCCGGAGCGGGTGACCACGCTCAAGCCGGCGTCGATCGCCACGCTCAACGCGCTCGGTGTGCTCGACCGCGTCACCGCGCGCGCCGGCCAGTACCCCACCGAGTACTACGACGACGCCACCAACGCGAAGATCGCCGAGATCCCGAGCATCACCGACAAGCTCGACGCCTCCGGACACCTGCAGATCTCCAAGGAGGAGATCGTGGCCACCTCGCCGGACCTCGTGCTCGGCTTCACCGACACCGTCAACCGCCAGACCATGGGCGACACCGGCGGGGTGCGCATGCTCGAGGAGCCCGGCTTCTGCGACGCCCTGAAGTCGCCGGTGACCTGGGACGACGTCTACGACGAGGTGCGCCTCTACGGCAAGGTCTTCGACCGTGAGGACAAGGCCGACGAGGTCGTGGCGGACCTCGAGAAGCGCGTCGCCGAACTGGCGAACAAGGCCAGCGGCGAGGGCCGCTCGGTCGCCGTGCTCTACCCGACCGTAGGCGGCGGCGTGACCTACGCCTACGGCACCGGATCGATGTCGCACCCGATCGTCGAGTCCGCCGGGCTGGAGAACGTCTACGGAGACTCCTCCGAGCGCGTCTTCGAGGTCACCGCCGAGGACCTCCTCGCGCGCGACCCCGACGTGATCATCGCGCTCTACTCCGAGGGCGAGGCCGGGCCGGTGGTTGACGCGGTCAAGCAGATCAAGGGCTTGGAGAACTCGAACGCCGTGCGCGAGAACCGCATCATGCCGCTGCTGCTCAACTTCGCCGAGCCGCCGACGCCGCTGGCCGTCGACGGTCTGGAGAAGGTCGACGAGTTCCTGGAGAACAATCAGTGACATCCGGTGAGGGCGCGGCCGGCGGCAGTGCAGGCGCGGAGGCCGGCGCAGGGCGCGTCGGCGATGTGAACAGCGCCGCCGGCATCCGCGCGCGCGGGCTGACGCTGAACCGCGGGCGCAAGCGCGTGCTCGACGGCGTCGACCTCGACGTACCGCCGTCCGGGGTGCTGGGACTTGTCGGGCCGAACGGCTCGGGCAAGACGACGCTGCTGCGCTGCCTCTACGGGTCGCTGGACCCGGACGCCGGCTCGGTGATGGTGGGCGACCGCGCGCTGGGCTCGATCCCACGCAAGCAATTGGCCCGCGAGATAGCGGTGGTCACCCAGGAACAGGAGTCGGACATCCCGATCCGCGTGGCGGACCTGGTCATGCTCGGTCGCCTACCCTACTTGGGCGCGACGGCCCGCCCGCGCGCCGAGGACGAGCGCATCGTCGAGGCCGCACTCGATTCGCTGGGCGCCCTGGACCTCGCCCCGCGCGACGTCCAGTCGCTCTCCGGCGGCGAGCGCCAGCGCGCGCTCATCGCCCGCGCGCTCGCCCAGGAGACCCCGTACCTCTTCCTCGACGAGCCGACCAACCACCTCGACGTGCGCTACCAGTACGAGCTGTTGAACCTGGTCGCGAACCGGGAGGGGTCAACGGTTGTGGTCCTCCACGACCTGAACCTGGCCGCGCGCTACTGCGACCGGCTCGTGCTGCTCGACCACGGCGGCGTCGTCGCGGCGGGCACCCCCGACGAGATCCTGCTTCCCGAGGTCCTCGAGCCCGTCTACCGCACCCGCGTCGACCGCGTCGACGTCCACGGGCGCATCGTGCTGCTCTTCGACACCTTCAAGGAGGACCAGGAGCCGAAATGACCACTTCCCTGCGCACCGACCTGACTCAGCTCCAAGAGCGGCTCGACCGCTACTGGTCCGACCGCGCCGCGGCCTACCACGGCAACCAGATGCACGGCCGCCGCGCCCGCGTCGACCGCGAGCTGTGGGCCGGCGTCTTCGCCGCGCACCTGCCCGCACCGCCGGCCCGCGTCCTCGACTGTGGCACCGGCTCGGGCTACCTCGCCTTCCTGCTCGCCGACCTCGGTCACGCGGTCGTCGGCGTGGACACCGCCGAGGGCATGCTCGCCGCCGCGCGCTCCGAGCTCGATTGCCGACGTCGCGCCGCCGCACCCTTGGCCCGTTTCGTGCGCGCCGACGCCGTCTCACCCGCCCCCGGCCTGGCCGCGGCCGGCGTCGGGACGGGCGTGGGCTTTGACACCGTGGTCTCGCGTTTCCTGCTGTGGACCCTGCGCGACCCGGTCGCCGCCGTCCGGTCCTGGTCCGGGCTGCTCGCCCCGGGAGGCCGGGTGGTCTGCGTGGACGCGAACTGGTTTCCCGAGGGCACCGTGGGTGACCTCGAGGTCGAGTCGGCCGGCGGTCCGGACGAATTCGCCCGGACCTACACGGACGAGACGGTCCGGACGCTGCCCTTGGCCGGATCCCGCGGGCCGGAGGCCTTCGCCGAGGTCTTCCGCGAGGCGGGGCTGAGGGACGTTCAGGTCGAGGAGGTGCCGCGGGTCCAGGAGCTGGACGCGGAGCTGGGCACCGCCCCGGGCCACGAGTCCCGCCCGCACTACGTGGTCAGCGGGCGGGTGTAGCAGCGGGGCGGGGTCGGTCGGGGGCCCGGGGCCGGCCGGGAGGTCCGGGGCACCGCTCCTGCCCCATTTCCCCGGGACTGCCTGATTTTCCCCGGGACTGCCTGATTTTCCCGGTCTGGCTACCCGCTATCCCCAGGGACGGCTCCCCGACCCGACTTTTTGTGTCATCCCAGCCCGACCGGTTCTCATCGACCTGGGAAAACGCGGGTCGTTGAATTCCCCCATGACACATTTTCCCGGTACCCCGGGCCGCAACACCCCGACGGCCAGCGAAACCGTCGGCCCGACCCCCAGCCCCCCGGCCCCCAACACCCCCGAAGCACGAAAGAGCCACCGCACCGTCCTCCGGCACGGCGACTCTCCCGGAACTTCCCGGGGCATCACCCCAGGACCAGGGCGAAGCCCCGCTCCCCTACAGCTCCTCGAGCTCCTCGGGGTTCGAGTTGGCACCCACGGCATGCCCGAACAGGTCGGGGAGCGTGGCGGACCAGGCCTCGGTCAGCTCGTCCAGGTCGGCGGTGAACGCGTCGTCCTCGCCGATGACCTTCAGCTCACGCGAGTCCGCGACGGTCTTGCCCACCGGGATGAACGGCACGCCGGCCTCGCCGAGCAGGCTCTCGACGGCGTCGGCGCGGTCCGCGGTGGTCGCGATGACCGCACGCGAGGCGGACTCGGAGAACAGCGCGGTGAACAGCTCCTCGTGCACCGCGGTCAGATCCAGGTCCACACCCAGGCCGGAGCGCATCGCCATCTCCACGACCGCCTGGGCGATGCCGCCCTCGGAGCAGTCGTGCGCGGCGGTGAGCAGGCCGTGCGCGGCGGCCGGCACGAAGAAGTCTGCCAGGCGCTCCTCGTCGGCGAGGTCGACCTGCGGGGGCAGGCCGTTGAGCCCACCGCCGGAGATCTCCTGCCAGACGGAGCCGCCGAACTCCTCGTGCGTCTTGCCCAGCACGTAGATGTACTCGGGCTCGGGCACGCTGCCCAGGTCGTGGCCGGTGGCGTCCGCGACGTCGTCAATCACGCCGAGCACGCCGACGAGCGGGGTCGGCAGAATCGGCTCGTCACCTGTCTGGTTGTAGAAGGAGACGTTGCCGCCGGAGACCGGGATGCCCAGCTCCTGGGCGCCGTCGGCCAGGCCGTGGACGGCCTCGCGGAACTGCCACATCACGTCGGGGTTTTCCGGGGAACCGAAGTTGAGGCAGTTGGTCACGGCGACCGGGCGGGCACCGGTGACGGCGACGTTGCGGTAGGCCTCGGCCAGCGCCAGGCGCGCGCCGGTGTTCGGGTCGAGCTTGGTGTAGCGGCCCGAGGCGTCGGAGGCGACGGCCACGCCGCGTCCGGTCTCCTCGTCGATGCGCAGCACGCCGGCGTCGGAGTTGAGCGCCTTGACGGTGTTGCCGCGCACGTAGCGGTCGTACTGCTCGGTGATGTGCGCACGCGAGCACAGCGCCGGGGAGGCGACCATCTTCTTGAGCGCCTCGGCCAGGTCGGCCGGCCGCTCGACCGGCTGCTGGACCTGCAGCTCGTCCTGCCAGGCCGGGCGGGCCCAGGGGCGGTTGTACTGCGGGGCGTCGTCGGCGATGGTGTGGGCCGGGGCGTCGAAGACGACCTCGCCCTGGTGGGTCATGATCAGGCGGTCGCCGGGGGCGACCTCGCCGATCTCGGCGCAGGTGACGTCCCAGTGGGCGCAGATCTCGCGGAAGCGCTCGACGTTCTCCGGGGTGACCACGGCGCACATGCGCTCCTGGGACTCGGAGGCCAGGATCTCGGCGGCGGTCATGTCCTTGGCGCGCAGCGGGACATTGTCCAGGTTGACGCGCATGCCGCCGTCGCCGTTGGCGGCCAGCTCGCTGGTCGCGCAGGCCAGGCCGGCGCCGCCCAGGTCCTGGATGCCGACGACCACGCCGGCGGCGTAGAGGTCGAGGCAGCACTCGATGAGCACCTTCTCAGCGAAGGGGTCGCCGACCTGGACGGCCGGCAGCTTGCGCTCGGCGCCCTCGGTGAAGGTGTCGGAGGCCAGCACGGACACGCCGCCGATGCCGTCGAGGCCGGTGCGCGAGCCGAAGAGCATGACCTTGTTGCCGGTGCCGGAGGCGAAGGCCAGCTTCAGGTCGTCGGAGCGCAGCGTGCCCACGCACAGGGCGTTGACCAGCGGGTTGCCGGCGTAGGTGGCGTCGAAGGAGGTCTCACCGCCGATGTTGGGCAGGCCCAGGCAGTTGCCGTAGTGCGAGATGCCGTCGACCACGCCGGGCAGCACGCGCTGGGTGTCGGCGGCGTCAGCCGGGCCGAAGCGCAGCTGGTCCATCACGGCGACCGGGCGCGCGCCCATGGCCATGATGTCGCGGACGATGCCGCCGACGCCGGTGGCGGCGCCCTGGTGCGGCTCGACGTAGGAGGGGTGGTTGTGCGACTCGACGCGGAAGGTCACCGCGTTGCCGTCGCCGATGTCGACCACGCCGGCGTTCTCGCCGATGCCGGCGAGGATCTTCTCGGCCATCTCGTCGGTGGTGGTCTCACCGAAGTAGCGCAGGTGGACCTTGGAGGACTTGTAGGAGCAGTGCTCGGACCACATCACGGAGTAGACGGAGAGCTCGGCGTCGGTGGGGCGCCGGCCCAGGATCTCCTTGATGCGGTGGTACTCGTCGTCTTTGAGGCCGAGCTCGCGGTAGGGCTGCTCGGCGTGCGGGTCGGCCTGCGCCGCGGCGACGGTGTCGTTGTGGACGGTCATGGTGTGGGGGAACTCCCTTCGGGCTTCGGGCGCGACGGTCAGGCGGCGATGGTGCCGACCGCGGAGACGAACAGCTTGAGGCCGTCCGTGGACGGGCCGGTCAGCGGGTCGATGGCGTGCTCGGGGTGCGGCATGAGGCCGACGACGCGGCCGTTGGCGCTGCAGATGCCGGCGATCGAGTTCATCGAGCCGTTGAAGTTGTCGGTGTAGCGGAACACCACGCGGCCCTCACCCTCGAGCTCGGCGAGCGTCTCGGCGGAGGCCTGGAAGCGGCCCTCGCCGTGCTTGGCCGGGATGAGGATCCCGGCGCCGTCACCGGGGACCGAGCCGGACCCCGAGACCGAGCCCGCGTCGAGGCCGTGGGTCCAGGCGGTGTCGGTGTTCTCGACGGTGAGCACGGTGTCCACGCAGTGGAAGCTCAGGTTCTGGTTGCGGGTGAGCGCCCCGGGCAGCAGGTGGGCCTCGGTGAGGATCTGGAAGCCGTTGCAGATACCCAGCACCGGCATGCCCTTGCCCGCGGCCTCGACGACGGCGCCCATCACGGGCGCGATCGCGGAGATCGCGCCGCTGCGCAGGTAGTCGCCGTAGGAGAAGCCGCCGGGGACCACCACGGCGTCGACGCCCTTGAGGTCGGCGTCGGCGTGCCAGAGCGCCACGGCCTCGGCACCGGCGTAGCGCACGGCGCGCGCGGCGTCGACGTCGTCGAGGGTGCCGGGGAAGGTGATGACTCCGATGCGGGCGGTCACTGCGCCTCCCCCGCGGCCTCGACGACGACCTCGAAGTCCTCGATGACGGTGTTGGCCAGCAGGGTCTCGGCGACCTTCTCCAGCTCGGCGCGGTCGACGGAGTCGTCGACCTCGAGCTCGAAGCGCTTGCCCTGGCGCACGTCGGCGACGCCTTCGACGCCGGTGCGGTGCAGGGCGCGGACGACGGCCTGGCCCTGGGGGTCCAGGATCTCCGCCTTGGGCATGACATTGACTACTACACGGGCCACAGGTCTCCCCTTTTTGGGCTTCGCAGGTATCGGTACGTCACAGAGCCTACCGCCCCGGTGCTGCGGAAACTAAGCCCCGCCCACCTCGCTCACCCGCCCGGGCCCCGCCCGCGCCGGGCAGAGTGAGCCGCGCGGGGGTGAACCTGCGGTGGCGTGCGGTTGGCGCGCGGCGGAATTCTTCCCGCCCCGGGGGTGAACGCGCTGGCGCCGGGCGCGGGCGTCGCCCCTACACCCTGCCGACAGCCGCCTGGGCGCTGATAATGAGCTCGTCCCCTGTCTCCTCCCAGGAAGCGTGCAGATATGACGCCCCCGCGCCCCTCCCCCTCCGATTTCCGACGTCCCGTCGCCCCGACCGTGCGCGGTCCCCTGCGCCGTCCGGTGCGCCGTGCCGTGACCGCCGCCCTGACGGCCGCGGTCACGGCGGCCGCCGGCTCGATCGTCGTCCCGCAGGCCGTGGCCGCCCCGGACGGCTCCAACGTGGTCATCAACGAGGTCTACGGCGGCGGGGGCAACTCCCGCGCCGTGTTCAACCGTGACTTCGTCGAGCTCTACAACCCGACCGACGAGGCGATCAGCGTCGAGGGCTGGACCCTCGACCAGCAGTCCACCAAGGGCAACTCCGGTGCGGCGACGACGCTGACCGGCGAGGTCCCGGCCGGCGGCCACCTGCTGATCGCCGGCGCCGGCGGCGACAACGGCGAGGAGCTTCCGGGCGTCGACCTCGAGGCGGGCTTCAACTTCAGCGCCAAGCAGGCCATCGCCGAGCTGACCGACGCCGACGGCGAGGTCGTCGACCTGGTCGGCTGGGGTTCCGCCCAGAACTTCGAGGGCGCCCCGGCGGCCGCCACCTCCAACACCACCTCGGTGCAGCGCGCCGAGGACGGCGTGGACACCGACGACAACTCGGTCGACTTCACCGTGGACACCCCGACCCCGCAGGCCTCCGACGACGCCGCGGACCCGGGCGACGGTGACGACTCCGACGACGGCTCCGACGGCGATGACGGCTCCACCCCGGTCGAGCCGGGCGAGCGCGTCACCGCCGCCGAGGTCCAGGGAACCGGGCCGACCACCCCGCTGGACGGCCAGACCGTCACCGTCGAGGGCGTGGTCACCGCGGCCTACCCCGAGGGCGGCTTCGACGGCTTCTACCTGCAGGACCCGGGCACCGGTTCCGAGGAGCCGAAGGCCGGCGACGCCTCGCACGGCCTGTTCGTCTACACCGGTCCCGGCAAGGAGCTTCCCGAGGTCGGTGCCTCGGTGGCCGTCACCGGCACCGCGGGCGAGCACTACGAGCTGACCCAGATCAAGGCCACCGACGTCGAGCCGGTCGAGGACCTCGAGCCCGTCGTCGCCCTCGAGATCGAGGCCATTCCCGCCGGCGACGAGGCCCGCGAGGCCTTCGAGGGCATGCTGGTCAAGCCGACCGGCGACATGACCGTGACCGGCAACTACAACCTCAACCAGTTCGGCACCGTGCAGCTGGCCACCGGCGACGAGCCGTACCTGCAGGCCACCGAGGTCCACGAGCCGGACACGGCCGCGGACTCGCCGGTGCAGAAGCTGACCGAGGAGCAGACCGAGGAGGTGCTCGTCCTCGACGACGGCCGCTCGCGCAACTACCTGCGCGGCGACCAGGCGACCCCGCTGCCGTGGATCGCCCAGGACGACGCGAAGACGATCAAGTCGCTGCGCACCGGCGACGCGGTGGACTTCGCCCACCCGGTGGTCCTGGACTACCGCTTCGAGGCCTGGTCGCTGCAGCCGACCGCCCCGGTGACCGGCAACACCGCCGGCGCCGACCTGCCGATCACGTGGGAGGACTCGCGTCCGGCCGCGCTCGAGGCGATCGACTCCGTCGAGGGCGACTACTCGATCGCCAGCTTCAACGTGCTCAACTACTTCACCTCGCTGGGCGCCGACCACAACTGCAGCTCCTACAACGACCGTGAGAACAACCCGGTCACCGCGCGCAACTGCACGGTGCGCGGCGCCTACACCGCCGAGGCCCTGGGCGACCAGGAGCGCAAGATCGTCGCGGCGATCAACCGCCTCGACGTCGACGTGCTGGGTCTCGAGGAGATCGAGAACACCTACTCGGTGACCGGTTCGAAGGACCGCCGCGACGAGGCGCTCTCCCGCCTGGTCGACGCGCTGAACGCCGCCGGCGGCAACTGGGCCTACGTGCCCTCCCCGGAGGAGACCGGCACCGCCGAGGACGTCATCCGCACCGCCTTCATCTACAACCCGGACACCGTCGAACCGGTCGGCGAGTCGCGCATCTTCGACAACGAGGCCTTCACCGGCCTGGCCCGCCAGCCGCTGGCCCAGGAGTTCCGCGCCGCCGGCGCCGGCGACGACGCCGACGACACCGACGAGACTGACGACGCCGCCCGCGTCGCCGACGATGCCGACGAGGGCACCGAGGCGGAGGGCACCGAGGCCGACGACGCCGCGGGCTCCGACGACGCCGAGAGCTTCGTCGCCGTGGTCAACCACTTCAAGTCGAAGGGCTCCGTGGCCAACAACGACGCCGACTCCGGCGACGGCCAGGGCAATAACCCGAACGTCCGCGCCCGCCAGGCCGAGGCCCTGCTGGCCCACCTGGACGAGCAGGAGGACTGGGCGGACACCCCGACCTTCATCCTGGGCGACCTGAACTCCTACTCCAAGGAGCGCACCCTGGCCGTGCTCGAGCACGGCGGCTACACCAACATCGCCGAGGAGCACGACGCCGGCATCTCCTACCAGTTCTCCGCGCGGCTGGGCTCGCTCGACCACGCGCTGGGCAACGCCGCGGCGATGGACCGCGTCGTCGACGCGAAGGTCTGGGACATCAACGCCGATGAGCCGCTGGCCTTCGAGTACTCGCGACGCAACTACAACGTCGTCGACTTCTACCAGGACGACCCGGAGAACATCGTCTTCCGCGCCTCCGACCACGACCCGGTCAAGGTCGGCTTCAACCTGAAAGACTCCGACGACGACAAGCCGGGCGACGACGACAACGGCAAGCCGAGCGACGACAACAAGCCGGGCAACGACGGCTCGAGCGGCTCCTCGACCCTGCCGGTCGGCAGCTCCGCCGCCCTGGGCGTCATCGGCGCCCTGGTCGTGGTGCTCGGCCTCGGCGGCATCATCGCCTGGGCGTTCCAGCAGTTCGCCCCGGCTGAGCTGCGCGACCAGATCGAGCGCATGACCGGCATCCGCATCTAGCGCACGGTCGGCCGGCGGGCTCCCCGCTGGCTCACCGCACGCCTTAAACCCGGCGCGCCCGCCACGAGGAACTCCCCGCGGCGGGC
>NZ_JASODI010000020.1 GCF_030211955.1 Corynebacterium frankenforstense | reverse complement strand
CATCCCCGCCGGGCGGCGTCTCTGTCCGGGCCGTACGCCTCAGCGGCCGGACCGGGCCGCCGGGCGCCCGGCGCCGTCAGGCGATCTCGACGATCAGGTCACCGCCCTCGACCTTGGTGGCCTGCTTGATCACCACGCGCTCGACGGTGCCGTCGACGGTGGCGGAGATGGAGGCCTCCATCTTCATCGCCTCGATCACGGCGACCTGGTCGCCGGCCTTGACCTCCTCGCCCTGCTCGACGGTCACCGTGACCACGCCGGCGAACGGCGCGGGCACCTGGCCCTCGACGGACGGGTCGGCCTTCTCCACCGAGGAGGTCACCGACTCGACCGAGTGGTCGCGCACGCGCAGCGGGCGGACCTGGCCGTTGACGGTGCAGACCACCGAGCGCATGGCCTTCGCGTCGGGCTCGCCGACGGCGTCGAGACGCACGGTCATGCGCCGCGAGGAATCCGGAATCTGGATGACGCGCTCGACGCCCTCCTCCAGACCGTAGAAGAACTCGCGGTCCTCCAGGCGCGAGACGTCGCCGTAGCGCTGGCGGTGCTCGGCGAAGTCCTTCGCGGGCTTCGGGAAGAGCAGGCGGTCCAGCGTCTTGCGGCGCGTGGCGCGGTCCTTGGAGTGCAGGGCCTCGGAGTCCTCCGGCTCGAGGTCCTTGAGCGGGTCCGGGCTCTCCTTGCGTCCGGCCAGGGCCTTCTCGCGCAGCTCCTCGGGCCAGCCGCCGGGCGGGGTGCCCAGCTCGCCGCGCAGGAACGCGATGACCGAGTCCGGGATGTCGTGGGCCTTCGGGTCCTCGGCGAACTCGGCGACGGTCACGCCGCTGCCCACCAGGGCGAGCGCCAGGTCACCGACGACCTTCGAGGACGGGGTGACCTTGGTCGGGCGCCCCAGCAGCTCGTTGACGTCGGCGTAGGTGTCCTCGATGAGCTCGAAGCGGTCGGCCAGGCCCAGGGCCGTGGCCTGCGCGCGCAGGTTGGACAGCTGCCCGCCCGGGATCTCGTGGTGGTAGACGCGCCCGGTCGGGCCGGGCACGCCGGCCTCGAAGGGCTTGTACAGGGCGCGCACGGCCTCCCAGTAGGGCTCCAGGTCGCAGACGGCCTGCAGGTCCACGCCGGTGTCGCGCCAGGTGTTGGCGAAGGCGGCCACCACCGCGGACAGCGAGGGCTGCGAGGTGGTGCCCGACATCGGGGCGCTGGCGGCGTCCACGGCGTCCGCGCCGGCCTCGGCGGCGGCCAGGTAGGTCGCCAGCGAGCCGCCGGCGGTGTCGTGGGTGTGCACGTGCACCGGCAGGTCGAACTCGTGGCGCAGGGCCTTGACCAGCTTCTTGGCCGCGGCCGGCCGCATCAGGCCGGCCATGTCCTTGATGGCCAGGATGTGCGCGCCGGAGTTGACGATCTGCTCGGCCAGGCGCAGGTAGTAGTCCAGCGTGTAGAGGTCCTCGTTCGGGTCGGTCAGGTCGCCGGAGTAGGCCATGGCGACCTCGGCGACCGTGGTGCCCGTCTCGAGGACGGCGTCGATGGCCGGGCGCATCTGCGAGATGTCGTTGAGCGCGTCGAAGATGCGGAAGACGTCCACGCCGCTGTCGGCGGCCTCCTGGACGAAGGCCTTGCAGACCTCGTCCGGGTACGGGGTGTAGCCGACGGTGTTACGCCCGCGCAGCAGCATCTGGATGTTGACGTTGGGCATCGCCTGGCGCAGGTCGTCCAGGCGCACCCACGGATCCTCGTGCAGGAAGCGCATGGCCACGTCGTAGGCCGCCCCGCCCCAGGCCTCGACGCTGAACAGGTTCGGCGTCATCCGGGAGACGGCACGGGCGGCCGGGATGAGTGCCTCGCCGCGCACGCGGGTGGCCAAAAGCGACTGGTGGGCGTCGCGGAAGGTGGTGTCGGTCAGCTTCAACGCGTCCGACTTGCGCAGCCGGCGGGCGAACTCCTCCGGGCCGTACTGCAGCAGCTCGTCGCGCGAGCCGCGCGGCAGCGGGGCGGACTCGTCGAGCTCGGGCAGCTTCAGCCGCGGGCGCACGGCCTCGAAGGGCTCGCCGTGCGGGCGGTTGACGGTGACCTCGGCGAGGTACTCGAGGATGCGGCTGGGCTCATCGTCGACCGGCGGGGCCTGCAGCAGCCAGGAGTGGTCGGCGATGAAGGAGGTCGAGATCCGGTTGTGCTGGAAGTCGTCCTCGTGCAGCAGGGCGCGCAAAAAGCCGATGTTGGTGGTCACACCGGAGACGTCGAACTCGGCGAGCGCACGCTGGGCACGGGCGACGGCGGTGGCGAAGTTCGGCCCGCGGCAGGTCATCTTGACCAGCATGGAGTCGAAGTTCGGGGTGATCTCGCCGCCGAGCTGGGCCGCGCCGTCGAGGCGCACGCCGGCGCCGCCCGGCGAGCGGTAGGAGGTGATGGTGCCGGTGTCGGGCCGGAAGCCGTTGTTCGGGTCCTCGGTGGTGATGCGGCACTGCAGGGCCGCGCCCGAGGTGTGGATGTTCTCCTGGCGCAGGCCCAGGTCCTCGAGGGTGGCACCGGCGGCGATCTGCATCTGCGACTTGACCAGGTCGACCTGGGTGACCTCCTCGGTCACGGTGTGCTCGACCTGGATGCGCGGGTTCATCTCGATGAAGACGTGGCGGCCCTCGCGGTCGACGAGGAACTCGACGGTGCCCGCACCCTGGTAGCCGATGTGCTCGCAGAAGCGCACCGCGTCGGCGCAGATCTGCTCGCGCAGCTCCGGGTCGAGGTGCTGGCCCGGGGCGATCTCGACGACCTTCTGGTGGCGCCGCTGCAGGGAGCAGTCGCGCTCGTAGAGGTGGATGACGTTACCGGCGGTGTCGCCGAGGATCTGGACCTCGATGTGCTGCGGGTCGATCACGGCGCGCTCGACGTAGACCTCGCCGGAGCCGAAGGCGGCGGCCGCCTCGCGGGAGGCCTCCGCGGCCAGCTCGCGCAGCTTGTCGGGGCTCTCGACGAAGCGCATGCCGCGCCCGCCGCCGCCGGCGACGGCCTTGACGAACAGCGGGTACTCGCGGCCCTCGGCGTACTCGACGATGGTGTCGATGTCGTCGGAGGCCGGCGAGTCGTCCAGGATCGGCAGGCCGGCCTCGGCGGCGGCCTCGACGGCGGCGGCCTTGTCGCCGGTCAGGTCCAGGACCTCCGGCGGCGGGCCGATGAAGGTGATGCCGTTGTCCGCGCACGCGCGCGCCAGTGCGGCGTTCTCGGAGAGGAAGCCGTAGCCGGGGTAGATCGCGTCGGCGCCGGTCTTCTTGGCGGCGCGGATGATCTCCTTGATGTTCAGGTAAGCCTTGACCGGCGAGTCGTCGCGCCCGATGCGCACGGCCTCGTTGGCGAAGGAGCGGTGGAAGGAGTTGCGGTCCTCCGCCGGGTAGACCGCCACCGTCGAGGCGCCGACCTCGTAGGCCGCGCGGAACGCGCGGACGGCGATCTCCCCGCGGTTGGCCACGAGGATCTTCTCAAAACTGGGGGTGTTTTCGGATACCACGGGGCATCGGTCCTTTCTCCGTGAGCCCGGCGCGCAGGGCCCGACCGCGCGCCTGCAGATTGTGCGCGTGAATACGCGTACTCCCAAAAGTGTAATCAAACACTCTGAAAGGCCGGAAACGGCCACCCCTCACACGACGTCGCCCGTGGTGCGCGCACCACGGGCGTCGGAAATCACGGGGTGAATGAATCAGCGCTTCGCGTCCGCGACGGCACGCTGCTCGGGGCCGTTGTAGGCGGACAGCGGGCGGATCAGCGAGTTGTTCTCGAACTGCTCGACGATGTGCGCGGTCCAGCCGGCCAGGCGGGCGACCACGAAGATCGGGGTGAAGAAGTCCGTGGGGAAGCCCAGGATGTGGTACGCGGGGCCGGCCGGGAAGTCCAGGTTGGGCTTGATGCCGGTGCGCGCGTCCATGGCCTCCTGCATGTTCTCGTACATCTCGACCCACTTCTCCTGGTCGTGACGGCGGGCCAGCTCGCGGAAGGCCTTCTCCATGCTGGGCACGCGCGAGTCGCCGCGCTTGTAGACGCGGTGGCCGAAGCCCATGATCAGGTCCTTGGCGTCCAGGCGGGCGTTGACCCAGTCGGCGGCCTTGGCCGGGTCGTCGATCTCCGCCATGGCGTGCATGACGAACTCGTTGGCGCCGCCGTGCAGCGGGCCCTTGAGCGCGCCGACGGCGCCGGTGATCGCGGAGTAGGTGTCCGAGCGCGTGGAGGTGATCACGCGCGCGGTGAAGGTCGAGGCGTTGAAGGAGTGCTCGGCGTAGAGGATCAGGGACTGCTCGAAGGCGCGGATGTCCTCCGGGTTCGTCGCCGGCGAGCCCTCCTCGGTGCCGAAGACCATGGTCAGGAAGTTCTCAGCCACGCCCTTGTCCGGGTCCGGGGCGATCACGCCCTTGCCGGCGCGGCGGCGGATGTCCAGGGCGATGGCCATGGGCAGCTGGGCCTGCAGGTGGTGGCCGACCAGGCGGATGTGGTCGGAGTCCGGGGTGAACAGCTCCGGGTCCTTGGTGCCCAGGTAGCTCACGGCGGTGCGCACGACGTCCATCGGGTGGCAGGTCTCCGGCAGGGAGTGCACGGCGGCGACCAGGCCCGGGTCGAGCTCGCGGTAAGAGCGCCCGGCGGCGTTGTGCTCGGCGAGCTGCTCGGCGGTGGGCAGCTCCCCGTTCCACAGCAGGTAGGTGACCTCCTCGTAGGAGCAGTTCTCCACGAGGTCCTGGACGGGGTAGCCGCGGTAGGTCAGGGAGTTCGTCTCGGGCATCACCTTGGAGACGGCGGTGTAGTCGGCCAGCACGCCGGCCAGGCCCTTGTAGATCTTCTGCTCGTTCTGCTCGGTCATGGTCGTGGTTCCTCTCGTGTTCCGCCGGCCGGGCGGCCGGGGTGACCGGCCGGTGAGGCCGGGCGGATGTGGTTCCTTGCGGTTGCTTACGGTCCTGTCAGTTGCTCGGGTCGTAGTTCTCGCGGGAGTAGGCGGACACCGACTGGTCGAAGTCGTTGTACTCGGCGTAGCGCAGCAGCTCGTAGAGCCGGGCGCGGTGCTGCATGCGGTCGACCCAGCCGGTCTGCGTGCCGCTCTCCGCGATCTCGCCGAGGGCCTTTTCGACCTGCCCCATGGCGATGCGCAGCGTGGTCACCGGGTAGATCACGGCGTCGTAGCCGAGCTCCTCGAGGCGGCCGGCGGGCAGCAGCTCGGTCTTGCCGAGCTCGGTCATGTTGGCCAGCAGCGGCACGTCCGGCACAGCCTCGCGGAAGCGGGCGAACTCGTCCTCGGTGTGCAGCGCCTCGGTGAAGATCAGGTCGGCGCCGGCGTCGCGGTAGGCCTTCGCGCGCTCGATGGCGGAGTCGATGCCCTCCACCCCGGCGGCGTCGGTGCGCGCGCAGATGACGAACTCGCTGTCGCGGCGCTCGCGCACGGCCGCCGAGAGCCGGCGGACCATCAGGTCGGCGGGCACGACCTCCTTGCCGTCGAGGTGGCCGCAGCGCTTGGGGTTGACCTGGTCCTCGAAGTGGCAGCCGGCCACGCCGGCGTCCTCGAGCTCGGAGACGGTGCGCGCGGCGGACATCGGCTCGCCGAAGCCGGTGTCGACGTCGACGAGCACGGGCAGGTCGGTGGCCCGGGCGATCTGGTGGGAGCGGGCGGCGACCTCGGTGAGCGTGGTCAGGCCGATGTCCGGCAGGGCCAGGTCGGCGGCGACGACGGCGCCGGAGACGTAGACGCCCTCGAAGCCGGCCTCCCCGATCGCGCGGGCGACCAGCGGGGAGAACGCGCCGGGCAGCCGGGCGATCGACGGCCCGGACAGCGCCGCACGCAGGCGGCGGCGCCGCTCGGTGGGGGTGATCTGCGAGGAGTAGAGGCCGGCCATCAGAACAGCCCCTCCGGGGTCTCGGGGGCCTCGGCGAGCTTCTCGGCGCTCAGCTCGATGTTGAGCTCGCCGAGGTCGTCGAGCTCGGGCAGGGCCTGGGCCGCCTCGAGGAAGCGGTCCTGCTCGGTGTCGTCGACCACGCCCTCGGCCAGGGTGCGGAACTTGGCGATGTACTGCCCGCGGGCGAAGGGCCGGTTGCCGCCCGGGTGGGCGTCGGCCAGGGCCAGCTCGTCCTCGATGACGGTGCCGCCGGCAAGCGTCACCACGGCACGGGCGCCGAAGGCCTTCTCCGCCGGGTCGGTCGAGTGGTAGCGGCGGGTCCACTCCGGGTCCTCGACGGTGGAGATCTTGCGCCACAGCTCGACGGTCCCCGGGCGGTGGGCGCGCTCGGGGGCGTAGGAGCGCTCGTGGTGCCAGTCGCCGTCCTCGAGGGCGACGGCGAAGATGTACATGATCGAGTGGTCGAGGGTCTCGCGCGAGGCGTCCGGGTCGAACTTCTGCGGGTCGTTGGAGCCGGTGCCGATGACGTAGTGGGTGTGGTGGCTGGTGTGCAGCACGATGGACTCGACCTTGGCCAGGTCGCCGCCGGTGGCGTCGAGGACGCGTTCGCGCATGCGCCGGGCCAGGTCGATGGGCGCCTGGGACTGGTACTCGGCGGAGTGCTCCTTGGTGAAGGTGTCCAGGACGGCGCGCTTCTCCTCGCCCTCGGCGGGGAGCGGGACGGTGTACTCGGCGTCCGGGCCGGAGAGCAGCCAGGCGATCACGCCGTCCTCGCCCTCCCAGATCGGGGCGGGCGCGCCCTCGCCGCGCATCGCGCGGTCGGTGGCCTCGACGGCCATCTTGCCGGCGAAGGCCGGGGCGAAGGCCTTCCAGGAGGAGATCAGGCCCTTGCGGGACTGGCGGGTGGCGGTGGTGGTGTGCAGCGCCTGGCCGATGGCCTGGTAGATGGTGTCGACGTCCAGGTGCAGTAGGGCGCCCAGGCCGGCGGCGACCGAGGGGCCGAGGTGGGCGACGTGGTCGATCTTGTGCTCGTGCAGGCAGATGCCGCGCACGAGGTCGACCTGGATCTCGTAGCCGGTGGCGATGCCGCGGATCAGGTCGCGCCCGCTGGCGCCGGAGTGCTGGGCGACGGCCACGATCGGCGGGATGTTGTCGCCGGGGTGGGAGTACTCGGCGGCCAGGAAGGTGTCGTGGAAGTCGAGCTCGCGCACCGCGGTGCCGTTGGCCAGGGCGGCCCACTCGGCGGAGAAGCGCCCGGGTACGCCGAAGACGGCGGCGCCGCGCTCGGCCACGGGGTGCCCCTCGGCCTGGCGGCGGGCGACGGTGACCGGGCGGCGCAGCACGGAGGCGGCGCTGACGGCGGCGTTGTCGATGATGCGGTTGACGATCATCTCGGCCGTCTCGGCGGGCACCTCGACCGGGTCGGCGGCGACGCGCGCGATCTTGTGGGCCAGGTGCTCCTCGTAGGGGAAGTCCTCCGCGGAGCGGTGGGAGCGGACGGTGTGCTCGATCATTGCGTGGCGACTCCTCGCTTCGTGTCGGGCGGTGCGCGGCCGGTCCGGCCCCGCACGGCATGGTGTGGTGCTGCCCACCCTAAAGCATCTGTTGTGTCGCCTCTCACTTTTAGCGGGATAGTTTTCTTCGATTACCGACGTCGCACATCTCCCCCGTGCGCGCCCACCTGCGGCGTCCGGCGCGCGCGGGCGCGAAGCGCCCGCGACCGGGGGGTAACGTGACCTCGCACGGGCGCCACCGGGACGTCGTCAATCTCCCCGGAGACGCGGAAACGCCGACCCCGCCGGGGAAGGCGGGATCGGCGCTAAGGTGCCGGGAGGCTAGTCCAGGTCGTCGTGGGCGACGAGGCGGCGGGCGGCCTCGGTGATCGAGCCCGACAGCGACGGGTAGACCGAGAAGGTCTCGGAGAGGTCGGCGACGGTGAGGTTCTTGCTCACGGCGAGGGCGACCGGCAGGATCAGCTCGGAGGCCGTCGGGGCGACGATCACGCCGCCGATGACGATGCCGGAGTGGCGGCGGCAGAACAGCTTGACGAAGCCGTGGCGCAGCGAGCGCATCTTCGCGCGCGGGTTGGTCTGCAGCGGCAGGGTGATGGTGCGCGCGGAGATCTCGCCGGACTCGACCTGGGCCTGGGTGACACCCACGGCGGCGATCTCGGGGCGGGTGAACACGGCGTTGGCCACCGTCTTCATGCGCATCGGGGTAACCCCCTCGCCGAGGGCGTGGTACATGGCGATACGGCCCTGCATGGCGGCCACGGAGGCCAGCGGGAAGAGGTCGGTGCAGTCGCCGGCGGCGTAGATGCCCGGTACGTTGGTGCGCGAGACGCGGTCGACGTGGATGTGGCCGGACTTGGTCAGCTGCACGCCGACACCCTCCAGGCCCATGCCGTCGGTGTTCGGGATGGAGCCGACGGTCATCAGGGCATGCGAGCCCTCGATCTCGCGGCCGTCGGTGGTGCGCACGATGACGCCGTCGCCGGTGTTCTCGGCGGACTCGACGCGGGCGTGCTTGACCAGGTGGACGTTGCGCTCGGACAGGACGGTCTCCAGGACGTCGGCGGCGTCGGCGTCGTCGTGCGGCAGGATGCGGTCGCGGGAGGCGACCATGGTCACCTTCACGCCGAGCTCGGCGAAGGCGGAGACGAACTCCGCGCCGGTGACGCCAGAGCCGACGACGATCAGGTGCTCGGGAAGGTCCTTGAGGTTGTAGACGTCACGCCAGGTCAGCACGCGCTCGCCGTCCGGCTGGGCGCCGGGCAGGATGCGCGGGTGAGCGCCGGTGGCCACCAGCACCAGGTCACACTCGAAGGTCTTCTCCGCGCCGTCGGCGTGCTCCACGCGCACGAAGTGCGTGGCCAGCTTCCCGGTGCGCGACTCGAACTTCGCGTGGCCGTCGATGACGGTCACGCCGGCGCGGCGCATCTGGGAGTAGATGTCGGCCGACTGCTTGCGGGCGAGCCGGCGCACACGGTTGTTCAGGGCGTCGACATGGAAAGGGGCCTCCGCCGCTTTCTGGCTGAGGCCCATGTCTTCCGCGCGCCGCAGGTCGGTGAGGATGTTCGCGCCCGCGATGAAGGACTTGGAGGGCACGCAGTCGAGCACCACGGCCGAGCCGCCCATGCCGCGATCCTCGATGAGGGTGATATCGGCGCCGTACTTGGCGCCGGCGAGGGCCGCCTCGTAGCCGGCCGGTCCTCCGCCGATGATGACGATGCGCTTGGACAACGGGTTCTCCTCCGCAGTGGTTTCAGACATACCGTTTGGGGCACGACACAATTGTGCGCGTGCCCGGCGTGCTTCACAGTGATGGCAGTACGCGCCCAAGCTTAACGGAGGCCCCCGCCAACCGCCGGGCTGGGGGCATTCGAAATACGGAACTCCGGGGGTGTGCCCCCACCCCTGCACCGCGGGCGGCAGCGGGCTGGCGCGGCTGCGGCACCGCGGGCGGCGGCGGGCCGGCGGGGTTACTCGGAGGCCTCGGAGCCGGCCGTCGCCGGCGGCTCGGAGCGGTGGTAGCGGTCCACGGTGGCGGCGAAGAGGCGCACGCCCACGGCCAGGGCGCGCTCGTCGACGACCAGGTCGTCCTGGTGGAGGTCCTGCATGCGGCCCTCGCCGGACCAGCAGCCCAGGCGCGCCATGGAGCCGGGCACGTGCTCGAGGTACCAGGAGAAGTCCTCGCCGCCGCTGGACTGCGGGGCCTGGACCACCGCGTGCGGGTCCAGGGAGGTCACGGCCTCGGCGAGCATCGAGGTCGCCACGTCGTCGTTGAGCACCGGCGGCACCCCGCGGGTGTAGTGGACGTGGGCCTCGCAGCCGGTCGGGGCGACGACCTGGTGGACCATCTCCGTGAACTGGCTCTCGATCTCGCGCCAGACGCCCATGTCCGCGGTGCGCAGCGTGCCGGTGACGTTGCCCTGGCGCGGGATCGCGTTGGGCGCGTAGCCGGCGTTGACGGTGCCGAAGACGAGCACGGTGCCGGTGCGCGGGTCGATGCGCCGGGAGAGCAGGCCGGGCAGGTCGGTGACCAGGCGGCCGAGGGCGTAGACGACGTCGCCGGCCATGTGGGGCCTGGAGGTGTGCCCGCCCGGGCCGGTGACCTTGATGTCGACGAGGTCGGTCGCCGAGGTGATCGCCCCGGTGCGCAGGCCCACGCGGCCGACCTTGAGCTTCGGCTCGGCGTGCACGGCGTAGATGGCCGCGACCCGGTCGAGCGCGCCGAAGCCGATGACCTCCGGCGCGCCACCGTCGAGGACCTCCTCGGCCGGCTGGAAGATCACGCGCACCCCGGTGCGCAGCTGGTCGGCGCAGTCTGCCAGGGCGCAGGCCAGGGCCAGCGCGATCGTGGTGTGGGCGTCGTGGCCGCAGGCGTGGCAGACCCCGGTGTCCTCCGAGGCGAAGGGAAGGCCCGTGCGCTCAGTGATCGGCAGGGCGTCGATGTCGGCGCGGAACGCCAGGCGCTCCCCCTCGGCGGGCCCGATGTCGACCATCAGGCCGGTGCCGGGGAACCGCCTCGGCTCCAGCCCGTGCTCCTCGAGGCGGTCGACCAGGAACTGGGTCGTGTCCTCCTCCATGTGGGAGAGCTCGGGGTGGGCGTGGAGGTGCCGGCGCCAGGAGACCACCTCGTCGTGGTGTTCACGCAGCCAGGAGTCCACTGAGTCGATGATGCGCACGTGCGTCGCGCTGCCTTCCTACTCTCCGCGGGCCGGGGTTGCGGCTGCCCGGGGACCGGGCACAAATACTCCCCCGATCTTAGTACCCGGCGACTTCGGCCCGGGCCGTTACGGTGCGGGTTCCGCTGACTCGTCGGCTCACTCGTCCGCGCCGGGTCCGTCCCCGCCCGACCCGCCCTCGCCCGGCCAACTCTCACCCGAACGGTCCTTGCCCGACCGTCCATTACCGGGCCCGTCCATGCCCGGCACCCCGCGGCCGCCGGGGCGCGGGAAGCGTCCGGGGCGGTTGAGCCCGCGCCCGCCGCGGGTGCCCGGCCTCTTGCCCGGGTCCTTCCGGGACTCGCGCGTCTCGCGCGCCTGGTGGACGCCGAGGAGCTCGCGCTCGCGGAAGGTCAGGGTGTCGCCCTCGGCCGCCGGCCAGCGCATGTCGATGTCGAGCACGCCGGCGTCGGTGGAGCGCGGCCCCGGGGTGTGCGTGGCGTCGGGGAGGAGGACGGCCGGCGGCACGTCCAGGGCGCGGGCGACGGCGTAGACGTTCGACAGCGTCGGGTCGGTCGCGCCCTTGCGGTTGGTCTCGTTGCGCTCCCACATGCTGATGGTGTTGCGCGAAAGCCCCGAGGCCTCGGCGAGCTCCTGCTGGGTCAGCCCGCGCATCACGCGCAGCCGGCGGACCCGGGTGCCCAGGGCAAGCGCGAAGCTACGCCAATGAGGCTCCGAAGTTTTCTCCATGGCTCCAACTCTGCCCACCGCGGCGAGCATTGTCCGCCAACCATGGTGGTCACGGAGCCGATTGGGAGACGGTGCACGCGGGGGCGCACCCAGCGTGGCGGATCACATGTGGTCCAGGTCCATGTTCCGCGGGCCGTAGAGGCGGTCGCCGGCGTCGCCGAGGCCCGGCACGATGTAGGCGTCCTCGTTGAGCGAGGGGTCGATCGCGGCGGTGATCAGGCGCACCGGCAGCCCGGACTCGGAGAGGGCCTTGACCCCCGGCTCGGCGGAGACCATGCACACGGCGGTGATGTCGGTGGCGCCGTGGGCGACCAGCAGGTGGATGGCGTGCAGCAGAGAGCCGCCGGTGGCCAGCATCGGGTCGACGACGAAGACGGGCCGGCCCGAGAGGTCCTCGGGCAGCGCCTCGAGGTACGGCACGGGCTCGTGGGTCTCCTCGTCGCGGGCCAGGCCGATGAAGCCGACCTGGGCGTCCGGGATCATGGAGAGCGCCGGGTCGATCATGCCGAGTCCGGCACGGATGACCGGCACCACGATCGGCGGCTCCTTCAGGCGGGTGCCCTCCGCGGTGGCCACGGGGGTGACGGTGTCGAAGTGCTCGACCTCGAGGTCGCGGGAGGCCTCGTAGATCAGCATCGCGCCCAGGTCCGCGAGGGCGGCCCGGAAGGCGGCGTTGTCGCTGCGCGCGTCGCGCATGAGGGTCAGCCGCGAGGCGGCCAGGGGATGATCGACCACGGTGATGTCCATGGGCACAATCCTAGGTTCTCCACGGAACCGCCGAGGGGTGCGGGCCGGTCAAAGAGAGTATGGAGAAACTCACGTCCCCGCCACACACCCTCGACCTGGACACCGAATACGCCCGCGTGCTGGCCGCCGACCTCGCAGCTGGAGCGCGCGCCACCCGCCCGCTGCCGCCGGTGCTGCCCGCGACCCCCGTCTACGCGGTCTACCGCCGCGCCCTGGAACAGGCGGTGAACACCCTCGGCGAGGCCGGCGAGCGCCTGGCCGAGCGCGCCGGCAGGCTCGCCGCCGACAGCCTGCGCGCCGTAGAGGCCATAGAGACTGACGACGCCGCGCTGGGCGCCGCCCTGCCCCACGACCGGCTCGGCGCGGGCGGCGGTGAGGCGCGATGATCGACCTCGCCTCCGCCATCGCCCCGCTGGCCGCCGCCCGCCCGCCCGGGCTTCCGGGCGTGGAGACCCCCGAGCTTCCCGACCTCGCCGCGGCCGGGGCACTCGGCCCGCTGCTCGGCGGGGACCCCGAGCCCTACCTGCGTGCCGGCGCGGTCCTCGAGCAGGAGCGCGGGGAGCTGACCGGGGTGGCGGCCGAGGCCGCCGCGCTGGCCGACGGCGCGCGCCACGACCTGACCGCGCTGGTCGCCGAGACCCTCGACCGGCTCATCCGCACCGCCCTGCCCATGGCGATGCCCGGCAACCCGGTGGCACCGGCCGCGATGGCTGAGGCCATCGGCATTCTCACCGACGCCCGCCTGCGCGCCGAGGAGCGCCTTGAGCGCCTCGCCGCCGAACTCGCCCCGCTGGCCGCCCGCCTGGAGCAGGTCGCCGGCCGGGCCGCCGAGGCCTCCGAGGCCGTCCCCGAGGGCGCCTTCACCAGGCCCACGGGCCTCGACGCGGCGCCCGCCGACGCGGGCGCCGCGACTCCGGGCGGCGCGGGCGGACCCGACGCACCCGGGGCGGCAGCCGGCGCCGCAGGCGACGGTGAGCCCCACGACGCCGACGCGGTGGCCGCCGCGGCGGGCGGCGAGTCGTCGGAAAGCGGCTCCGCCCAGGGCGAGGCGGCCGTGGCCGCCGCACGCACGCAGCTGGGCACGCCGTATGTCTGGGGCGGCACGCAGCCGGGCGGCTTCGACTGCTCGGGGCTGACCCAGTGGGCCTACCGGCAGGCCGGGGTGGAGATCCCGCGCACCGCCGAGGAGCAGGCGGTGGGCCGGGCCGTCAGCGCCGAGGAGCTGCAGCCGGGGGATCTCGCCGTCTGGGACGGGCACGTGGCCATGTACGCCGGCGACGGGCAGATGATCGAGGCCGGCGACCCGGTGCAGACCAACCCGGTGCGCACCTCCAACATGGGCATGACCTTCAAGGGCTTCTACCGTCCGACGGGCTGACCGAGCGGCGGGTGACGGGTGGTCCACGGGGTAGACTGTGCGCCCATGAGTAGCTCGACAGCCATCACGCCGGTGAAAATCTCGCTGACCGGCGGTGACTACTACACCCTGTGGGCGCCCCAGTGGCGGGAGCACGGCTCGGAGTGGCAGGCCTTCCTCGGCGACGACACCTCCGTGTTCGTCTTCGACACGCCCGCCGAGATGCTCGTGTTCCTCGAGTCCGGCGCGGACCACGACCTCAAGGCCCACCCGAAGTGGGAGAGCTTCGCCGCCCGCGGCGAGGACCGCGTGGTCCCCCGCGACAAGGAGAGCTACGACATCATCGGCGCCCCGGCCCACCTGGTCGAGCGCCCCTCCTACGAGAACGTCACCAAGGTCGCCGCCGCGGTGCGCATGGCCCGCAGCCTGGCGACGGTCACCTCGGCCGAGGACGCCGTGGTCTTCTTCGCCTCGCACTCGATCCTCAACAACCTCGAGCGCGGCCCCGAGCACTACTCCGGCGAGCCGGGCATGGACGAGTGGACCGGCCTGGGCCGCGTCGTGCTCACCAACTGGAAGAAGGTCGTCACCGCCCTCGACGAGCAGGTGAGCACCCCCGACTTCGACGAATCCGCCGTCGACGACGCCCGCGCGCGCATCGACGCCGCCGTGGCCGCCGCGGCCGCCGCCCGCGAGGAAGCCGAGGCCGAGCGCAAGGAGAAGGAGGCCGCCGCCGACCCGTACGACTCCTCGCCATGGGCCGCCGCCGGCATCGACCCGGTGCGCGTGACCATCGATGGCTCGACGCTGTACACGCTGCGCACCTACTTCGAGGGTGCCCCGGTCTTCCTGGGCCGCTACGGCGAGATCTTCACCTTCAACAACTCCAAGACGCTGGTGCGCTGGATGATCGGCGACCACAGCCACGACCTCGAGCGCTTCTCCACCTGGGAGGACCTTGTCACCCTGGCCAACGCCGGTGAGCTCGAGGTGGAGGTGCACGCGGACAACTCGTACTCCTTCGCGGGCATCGCCGAGGACATCGAGAAGGGCGTCGACGCCGTGGACCCCGACCAGATGGCGCGCGCCTACGAGCTGATGGCCGACGCCGCCGACTGGGCCGGCGACGACTCGATCAACTCCTTCTTCCTGGCCAACCCGCGCATGCAGGACTACATCTCCTACATGATCGGCTCCTCCGAGACCTCCGGCTACACCCCGACCCCGCCGTTCACCGACCGGGCCGAGGGCTGGAAGGAGATGGAGCAGCTGCTGGTCAAGCGCTTCTCGCGCAGCTAGCGGGAGCGCCCGCGCGGACGGGCACCCCTCCCCCGACGAGCCCGCGGCTAACCGGCCGCGGGCTTTTCGCCGCCCGCGGGACAGGCCGGCTCGGCCTGCGCGGCCTCAGCCTCTTCCACGGCCGCCGCATCTGCGGCCTCCGCCGCCTCAGCCTGCGCGGCCTCGCGGCGGCGGACGTGGCCGCGCGCGATCGGCCAGGCGGCCACGGCGAAGGCGATGGCGACCAGGCTGGTCCACACCTGCACCTGGCTGCCGGGGTCGGCGATCATGATGACGAAGACCACGGCCACGCCCACGACCACCAGCAGGTTGATCAGCGGGAAGAACTTCGTGCGGAACTCCAGCGCGCGCACCTCCTCGCGCGACATGCGCCGCCGGTAGGCGAAGTGGGTGCAGGCGATCATCGCGTAGACCACCAGCGCCACCAGCCCGGAGCTGTTCATGATGAACTCGAAGATCGGGGTCTCGGGGAAGACGAAGCGGAAGCCGACGGCGAAGAGCGCGCCGAGGATCGACGCGAAGATCGCCGGCACCGGCACCCCGCGGGCGTTGCGCCGGGCCAGCACCGGCGGCGCGAAGCCCTGGGCGCCCATCGCGGAGAGCATCCGCGAGGCCGAGTAGAGCCCGGAGTTGAGCACCGAGAGCACCGCGGTGAAGATGACCAGCCCCATGATCTGCGCGGCGCCGGGCACGCCGAACAGGTGGAGCACGTAGGTGAAGGGGGCGGTGGCCACGTCGGTGGGGTCCGGCAGCTGGTTCCAGGGCACGATCGCCGCGATCAGCGTGATCGAGCCGATGAAGAACAGCAGGATGCGCCAGATGACGGTGTTGGTCGCCCGCCGCACGCTCGGACCCGGGTCCTCGGACTCGGCGGCGGCCATCACGGCGATCTCGGTGCCGAAGTAGGCGAAGATGACCACGGCCATGCCGCTGAGCGCGACGGTGTAGCCGTTGGGTGCGAAGCCGCCGTGCTCCCACAGGTTGGGCACGGAGAAGCCCGCACCCGGCCACAGGCCCAGCACATAGAGGGTGCCGGCGCCCAGGAAGACGAAGACGGCGACGACCTTGACGCTGGCCAGCCAGAACTCGGTCTCGCCGAAGCCGCGCACAGAGACCGCGTTGGCCACGATGACCAGCGCGATCACCGCCAAGGATCCCGCCCAGGCCGGTATCGCCGGGAACCAGCCGTGCAGGGTCTCGCCGCCGATGACGGCGTCGTAGGCGAGCACGCCGACCCAGAAGTACCAGTACAGCCAGCCGACGAGGTAGCTGGCGAAGGGCCCGAGCCCGTCGCGGGCGTAGTCCATGAAGGATCCGACCGAGGGCCTGGCGGCGGCCATCTCGCCGAGCATCTTCATCGCCAGATACACCAGCAGCCCGCCGAGCAGGTAGGACAGGATCGCCGCCGGCCCGATCGAGCGGATGACGTTGCCGGAGCCGATGAACAGCGCCGAGCCGACGATGCCGCCGAGCGCGATCATCGTCACGTGGCGGTTGCGCAGGGTGCTCACCCCGCGCTGGGCGCTCTCGCTTGACGACGTCGCGCCTGCCGGCGTGGTGCCCGACGTCGCCGTCGCGGCCTGGGACGCGGCGCCCGAGGCGCCGGTGGCTGTGGTGGTCATGGGTCTGGGGCCTTCCGTGTGGTTTCTTGTGGTCTGTCTCGCCGGGGTGGCCGCGGTGGGCGGGTGCAGGCGAGCCCGGGTCGCCCGAGTCTGCCGCAGCCCCCTCCCCCGGCCTAGGGCAGGGCGACGTAGCGGGCGTCGAGGTACTCCTCGATGCCCTCGGTGCCGCCCTCGCGGCCGAAGCCGGACTGGTCCACCCCGCCGAAGGGCGCGGCGACGTCGGCGATGTTGACGCGGTTGACCGCGACCATCCCGGCCTTGAGCCGGCCGGCCAGCGCCTCGACCCCGGCCGCCGAGGCGGAGTAGCCGTAGGCGGCCAGGCCGGCGTCGGTGTCGTTGGCCGCGGCGATGGCCTCCTCGAGATCGCCGGCCACGCTGACGGTGGCCACCGGCCCGAAGATCTCGGTGTTCAGCACGTCGGCGCCGGCGGGCACGTCGGCGAGCACCGTCGGCGGGTAGAAGTAGCCCTCCCCGGGCACGTCGGCGCGGGTGCGGACGGTGACCTGGCGCGCCCCGGCGGCCACCGCGGCGTCGACAAGCGAAGACACGCGCGCGACGGCCTCGGGGGTCACCAACGGGCCGACCTCGGTCCCGGGCTCGGAGCCGGGGCCGACGGGCAGGGCGTCGAAGCGCTCGGCCAGGCGGGCGGTGAACTCCTCGACGACGTCGGCGACGACGATGAATCGGTTGGCGGCCACGCAGACCTGGCCGGCGTTGCGGGTCTTGGCGGCCACCGCCCCGTCGACGGCGGCGTCGAGGTCGGCGTCGGCGGCGACGACGAAGGGGGCGTTGCCGCCGAGCTCCATCGAGGTGCGCAGCAGCAGGTCCGCGGACTGGCGCACCAGCGTGCGCCCGACGGCGGTGGAACCGGTGAAGGTGACCTTGCGCAGGCGCGGGTCGCCCATCAGCGCGGACGAGAGGGCCGCGGCGTCGGTGGTCGGCACGATGGAGACGACTCCGTCGGGCACCTCGTGGTGGCCGAAGACGCGGGCGAGGATCTCGCCGAGCTTGAGCATGACCAGCGGGGTCTCCGCGGCGGGCTTGACCACCACGGTGCAGCCGGCGGCCAGCGCCGGGGCGATCTTGCGGGCGGCCATCGATAGCGGGAAGTTCCACGGGGTGATTGCCAGGCATGGTCCGACGGGGCGGCGGGTGACCAGGATGCGGCCCTGCCCGCCGGGCGAGTCGGCGTAGCGGCCGGGCAGGCGCTCGGCCTCGCCGGCATACCAGCGGAAGAACTCGGCGGTGTTGGCCACCTCGGCGGCGGCCTCGCGGAGCGGCTTTCCCATCTCGCGCGAGAGCACCGGGGCCAGCTCCTCGCTGCGGGCGCTCACCGCACGCGCCAGGTCGGCGAGGACGACGGAGCGGTGCCGGGCGGTGGTGGCGGCCCAGGCGTCCTGGGCCTCGTGGGCGGCGCCCAGGGCCGCCAGGGCGTCGTCGACGGTGGCGTCCGCGACCTCGGCGATGATCTCGCCGGTGGCCGGGTCGTGGACGTCGAAGGTCGAGCCGTCGGTGGCCGGGCCTACGGTGGTGCCGGTCCAGATTCCGGTGGTGATCTCCGCGCTCATCGGGCACCTCCCCCGGTGCCGGTGGCCCCGGTGCCGGCGCAGCCGGTCACGGCCTCGGCCGCGGCGGCGAGCCTGCGGGTGGCCGGGTCGGCGTCGACGAGGTCGTCACCGGGCTCGTTGCGCGCCTCCCCGCCGGCGTCACCTGCGCCCTCACCCGCAGCTCGGTCTGCGCCGCCGCGGGCCGCGCCCGCCGGGTTGGTCAGCGGGTTGGCCGGCGCCGGCACCCCGGCGGCGATGCTCGCCGCACTGGCCGCCCCCACCCCGGCGACGGCGGCGGCCCTCGCGCGCGCCCGGTCGAGGGCGACGATCTCGCGCACCAGCTGGCGCAGCCCGTCGCGCAGCAGGTCCTCGGGGACGGTCAGCGGGGGCAAAAGCCGGATGACGTTGCCGTCGATGCCGCAGGTGAGCACGAGCACGCCGGCCTGCGCGCAGCGCACCGCGACGTCGGCGACGGCCTGCGGGTCGGGCCGGCCGGCGGCGTCGACGAGCTCGACGGCGATCATGGCGCCGCGGCCGCGCACCTCGGCCACGCGTGCGAGCCCGTTGAGGGCGTCGAGCTCCTCGCGGGCGACGGTCTCGATCTCGCGGGCGCGGGCGGGAAGGCCCATCCGCTCCATCTCGGCGAGGGTGGCCAGGGCGGCGGCGCAGGCGACGGGGTTGCCGCCGTAGGTGCCACCCAGCGACCCGGGGGCAGGGGCGTCCATGATCTCGGCGCGCCCGGTCACCGCCGACAGCGGCAGCCCGTTGGCCAGCGCCTTGGCGGAGCAGACGAGGTCGGGCACCAGGCCCTCGTGCTCGGAGGCGAACCAGGTGCCGGTGCGCGCGATGCCGGCCTGGATCTCGTCGGCGACGAAGACGATGCCGTGGCCGCGGCACCACTCGGCCAGCGCGGGCAGGAAGCCGGTGGCCGGCACCACGAAGCCGCCCTCGCCCTGGACGGGCTCGGCGACCAGGCAGGCGATCTCGCCGGGCTCGGTCGTGCGCTCAAGGTGGGCGATGGTGCGCGCGGCGGCGTCCTCGCCGACCAGCCCGTCGCGCACGGGGTAGGACATCGGCGCGCGGTGGATGTCGCCGGCGAAGGGGCCGAAGTCCTTCTTGTAGGGCCGCGGCTTGGTGGTCATCGCCAGGGTGAGGTTGGTGCGCCCGTGGAAGCCGCCGTCGAGGACGGCCACGCCGCGCCGGCCGGTGTGGGCACGCGCGATCTTGACGGCGTTCTCGATCGCCTCGGCGCCGGTGCTGAAGAGCATGGTGCGCTTCTCGTGGTCGCCCGGCGTCAGCTTGCCGAGCCTCTCGGCGACCTCGACGTAGTTCTCGTAGGGGCTGACCAGGTAGCAGGTGTGGGTGAAGTGGCGGGCGGCCTCCGCGACGGCCTCGGCGACGGCCGGGTTGGAGGCGCCGGCCGAGGTCACGGCGATCCCGGAGGACAAGTCGATGAAGGAGTTGCCGTCGGCGTCGACGAGCACTCCCCCGTCGGCGTCGACCACGGCGCCGGGCAGGGTGGGCGCGACGGCGCGCGGGACGTGGCGTCGGCGCCGGCGGGCGAGCTCCTCGGTCTCGGGTCCGGGCGGGCCCTGCTTGATGCTGCGGACCTGGGGCAGGCGGTAGGTGAGATCCTCCACGGGGCTTCATCCTCCTTCGTCGTGTCTTGTCGTGTCTCGTGGGCGGTGAGCGCAGGCCACTTCGAACTCGTTTTGTGATCTGCAATACTCGCTTGTCAGGGGAGACTACTCCCGCGCGGGCTATCACATACTTTTTATGCGAAAAAGACATGGATTGATACGCCCCGCGGTGCGTTTGAAATTGCCGACGTCGCGCCCGCGCCCGTTTTGGGGAACGTTCCTCGCGTGCGCCTGGCTCGAGGCCGGGGCGCGTTCTACCATGAGCCAATGCACAGCCACCTGACCCGTCCCGCCCGCCGGGAGCTCCGCCGCGCCCTGCTCGCCCCGATCGCCCTCGGAGCCGCCACGCTGATGGCGGTGAGTGCGGCGGGGGCGCCCGCCGCACTCGCCCAGCAGGCGCAGGAGCCCACGGCGGAGTCCGCCGAGCGGTCGGGGGCGGAGTCCGCCACGGAGTCGGACGCCCCGGTCACCGACGCGCTGGGCAAC
Source organism: Corynebacterium frankenforstense (assembly GCF_030211955.1). Taxonomy (GTDB): domain Bacteria; phylum Actinomycetota; class Actinomycetes; order Mycobacteriales; family Mycobacteriaceae; genus Corynebacterium; species Corynebacterium frankenforstense_A. Next base: position 24,325 of record NZ_JASODI010000020.1, on the reverse strand, counting down.
CTCGTGCTCTCCCCGCGCGACAAGGCCCCGGACACCGACTCGTGCCCGCACAGCCTGATCCCCGCCGAGCCGCGCTCGACCTCCGAGCGACTCGCTCCGGGCGAGGAGTCGCCGACTCCCCCGCCGCCGGCCGAGGGCGCGGACTGCGGCATCACCGCGGTGAAGGGCTACCAGGTGCCCGAGGAGCAGACGGCCGCGGCGTGGATCGTCTTCGACATCGACTCCGGCGACGTCATCGCCCAGAAGGACCCGCACGGGCGCTACCGCCCGGCGAGCATCATCAAGGTGCTGCTGGCGCTGACCGCCATCAACGAGCTCGACCTGGACGCCAAGATGCCGGTCAGCGAGAAAGCGGCGACCATGGAGGGCTCCTCGGCGGGCATCGGCACCACCGGCTCCTACACCGCTCGCGACCTGCTCTACGGCCTGCTGCTCAACAGCGGCAACGACGCCGCGCAGGCACTCGCCGAGGCCCTCGGCGGCGAGGAGGCCGCCCTGGAGAAGGTCAACGCGCTCGCGCAGAGCCTGGGCGCGCACGACACGCACGTGGCTGACTACACCGGCCTGGACAAGCCGGGCCAGATGACCAGCTCGCACGACCTGGCGCTGATGTACCGGGCGGCCTGGGAGAACCCGACCTTCGCGAAGATGGTCGACACCGACTACGTGAACTTCCCCGGCCACCACGACAACGACCCGGACGCCGCCCAGGCCTCGACCGAGCCCGCCCAGCCGGCGCAGCCGGGGGCGACGGGCGCAGCACCGGGGACCGACGGGCCGCAATCAAGCGCCCCCGGCCAGGACCCGTTCACCGACGACGACCCGTCCAACGGCTACCAGCTGTGGAACGACAACCAGCTGTTCCTGCAGGACCCGGACGGCATCGGCGGCAAGACCGGCTACACCGACGACGCGCACCACACCTTCGTCGGCGCGCTCGACCGCGACGGGCGGCGCCTGGCGGCGGTGGTGCTGGACACGACGATCGACAAGGGCCGGGCGTGGGAGCAGACGCAGCGCTTCCTGCACGCCGCCTACGAGGTGCCCGCCGGCGAGAAGATCGACTCGCTGGCCGAGACCTCCGACAAGGTCGGCGCCGGAGCGACGACCGCCCCCGAGGCCGACGCCGCGGACGGCAAGACCGCGCAGGCCGGTATGTGGGCCGGGCGCGGCACCTGGGTCGGCGCCGGAGTCGTGGCCGCCGTGGTGCTGGCCGCGGGGCTGGTTATCTGGCTGACCCGCCGGCGGCGCTGAAGCCGGCCGTGCCTCGCGGCGCGGCAGGAGCCGGGCGGGACATGACTAAAGGGGCGGGGCCTTCATCGGCCCCTCCCCTTCCTTGTCTGCGCTCAGCGGCGGCGCAGCAGCGTCGCCAGCGCGGTGACGGCCGCACCGACGGCGGCGCCGACGCCCACGGCGGCCGGGGTGGAGACGGTCTCCGGGCGGACCTCGTTGCGCACGCGGATCACGGCCGGCTCGGGCGCGGGCAGCTTGACCAGGTGCAGCGACTCCTCGGTGGTGGCGGCCCACGCGGAGACGTAGAGCACCACGCGCCAGACCAGGTACATCATGACCATCAGACCGATGATCGGGCCGAAGGCCGCACCGGCCGGGTTGTTCAGCGCGTTGGAGGCGAAGACCGAACCGAGCTGCTTGATGACCTCGAAGGCGACGGCGCCGATCAGCGCGGCCTGCAGGCCGGAGCGGCGCGGCACGCGGGTGCGCGGCAGGTACATCACGATCCAGAGCATGACCAGGAAGTTGGCCGCGACACCGATGAGGACGGCCAGCAGCCAGGTGACGTACTGGATGCCCGGCACGTGGTCCAGGCCGACCATCTCGATCAGGCGGGCGGTCAGCCCGGAGGAGCCGACGGCCGTGACACCGAAGGCGACACCGAACGCGATGAGCAGACCGATCAGGCCGACGAGGTCCATGGCCTTCTTGACGGCGAAGTTGCCGTCGGTCGGGTCCAGGCGCCACATCTTGGACACGCCGTAGCGCAGGTTGTCCATCCAGCCGAGGCCGGACCACAGGGCGGTCAGACCGCCGATGCCGGCGATGACGCCGCGCTGGGCGACGGCGGTCTCGATGACGCCGCTGATCATCTCGCCGATCTCGCCCTCGAGGGCGCCGGTGACCGAGTCCTGGAGGGACTGCAGCTGGTCCGGGTTGTTGGCCAGCACGAAGCCGGCGCCGGCGAAGACGAGCATGAGCAGCGGGAAGATCGCCAGCACCGAGAAGTAGGTGATGCCCGCGGAGTACTGGTTGCCGCCGAAGGAAGCGTAGCGCTCCTGCATGCGCATCACGTGGTCGAACCAGCCCCACTTGCGGCGCAGCTTGTCCACCATGCCCGGTTCGTCGGCGGTGGACCGCTCGATGCCGTAGACGTCGGTCCTCTTCTCGTCGCTGTCGGTGACGGTCGCGGCCATCGTGTGCTCCTTGGCGGTTCGGTGCGTGTGGGGCGTGGTTTCGCGTGGGCGGGCACGCGGCGTGCGGCGCCCGCCGGGTCAGACCCGGCGGATGCGCCGGGGCGGATGACTCCGCCCGGCCAGTTTAAGGGTCAGTTGCCCTTCCTGTGCGCCGGGACGAGGAATCCCATCTTCTCGTAGACCTCGGCGACCAGCGGGTCGGCCAGCTCGTTGGCGCGCTCGGCGCCGCGGGCCAGGATCCGCTCGATCTCGGCCGGGTCGGAGACGTACTCCTCGTAGCGGGCCTTCAGCGGGGTGGTGAACGCCTCGAGGGCGTCGGCGGTGTCGACCTTGAGCTGACCGTAGCGCGCGCCCGAGGCGGTGTAGCCGGCCACCAGGTCCTCGATCGAGGTCCCGCTCAGGGCGGACTGGATGACCAGCAGGTTGGACACGCCCGGCTTGGTGGCCGGGTCGTAGGTGATCTCGTCGCCGTCGTCGGTGACCGCCGAGCGGATCTTCTTGGCCGAGACCTTCGGGTCGTCGAGCAGGTTGATCAGGCCCTTGGGGTTCGGCCCGGACTTGGACATCTTGGCCGTGGGGTCCTGCAGGTCGTAGATCTTGGCCGCGCCCTTAGGGATGAAGCCCTCGGGCATGACGAAGGTCTCGCCGAAGCGGTTGTTGAAGCGCTCGGCCAGGTTGCGGGTCAGCTCGAGGTGCTGGCGCTGGTCCTCGCCGACGGGCACGAGCTCCGGGCGGTAGAGCAGGATGTCCGCCGCCATGAGCATCGGGTAGGCGAAGAGACCGGCCGAGGTGCGGTCGGCGCCGTGGCGGGCCGACTTGTCCTTGAACTGCGTCATGCGGCTGGCCTCGCCGAAGCCGGTCAGGCAGGTCAGCACCCACGCCAGCTCGGCGTGCGCCGGGACGTGGGACTGGACGAAGAGGGTGGAGCGCTCGGGGTCTATGCCGAGCGCGAGCAGCTGGGCCACGCCGGCGACGGTGCGCCGGCGCAGCTCCTCCGGGTCCTGGTCGACGGTGATCGCGTGCAGGTCCGGGATGAAGTAGAACGCCTCGTAGTCGTCCTGCAGCTCAATCCACTGCTTGAGGGCTCCCAGGTAGTTGCCCAGGTGGTAGGAATCGGCCGTCGGCTGGATGCCGGAGAGGACACGCTGTGCGGAGGCTTGCTTGTTCATGGCGGTTCAGTCTAGCGCCACAGGGGCCCTACAGCTTGCGGGAGGTGGGGCTGATGCGGTCGGCGAGAAGGGCCCAGGCGACGACGATCAGCGCGCCGCCGACGGCCAGACCCAGACCGGACAGGATGCCCAGGACGGTGAAGCCGGCGGCCCCGATCGCCCAGATGGAGGCCGCACCGATGACGACGCCGAGGACGAGGCAGATGATCGCGAGAATCATAGAAATTCACCCTACATTCTTGCTGGTTTGATAGGTCCGGAAGCACAGGGTACCCCGCCCCGGCCCCGAGTTCGCGTGCGCCCCGGATCGCCTACCCCCGGCCGGGCGGACCGGCACGCCGACCCCCGGCCGACAGGGTGCCCGGCGCGACGACGAACGCACCCCGCCGGGGCGCGCGGCGCCCGGGCCTACTCGGCGCCCGGTGCGCCCTTGGTTCCCGGGCCGGAGCCACCGGGGCGGCGCCGGCGCAGGAACTTGGGCGGGCGCGGGCGCTTGGGCGGGTGCACCCCGCGGCGTCGTAAAGCGAGCCGGGCACGGCGCACGCCGGTCACCCGGTACGCACCGCGCAGGCCGCGGTACAGGCGCGGGTCCATCTGCTGCTCCTCGCCGAGGTACTCGAAGACGGGCAGCGAGATGTTCCAGTGCAGGGCGGCCAGGCGCCCGGCGATGCCCAGGGAGAGCGTCAGCAGGATGATCCAGTTCTCCTCCAGGCCCACCCAGTCCAGGCCCAGGTAGACCACCGTGATGCCGACGCTGATCGAGGCGTAGAGGTCCTTCTGGAAGACCAGCGGGATGCGGTCGGAGAACAGGTCGCGCAGCACGCCGCCGAACACGCCGGTGGCCACCGAGGCGACCGTGGCGATCAAAAAGCCGTGGCCCAGCTCCAGGGCGATGCGGGTGCCCAGCACGGAGAAGGCGCACAGGCCCACGGCGTCGGCGACGAGGAAGACGGTGCTGAAGTACTTCGCCAAGAAGGACAGCGAGACGGTCACCATGGCGGCGACGAGCACAATGATCAGGTAGACGGGGTTCTCCACCCAGATCAGCGGGTAGTGGTCGAGCAGAAGATCGCGGACCACTCCCCCGCCGAAGGCCGTCACACAGGCCAGCACGAGCACGCCGAAGAGGTCGAAGCGCTGCCGGCCCGCCGCCAGAGCTGCGGTCATCGCCTCGGCGGTGATGCCGATGATGTAGGTGATCGAGAGCAGCATCAGCGGTAGGTGACGGTCAGCGGCGAGTGGTCGGACCAGCGCATCTCGACGCTGTCGGCCTTGTCCACGTGCACGGACTCGGCGCGCTCGAGCATCTCGGCAGTGGCGGCCTGGTAGTCGATGCGCCACCCGGCGTCGTTGTTGAACGCCTGGCCGCGGTAGGTCCACCAGGTGTAGGGGCCGGGGCCCTCGGGGTTGAGGCGGCGGGTGACGTCGAACCAGGCCGGCTCGGCGGCCGGCTCGCGCACCGGGCCGCCGGCGTAGTCGACGGCGCCGGCGAAGGTGCCGACCTCGGCGACGTCCGCGGTCTGCGAGGCGTCCTCCGGGAAAGCGCCGAAGACGGAGTCCATGAAGCGGCGCTCGTCGGGCAGGAAGCCGGACTTCTTCAGGTTGCCCTTCCAGTTCTTCAGGTCCTCGCGGCGGTGGCAGATGTTCCAGTCGCCGCAGACGACCATGCGCGGGTACGTGCGTGCCCGCTCGGCGAGGACGTCAGTGAACTCGTCGAGGAAGCGGTACTTCTCGTCCTGCTTGGGGGTGTCCTCGGAGCCGGAGGGCAGGTAGAGGCTGGCCAGGCGCACCGGGCCGAAATCGGCCTCGTAGGTGCCCTCGAGCCAGCGCCCGGCGTCGGTGAAACTGCCGAAGCCGATCTCGACGTCCGTGAGCTCCTTCTTGGACAGGATGCCCACGCCGGCGCGGCCCTTGGCGGCGGCCGGGGCGACGACGAGGTGCCAACCTTCCTCGAGGGCTCCGGCCAGCGCCTTCTCGGCCTGCTCGACGGTGGCGCGCACCTCCTGCATCAGCACGACGTCGGGGTCTGCGTGGTGCAGCCAGTCGACGAGGCCGAGGTTGGCCTCATTGCGCTTCTTGGTGGCGGCGCGGATGCCGTTGACGTTGACAGAGGTGACGGTCAGGCTCATGCGCACGATCCTATCGGGCGCGGCGCAAAAACCCGGTCCGGGGCTATCAATCCGCGGCGAGGCTGCGGCGGCGCAGCAGGAAGGCCGAGATCCAGACCAGGATCGCGGCGGCTGCCAGGCCGGCGCCGGCGAAGGCGGGGGCCGCGTAGCCGTGGCCGGCGGCGATGACCGCGCCGCCCAGGGCCGCGCCCAGCGCGTTGGCCAGGTTCAGGGCGGACTGGTTGAGGGCGGCGGCCAGGGTCTGGGCGTCGCCGGCGACGTCCATCAGGCGGATCTGCAGGCTCGGGATGAGCGTGGAGCCGAAGAAGGAGACGAAGCCGAAGTTGATCGAGCCCAGGATGACGTTGGTCGAGGAGAAGTAGAAGCAGACGAGCACCACGGCGATCATGATCAGCGAGAACAGGATGCCGAACTCGAGGTTGCGGTCCGCGATGCGCCCGCCGAACCAGTTGCCCACCACGGAGCCGACGCCGTAACACATGAGCACCACGGGCATCCAGGACGGATCGAGGCCCGCGCGGTCCACCATGATCCAGGAGATATAGGTGTAGACCGAAAACATGCCGCCGAAGCCGACGGTGCCCATCGCCACAGTCAGCCAGACCTGGCTCTTGGTCAGCGCGGAGAGCTCGGTGCGGAAGCCCGTGGCCTTCATCTCGGTCATGTGCGGCATGAGGAACCACAGGGCAACCAGGCAGATGAGGAAGAGCGCGACCACCAGCGCGTAGGCGGCCGGCCAGCCGGCGAGCTGGCCGAGGGCCTGGGCGGCGGGAACACCGACGACGGTGGCCACCGACAGGCCCATGCCGACGAACGCGATGGCCTGGCCGCGCTGGCCGGGCGGGGCCATCGAGGCCGCCGAGAGCCCGGCGACCGAGAAGTAGGCCCCGTGCGGCAGCCCGGAGATGACGCGGGCTGCCATGAGCACCCACAGCGAGCCGGTCACGGCGGCGAGCACGGTCAGAAGGTTGCCCAGCACCAGGCCGAAGGTCAGGAGCAGCAGCAGGCGGCGCCGCGGCAGCCGCCCGGTCAGCGCGGCGATGCCCGGCGCGCCGATGACCACGCCGAGGGCGTAGGCGGAGATGATGCGCCCGGCGACGTCCTCGGTGACCCCGAAGTCCTCGGCGATGAGGCTGAGCAGACCCATCGTGACGAACTCGGTGGTGCCGATGGCGAAGGCACCGACCGCCATCGCCAGCATGACGATGATCCGGCGCGGCTCGGAGATCTCGGTCTGCCGCGGGCGCGGGCGCCGCGCGGGCAGGCCGACGGGCTTGATGGTGCGGAAAGTCACCGGGGCAGGCTACACCCCGCTCTCCCGGCCCGCCCAGCCAGAACGCCTCGCAGTGACACGGTCGACGCCGCGCCGCGCGGGCGCGGTGCGGCACACGCCGGCGGCGCCCGCCCGCGGCGAGCGACGCGACGTCGGCAAGCACGCACATGCGTGACGCGGCGCACACACGGGGGTGACGCGCGGCGCACGCAAGCGGCGGAGCGGACCGGCCCCGCCCGGCGGTTTTGGTACGACGACGCCGCGGGGCTCCCGGACGGGGTTAACCACGCACGGCACGCCCGGGGTCCCGCCGCTAACCTGGTGGGTTGAAGTGTCTGAAAGTACCAATCACTGAAGGAGAGACTGTGGCCACGATCATCTGGACCCGCACGGACGAGGCGCCGCTGCTGGCGACCTATTCCTTTAAGCCGATTGTCGAGGCGTTCTCCTCGACCGCCGGCATCGACGTCGAGACCCGCGACATCTCCCTGGCCGGCCGCATCCTCGCCCAGTTCCCGGACCGGCTCACCGAGGAGCAGCGCGTCGACGACGCCCTCGCCGAGCTCGGCAAGCTGACCAAGACGCCCGAGGCCAACATCATCAAGCTGCCGAACATCTCGGCCTCCCTGCCGCAGCTCAAGCGCGCCATCGCCGAGCTGCAGGCCGACGGCTACGACATCCCGGACTACCCGGAGAACCCGGAGAGCGACGAGGAGAAGGACGCCCGCGCCCGCTACGACGCCGTCAAGGGCTCCGCCGTCAACCCGGTGTTGCGCGAGGGCAACTCCGACCGCCGCGCGCCCGTCGCGGTGAAGAACTTCGTGCGCTCCCACCCGCACTCCATGGGTGAGTGGGCGAAGGACTCCAAGACCAACGTCGCCACCATGGACGCCGACGACTTCCGCCACAACGAGAAGTCCGTGATCGTCGACAAGGCCCAGACCCTGAAGATCGTCCACACCGCCGCCGACGGCACCGAGACGGTGCTCAAGGACGACCTCAAGGTCGAGGACGGCGAGGTCGTCGACGCGACCTTCATGTCGGCCGAGGCCCTCGATAACTTCCTGGCCGAGCAGGTCGCCCGCGCCAAGGCCGACGGCGTGCTCTTCTCCGCGCACCTGAAGGCCACCATGATGAAGGTCTCCGACCCGGTCATCTTCGGCCACGTGGTACGCGCCTACTTCAAGGACGTCTTCGACGCCTACGGCGACAAGCTGATGGCCGCCGGCCTCAACGGCGAGTCCGGCCTGGCCGCCATCCTCAGCGGGCTCGACGAGCTCGACGGCGGCGAGGAGATCAAGGCCGCCTTCGACAAGGCGCTCGCCGAGGGCCCGGACCTGGCCATGGTCAACTCCCACAAGGGCATCACCAACCTGCACGTGCCCAGCGACGTGATCATCGACGCCTCCATGCCGGCGATGATCCGCACCTCCGGGCAGATGTGGAACAAGAACGACGAGACCCAGGACACCCTGGCCGTCATCCCGGACTCCTCCTACGCCGGCGTCTACCAGACCGTCATCGACGACTGCAAGGAAAACGGCGCCTTCGACCCGACCACGATGGGCACCGTGCCCAACGTCGGCCTGATGGCCCGTAAGGCCGAGGAGTACGGCTCTCACGACAAGACCTTCGTCATCCCGGCCGACGGCACCGTGAGTGTGGTCGACGAGGCCGGCGAGACCCTGCTCGAGCACGAGGTCGGCGAGGGTGACATCTGGCGCGCCTGCCAGACCAAGGACGAGCCGATCCGCGACTGGGTCAAGCTTGCCGTCGACCGCGCCCGCGAGTCCGGCATGAAGGCCGTCTTCTGGCTGGACCCGGAGCGCGGCCACGACCGCACCATCCAGTCGCTGGTGGAGAAGTACCTCGGCGAGCTGGACACCGAGGGCCTGGACATCGAGATCCTCGACCCGGTCGCCGCGACCAAGCTGTCGGTGGAGCGCATCCGCCGCGGCGAGGACACTATCTCCGTGACCGGCAACGTGCTGCGTGACTACAACACCGACCTCTTCCCGATCCTCGAGCTGGGCACCTCCGCGAAGATGCTCTCCGTGGTGCCGCTGATGGCCGGCGGCGGACTCTTCGAGACCGGTGCGGGCGGCTCCGCCCCGAAGCACGTCCAGCAGGTCCTCGAGGAGAACCACCTGCGCTGGGACTCCCTGGGCGAGTTCCTGGCACTGGCCGAGTCCTACCGCCACGAGCAGCGCAAGAACGACAACGGCAAGGCCGGCGTGCTGGCCGACGCCCTGGACAAGGCCACCGAGAAGGTGCTGGCCGAGGGCAAGTCGCCGTCGCGCAAGGTCGGCGAGATCGACAACCGCGGCTCGCACTTCTGGCTGGCCAAGTTCTGGGTCGACGCACTGGCCGCCCAGGACGAGGACGCGGAGATGAAGGAGTACTTCACCCCGCTGGCCGAGAAGCTGGGCGAGGTCGCCGAGCAGGTGGACAAGGACCTGATCGACAACCAGGGTTCCGAGGTCGACCTCGGCGGCTACTTCCTGCCCGACGACGCGAAGGCCTCCGCCGTCATGCGCCCCTCCGAGGCGTTCAACGCGGTGCTCGACGCGCTCTCCGACAAGTAGCGCTTCCGCGCGCGGCGCGATTGCCGACGTCGCGCGGGCCCACGGGCCTGCGTAGGCGCGGCGCCTCTGCGCCGGAGAAAGGACCGCCCGGCTCCGGCCGGGCGGTCCCTTTGTGGTTTGTGCCGGTTCTGTCGATCCCAGGGGCGCGACCGCACCCAGGTGCGCTGATCGCGGAGCGGTTGACCCGTCCCTCCCCCTCACCGTTGCATGTGCCAGGCGCTCAATCGGGCCGTTTCGGGGTCAAGCACATGCAACGGCGGCCGACCCCGGCAGTCAGCAGCAGCGCGCGCCCGGATTCGCGTCCTGGGCGGCCCAGCGGGCCCGCCAGTACTCCTTCTCCGTGGGCACCTCGCGGTCGGGGTGGTGGGCCTGAAGGTGCGCGACGTACTTGGCGTAGTCGTGGTCGCCCATCAGCTCACCGAGGTACCAGCCCACCGAGCGTACCGCCGAGCAGGTCGCCCGCCAGACCCGTGTCAGGGCGCCGGGCGCGGCGTCGGAAATCGTGGTCCGGTAGACGGCGGAGGTCATCGTGCCCCCTCGGCGGCGCTCGCACGCACCTCGTGCTCGCCGGCCTCGCCGCCGCCGGCGACGGTCATCTCGTCGGAGCCCTGGTAGGCCTCGATCTGCTTGTCCAGCTTGGTGGCCAGCATCCCGTGCGGGGCGAAGAAGTTCGACGGGTGATCGGGCTCCTCACTCGACTGGACCTCGAGGCCAGCCGCCCGGGCGCGCACGGCCTTGACGCAGGCCACGGCCGCGGCACCCATGACGATGAGCACCAGCACGGCGAACAGGATCGACAGGGAACCCTGCACGGCGGTGTTGCGCACGACGTCGGAAATCTCCTCGGGGGTCTGGGCTGCGCCGAAGGACTGCGCCCCGGAGTTGAGCGCCTCCTTGTAGCGCGCGTGTTGCGCCCAGAAGCCGATGGCCGGGTCAGAGTGGAAGATCTTCTGCCAGGAGGCGTACATGGTGATGATCAGGTCCCACGCCAGCGGCAGACCCGGGATCCAGGCCCACGTGTACAGGCCCTTCTTGACCACCACGACCAGCACCAGGGCCAGGGCGATGGCGGCGAGCAGCTGGTTGGCGATGCCGAACAGCGGGAAGAGGACGTTGATGCCGCCGAGCGGGTCGGTGACGCCCATCAGCAGGATCGCGCCCCAGATGCCGCAGGTGGCGATGGTGCCGATCCAGTGGCCCGGGGTCCACTCCGGGTCGCCGAACTTCTTCAGGCCCGGGATGTTGGACAGCGAGTCGGTCATCATGAAGCGGGCGACGCGGGTGCCGGCGTCGACGGTGGTCAGGATGAACAGGGCCTCGAACATGATCGCGAAGTGGTACCAGAAGGCCTGCAGCGAGTCGTTGCCGAAGACGTCGGTGAGCACCTCGGACATGCCGAAGGCCAGGGTGGGCGCGCCGCCGGTGCGCGAGACGATGGACTCCTCGCCGATCGCGTTGGCCGCGGCGGTGATCTCCTCGGCGCTCAGGTTGTCGCCGGGAAGCCCGATGCTGTTGACCCACTGGGCGGCGGTGGCGGCCTCGCCGCCGGTCAGCGCCGCGGGGGCGTTCATCACGAAGTAGAGGTGGCGGTCCAGGATCACGGCGGTGACCAGGGCCATCAGGGCGACGAAGGACTCCATGAGCATTCCGCCGTAGCCGAGCATGCGCATGTGGGACTCCTTCTCCATCAGCTTCGGGGTGGTGCCCGAGGAGATCAGGGAGTGGAATCCGGACAGCGCGCCGCAGGCGATGGTGATGAACAGGAACGGGAAGAGGTCGCCGGAGAAGACCGGGCCGTTGCCCTCTGTGGCGAAGTGGGTCACGGCGGGCATCTCGATCTTGGGCGCGACGATGACGATGCCGACGGCCAGCAGCGCGATGACGCCGATCTTCATGAAGGTCGACAGGTAGTCGCGCGGGGCCAGCAGCAGCCAGACGGGCAGCAGGGCGGCCACGCAGCCGTAGATGATCAGGCACCAGGCCAGGGCGACCTTGGAGAGGGTGAAGATCTCGGCACCCCAGGTGGTCTCGGCGACCCACCCGCCGGCGACGATGGCGGCCAGCAGCAGCACGATGCCGATGGCGGAGACCTCGACGACGCGGCCCGGGCGCAGGTAGCGCATGTAGACACCCATGAAGATCGCGATCGGGATGGTCATCGCGATGGAGAACACACCCCAGGGGCTGTCTGCCAGGGCGTTGACGACGATCAGCGCGAGCACCGCGATGAGGATCAGCATGATCGTCATCACGGCGAGGATGCCGGCCGCACCGCCGACGGTGCCCATCTCGTCGCGGACCATCTGGCCGAGCGAGCGGCCGCGGCGGCGGGTGGAGACCCACAGCACCATGTAGTCCTGGACGGCGCCGGCGAGGATGACGCCGATGACGATCCACAGGGTGGACGGCAGGTAGCCCATCTGGGCGGCCATGACGGGCCCGACCAGCGGGCCGGCGCCGGCGATGGCGGCGAAGTGGTGGCCGAACAGGACGCGGCGGTCGGTGGGCAGGAAGTCGTTGCCGTCGGCGGCGTACTCGGCCGGGGTGGCGCGCGCGTCGTTCGGCTTGACCACTTTGTACTCGATCAGGCGCGCGTAGAGCGTGTAGCCGATGATGTAGGAGCCGACGGCGGCGGCGACCAGCCACACGGAGTTGACCTGCTCGCCGCGGGAGAAGGCGAGCACGCCCCAGGCCACGGCGGCGAGGATCGCGATGACCATGAGCGTGATGCGAGCGGCCACGGAGAAGCCGGCGGGGCGCTGGACGCCGACGATGCGGCCGGTCTTTTCGTTGCGGATCAGTTCGTGGCCCTCGGGCGGCTGGGGCGCGCCGGCCTCCGCCGGTTCGCCGCCTGCGCCGGGACGCGTCAGTGCTGTGCTCATTGCGCTGGCCTTTCGGTGCGTGGTGGTGCACGGGGTGGCGCCTCGGTCGGGGTGCCACTCACCCACAGTTCTCAATACGTGGGATATCTATCCCACTTAGGGAGAGACCATATAACACATGCCACTGACAGGGGAATTTCACTCCCCGTCACCCCCGGGCGCGGGTGCGGCGGGGCGGCGCCCAGCCGACCGTCAATTTCCGACGTCCCGGTGGTCGCCGTCGGCGGTTCCCACCCCGAAACACTGATATCGCCCACCAACATTCAATACACTCCGGGCATGGGAACCACCACGGGAACCGACACCGGAACCATCGACCGCCCGCTCGACCTGCTCATCGTCGGCGCGGGGCTCTCCGGGATCGACATGGCCCACCACGTCGCGGAGAACTTCCCCGACTGGGCGTGGGAGATCCACGACGTCCACTCCGACCTCGGCGGCACCTGGCACACCTTCCGCTACCCGGGCATCCGCTCGGACTCGGACATGGCGACCTTCGCCTTCCCCTTCAGGCCCTGGCCGCACAAGGGCACGCTGGGGCGCGGCGAGGACATCAAGGAGTACATCCGCGACGCCGCCCGCGAGTGCGGGGCGCTCGAGCGGCTGCACACCGACTCCTGGATAAAAAACTCCGACTGGCGCACGGACCTGAACCTCTACGCGGTCACCGCGGTCTCGGGCGGCAGCGCCGGCGACCCTGCCGACGCGCGCGACGCCTCCGACGCGGGCCACGACGCACCCGGCGCGCCCACCGAGCACACCATCTACGCCCGCCGCGTCCACTACGCCTCGGGCTACTACTCCCACGAGCACGGCCACCGCCCCCGCTTCCCCGGCGAGGAGGACTTCGCCGGCGAGATCATCCACCCGCAGAACTGGCCGGAGGACCTCGACGTCGCGGGCCGGCGCATCGTCGTCATCGGCTCCGGGGCCACGGCCATCACACTCGTGCCCGCCCTCGAGGAGGCCGGCGCGCAGGTGACCATGCTCCAGCGCAGCCCCAGCTACGTCGCCCCGCTACCCGAGGTCGACCTGATCAGCGGCTTCTGGAACCGCATCCTGCCGCGCACGCCGGCCTTCCGCGCGGCGCGTTTCCACCACGCGGTGCGCGACATGGGCCAGTACGTCATCGCCCAGCACCTGCCGTTCGTCTTCAAGACGGCGCTCAAGCTCATGCAGCGGCCGTTCCTCAGCCGCCGCGAGATCGACGAGCACTTCACGCCCCGCTACCGCCCCTGGGACCAGCGCGTGTGCAAGGCGCCGGGCGGGGACTTCTTCCGCGCGCTCAACGGCAACGCCCGCGTGGTCACCGACACCATCGACACGTTCACCCCGGCCGGGATCCGCACCTCCAGCGGCGAGGAGCTGGTGGCCGACCTGATCGTGACGGCCACGGGGCTCGACCTGGAGGCCTTCGGCGGCGGGACGCTCAGCATCGACGGCGAGGAGCTCCACCTTCCCGACCAGGTCTTCTACCGCGGCATCATGCTGGCCGGCCTGCCGAACTTCAGCTTCACCGTCGGCTACGTCAACGCGTCGTGGACGCTGCGCTCGGACATGGTCTCGCGCTACATGGTCCGGCTGTGGCGGACGGGCGAGGAGTTCTACGCGCCGGTGCTGCCGCCGGGGCGCCACGACCGCCCGCTCCTCGACTTCGACGCCGGCTACATCCGCCGCGCCATCGGCGACTTCCCCGCCCAGGGCGACCGCTCGCCGTGGCGCTACACGCAGAATTACCTGGTGGAACTTCCCGACCTCGCCCGCGGCGACCAGCGCGAGGACATGGCATTCGGCAAGCGTTGCCTCGAGCTGGTCGGCCGCGCCGCGCCCGGGCCGAAGGTGCGCTCGATCAGCAGCGAGGGTCGTTTCGTCGCCGCGGACCTGTCGGCGTTACCGCCCGCGGAGTTCGTGATTGCCGACGGGCGCAGCGTGCGCGTGCGCCGCGGTGGCCCGGCCACGTCCGGCGGTGCGGGCACGAGCGGCGCGGCCGGTGACGCGGGTGCCACGCCGGTCGCTGGCGCCTCCCGCGCCGGAGCCGACACCGGCGCCGACGCCGGCACCACTGGCGACCTCCCGCCTCTGGTTTTCATCCACGGCATCGGCCGCTCGCTGGAGGACTGGGACGACCAGGCGACACTGCTGGCCGGGCGCCGCCGCGTCATCGCCGTCGACATCCCGGGCTTCGGCCTGAGCGACCCGGCCGAACGCGTGACCGTCCCGGACACCGCGGCGCTCATCTGGCGGGTGCTCGAAGAGCTCGGCGAGGTCGACGCGCCCGACGCGCACGCCGCCGGGCACTCCCCCGCCGCAGCCGGCGACCGGCCGCGTCGCGTGTGCCTGGTGGGCAACTCGCTGGGCGGCGCGCTGTCGATGGAGATGACCACGCAGCACCCCGACCGCGTCGCGGCGGTCTGCCTGGTCGACCCCGCCGGCTTCGGCGACCGCGCCACCGACCTGCTGCGCCTGGTCGCGCTGCCGCTGGTCGGCGAGACGAACGCGAAACTGACCCGCCACCGCGTGCTCTACGAGCCGATCGAGCACCTCATCCTGCGCCGCCCCGGCTCGGTCACCCGCCACCGCCTCGGCGTGCAGCGCACGATCGGGCGCCACCCCGCCCGCGCGCGCACCTACCGCAACTTCGTCCGGGAGCTCGGCTCGGTGCGCGGCATCTCGAAGGACTGGTGCCACGACCTGGTCGACCGCTTCCGCCGCGCCGCCGCGGGCGTCCCCGTCCAGTTCGTCTGGGGCGACGCCGACAAGATCCTGCCCTACGCCCAGTTCCGCGCCGGGCTCGAGGAGCTTTCCGGCATCGTGGTGGACGCCGCCGTCTTCGACGGCGGCGGGCACATGCCGCAGCTGGAGTTCCCGGCCGAGTTCGCCGAGAACCTCCTCGGCTTCCTCGACCGCGCAGAGAGCGCCGCCGTCGCCCCGCGTGGCGCCGGAAAAATCTAGACCGAGCGTTTCATACCATGCAGTCCATTCAACGCGACCACCTGCGGTTTCAGAATTTCATTCACGAGGCCTTGCTATAGACCGCTTGGTTCACTAGGGTTGCTCACCACATCGCGCAGACACCACGATGCCCCGCCGGCCCACCGGGCCGACGGCGAGAAGTGACAAACGCAGCAGACCGGACAAGGAACCCGACAATGAGCACCAAGTACGACAACTCCGCCGCCGACCAGTGGAACTTCGAGACCCGTTCCATCCACGCCGGCCAGCCCGTCGAATCCGACACCGGCGCGCGTAACCAGCCGATCTACCTGACCTCCTCCTACGTCTTCGACTCCGCCGAGCACGCCAAGCAGCGCTTCGGCCTCGAGGACGCGGGCCCGATCTACTCGCGCCTGACCAACCCGACCACCGAGGTGCTCGAGAACCGCCTGGCCTCCCTCGAGGGCGGCACCCACGCCGTGGCCTTCGCCTCCGGCCAGGCCGCCGAGACCGCCACGATCCTCAACCTCGCCGGCGCCGGCGACCACATCGTGACCTCCCCGCGCCTCTACGGCGGCACCGAGACCCTCTTCCAGGTCACGCTGAACCGCCTCGGCATCGACGTCACCTTCGTCGAGGACCCGGACGACCCGGCCAGCTGGCAGGCCGCCGTCAAGGACAACACCAAGGCCTTCTACGGCGAGACCTTCGCCAACCCGCAGGCCGACGTCCTGGACATCCCCGCCATCGCCGAGGTCGCCCACGCCAACCAGGTGCCGCTGATCGTGGACAACACCATCGCCACCGCCGCCGTGGTCCGCCCGCTGGACCTGGGCGCGGACGTCGTCGTCGCCTCGCTGACGAAGTTCTACACCGGCAACGGCTCCGGCATCGGCGGCATCCTCGTCGACGGCGGCTCCTTCGACTGGACCGTCGAGCGCGACGGCAAGCCGGTCTTCCCGCACTTCGTCCAGCCCGACGAGGCCTACCACGGCCTGGTCTACTCCGAGCTCGGCGACGTCGCCTTCGGGATGAAGGCCCGCGCCGGCCTGCTGCGCGACACCGGCGCCACCCTCTCCCCCTTCAACGCCTGGGTGACCCTGCAGGGCCTGGACACCCTGAGCCTGCGCATCGAGCGCCACAACGAGAACGCCAAGAAGGCCGCGGAGTTCCTCGCCGGCCAGGACAAGGTCACCGACGTCTTCTACGCCGGCCTGCCGAGCTCCCCGTGGTACAAGGTCAAGGAGAAGCTCGGCCTGAAGTACACCGGTTCGGTGCTCAGCTTCAACATCGACGGCGGCAAGGACGCGGCCTGGCGCTTCATCGACGCGCTCAAGCTGCACTCCGACCTGGCCAACATCGGCGACGTGCGCTCCCTGGTCGTCCACCCGGCGACCACGACGCACTCCCAGTCCGACGAGCACGGCCTGGCCCGCGCCGGCATCTCCGAGTCGACGATCCGTCTGTCGGTGGGCATCGAGAACATCGACGACATCATCGCCGACCTCAAGCTCGGCTTCGACGCCATCGCGTAACCGCCCCCAATTTCCGACGTCCCGCCCCTCACCGCCCGCCGCACCCGTGCGGCGGGCGCGTGGCGCGCGGCACCCCGAATCCTTCCCGCCGCACCGCGGCCGCATAGCGCCACCCGCCTCCGCACCACCGCCCACATCCCGAATTCCGGACCAGGAGCCCCTGTGACACCGAATCTCGCCCGCCCCGGCGTGCTCGCCCGTCAACCCATCGGCGACTTCCGCACCGAGGCCGGTGCGACGATCCCGGAGGTCCACGTCGCCTACCAGCGGTGGGGCTCCTACCGCGTGAACGCCGACGGCAGCAGCAACGTCGTGCTCGTCGAGCACGCGCTGACCGGCGACTCCGACGCCGCGAGCTGGTGGGGCGACCTCGTCGGGCCGAACAAGGCCATCGACACCGACCGCTACTGCGTGATCTGCACCAACGTCATCGGCGGCTGTCAGGGCACCACCGGGCCCGGCTCGGCACACCCGGCCGACGGGCGGGCCTGGGGCTCGCGCTTCCCGGCGGTCTCGATCCGCGACCAGGTCGAGGTGGAGAAGCAGTTCCTCGACTCGCTGGGCATCACCAGCGTCTTCGCCGTCATCGGCGGCTCGATGGGCGGGGCGCGCAGCCTCGAGTGGTCCTACCTGCACCCCGAGGTCGTCAACGCGGCGGCCGTCTTCGCCGTCAGCGCCCGGGCGAGCGCCTGGCAGATCGGCATCCAGGGCGCGCAGATCGCCGCGATCGAGAACGACCCGAACTGGCACGGCGGCGACTACTACGACACCGGCGCCACCCCGAACGCCGGCCTGGCCACGGCGCGGCGCATCGCGCACCTGACCTACCGCGGCGAGCTCGAGATCGACGAGCGCTTCGGCACCACCCCGCAGAACGGCGAGAACCCGCTGGGCGCCTACCGCTCGGCCGGGCAGCGCTTCGCGGTGGAGAGCTACCTGGACTACCAGGCGCGCAAGCTGACCGCACGCTTCGACGCCGGCACCTACGCCGTGCTGACCGACTCACTGAACCGCCACGACATCGGCCGCGGCCGCGGGGGGCTCAACCGCGCCCTCAGCGAGATCACGGTGCCCACGCTCGTCGCGGGCGTGGACACGGACATCCTCTACCCGTACCACCAGCAGGAGCACCTCTCGCGCAACCTGGGCAACCTGCTGGGCATGGCCAAGATCGTCTCCCCCGTCGGCCACGACGCCTTCCTCACCGAGACCCGTCAGATGGACCGGATCCTGCGCAACTTCTTCGAGCAGGTCGACCCGGACGCCCCCGGCGCCGCGGGTCGCATCGAGTACCACATCTAGTACCCCACCCCGCGCCGACGCCGCACGTCACGCACCACGCCCCACGCGCGACGTCGGCAATCGGGTCAGCTGCCCAGCGCGTCCACCGACGCCGCCAGGAACGCCAGCAGCGCGCCGACGCCGGTGCAGAACGCGACGTCGAACCGCCGCGAGCGCACGGAGAACAGCCCGATCACGGAGTCGTCGCAGCAGGCCCGCATCACGGCCAGCCACAGGAACGCCGCGCCCAGCCCGAAGGTCGAGCGGCGCCAGTGCTCGGTCATCCCGAAGACGGCCACGACGACGAGCCCGACGAGAAAGACCGCCAGCATCGCCTGCTGGGCACGCCGCGACAGCCGCGAGGGCGGGTTCTCCCGGTCGTGCGGGTTGACCAGCGCCTCCTGTCGGCTCGCGGGGCGGATCGGGGTTTTAGCCACGGCGGCCAGGGTAGTCCTCAGTCGGCCAGGCCCGCGAGCCGCTCGGCGCGCTCGACGATGTTCTCCAGCAGGAAGGTGCGCGTCATCGGGCCCACGCCGCCCGGGTTCGGCGAGATCGCGCCGGCGACCTCCCAGCAGTCCGGGTGGACGTCGCCGGTGGTCTTGCCGTCGACGCGGGAGACGCCGACGTCGAGGATCGCGCAGCCCGGCTTGATCATGTCGGCGGTGAGCATGTGCGGGCGCCCGGCGGCGGCGACGATGACGTCGGCGGCGCGGGTCTCGGCGGCCAGGTCCCTGGTGCCGGTGTGGCACAGCGTGACGGTGGAGTTCTCGCTGCGGCGGGTGAGCATCAGGCCGATCGGGCGGCCGACGGTGATGCCGCGGCCGATGACGACGACCTTCGCGCCGTTCAGCTCCACGCCGAAGCGGCGCAGCAGCGCGATCGAGCCGTTGGGCGTGCACGGCAGCGGGGCGGGCTCGTTGAGCACGAGCTTGCCCAGGTTGACCGGGTGCAGGCCGTCGGCGTCCTTGGCCGGGTCGATGCGCTCGAGCACGGCGTTCTCGTCGAGCTGCTCCGGCAGCGGCAGCTGCACGATGTAGCCGGTGCAGGCGTCGTCGGCGTTGAGCTCGTCGATGACGGCGTTGAGTTCGTCCTGCGTGGTCTCGGCGGGCAGGTCCTTGCGGATGGACCGGATGCCGACCTCCTCGCAGTCGCGGTGCTTCATGCGCACGTAGTTCTGGCTGCCCGGATCCTCGCCGACGAGCACGGTCGCCAGCCCGGGGGTGATGCCCTTGTCCTTGAGCGCGGCCACCCGGGTCTTGAGGTCCTCGAGCAGCTCGGCGCGGAAGAGTTTGCCGTCCAGTTTGATCGCAGTCACGCCGCCCATTATGTCGCCGCCACGTGACCGGGACAACGCCCGGGGGTGTCCGGTGCCGCTTGACGACGTCGTGCGGGTCGCCGTGGGCGCGCCACGGGGCGCCGGCTCTAGACTTGCGGGCATGCCCGGAGCAGATCTGCACGTCATCTACGACAACCCCGTCATCCCCGGTAACACCGGCAACGCCATCCGCCTGTGCGCCAACACGGGGGCGACGCTGCACCTGGTCGAGCCGCTCGGCTTCGACTTCTCCGACAAGCACCTCAGGCGCGCCGGCCTCGACTACCACGATCTCGCCGACGTGCGCGTCCACCCCGAGCTCGACGCCTGCCTGGCCGACATCCCGGGCGCGCGGGTCTTCGCCTTCACCGGGCACGCCTCGACGTGGTTCGACACGGTGGAGTACCGGCCGGGCGACGCGCTGCTCTTCGGTACGGAGCCGACCGGGCTTCCCGAGGAGCACATGGCGCACCCGCGGGTGACCGCGCGGCTGCGCATCCCGATGCTGCCGGCGCGGCGGTCGATGAACCTGTCGAACTCGGCGGCCGTGGCGGTCTTCGAGGCCTGGCGGCAGCTCGGCTTCCCCGGCGCCGTGTAGAGCCCGATGGGCCGGGGCCACTCCGACGCGACGCGGGAGACCCGGCCAGGCCGCGAGGCCGGCTGGCGCCCGGCGGGCTGCCCGTTTCGGGCGTGACACCGGTGCCCCCACCCCGCGCCGCCGGGCGTCAGATCCGCTGGCCCGGCTGGCCCGGCTGGCCCGTGCCGGTAAGCGCGGGCAGCCGGCGGTCGCGGAGCTTCTCGACGAGCGCCTCCGCGTCCGCGTGCGCCAGATCGCGGCCCTTCATGTAGACCGGCCCGGGCACGAGGTCGAGGCGCACGGTGGCCAGGCCCAGCAGGCGCTGGATGGGCCCGTGGGTCAGCGAGAGCTCCTGGATGTGGGCCGTCTCGATCGTCTCGACGGTGCGGCCGACGCGGCCGTGGTGGGTGATCACGCGGCCCTCGGCGAGGGTGACGGACTGCCGCCGGCGGTCGATCGGCGAGACCCACCGGGCGATCGCGGGGCTGGTGAACTGTGGCTCGCCGTGGCCCTCGGGGGCGGCGACCCGCTCGATCGTCTCGGGGTCCATGCCGGTGATCTCGGCGAAGACGGCCAGCGCGGTCTCCCGGGAGCCGACCGGCAGCACGGTCGAGGTCGACTCCGCCTTGGAGTTCAGCGGGCCGCCGTAGCCGGCGACGCTGACCTGGACCCGCCACCAGCCGACCAGGCGCCACAGCGGGGTCTGGGAGACCTTCACCGCGTGCACCCGGTCGAGCGGCACCGCCTGGCGGCGGCGCTCGGTCAGGCCGTAGTTGAGGTGGAGGACGCGGTCGGCGTCGTCGATCTTGGCGGTGAACAGCCACGAGGTGTTGAGCACACGCCACACCGACGGGATCACGGCGAGCAGCACGCCGATGACCGTGGCGTTCGCGATCGGGGTGGCGACCAGCAGGACCGTGGCGACCACGCCGACGACCGTGTTGGTCGACAGCGCGGCGGCGCCCAGCGCACGCCGCGCGGGGATCTCGTCGACGAGCCCGCGCAGCCGGTCCTCGTCGACCGGCCCGGCCGGCGCGACGGCACCGCTCCCCTGCCCCGCCCAGCCGGCGGATGCGCTCGTGTCCGCGCCCCGGTCGCGGTTCCCAGAGCTTGCGGCACTCGCCGCGCCGGGCCCAACCGGTGCGCCGGCTGGCCGCGCATCGGTGAGGGAACCACCGGAGGGGTGGGACGGGACGTCGGCAATTGAGCCGCCGCGCACCCGCGCCAGGAGGTCGCGGCGCAGCTCCTCGGCGACCGTGCGCGGCAGGTAGAGGATGTCGATGTGCGAGTCGGTGCCGCCGGCGGTCTCGACCTTGACCGAGGCGAGGCCGAAGAGGCGCGGGATGAGCGGCTCGGCGACGTCGACGGCCTGGACGCGGTCGAAACGCGCGGTGCGCAGCTGCCGGTTGAGCACGCCGCGGCGCAGCTCGACCTCCTCGTCGGTGATGCGGTAGCCCGTCGCGCGCCACCAGATTCCCGAGACCAGCCAGATCAGCCCGCAGACCACCACGACCGCGCCAAGCGCCGCCGGCAGGATCCACCAGGGGCCGCCGTGGAGCAGGCCCCACAGCGCGACGTAGACGGAGGCCTCGACGTTGACGGCCACCGCGGCGGCCAAGGCGAGCAGCGCGGTCCAGGCGCGCAGCAGCGGCGTAGCGCGGTGGACGCGGTGCCAGCCGGCGTCGGCGTCGGTGCCGGGCGCCTCGTCGTCTGCCGCGTCGTCGTGTGCGTCGCGGGCGTGACGTGCGCTCACAGGCCGCTCATCCTCTCGCGCGCCTTGACGGCCAGGCGCTCGCGCAGGGCGTCGGCCTCGGCGGCGGGCAGCCCCTCGACTGTGGCGTCGGAGGTCGAGGACGCCGTGTTCAGCGTGACGGTCTTCATGCCCAGCCAGCGCTCGATCGGCCCGTTGGTCACGTCGACGTACTGGATGCGCCCGTACGGCACGACGGTGAACGTGTGCCACATGCGGCCCTTGGTGATCAGCAGCTCGTCGTCGGTCTCGAGCCAGCCGAGCAGGCGCACCTGCGCGGGGATGATCCAGGCCTGCCAGACGGTCAGTGCGGCGAAGACGCCCGCGCCGATCCACCACCACGGCGAGACGACCACCCCGAGCACGACGAAGACGATGAGCGGCACGACCAGCCACGGCATGCGGCCGAGGTAGCGCGCCCGGGTCAGCTTCGGGGATACGGGGTTCATGCCCCGCGCGGCGGCGTCCTTCATGGGCACCATGGTGGCACACGGGGCGTCGGCAATCACGCGCGGTCAGCCCAGCATGCTGAAGGCGAACGCGGCGAGCACCAGCGCGGCGGAGAACGCCCAGGCGATCGGGACGGCGAGCTTGATGTAGCGGCCCATGTTCGCGCCGCCGGCCAGACCGAGCGCGAGCCACAGCGCCGGCGAGAACGGCGAGACGAAGGTGCCGATGACGTTGCCGATGATCAGCGCCAGCGCCGTGGCCATGCCGGAGACGCCGAAGCTGGCGGCGGTCTCCTGGACGATGGGCAGCACGGAGAAGTAGTAGGCGTCGGTGGAGGTCAGCAGGTTCAGCGGCACGCCGAGGAGGCGGACGATGACGTGCAGGTACGGCCCGACGGCGGCCGGCAGCACCGAGACGAGGCTCAGGGCGATCTGCTCGAGCATGCCGGTCTCGTTGAGCACGCCGAGGAACATGGCGGCGGCGATGATGATGCCGGCCATCGACAGGGCGTTGGGCGCGTGGCGGCGCAGGACCTTGGACTGGGAGTGGGAGTCGGGGAAGTTGATCAGCAGCGCCAGGGTGGTGGCGATGAGGAAGGTCGGGGCGGGCGGCAGGAGGCCGGCGAGCAGGATGACCAGGGCGACGAGCACGACGGCGACGTTGGCGACGGTGCAGGCCGTGCCGGTGCGGTAGCTGTAGCCCTCCTCGCGGCGCTCCTCGTCCTGCTGGGCCTGGGAGGCCTCGACGTCGGCGGTGGCGGCGCCGCGGGCGGCGATGCGGCGGCGCCGCTGCAGGCCGAGCCCGGCGGCGACGACGAGCACGAGCACGACCGCCACGCCCTGGATGGGCAGCAGCCGCAGCCAGATGTCGCTGGGTTCCTGGGCGATGACGGCGCCGGCGCGGCCGAGCGGGCCGGCCCACGGCACCATGTTCATCACGGAGGCGGCCAGGGCGACGATGACGATGGTGATCAGGATGTAGCGGGAGATGCCGAGCGCGCGGTAGAGCGGCAGCAGCGCGGGGATGGTCAGCAGGAAGGTCGTGGAGCCGGAGCCGTCGAGGTGGGCGACGATGCCGATGGCGGCGGTGCCGGTGGTCACGGCGACGACGTTGCCGCGGGGGCGCGGATGAGCGCCTTGATCACCGGGGTGAACGGGCCGACGTCCTGGAGGATGCCGAAGAAGATGATCGCGAAGATGAACATCACGACGACGTTCATCACCGAGTCGAGGCCCTCGGCGAAGAAGTCGCCGATGTCTCCGGGGCCGTGGCCGGTGACGAGCGCGCCGACCAGCGGCACGAGCGTCATCGGGACGATGGGGCTGGCGCGACTCGGGCTGTTCCTGGCGCTGACGGTGGTCATCCAGCTCGCGGCGTGGCTGATCGGGGCGCCCGTGCCGCTGGTGATGTCGGCGCTGCTGGCGCTGCTGGTGGCGTTCCCGCTGTCGATGCTGATCTTCCCGCGCATGCGCGTCGAGGCCACGCAGGCCGTCGCCGCCCGCCACGAGCGCGGGAAGCAGCGCAAGGAGTGGATCCGCGAGGAGCTCGCCGGGCGCTGAGCCCCGATTGCCGACGTCCCGTCGCGTCCCTCGGCGGTTCCGTCCGGGTGGGTGCGGGCGCGGTCGTTGCACTCCCGCGCCCCGGTGACGCCCGCTCTGATCCCCTACTCCCCTACGCTGCGCCAGCTGCTGTGTGCGGACAATCCTCCGTCTTCCCTGACCACTAGCAGAAGTAGGCCCCTCCCCGCGCCCTGTACCAGAAATAGGTAACCCCGTGCGGCGGCCTGCAAGGCCTCCTGTGGACCGCGCCCCGCACTCCACAAGCAGGACGCAGTCCCCTCGCGCACCGTTTGTGCGCCCGTCATGCTGGGGCCCATGAACCTGCTCGACCAACTCATCACGGTCACCCGGCAAGGCATAGACCTCGCCGAAGCCGCCCGAGGCATGAGCAAACACCAACTCACCGACTTAGGTGTGCTGCCCATGGACGCCCAGAAGATCGCCCGAGTGGCCCGCA
>NZ_JASODI010000001.1 GCF_030211955.1 Corynebacterium frankenforstense | reverse complement strand
ACTTCGTGCTCTCAAAGAAAACTACTCCCCACTAGTCGGTAACTGATTTCTCAGTCCAACTAATGGGGAGCAGTTCAATATTGCGCCGGGGTTTCGGTGAATCCCCTTCACACTTTCTTGCAGACAAGGTGAATCGAATGGCAACTGAACTCCGCACCGACGGCCGGGTGCTCGAGAACTGGAATCCCGAGAACGAGGAGACCTGGGACTCGAAGATCGCCTGGCGCACGCTGTGGGTGTCCACCTTCGCGCTGACGATCGGCTTCTGCACCTGGTACCTGGTCTCCGCGATCGCACCGGTGCTCAACGACATCGGCTTCGACCTGACCAAGGGGCAGCTGTACTGGCTGACCGCCATCCCGGGCCTGGCCTGCGGCCTGTTCCGCCTGGTGTTCATGTTCCTGCCGCCGGTCATCGGCACCCGCAAGCTCGTGACGATGTCCTCGCTGCTGTTCCTGATCCCAATGTTCGGCTGGTTCTTCGCCGTGCGCGACACCTCCACCCCGTTCTGGTGGCTGCTCGTGCTGGCCTTCCTCGCCGGCATCGGCGGCGGCGTCTTCTCCGGCTTCATGCCCTCGACCGGATACTTCTTCCCGAAGCGCCTCTCCGGCACCGCGCTCGGCCTGCAGGCCGGCATCGGCAACCTGGGCATGTCGCTGATCCAGTTCGTCGGCCCCTGGGTCATGGGCTTCGGACTGCTGGGCCTGTCCTTCGTCGCCCCGCAGACCAACAACAGCGACGGCGGCACCATCTACGTGCACAACGCCGCGGCCGTCTTCATCCCGTGGGCGATCATCGCCGCCGTCCTGTCCTGGACCCTGCTCAAGGACGTGCCGGTCAAGGCGAACTTCCGCCAGCAGATCGACATCTTCGGCAACAAGAACACCTGGATCCTCACCATCGCCTACCTGATGGCCTTCGGCGCCTTCTCCGGCTTCTCCGCCCAGTTCGGCCTGCTGATCAACAACATCTACGGCCGTGAGTCCGCCTTCGCCGAGACCTTCGACCCGGCCACCCTGCCGGCCGGCGCGAGCTTCGCCTTCCTCGGGCCGCTCATCGGCGCCGGCGTGCGCGCCCTGTGGGGCCCGCTGTGCGACAAGTTCGGCGGCGCGATCTGGACCTTCATCGGCGGCGTCGGCATGACCGTGTGCACCGCCGGGGCCGCGCTCTTCCTCAACCCGTCCCACCCGGACCAGTTCTGGTGGTTCCTCGGCTTCATGCTCGGCATGTTCTTCTTCTCCGGCTTCGCCAACGCCGGCACGTTCAAGCAGATGCCGATGATCCTCCCGCCCCGCCAGTCCGGCGGCGTGATCGGCTGGACCGGCGCGATCGCCGCCTTCGGCCCCTTCATCGCCGGCATGCTCATCTCCTCGGTCGGCGCGCCCGGCTTCTTCTGGGGCTGCGTGGTCTTCTTCATCATCGCCACCACCCTGGTCTGGATCTACTACGCCCGCCCGAACGCCCCGTTCCCGGGCTGACCTCACCGGCACCCACTGCACCGGAAATCCCCGAGACCGCTCAAGGAAGTCATGAACACCTCCACCAAACAGTCCCGACCGGACGACGCGAACCCGCTGTTCAAGCTGGGCAGCTTCGTGCGCAAGGGCACCACCGGCTCGCACGGCCAGCAGCTCTTCCTCTCCGGGGGCCGCCAGGCCGACGTCTTCTACCGCAACCGCTGGGCCTTCGACAAGATGGTCCGCTCCACCCACGGCGTCAACTGCACCGGTTCCTGCTCCTGGAAGGTCTACGTCAAGGACGGCGTGATCACCTGGGAGTCGCAGGCGGTGGACTACCCCACCACCGGCTCCGAGATGCCGGACTACGAGCCGCGCGGCTGCCCGCGTGGCGCCTCCTTCTCCTGGTACACCTACTCGCCGACGCGCATCCGCCACGCCTACGCCCGCGGCGTGCTCGTCGACATGTACCGCGAGGCCAAGGAGCGCCTGGGCGACCCCGTGCTCGCCTGGCGCGAGATCCAGCAGGACCCGGACAAGCGCGCCGCCTACGTCTCCCAGCGCGGCAAGGGCGGCCTGATCCGCGTCTCCTACGAGGAGGCCATCGAGATGGCCGCCGCCGCGAACGTCTACACCATCCGCCAGTGGGGCCCGGACCGCATCGCCGGCTTCACCGTCATCCCCGCAATGTCGCAGGTCTCCTACGGCGCCGGCACCCGCTTCCTGGAGCTGATCGGCGGCGTGGCGCTGTCCTTCTACGACTGGTACGCGGACCTGCCGCCGGCCAGCCCGCAGACCTTCGGCGACCAGACCGACGTGCCCGAGTCCGGCGACTGGTACAACTCCAGCTACCTGATGATGTGGGGCTCCAACATCCCGGTGACCCGCACCCCGGACTCGCACTTCATGGTCGAGGCCCGCTACAAGGGCACCAAGGTCGTCGTGGTCTCCCCCGACTTCGCCGACAACACCAAGTTCGCCGACGAGTGGCTGCGCATCAACCCCGGCACCGACGGCGCCCTGGCCTTCGCCATGGGCCACGTCATCCTCAACGAGTTCCACGTCGGCCGGCGCGAGCCGTACTTCCTGGACTACATGCGCCGCTACACCGACGCGCCGTTCCTCGTCGAGCTCGACGACCACGGCGACGGCGCCTACACCCCGGGCAACTTCCTGACCGCCTCCGAGCTTGACGACGCCGCGCTGCGCGACAGTGCGAACAGCACTCACCGTCTGCTGGTGATGCAGGCCGACGGCTCGGCGGTCGACCCCGGCGGCACCATCGCCGACCGCTACGGCGAGGACGGCAAGGGCAAGTGGAACCTGCGCCTCGACGGCGTGGACCCGGTCATGTCCGTCGCCGACGTCGAGGCGGGCGACGAGTTCTCCGGCACCGCCGAGCTGCTGCTGCCCCGCTTCGACCTGCCGGCCTCGGACTCCACCGAGGGCCCGGTGGGCGCCGGCGTGGTCCACCGCGGTGTGCCCGTGCGCCGGGTCGCCGGCCGCCTGGTCACCACCGTCTACGACCTCATGCTCGCCCACTACGGCGTGCGCCGCGACGGCCTGGAGCTGCCCGGCCAGTGGCCGACCGGCTACGACGACGCCGACGAGGTGGGCACCCCGGCCTGGGCCGAGGAGCTCACCGGCGTGCCCGCCGCGGGTGCCATCCGTGTCGCCCGCGAGTTCGCCCAGAACGCGGTGGACTCCAAGGGCCGCTCCCAGATCATCATGGGCGCCGGCGTCAACCACTACTTCAACGCCGACAGCCACTACCGCACCTTCCTGGCGCTGACCTCGATGTGCGGCACCCAGGGCGTCAACGGCGGCGGCTGGGCCCACTACGTCGGCCAGGAGAAGCTGCGCCCGATGAACGGCTGGTCGCAGTACGCCTTCGGCCTGGACTGGTCGCGCCCGCCGCGGCAGATGATCACCACCGGCTTCTACTACATGACCACCTCGCAGTGGCGCTACGACTCCACCCGGGCCGACCGCCTGGCCTCCCCGCTGGCCGCCCACGGCACCGTCGGCGAGAAACTGACCTCGGACACCCTGGTCGAGTCGATGCGCCGCGGCTGGATGCCGAGCTACCCGCAGTTCAACCGCAACCCGCTGACCTTGGCCGACGACGCCGAGGCCGCGGGCATGGACGTCAAGGACTACATCGTCAGCCAGCTCGAGTCCGGCGAGATGGAGTTCGCCTGCCAGGACCCGGACAACCCGGTCAACTTCCCGCGCATCCTGCTCAACTGGCGCACCAACCTGATGGGCTCATCGGCCAAGGGCACCGAGTTCTTCCTGCGCCACATGCTCGGCGTGGACTCCGACGCCACCGCCGAGGAGCTCGGCCCCGACGAGCGCCCCACGACGATCCGCTGGCAGGACGAGGCGCCCAACGGCAAGCTCGACCTGATGATGACCACGGACTTCCGCACCACCTCGACGACGCTGGTCTCCGACATCGTCCTGCCGGCGGCGACGTGGTACGAGAAGAACGACCTGTCCAGCACGGACATGCACCCGTTCATCCACTCCTTCAACGCGGCGATCAACCCGCCGTGGGAGGCGCGCAGCGACTTCGAGGTCTTCCGCGACCTGGCCAAGGCGTTCTCCGGGATGGCCGTCAACTGGCTGGGCACCCAGCGCGACGTCGTCACCGCCCCGTTGGGCCACGACTCCCCCGACGAGCTGGCCAACGCCCACGGCGTGGTGCCGGACCTCGAGGAGACCGGCCTCATCCCGGGCAAGACGATGGCCAAGCTGGTGCCCGTCGAGCGCGACTACACCAAGATCCACGAGAAGTGGACCCACCTGGGCCCGCTGACCGGCAAGCTCGGCACGGGCGTGCACGGCACGTCCTATAACGTGGCCAAACAGGTCGAGGAGCTCAAGCTGATCAACTCGACCTCGGAGACCGCCTCGGCCGGCGAGCGCCCGCTGCTGGACACCGCCACCAAGGCCATCGAGGCGATCCTGCACCTGTCGGGTGTCTCCAACGGCGAGGTCGCCCTCGAGGGCTTCCGCAACCAGGGCGAACGCGTCGGCACCGACATGACCGTCGAGGTCGCCGGCGTCTCGGAGTCCCACATCAACTGGGACATGATCAAGGAGCGCCCCGCCGAGGTCATCTCCTCGCCGGAGTGGACCGGCTCGAAGAAGGACGGGCGGCGCTACACCGCCTTCTCGCTCAACCTCGAGTACGCCAAGCCCTGGCACACCCTCTCCGGGCGCATGCACTACTACCTGGACCACGACTGGTTCCAGGACTACGGCGAGGCGCTGCCGATCTACCGGCCGCCCTTCGACCACGTGCACATCAACGGCGAGATCGGCCCCGGCGAGGCCGGCACCGGCCCCGACGGCGGCCCCGAGGTCACCGTGCGCTACCTGACCCCGCACAACAAGTGGTCGATCCACTCGCAGTACTACGACAACCTGCACGTGCTGTCGATCTCGCGCGGCGGGCAGGTCATCTGGATGTCCAACGTCGACGCCGAGCGCATCGGGGTCAAGGACAACGACTGGATCGAGGCCTACAACCGCAACGGTGTCGTCTCCGCCCGCGCGATCGTCTCCCACCGCATCCCGGCGGGCACGGTCTACATGAACCACGCCCAGGAGCGCACCACGGGCACCCCGGTCAACGAGCGCACCGGCCGCCGCGGCGGCACGCACAACTCGCTGACCCGCATCATGATCAAACCCATCCACGTCGCCGGCGGTTACGGGCACCTGACCTACGGCTTCAACTACATCGGGCCCACCGGAAACAACCGCGACGAGGTCACCCGCATCCGTCGCCGCTCCCAGGAGGTTGAGTACTGATGAAGGTCATGGCACAGATCGCCATGGTGATGAACCTGGACAAGTGCATCGGCTGCCACACCTGCTCCGTGACCTGCAAGCAGGCCTGGACCAACCGTGAGGGCACCGAGTACATCTGGTTCAACAACGTCGAGACCCGGCCGGGCGTGGGCTACCCGCGCGGCTGGGAGGACCAGGACCGCTGGGAGGGCGGCTGGGAGCGCACCTCCTCGGGCAAGCTCAAGCCGCGCTCCGGCGGCCGGCTCAAGAAGCTGCTGACCATCTTCCACAACCCGAACCTGCCCACGATCGAGGGCTACTACGAGCCGTGGACCTACGAGTACGACAAGCTGCTCCAGGCCCCGGCCGGCCAGCGCACCCAGCCGACGGCCCGCCCGGTCTCCCAGCTCGACGGCCGGCCGATCGACAAGATCGAGTGGTCCTCCAACTGGGACGACAACCTGGGCGGCTCGACGGCCACCCTCGACGACGACCCGGTGCTCCACCAGATGAACCTGACGGTCAAGAAGGACATCGAGGACTCCTTCATGTTCTATCTGCCGCGCATCTGTGAGCACTGCCTGAACCCGACATGTGTCTCCTCGTGCCCCTCGGGCGCGATGTACAAGCGCACCGAGGACGGCATCGTCCTCGTCGACCAGGACCGCTGCCGCGGCTGGCGCATGTGCGTCTCCGGCTGCCCGTACAAGAAGGTCTACTTCAACCACAAGACCGGCAAGGCCGAGAAGTGCACGCTGTGCTACCCGCGCCTCGAGGTCGGCCAGCCGACCGTGTGCTCGGAGACCTGCGTGGGCCGCCTGCGCTACCTGGGCGTGCTGCTCTACGACGCCGACCGCGTCGCCGAGGCCGCCGCCACCAAGGACCCGCAGGACCTCTTCGAGGCGCAGAAGTCGCTCTTCCTGGACCCGCACGACGAGCGCGTGGTGGCCGCGGCGTACGAGGAGGGCATCCCGCCGTCCTGGATCACCGCCGCCCAGGAGTCGCCTATCTACGACCTGATCTTCCGCTACGGGCTGGCCCTGCCGCTGCACCCGGAGTTCCGCACCCTGCCGATGGTCTGGTACATCCCGCCGCTGTCGCCGGTCGTCGACCAGGTGACCGCCTCGGGCAACGACGGCGAGGACCACAAGGTGCTGCTCACCGCGCTGTCGACGATGCGCATCCCTCTGGAGTACCTGGCGGGCCTGTTCACCGCCGGCGACACCGCCCCGGTGGAGCTCTCGCTGCGCCGCCTGACCGCGATGCGCTCCTACATGCGCGACATCAACCTCGGCGGCGAGCCGAACGAGGATATCGCCGCGTCCGTCGGCATGACGGGCAAGGAGATCGAGAAGATGTACCGCCTGCTGGCCATCGCCAAGTACGACGACCGCTACGTCATCCCGACCGCCTCCCCGGAGTCGCCGCGCGGGATCACCTCGCTCGACCCCTTCGGCGACGCCGACCCGGGCGCCGGCCTCGGCGCGCCGGAGTCCTGCCGGCCGGGCAACGCCCCGCAGGTCCCGCTGGCCAGCTGGGCCCCCGGCGAGCGCCCCGACGCGATGTTCCCGCAGGGCAGGTGAGAAAAGTGAACCGCAGAACCTTCGCCGGCCAGGCCCCGCAGACCGTGGTTCCGGCCGTCGAGATGACCGAGGCGCAGCGGCGCACGCTGTTCATGGCCGTCTCCGTGCTGCTGGACTACCCCGGCGAGAACTTCACCGCCGTCCTCGACGCCACCGAGTCCGCGCTCGACGAGCTTCCCGACGCCGTCGTGGCCGAGCTCGGAGCGTTCCTCGCCGTCGCACGCGAGCGCGGCCGGCGCGGCATGGAGATCCACTACGTGGAGACCTTCGACCAGCGCCGCCGCTGCGCGCTGTACCTGTCCTACTACGCCGTCGGCGACACCCGCCAGCGCGGCTCGGCGATCGTCGCCTTCAAGCAGCAGCTGAAGGCCCTCGGCGTCGAGCAGGTCCGCGAGGAGCTGCCCGACCACATCTGCGTGGTCCTCGAGGCCGCCGCCCGCGCGGACGGCCCCGGCCACGCCGACGCCCTCGAGATCCTCGCGGCCCACCGCGAGGGGATCGAGGTACTGCGCACCGCCCTCGAGCACCAGGACTCGCCCTACGCGCACCTGGTGCGCGCGGTGTGCGCCGCGCTGCCGGAGATCGACGAGGACACCCGCGAGCGCTACCTCGACCTGATCCGTTCCGGTCCCCCGGCCGAAATGGTCGGCATCGAGACCCCGCTGCCGTTCCCGGGGGCCGGTACCCGATGAGAACCTCGACCGCACAATCCCCCGCACAGTCCCCCGCGAACCCGATGGAGAGGCACTGACACCATGGACACCTTCGAACTCTTCCTGTGGGTGGCCTACCCCTGGCTGGCCATCGCCGCCTTCGTGGTCGGCCTGATCTGGCGGTGGCGCTACGACCAGTTCGGCTGGACGAGCCACTCCTCCCAGATCTACGAGTCCCGCCTGCTGCGCATCACCTCGCCGCTGTTCCACTGGGGCATCGTCTTCGTCTTCCTCGGCCACGTGATGGGCCTGGCCTTCCCCAAGTCCTTCACCCGGGCCATCGGGATCTCCGACGGCGCCTACCACCTGATCGCCACGATCCCCGGCACGATCGCCGCCGCGATGGTCATCGTCGGCTTCCTCGGCCTGATCTACCGCCGCGTGGTCAAGCGCAGCGTCTTTTTGGCGACCTCGACCTCGGACAAGGTCATGTACGTCATCCTGGGCCTGGCGCTGTTCTCCGGCGCCGTGGCCACCGTCTCGCTGCAGGTCTTCGGCGGCCCGCACGGCTACGACTACCGCGAGACGATCTCGCCGTGGATCCGCCAGCTGCTCATCTTCAACCCGCAGCCCGAGCTGATGGCCGACGTGCCCTGGCAATTCAAGGTCCACGTCACCGCCGGCCTGACCCTGCTGGCGGCCTGGCCATTCACCCGCCTGGTGCACGCCTTCTCCGCCCCGATCGGCTACCTGACCCGCCCCTACGTCGTCTACCGCTCCCGTGACATCACCACCCAGCCGCTGCGCGCCTCGGTGGCCTGGGAGCCGGTGCGCTCCAACAAGAAGCAGCTCGACGACGAGGCCAAGTGGTCGGGGGCCTAAAGGTCCACCCCCGAACCCCTCCCCCGTGACCGCCCGGATCCGGGAAGTGTACGGATGTACACCCCCGTCCGGGCGGTCCTTTTACACGGCCCCACCCGTGCACGGTGAGCTGCGCCGACGGCGCCACGCGGCGCCGGCGCGGGCCGACGGGACGTCGTCAATCGAAGTACCAGCCACGAATAACCCCGCCAGAATCGGGTTCATCGTGTCTGAACAGCGCCGACAAGAGCTGTCATACTGGTGCCCGCATACCGGAATCGCGCTGAAAGGAAGCTTTTCCCGTGAAGAAGACCCTCGCAGCAATCTCCGTCGTCTCCGCCGCGGCGATCGTCCTGGCCGGCTGCTCGCCGTCCAACGAGAACGACTCCTCCGCCGAGGCCACCTCGAGCTCCGCCGCCGGCTCCAACACCGAGTCCCAGGCCGCCTCCGACCAGAACGTGGCCGTCGACCTGACCGTGCTCGCCGCCGCCTCGACCCGCGTCCTCAACGACGACCTCGACGCCCAGACCGCCGAGCTGGACACCCCGCTGAACCTCGAGTTCATCAACGGCGGCTCCTCCGGCCTGGTCCAGCAGCTGCAGGACGGCCACCCCGGTGACGTCTTCATCTCCGCCGACAAGAAAAACATGGACAAGGCCGTCGACGCCTCCGTGGCCTCCGACCCGGTCGAGATCGCGCAGAACTCCATGGTCATGGTCGTGCCGAAGGGCAACCCCGGCGACATCACCGGCGTCGACGACGGCTCCATGGCCGGCAAGAACGTCGTCCTGTGCGACGAGCAGGTCCCCTGCGGCAACGTCTCGAAGTCCATCCAGGACGACCTGGGCATCGACATCGAGGCCGTCTCGCTCGAGCAGTCCGTCTCCGACGTGCTGGGCAAGGTGACCTCCGGTGAGGCCGACGCCGGCTGGGTCTACCGCACCGACGCGCAGGCCGCCGGCGACGACGTCGAGGTCATCGAGATCCCCAAGGCCGAGGACCACGTCAACTCCCTCTACGCCGCGGTGACCACCAACTCCGAGAACCCGGAGGCCGCCCGCGAGCTCATCGAGCTGCTGACCTCCAAGGAATTTCCCGAGACCTGGGAGAAGTACGGCTTCACCCCCGTCTCCGAGTAAGAGGTGCGCGTGACACGCACTCCCACTGAGCAACCGCCCCCCGGGCCCGCAGGCGCCCGGGTGCCGGTTGCCCTGCTTCTGGTCGCCGTCATCGGCGTCGTCGTCATCGTCGGCCCTGTGCTCGCCCTCGGCGTGCGCGTGGACTGGTCGCAGTTCTGGCCCGTCCTCCAGGAGGACGACACCCGCGAGCTGCTCGCCGTGACGATCTACGCCGCCGTGCAGGCCACCGTGATCACGGTGCTGCTCGGCGTGCCGCTGGCGGTGTGGATCTCGTCCTCCGAACGCTTCGGCGCGCGTGTGGTGCGCCTGCTGGTCATGCTGCCGCTGGCGATGCCGCCGGTGGTCGCGGGCCTGGCGCTGACGGCCGCGGTGGGCCGGCACGGGCTGCTCGCCCCGGTGCTCGACGCCCTGGGCATCCAGTTCGCCTTCGCCTTCCCCGGCGTGGTGCTCGCCCACACCTTCGTCGCGCTGCCCTTCGTGATCGTCTCCGTCGACTCGGCGCTGCGCCAGATCGACCGCGAGATCCTCGCCTCAGCCGCCGGCGTGGGCATGCGCCCGCGCGAGATTCTCACCCGCATCACGCTGCCGGCCATCGCGCCGGCCGTGGCAACGGGCGCGGGGCTCGCCTTCGCCCGCTCGCTCGGCGAGTTCGGCACCACGCTGACCTTCGCGGGCTCCATGCCCGGCGAGACGCGCACCATGCCCATCGGCATCTACCTCGAGCGCGAGATCGACCAGGATCGCGCCTACGTGCTGGCCGCGGTGCTGATCATCCTCGCCGTGCTCGTGTTCCTCGCCGCGATGCTGCCCACGCTCTTCGCCCGCGAGCACACCCCGCGCCCGGCGACGATCACCGCCCTGGACACCGGGCGCATGCGCGAGCTGACCCGGCCGGCCTCCGGCGGCACCGGCGTGGAGATCACCACCCGCGGGGAGACCACCCACTTCCCCGCCGGCACCATCACCGCGCTGATCGGGCCGAACGGCTCGGGCAAGACCACCCTGGCGGGGCTGATCGCCGGGCGCCTGCGCGGCGCCGAGGTCCGCGTCGACGGCGAGCTTGTCGACGGGCCCGCCCGCGGCGACTTCGTGCCCGCCCAGCGCCGCGGCATCGTGCTGCTGACCCAGCGGCCCGGCCTGCCGCGCACCGCCACGGTGCGCCAGGCGGTCACCATGGCCACCCGCGACAAGGAGCTCTCCGGCGAGCTGCTCGAGGCCGCCGGGCTGGCGGACCTGGCCGACACCCCGGTGCCGGCGCTCTCCGGCGGGCAGGCCGCGCAGGTCGCCCTGGTCCGCGCCCTCGGCGCGCGCCCCGGCGTGCTCATCCTCGACGAGCCGATGGCCGCCATCGACGTCGACTCCACCGCCCGCTGGCGCCGCCTGCTGCGCGCCACCGGCGGTGACCGCACCACGATCATGGTCACCCACGACCCCGTCGACCTGGCCGGGCTCTCCGAGCGCGTGGCCGTGATGCAGTCCGGGCGCACCGTCGCCGAGGTACCCACCGGCGAGCTCTTCGCCCTGCCGCCCACGGACTTCGCCGCGCGCCTGGCCGGCGTCAACCGCCTCGAGGGCACGGTGACAATTTCCGACGCCGCGTCGGTCACCGTCGACGTCGCCGGCCAGGAAGTCGTGGGCTCGCCGTCCGAGGACGCCCCGGTCCCGGCCGGGGGCACAGCCCCCGGCACGCCGGCCGTGGTGACCTTCGCCCCGACGGCGGTCACGCTCGTGCGGAGCGCGGGCGCCGCCGACGTGGGCGCCGGTGCGGGCGCCGACGGTGACGGGACCGGCGAGGCCGGGCGACGGGACGTCGGCAATCGGGCCCCCGAGGTGCTCTCGGCGCGCAACCGCTGGTCCGGCACCGTGCTCACGCTCGACTCCACCCCGGCCGACGCCGGCGCGGGCGCCAACGTTATCGTCACCGTGGGCCTCGCCGAGGGCGTGCAGCTGACCACCCCGGTCACCACAGCCGCGGCCGTCGAGCTGGGCCTGGAGTCCGGCGTCGCGGTCGACTGCCTGGTCAAGGCCACCGCGGTGACGGTGCACCCCCGGCTCACACCTGAGCCCGGCACCGATAACGTCTAGTTGATACCTTCATGGGGACCCGAAAGGAGCCCCTGTGAAGAACATTCTGCGCAGCGCCGCCGCGGTCGCCGCGGCGGCGCTCAGTGCCACCACCCTCACCGTCGCCGCCTCGCCCGCCGGCGCCCAGACCGCCGGCGCGAACTGGGGCGAGTGCCCCGTGCGCGTCGACCAGCCCGGCGCCGAGTGCGGCACCGTCGAGGTGCCCGTCGACCACGCCAACCCCGGCGGGGAGAAGATGCAGGTCAGCCTCGTGCGCCTGCCCGCCGGCGGCGAGAAGCGCGGCACCGTCTTCACCAACCCCGGTGGCCCGGGCGTGGACGCCATGGGCGCCTACGGCTCCACCCAGGGCATGGTCCTGCCCTCCCAGCTGCGCGAGCACTACGACGTGGTCGCCGTCCAGCCGCGCGGGCTCTCCGGCTCCCGGGCGCTGACCTGCAGCGAGAACGCCTCGGCGGACCCGGTCGCGCAGACGGTCAACGCCGGCGGGGCCGTGCGCGCCGCCTGCGAGGCCACCCCCCCGCTTCCCGCAGCAGGTGACCACCGAGAACACCGCCGGTGACTGGGAGGCGGTGCGCGCGGCGCTCGGCGAGGAGCGCATCAACATCGTCGGCGTCTCCTACGGCACGCTGCTCGGCTCCGTCTACGCCTCGAAGTACCCCGAGCGCGTGGACAAGCTGGTGCTCGACTCCGGCTTCAACCGCGAGACCATGTGGGCTCCGCTGATTGTCAGCCAGAAGTCCGGCTACGAGCGCTCGCTGCATGAGTTCTTCGGCTGGGTCGCCGCCAACGATGAGACCTACCACCTCGGCGACACCCCGCTGAAGGCCTACCAGGCCTGGTCGGTGGCTGTCACGGCCGAGGCCGGCACCAACCCGACCGTCGCCCCGCCGGCCGCACAGGTCGGCGACGTTCCCGCCGGCTTCGAGTGGGCCGGCCAGTCCGCCGCGGACCTGATGACCGCCGCCGGCCTGCAGCGCGTGCAGCTCGAGGGCCTGGCCTCCCAGGCGGCCAACCCGGGCGCCAACCAGGCCACCTCCGAGCTGCTTCTGACAACCCGCCTGCTCGTGCCCGCCCCGGCCGCCTGGGACATGCTGGCCCGGACGATCAACGGCACCCTCGACCCGGCCGAGGCCGCGGGCGCGGCCGACCAGATGGACGCGCAGACCAAGGACCGTGCGCTGGCCGAGGCCGCCGAGGTCGAGGAGTCCTTCGCCTACATGCAGAACGTGATGATCTGCAACGAGTCTGAGGCCCCGGTCAACCCGCTCATGTGGCCCGAGGCCCTGTGGTACTCGCTGGTCACCGGGGACATCTTCGCCTCCCCGGCCGCGCTCTTCGGATCGGGTGCGTACTGCGCCGGGGCGCCGGCGACCACGAAGGTCCGCCCGCTCGACGGCTCGAAGCTTCAGCACCGTCCCCTGCAGCTGCAGGCCACCGGCGACCCGCAGACCGTCTACGGCAACTTCGACAACATGGCCGGGCAGATGAACAGCCAGGTCGTCACCGTGCGCGGCTCCGGCCACGGGCAGTTCGGCACCGGCAACCCGGCCGCCGACGAGCTGGTCATGCACTACCTGGAGACCGGCGAGGCCACCGCCTCGGAGATCCAGGGCATCGACCCCTCCGCCCCGCAGGTCAACTAGCCGCGGTTAGGCCGCACGGGCGGGCGGTGCTAAACTGTCTCCCGTTGCCCGGCGGCTGACCGCCGGGCGGATGCCCCCGTAGCTCAGTGGATAGAGCGCCGGTTTCCGGTACCGAAGGTCGCAGGTTCGACTCCTGTCGGGGGCACGGTAACGCCGCAGGTCATAAGGCCTGCGGCGTTTTTCGTGCGCGTGGAGAGGGGCGGAAAGGAGGGCGCCCGGCTAGTCCCGCCAGCTTAGTCCCGCCGGCGCCACCAGTCGAGCAGCTCGGTGCCGCGGTCCTCGGGGAAGGCGACCCCCGAGCGCGCGCAACAGTCCAGGCAGAGGCACTCGAGCTTCGCGGCCAGCCGCAGCGCCTGGCCCAGGTCCGCGGTGTGCGTCTCCGAGGGGTAGTCGCGCTCCATACCCAGGCGCGCGGCGGCGAGCCAGCCGGCCAGGCGCGCCGAGGCACCCGCGCTCGAGGCGTCGGCCACCTCGGTTGCGCTCCCGCCGGCGCCCGCGCCGGCGTCCGCGGCCTCGGTGCCGGAACCGCCCTCGGCGGGCTGCGCGGCGTCGTCAATCTCCCGGGAGCGCAGGTGTTCGATCAGGGGGTAGGCGGCCAGCAGGTGGCGGCGCTCGTCCTTGGTCACGCCCTCGGCGTCGAGGCGGTGCTCGGCGGCGGCGTGCTCCTTGGCCTCCAGCGCGCCGAGCGGCAGGCCCTCGGCGGCGAGCACCTCGGCGACGACGGGCAGCAGGTCCGCGAGCTGCTCGCGGGCGCTGAGCCCGAACCAGGCGTCGGTGAGCACGACCTCGGCGAGCACGGCGCGCTCGTGGCCGGCCCGTGCCGGCACGAAGGCGGGCTCGGCCAGGCGCCGGCCGAGCACGGTGCGCCGCCCCTCCCCCGCGACCTCGCGGTCCTCGCGCGCGGCCACGCCCACGCCCGGAAGCCCGGCGATCAGGTTGTCCACCGCGGCGTCGGCGGCGACGGGCTCGATCGTGGTGTCCGGCGCGGTGCCCTGGCCCAGCGAGGTGGTCTGGCGCTCGTCGTAGACCAGCTCGACGGAGCCCTGCGGGCCGGGCAGCGCCGAGGGCCGCGCGCCGCGCGATGGCGCGCGCCCCAGCTCCCGCCACCGCGCCCGGGTGTGCACGTGGCTGGCGTCGGGGTCCTGGACGATGAGTACCGCGGCCGTCGGCAGGGGCAGCTGCCTTAGGCAGGCCAGCCCGGAGAGGATCGAACGGGCCTCGGGCGCGCCGGCGTCGGGCAGCTCGCGGGCCGCGGCGTCGAGGATCGACTCCGGGGCCGGGTGGGTGTGGAGTTCAGAGAAGTTTTGCGGGGCGTTCATGCCCGTCACGCTAGTGCAGCGCAGGTCATTCGTCGCGCCGAACCGATCAGGCGGCGCGCATGCCCCGCCGGGGAGCTTGCCGACGCCGCGCGTGCCCCACCCCGGCGCGTCACGTACGCGTGCGAAATGGCGCGCGCCACCGGACAACGCTGGTAGTGTCGGCGGTCACAGTAAGCGACTAACGACCATTCGTCCGGAGGAGCCATGGCCGACAACCCCATCACCAGCCCCGCAGACTTCTACGACGTCTTCGCGGACGTCACCGGGGGCGACCTCGAGGCGTGGCGGCGCGCCGCCGAGTTCGGCGCCGCGGCCCGCGACCGCGTCAACGCCGCCTGGGAGACCGCCGACTACCCGCTCGACCTCGTGCGCGAGGCCGCGGCGGCCGGGCTGATGACCGACGGCATCGAGATCCCCGGCCAACCGTCCTACTCCGCGCTCGGGCGCTCCCTGATCGTCATGGAGGTCGCCCGCTGCGACGCCTCGCTGTCCACCGCCATCGCCGTGCAGGCGGGCCTGGCCATGCGCTCGATCGCCAACTGCGGCTCCGAGGAGCAGAAGGCGACGTGGCTGCCGGCCATGGCCACCTGCGACAAGCTCGGCGCCTTCGCGCTGACCGAGCCCGACCACGGCTCGGACTCGGTGGCCCTGGAGACCTCCGCGTGCCGCGAAGGCGACGAATGGGTGATCAACGGGGCCAAGAAGTGGATCGGCCACGGCTCCGTCGGCGACGTCTCCATCATCTGGGCGCGCACCGACGACGGCGAGGTCGGCGGCTTCCTCGTCGACCAGACCGCCGAGGGCTACTCCGCCGAAACCATCAACGGCAAAGGCTCGCTGCGCGGCATCCCCCAGGCTCTCATCACGCTGACCGACGTGCGCGTGCCCGACTCCGCCCGCCTGCCCGGCGCGCGCAGCTTCCGCGACACCGCGGGAGTGCTGACCGGCACCCGCTGCTCGGTGGCCTGGGCGGCCCTCGGCATCGCGCTCGACTGCTTCGAGAAGGCCCTGGCCCACGTCCAGGAGCGCGAGCAGTTCGGCCGGGAGCTCGCCGGCTTCCAGATCATCCAGCAGCGCCTCTCCGACATGCTCCAGGACCTGGTCGCCATGGCGCTCTACTGCCGGCGCCTGGCCGACCTCGAGGAGGCCGGCACCCTCTCGCCCAAGCAGGCCTCCCTGGCCAAGGTGCACAACACCCGGGCGGCCCGGCGCATCGCCGCGAACGCCCGCGACATGCTCGGCGGCGTGGGCATCCTGCTGGACAACCACGTCATGCGCCACATGGCCGATCTCGAGGCGCTGCACACCTACGAGGGCACCGACACCATCCAGTCGCTGATCGTCGGCAAGGCG
This sequence comes from Corynebacterium frankenforstense, assembly GCF_030211955.1. Classification (GTDB taxonomy): domain Bacteria; phylum Actinomycetota; class Actinomycetes; order Mycobacteriales; family Mycobacteriaceae; genus Corynebacterium; species Corynebacterium frankenforstense_A. The sequence goes on along the minus strand of NZ_JASODI010000001.1, from coordinate 228,132 downwards.
CTCACCGGTGTCAGCGCCTACCGCTGAGCGCGCGCCGGACACCGCGCGCACCGCCGAGCCCGCGCCCCGCACCCGAGCCTTCACCCGACCGCCCCTGACCCCGTACCGGCAACCGCATCCGGCGCCCAAGGAGCAACGATGAGCACGTCCCAGACCGTCCGCCCCGTCGAGTGGCTCACCGACAATGTCCGCGACCTCGACGTCCCCGACGACGAGACCGTCTTCGACCTCGTCTTCGGGGGCATCGCCGACGATGAGCGCGACAACCCCGCCATCACCGACGTCGCCACCGGCCAGACACTCACCCTCGGCGAGTTCCGCGACCGCGTCGAGGCACTCGCCGGCGCCCTGGCCGCCCGCGGGGTCGGCGTCGGCGACGTCGTCGGCCTGCAGGCGCCCAACGGCATCGCCTACGCCCTGGCCTTCCACGGCATCATGCGCGCCGGGGCCACCATCACCCCGATCGGCGCGCTGGCCACCGCCAAGGACGTCGAGTTCCAGCTGCGCGACTCCGGCGCCGGCAGCCTGCTTCTACATCGACAAGCTCGGCCCCGCGGGCGCCGAGGGCGCCGAGCGCGCCGGAGTCTCGATGACCGTCGCGCTCGACGACCCGACCGAGGGGCTGGAGGCGCTGCTGACCGAGGGCCGGCCCGCCCCCGTAATCGACATCGACCCGCTCACCCACCTCGCCGCGCTGCCCTACTCCTCCGGCACCACCGGCCGGCCCAAGGGCGTGCGGCTGAGCCACCACAACCTGACCTCGAACATCCGCCAGACCGTCGCGATGCTGAGCCTGAACGGCCTGCGCCCGGGCTGGACCGTGATGGGCCCGCTGCCGTTCTTCCACATCTACGGGATGAACTCGATGCTCAACACCATCGTCGCGGCGCGCTGCCACCTTCTGACCATGCCGAAGTTCGACCTGCACCTCTTCCTCGAGGCGCACCAGAAGTGCGGCGTGCAGTACACCTACGTCGCCCCGCCGATCATGGTCGGGCTGGCCAAGCACCCCGCCGTCGACGAGTTCGACCTCTCCTCGCTCGAGTTCATGCTCTCCGGGGCGGCGCCGCTCGACGAGGAGCTGGCCGACGCCGTGGCGAAGCGCATCGGCTGCGACGTCATCCAGGACTACGGCATGACCGAGACCAGCCCGCTGGCCACCGCGCACGTGCGCGGCCGGGGCGACATCGGGTCCATCGGCACGCCGGCGCCCAACACCGAGGCCAAGCTGGTCGACCTGCTCGACCCGGACCTCGCAGAGATCCCCGTGCCCGAGCCCGGCGACCAGCAGGCCGAAGGCGTGCCCGAGGGCCACTCCCGCGACGGCGAGCTGTGGATCCGCGGGCCGCAGGTCATGCTCGGCTACCACGACAACGAGGAGGCCACCGCCGGGGCTCGCACCCCGGACGGCTGGCTGCGCACCGGCGACATCGCCCGCTACAACGCCAACGGCAGGCTCCTCATCGTCGACCGGGCCAAGGAGCTGATCAAGTACAAGGGCTACCAGGTCGCCCCCGCCGAACTGGAGGCGATGCTGCTGACCCACGACTCGGTGGCCGACTCCGCGGTCGTGCCGTGGCGCCGCCCCGAGGACGGCGAGGAGGTCCCCCGGGCCTTCATCGTGGTCAAGGAGGGCCACGAGCTCGGCGAGGAGGAGCTGAAGGACTGGGTCGCCGAGCGGGTGGCACCCTACAAGAAGATCCGCCGCATCGACTTCATCGAGCAGATCCCGAAGTCGGTCTCCGGCAAGATCCTGCGCCACGAGCTGCGCGACCGCTGAGCCGGCGCCGGTGGCGCGGGGAGGCCCGGGCCCCGCGCGCGCCGGGCGTCGGCCGGGCCTAACCGAAGTCGGGGCGGCGGCGCTCGCGGAAGGCCGCCACGCCCTCGCGGTGTCCCTCGGAGGTCAGAAGGCGCGGCTGGACCTTCGCCTCCACGGCCAGCTGCTCGTCGAGGCCTGCCAGGGTCGCGCCGTTGATGAGGGCCTTGACCTCGGCGAGAGCCTCGCGCGGCGAGCCGGCGAGCACGCCGGCGACCAGCTCGCGGGCGGCGGAGAGGGCACGGCCGTCCTCGACGACCTCCGCGACCAGCCCCGCGGCGGCGGCCTCCTCGGCGGGGAGCCGCGACTGAGTCAGCGCGAGCTGCATGGCCCGGGCGCGACCCAGGGAGGCGGCCACCGTCAGACACGCCGCACCGTCGGGCACCAGGCCGATGCGCCCGAAGGGCAGGGTGAAAAAGCCACTCTCACCGGCGACGATGAGGTCGCAGGCCAGTGCGAGCGAGGCGCCGATGCCGGCGGCCGCGCCCTCGACGGCGGCGACGACGGGCACCGGGCAAGCGGTGACCGCGCGGATCATCGCGGTGGCGTTGGCCATCGGGGCGCCGTCGGCGTCGTCCCCTGCGGCGAGCGCCTCGGCGACCTCGGATGCGCCGTCGACCACGTCGGCGCCCGCGCAGAACGCGGGGCCGGTGCCGGTGAGCACCACGGCGCGCACCGCGGCGTCGGCACCCGCCCGCTCGACCGCCTGCGCGAGCTCCAGGAACTCGGCGTGGGTCAGGGCGTTGCGCCGCTTCGGCTTGTCGATGGTCACCACGGCCACGTTGCCGTCGGTCTCGCTGATGATCGTCGTCATGGGGCCACTCACCGTCTTTCCCTTGGATCGGTCTCCGGTCAAGGGGCGACCGGATGCGTCGCGTGTGGGTCCAAGGTATCGGGCGAGGGTGCACCACCGCAGCGTTTTCGGTGATCTGGCTCACTCGGCGCCGCACACGGCACCGGGTGTCGCCGTGCGCCGCACACGGCACCGGGTGTCGCCGTTCGCCACGCACGGCACCGGACGCCGCCGACCCGACCTCAGTCCTCCGGCATGATCAGCCAGGCGAGCAGGTAGAAGATGACCTGCGGGCCGGGCAGCAGCACGGAGGCGACGAAGGCCAGGCGCACCAGCCCGGGGTCCCAACCGTAGGTCTCGGCGATGCCGCCGCACACGCCGCCGATCCAGCGGTCCGTGATCGAGCGGTGCAGCCGCCGGCGAATCAGCGGCTCGGCGTTCGCGCCGTAGACGGCGGTGTCCTCGGCGGCGGGCGGGATGTAGGTCTGGGCGGTCATGGGGGCTCCTCTCGGGCGGCCGGGGCGGTCTCTCCGTCCCGTGTCACCTTCGAGTCAAGCCGCGCACGCGCCCGGGCACATCGGGGAGACTCCCGGATCTTCCCCCTAGGGGTGCGCGGCAGCACGCACCGCTCCCCGTGCGGTGCCCTACCTCCGAGCGCGCACCGCTCCCCCTACTTCCCGGCCTCGTCGTCCTTGCACAGCGGGCCGGCGAAGTGTCCGGTGCCGGGAACGTTGTCCACGGCGAGCACGCCCTCGCCGAAGGCGCGCAGGCCCGCGGCGGCCTCGGGGCTCAGGTGGTCGAAGACGAGGCGTCGCACGCTCTCGACGTGCTCGGGCGCGGCGGCGACCAGCCGGCTGCGGCCGTCGTCGGTCAGGCGCACCTCCACGCCGCGGGCGTCGCCCTCACTGGGGCACTTGGTCACCAGGCCGCGGCGCTCCATGCGCGTGACCTGGTGCGAGGTCCGGCTGCGGTCCCAGTCCAACGAGGCGCACAGGTCGCGCAGGCGCAGCGACTCTCCGTCGGCCTCGGACAGCGAGACGAGCACCGCGAACTCGGAGGCTGACAGGTCCTGACCCTTCTGCAATGTCTCGTCGATCGCGCGCGAGATCTTGCGCGTGGTCGCCAGATAGAGGCGCCAGAGGTCCTGCTCGTCGTCGTTGAGCCACCGCGGGGTCTTGGTCATGGTTCCAGAGAATAATTATCTCCCCTGGCAAAGGCCAACAGCCACCCCGTTTTGTTGACGATTCACAGTTTTTTATTGATATGTCACCTAATGGCGTTATGATGGGCCCCTTCACCGCGACACGGACGGTAACGCGGCCGGGAGGCGTCCGCGACCGCAGCGATTGCGGTGACGCATTGGAGCAAGACCACACAGACCCAATCAACTTCCAAGGAGACTTCAACGACCGACTACACCGGCACCTACGCCATCGATCCGGCCCACACCAACGTCGGCTTCACCGCCCGCCACGCCATGGTCACCAAGGTCCGCGGCCACTTCCCCGAGGTCGAGGGCACCGTGGAGATCACCTCCGCCGACGCCTCCGAGGCCTCCGCCAAGGCGACCGTCAAGACCGCCTCGATCGACACCGGCAACGCCGACCGCGACGGCCACGTCCGCGGCGAGGACTTCTTCGACGTCGAGAAGTTCCCGGAGATCACCTTCTCCACCACCGAGGTCTCCGTGACCGGCGGCGAGGGCACCGTCACCGGTGACCTGACAATCAAGGGCACCACCAAGCCCGTCACCCTGGGCGTCGAGCTCTTCGGCGTCGAGGAGGACCCCTTCGGCAACACCCGCCTGGGCTTCGAGGCCACCGGCAAGATCAACCGCACCGACTTCGGCGTCGACTTCCAGGCCCCGCTGAACTCCGGCGGCGTGCTGGTCAGCGAGAAGATCGGCATCGAGATCGAGGGCTCGGCCATCAAGCAGGCCTGAGCCTGAAACGCCCCTAGAGCGCAGCCGGGGCCGGACGGGTATCGCACCCGCCCGGCCCTTTTCCATTGCTTGACGACGCCCGCGTGCCCCGTCGTCGGCGCGCACCTCCCGCACGCGGCGGGCGGCGCCCGGGGCGCCGCCCCGTCAGTCCAGCGTGGCCGGGCGCTTGAGCTGCGCGATCGGGTAGTCGACCTTGCCGGCGACCCCGTCGTAGCGGCTCGGCATGCAGGTCAGGATGAACACCTGCCCGTCGCCGCTGACCTTCGAGAGCACCGTGCTCATCCGCTCCAGGCGGTCGGGGTCGGTGTTGCCGAGTGCGTCGTCGACGAAGACCGGCGCGGAAAGCCCCTGACCCGGCCCGCCGGCCAGGCGGGCGACGGCGAGACGGCCCAGGATCATCAGCTGCTCCTTCGCCCCGCCGGAGAGCAGCTCGACGTCGACGGTGCGCCCGTCGCGGCTGCGCCCGCTGACCGCGAGGTCCTCGTCGAGCTCGAAGCAGGCGTCGCGGCCGAAGACCGGGCCGGTCAGCTCCGCGAGCTCCTCGGCGAAGGGGCGCGCGTAGCGGGCACGGGCCTCCCCGCGGTGGCGCTGCAGAGCCTCGCGCAGCACCGACACGGCGTGCGCGCGCCGCTCGACGGCGGCCAGCCTGTGGCCGGTGCGCTCCTTGCGCGAGCGGGCGGTCTCCAGCTCCTCCTCCGCGCCGCGGGCGTGGTTGATGTAGCCCTCGTTGCGCGAGATGGTCAGAGTGGCCCGGTTGGCCCGTTCAGTGAGGCTCTCGACCTTCGTCTTGGCCGCGGCGTGCAGCTGGGCGGCGGTCTCCGGGTCGGCCTCGCGGACCTTCGCATGCGCAGCAGCCAGGCATTCCTCGGCGGTGGTCAGGGCGGTCTGCGCCCCGGCGAGCACCTCCTTGAGCGCCTCCTCGGCCTGCTCCGCCTCGGCCGTCGCCAGTCGATTGTCGGCCGCCTCGGCCTCGGAGCGTGCCCCCTCCAGGCGGGCGCGCAGCTCGGCCAGCTCGGTCGCCGCCGTCCGCTTCGCCCACGGGTCGCGCTCGGCGGCGGCCCGGTCGCGGGTACCGGCGGCCTTCACGCGGGCCTCCTCGGCCTGATCGACCTGCGCGGCGGCGGCCTCGGCGTCCAGCTCGGGGGCGGGGTCCTCGCCCAGTGCGGCGGCCAGCCGGTCGCGCTCGGCGCGCAGCTCACCGACGTCATCGTCGCCGAGCGCCTCGTCCAGCAGCCGGCGGGCGTCGTCCAGCTCCCGGGCACCGCGCTCGCAGCGCTCCAGGGCGGCGCGCGCCTCCTCGGCGTCGGCGACGTGCAGCTCCTCCAGCAGCACCCGTAGCTTCCCACGCGCGGCGTCCAGCCGGTCGGCGTCGGTGGTGTCGTCGGTCTGGCCGGCGCGGAAGACCGCGGTGACCTCGCCGACGCGCAGCGTCGTGCCGTCAGCCAGCGGCACCTCGGCGGGCTCTCCGCCCAGCTCGACCGCCTCGCCGCCCACCGCGACGTCGGCCCCCGAAGGGCCGCTCACCAGCAGTTTCGCGGCACGCTGCCGGGCGACCTCCTCGGCGATGCGCACCTCGGTCGCCGCGTCCTCGACGGCCTTGACGTCCTCCGCGCGCACGGTGTGCTCCGGCAGGGCGGCGCGGGCCTTCTCGACTGCCCGGGTGCGCCCGTCGATCAGCTCGACGCGCCCGGCGAGCTCGGCCAGGCGCGCGTGGTCGCGCAGCGCCTTCTCCCGCGTGCGCGCCTCGCGTGCGGCGGTCTCGGCGGCCTTGAGCTCATCCTCGGCCTTCTTGAGCGCCTCATCGAGGCGGTCGAAGGTCTCCTGTTCGTCGGCGGCCTTCTTCTCGGCGGCCTCGAGCCCCGAACCCATCTCCTCGAGGGCCCTCCGCCTGGCGGCGGCCTCCTCGTGCAGCTCGGTGCGCCGGGCCAGGTCGGCTTCGGCGCGCCGGACCTCGCGCGCGGCGGACTCGCGGGCCACGCCGGCCTCCTCGGCCCGGCGGGTGACCTGCTCGGCGGCCTCGAGTTCGGCGGCGCGCTGCTCGAGCTTCTCCCGTGCCTCGGGCAGCGCGGCCTCGGCGTCGTCGCGCTCGCGCTCGGCGGCCGCGGTCTCCCGGACATGGCCGGCCAACTCCTGGACCACCGCCTTCGCATGCGCCAGCTCCTCGGCCGCGGCGACGTCGGCGGTGCGCGCCTCGGCCAGCTCGCGGGCCTCCTTGCCGGTCTTGGAGAAGTAGCGCGCGTACTCCCCGTCGACCGCGCTCATCAGCACGGAGTCCTCCTCGCCGCCGCCGGACTCCCCGCCCGAGGCCTCGTCGAGCGCCCGGGAGAGCGACGGGATGCCCACGGACTCGAGTGCGGGCTCGACCTCGGACTGGCGCATGAAGGTCGCCGCCAGCAGATCCTGGTCGACGTTCTGCGCCAGGATCTCCTCGAAGCGGTCGTCGGCGTCGCGGCCGGTGACGTTCTCGCGGTGCGGCTCGAAGACGGTCAGCTCCGCCTTGCGGGACTTCAGCCACTGCTTGGTCATGGTCAGCCGGTAGGGCCCGGCGGAAAGCGTCAGGCTCACCCGGGGTCCGACGTCGCTGCCGACGGGCTGATAGACCTCCATCTTCTTGCCGCCGGCGGTGTGCTTCTTCTCGATGAGCAGGTGGATGGCGTCCATGATGGTGGACTTTCCGGCCTCGTTGTCGCCGGAGATGACGAAGACGCCGCGCTCGGGCAGGTCGTGCAGCTCGAGGTGGTCGACGCCCTTGAAGTTGTCGATGACGATGTCGTGGATGCTCAGGCTCACCGGTTCTCCTCGGTCTCGTACAGGCGGAACAGCAGGTTGACCGCGTCGGTCTCGCCGGCCTCGACCAGCTCGTCGAGGGTCTCGGCGACGAAGCCGGTCATCCCGGAGTCGGCGATCTCCTCCGCGCTCGGCGCGGTGTGCAGGTCCATCAGCCGGGTGCGCTCGCGCAGCGAGGCGAAGACCGGCTCGAGTGCGGCGATGCCGCGTTCCAGCTCGCGGCGCTGGGAAAGGCCCACGCTGCCGGTCAGCGCGTACTTCACCGCCGAGTTCTTCTTGTCCTCCCAGCCGTTGAGGGTGGCCAGGAAGTCGGCGACGTCCTCGTCGGAGTTGATCTCGGCGGCCAGCGCCTGGAAGCGCCAGCGGCCCACGCGCACCTTGTCCACGTCCACCTCCGCCGGGCCCGCGCCGTCTTTTCGCACCGTGACCACCAGGGCGTTGCCGGAGTCGGCTTCCCCGCCGCCGTCGGGCTCGCGGAAGGCGGTGACCTCCGGGGCCCCGGAGAACCAGGCGCGCCCGCCGGTCGCCTCCGGCTCGACGGCCGTCGTGGAGTGGGTGTCACCCAGTGCCAGGTAGTCGATGGTGCCGTCGTTAAAGCGCGGGCCCAGGCCGGCGACGTCGAGGTGGTCGAGGCGCTCGTCGCCGTAGGAGCTCGGCTGGCCGTGGCCGACGACCACGCGGATCACCGCGCTCGGCTCCAGGCCCGCCACGGCCGCGGTCACCAGGTCGCGGTCGGTCTCACGCGCGGTCAGCGGCGCGCCGATGATCTCCACCCCCGGCGCCGCGTGCACCGGCCCGGAGCCGTCGAGCAGGTGGACGTGGTCCATGCCCAGCTCCTCGGTGACCCGCCGCAGCACCGAGGCGGCGTTGAGGGCGTCGTGGTTGCCGGGCAAGAGGTAGCAGTCGACGGGCAGCTCCCGGAAGGCCTGCACCGCGCGGCCGAAGGTCAGCTTGGACACGGAGTTCATCTCGAAGACGTCACCGGCCATGACGATGAAGGCGCAGCCGCGCTCCTTCGCGATCTCGCCCAGGCGGGTGATCGCGTCGAGGCGCGCGTCCGTGTAGCGCGGCAGCGCCTCCTTCTCGTCGAGGAAGTGCCGTTCCATGCCGAGCTGCAGGTCGGAGGTGTGCAGGAAGGTGACTTCGGTCATGACCCCAGTTCTAACAGACCCCCGCGACTGCGGGCCCGGGCCTCACCCGACGTGGACGAACACGCGTTCCCACCGCCCGCGGACCGGCGCCGCGCCACCCGCGGACCGGCGCCGCCCCGCGCCGGCCTAGCTCCGCCGCGACCCCTTGTCGGCGCCGGTGAGGTGGTCGTAGAGGTCCTCGATGTCGGAGACCGCGCGCAGCTGCTCGATCGAGGTGTAGGAGACCTGCCGCATCGCCTGGTGCAAGAGGTCGGTGTCGGAGTCGTCGAGCGCCGGCGCCACCTTCGGCTCGGGCAGCCCGGGCAGCTCGCGCCCGCCCCAGAACGCCTCGTTGTCGCCCGTGGCCGAGTCCGCCGAGACCTCCCGGGCGTGCCGCGACATCTCGGCGACCATCTGGTCGATGTCCAGCCCGCGGACCTCGAACATCAGGGACGGGCGCTTGATCAGCCGCTGGGCGGCGACCTCGCAGACGGCCACGGCGTGCTTGCAGGCCGTCGTCACGTCCGGGCAGTCGCAGTGGAAGCGGATGTCGCCGGTGCCCGCCCCCAGCAGGATGTCGAGCACCTCGCCGTCGACGTCGCCCTGCCGCGCCCGGCGCGCCCCGTCGGTCGACTCGGCGAGCTTACGGGCGACCTCGGTCAGGTCGTCGGCCGAGCGGTACGGCAGCTCGATGGTCGTGTGGAAGGGGTCGGGCTGGGAGCCGGCGACCTCGGCGGTGATGCGCCCGCCGGAGAACTCCACGCCGAGCACGTTGCCGCCCTCGGCGTAGGCGCGCCCGCGGTCGACCCTCCCCTGGTCGGTCGCCGAGGTCACCGCACGCACCAGGCGGGCGGCCCCGGGCGACAGGGTGCGGGAGCGGTCGTCGTCCAGCGGGCGTGCGCCTCTGCTTGACGCCGTCCCGTCGCCCCCGTCGCCGCGCCCCTTACGGCCGCCGCGGTCGCGGCGCCCGAAGTTGGCGTAGATGACGTTGTCGCGCCGCGGGTTGCGCCCGTGCCGGGAGCCTCCCTGGCCCTCGTGCCGCTCGTCGTCGCTCATGGTCTCCTCCTACTCCCCCGTGCCGCGGTAGCTCATCAGCTCGGCGAGCTGGTCCGGGTCCAGCTCGGTGATCCAGCCCTCGCCCTCGCCGATGACGGCGCCGGCCAGCTGGGTCTTGCCGTCGAGGATGTCCTGGATGGACTCCTCGAGGGTGCCGGCGGTGATCATCTTGTAGACGGTGACGTCCTTGCGCTGGCCGATGCGGTAGGCGCGGTCGGTGGCCTGGTTCTCCACCGCCGGGTTCCACCAGCGGTCCATGTGGACCACGACGCTGGCCGCCGTCAGGTTCAGGCCCGTGCCGCCGGCCTTGAGCGAGAGGATCATCGCCGCCGGGCCGTCCGGGGACTGGAAGCGCTCGACCATCTTCGCGCGCCCGGTGCGCGAGACCCCGCCGTGCAGGAAGGGCACGTCCTCGCCCAGCCTGCGGCTCAGGTACGGCTTGAGCAGGTCGCCGAAGGCCCGGTACTGGGTGAAGATGAGCATCCGCTCCCCGCCGCCGACGGCCTCGTCGAGCAGGCGGACCAGCTCTGCGACCTTGCCGGAGCGGTGGTGGCCGCGCAGCGTGACCGCCGAGCCGTCGCCGAGGAAGTGCGCCGGGTGGTTGCAGATCTGCTTGATGCGCGTCAGGGCGGCGAGCACCAGGCCGCGCCGTGCCATGCCCTCGGTGTCCTCGATACGCCGGCGCACGTCGTCGACGTAGGCGGTGTAGAGCGCGGCCTGCTCGGTGGTCATCGCGACGGTGACCACGTGCTCGTTCTTCTCCGGCAGGTCGTCGACCACGGCCGGGTCGGTCTTCAGCCGGCGCAGGATGAACGGGGCCGTGAGCCGGCGCAGCCGCTCGGCCATCGCGGAGTCCTGGTCGCGCTCGATGGGCCGGGCGAAGTGGTTGCGGAAGAACGACGCGCTGCCCAGCACGCCCGGGTTGGTGAAGTCCAGGATCGAGCGCATCTCGGACAGGTGGTTCTCCACCGGGGTGCCGGTCAGCGCGATGCGGTGGCGCGCCGGCAGGGCGCGCACGGCCTTGGCCGAACGCGTCGCGGAGTTCTTGATGTGCTGGGCCTCGTCGAGGACCACGTGGTCCCACTCGACGGCACCGAGCAGCGATCGGTCGCGCGCGGCGATGCCGTAGCTGGTGACCACCACGTCATGGGTCGCGATCATCTCGTCGAACTTCTCGCCGGCCGCGCGGTGCGAGCCGTGGTGGACCACCACGCGCAGCTCCGGGGTGAAGCGGCGGGCCTCGGTGGCCCAGTTGCCCACCACGGAGGTCGGCGCGACCACGAGCGTGGGCCCGGTGGCCTCGTCGCGGGCGTGCTCGACGGCCAGGAGGGTGAGCAGCTGCAGGGTCTTGCCCAGGCCCATGTCGTCGGCGAGCACGCCGCCGAGCCCGTTGCGCGACATCCAGTGCAGCCAGTCCACACCGCGGCGCTGGTACTCGCGCAGCTCGGCGTGCACGGTCTCGGGCAGCTCGACGCGCTCGGGGGCCTGCTCGGCCAGCGCTCCGGTGCCGCCGATCAGCGCGGTGTACCAGTCCGGCCCGGTGATCTCGACGGGGTCCTCGGCCAGCGCCTCGAGCGCCAGCTCGCGCAGCTCGGCGACGGTGACCTGGCCGGAGTCGTCCTCGGCGGCGGCGTTGAAGGCCTCGCGGGCCTCCTCGAGCTCGCGCTCCAGGCGCGCCACGGTCGCCTCGGCGTCCGGCGCGTCGGAGAGCCGGGCGCGCTCGAGCTCGGCGGCCAGGCGCTCCAGCTCCCGCTTGGCGCGCTTGCGGGAGCGCTGCGCGAGCTCGGACATGTAGTCGGTGATCCGGGAGATCGAGGAGGTGTCGGCCAGCACCCACTGCCCGCGCAGGCGGATCAGCCCGGACTTGGAGTGGACCAGCTCGTCCATCTCGGAGTCGGTCAGCTCGGTCTCCCCCACCGAGATCCGCCAGTTGTAGTCGATGAGCTTGTCCATGCCGATGCGGCGCCGGGTCGCGCCCTCGCCGGCGGCGTCGGACTCGCGGGTCTCCAGGTGCGCGTGCGCCTCGAAGCTCGCCCACGCCTTGGGCAACATGACGGTCACGCCGTGCTCGCGCAGGCGTGCGGCGTCCCGGGAGACGAAGTCGACGATCTGGGAGGTCGACAGGTAGACGTCCCAGTCGCCCACGCGCCCCTCCCCCGGCGACTCGGTGTAGAGGTCCACGGGCACGGCGACGGCGCGCGGCGCGTCCACGCCGTAGGACGCGACGTCGAGAAGCGGTGCGATCTTCACGGCCCGGGCCTGCTTGTCGCGGGCCAGCTCCAGGGTGCCGCGGTCGAGCTGCCCGGCGCGCACGGGCTGCGGGGAGCCGACGCCGCTGCGCAGCTGCACACGCACCGGCCACAGCGCCTCATCGGGGTCGACGCTTTCGGTCTCGGAGTCGTCGGGCTGCTCGACGATGGCCACCAGCTGCACGTCGACGCTGGTGATCGACTCCTTCCAGGAGTTCAGCCGGTTGAGCAGGCCCACCCCGCCGCGGCGCACGGGCGTGGACTCGATCAGCGAGCGGGCGAAGTCGTGGCGGTCGAGGTAGTCGTCCTCCTCGGTCAGGTCGGCCAGGAGCGCCGCGGCGATCCAGTGCGGCCAGGTCTCGGTGATGTCCTCGTCGAGGTTGCGGTTGTTGACGGTGAGCACACCCGGCGCGGCCGCGGTCATGGCGGCGACCCAGCCGCGCTCGTCGAGGCCCTGCGCGAGCTGCCACTGCGGGTACCAGTGGTTGTCCTCGTAGGCCAGCTTGATCATCACGCGCCCGGCGCGCACGAAGCGGTAGAGGCCGCGGTACATGCGCACCAGCCACATCAGGTCCGGGGCGATCGCCTCGCGCTGCGCCTTGGTGGCCGCGGGCCCGGGCTCGTCGAGGCACTCCAGGCGACCCAGCAGACTCATCGCCTCGGCGGGTGCGTAGGCGGCCGTCGGGATGGTCAGGGCGACCTCGCGGCCCTTCGGGGTGCGCAGCGTGGTGCGCAGCCGGTGACGGAAGGACGCGGCGGCCAGCAGGTCCGCGACCGCCGGCGGGAACGTGCCCTCGGGGACCGATTCGGGCACGACGATCCGGTGGCCGGCGACCTGCTCGATCCACAGGTGCAGCCCGGAGCGCTGGACCCACAGCCCGTGCAGGAGGAATTTGGCCATAGGATCCGTTTTACCATCGTCGCCGCGTTTTCGGCCCTTTCCAATTGCCGACGCCGCGCTGCGCGGCGTCGGCGCACCCAATACGGGTGGGGCGCCACGCGCCCAGGGTTGGGACGCGCCCACGGCGCGCGACGGGGCGTCGTCAAGCACACCCATTACCGGGGAGACATGAGTGAATTATTTTCCTGGAAGTGACTTATACGACATAATGACGACGATCTGTACGCCACCGGAGAGGCATCCCCCATGCATATGACCGAGTCGACGTGGTTCGTCATAGCCATTGTCATCTACATGTTCACCATGCTGGCCATCGGCTACTGGTCCTACGTGCGCACCAGCAAGTACGACGACTACGTGCTCGGCGACCGCGGCCTCAACCCGTTCGTCGCCGCGCTCTCGGCCGGCGCCTCCGACATGTCCGGCTGGCTGCTCATGGGCCTTCCCGGCGCGCTGTTCGTCTCCGGCCTCTCCGAGCTGTGGATCGCCGTCGGCCTGCTCATCGGCAGCTTCGTCTCCTGGTCGATCGTGGCGCCCCGGCTGCGCAGCTACTCCGAGATCGCGCAGAACTCCATCACGCTGCCCAGCTTCTTCGGCAACCGGCTGCGCGACCACACCCGCTCGGTGCGCGTGACCGCCGCGCTGATCATCATCCTGTTCTTCACCTTCTACGTCTCCTCCGGCATGGTCTCCGGCGGGCGCTACTTCGAGGCCACCTTCGGCGGCGACTACCTGACCGGCATGATCATCGTCGCCGCCGTCACCGTCGCCTACACCTTCATCGGCGGCTTCCTCGCGGTCTCCTACACCGACGTCGTCCAGGGCCTGATCATGTTCCTCGCCCTGATCCTGGTGCCCACCATGGCGCTTTTGACCCTGGACAACCCCTCGGACATCTTCACCTGGGCCACCGAGCACGACTACGGCCCGTGGACCGACGGCACCGGCAACCCCGAGTTCTTCTCCATGTTCACCGGCGTCTCCGCGGCCACCTTGATCGGGCACCTGGCCTGGGGCCTGGGCTACTTCGGCCAGCCGCACATCGTCATCCGCTACATGGCGCTGCGTAAGCCCTCCGAGGCCCGCCGCGGGCGCATGTGGGGCATCCTCTGGATGGGCCTGTGCGTGCTCGGCGCGCTGGCCACCGCGACCGTGGGCACCGTGTTCTTCTCCCAGAACCCGGACATCGCCGTGACCGACCGCGAGGCCTTCGAGACGATCTTCCTGGACATGGGCCGCATCCTCTTCCACCCGCTGATCGCCGGCCTGGTGCTCACCGCGGTGCTCGCCGCGATCATGTCCACGATGAGCTCGCAGCTCCTGGTCGTCTCCTCCTCGCTGATCGAGGACCTGCTGACCATCTTCCTGAAGAAGCGCCCCGAGGAGATGGTGCTGGTCAATCTGTCGCGCACCGCCGTGGTGGCCGTCTCCGTGGTCGCCGCCGCGCTCGCGGTCAACCCCAACGACTCGATCCTGGGGCTGGTCGCCTTCGCCTGGGCGGGCTTCGGCTCCGCCTTCGGCCCGCTGATGCTCTTCAGCCTCTACTGGAAGCGGCTGAACACCGCCGGCGCCCTGGCCGGCATGGTCACCGGTGCGGTGGTCTCCTTCGTCTGGGGCTCGGTCGAGGCGCTCTCCGGGATGATCTACGAGATGGTGCCCGGCTTCGCGGCCGCCGCGCTGGTGACCTGGATCGTCTCGAGTCTCACCCGCGACCCCTCCGCCGAGGTCCAGTCCGACTTCGAGCGCGCCTCCCAGCTGGCCAAGATCGCCGAGTCCGACCCGGACGTCGACATCGCCGAGGCCGGCCGGCGCCTGGAGGCTTAATCCTCCCCCGGCTCACGCAGCCCGGCGCCGGGCTCTCGGCGCCCGGTTCTCCGTCGCCCGGTTCTCCGGCGCCGGGTTTTCGCTGCCCGGAACCGCGCGGCGTCGGAACCGCGCGGCGCGCCCCCGCGTCTAACCGGGTGTGCCCCTCAGTGAGACCCCCGCGCGCTGGCTGCGCCGCGTCCTCGTAGTCCTGACCGTTTGGGCGCTGGCCGCCGGTGCGTGGCCGTGGCTGCGCCCCTACGAGACGCTTGACGACGTCCCGCTGCCCGCCCTGGGCGATTCCCTCGCGGTGGTCGTCGTGCTCGACGCCCGCCCCGAGGTGCCCGGCTACTCCCGGGAGGCCTTCGGCGCCGGGTGGGCCGTACAGTCCGGCGGGTGCACCACCCGGCAGGCCGTCATCGCCGCGCAGTTCGAGGGCGTGCACGCCGAGGAGGCGACCTGCCGGCTGCTCGCCGGGGCCGGTCAGGATCCCTACACCGGCGAGGCGCTCTCGGCGACCGACGAGGTGGAGATCGACCACGTCTTCCCGCTGGCCGCCGCCTGGGACATGGGCGCGCACGCCTGGGACGCGCGCACCCGCCACGCCTTCGCCAACGACGCGGTCAACCTCGTGGCCACCTCGAAGGCCGCCAACCGGGACAAGTCGGACCAGCTGCCGTCCGAGTGGCTCCCCGACGCCCCGCGGGCGCGCTGCTGGTACGCCCGCCGGGTCGCGGCGGTGGCGGCGCGCTGGGGGCTGGCGCTCTCCCGGGCAGATCAGGCGGCGATGCGCCAGGCGTGCCGCCTCGGCGGGCTGGGCGCGACGCTTGCCCTCTGAGCCGGGGCGGCGTGCCGTCGCGTCCGGTCGCCACGCTGCGCCGCGCCGCCCCGGTGAATCTTGCTGCCATGACAACGCCCGTTAGACTGGCCGGGAACTTGCACAACTCTCCGGGACCGAAGAAAGGTCACTGTGTACACCATCCTTCTCGCACTCCACGTCATCGCGGCCGTCCTCTTCCTCGGGCCGGTCACCTACGCGGTCTCCCGTTTCCAGGTCGAGGCCGTCGCGGCCCACAAGGGTGACGAGCGCGCCGCCGGCACCGCGCGCACGCTGCACAAGGTCACCTCGACCTACGGCGTGCTCTCGCTGCTCGCCCCGCTGCTGGGCATCGCGGTCATGTTCACTGATCCCAGCACCTACTGGACCGACGGGCGCTTCCACGCCTCCATCGGCCTGTCGGTGGTCGCCTGGGCCCTGCTGATCTTCCTGATCATCCCGCGTCAGAAGAAGATGGCCGGCGCCCTGGGCCTGCTCGGCCCCGACGAGGTCGACGCCGACGAGAAGTTCCGGGTCAACAACTGGGACAAGGCCAAGAGCCAGCTGTCCATGTTCGGCGGCATCTTCGCCCTGCTCTGGGTCATCATCGCCGTGCTGATGGTCATCTAGCTCCCGGCGCAGGTCCGCCAGACCGGCACCGATAAAGAACCGCCCCCGGCCTCTCTCGAGGTCCGGGGGCGGTTCTCTCTATGACTTCCTACCAGCGGTCGCGACGGTCACGGTTGCCGCCGCGGCGGTCGTCACGGTCCCGGCGGTCCCGGTGGCCGCCCCGACGGTCGTCCCGGTCGCGGTAGCCGCCCCGACGGTCGTCACGGTCGCGGTAACCGCCGCGCCGGTCGTCGCGGTCCCGGTAACCGCCGCGCCGGTCGTCGCGGTGACGGCGGTGGCCGCCCCGGCGGTCGTCACGGTGGCCACGGCCCCGGTCGCGGTAGTTGTCGCGGTCGCGGTCCCGCGGCGGGCGGCCGGTGTCACGCTCGAGGTTGATCAGCTGGCCGGAGATGCGGGTCTCCTCCAGGCGCTCGAAGACCTCGCCCGGCAGATCCTCGGGCAGCTCCACCAGGGAGTGCGAGCCGAAGATCGAGATGCGGCCGAAGTCCCGGGAGTTCAGCCCGCCCTCGTTGGCCAGGGCGCCGACGATGGCGCCCGGGCGCACGTGCTGGCGCTTGCCCACGGAGATGCGGTACATCGCCTTGCCCTCGCCGGCCTCGAAGCGGCCGCGGCCACGGCGGTCGCCCCGGTCGCGGTCCCGGTCGCGGCGGTCCCGGCGGTCGCGCTTGGCGTCCTTCGGCGGCTCCTTCATCAGGAACTCGTCGCCGATCTGCGCCTGGGTGGCCAGCGCCGCGGCGATGTCCTCCAGCGGGGTGTCGTGCGCCTCGGAGTAGGCCTTGACCAGACCGCGGAACAGCTCGAGCTGCGGGTCCTCCAGCGACTCGGTGATCGAGTCGGCGAAGCGGGACTTACGCGACTCGTTGACCTCGTCGACGGTCGGCAGGTCCATCTCGGCCAGCGGCGCGTTGGTCACCCGCTCGATGGTGCGCAGCATGCGGCGCTCGCGCGGGGTGACGAAGAGGATGGCCTCGCCGGTGCGCCCGGCACGCCCGGTGCGGCCGATGCGGTGGACGTAGCTCTCCGTGTCGTGGGGGATGTCGAAGTTGAGCACGTGGCTGATGCGCTCGACGTCGAGGCCGCGGGCGGCGACGTCGGTGGCCACGAGGATGTCCAGGCGACCGTCGCGCAGCTGGTCGACGGTGCGCTCGCGCTGGGCCTGGGCCACGTCGCCGTTGATGGCGGCGGCGGAGAAGCCCCGGGCGCGCAGCTTCTCGGCGACCTCCTCGGTCTCCGACTTGGTGCGCACGAAGATGATCATGGCCTCGAACTCGGTGACCTCGAGAATGCGGGTCAGCGCGTCGAGCTTGTTGCGGTGGGCCACGTGCAGCCAGCGCTGCGTGATGTTGGTGGCCGTGCGGGTCTCCGCCTTGACGGTGACCTCGGCGGGGTTGTCGAGGTACTGCTTGGAGATCCGGCGGATGCCGTTGGGCATGGTCGCGGAGAACAGGGCGACCTGCTTGTGCTCCGGGGTGTCCTCGAGGATGCGCTCGACGTCCTCCTGGAAGCCCATGTTGAGCATCTCGTCGGCCTCGTCGAGGACGAGGAAGCGCAGGTTGGAGATGTCCAGCGAGCCGCGCTCGAGGTGGTCGATCACACGTCCCGGGGTGCCCACGATGATGTGGGCGCCGCGCCGCAGGCCGCCGAGCTGGATGCCGTAGGCCTGCCCGCCGTAGATCGGCAGGATGTGGATGCCGCCGAGGTGGTCGGCGAACTGCTGGAAGCTGTCGGCGACCTGCAGGGCCAGCTCGCGCGTCGGCGCGAGGATCAGGGCCTGCGGGTGGCGCTGCGAGCGGTCGATGCGCGCCAGGATCGGCAGCGCGAAGGCCGCGGTCTTGCCCGTGCCGGTCTGGGCCAGGCCGACCACGTCGCGGCCCTGCATCAGCAGCGGGATGGTCTCCTGCTGGATCGCCGAGGGCTGCTCGAAGCCGACCTTGCGCACGGCCGCCACGACGTCGTCGGGCAGGCTCAGCGCCTCGAAGCCCGGCGTGTCGTCGTTCTCGTCCACGGACTTCGCATCCTTGGCGGACGTGTCTTCCGTCTTCCCGTCGGCGCCGGCGTCCTGCGCGGCGTCGTCCTTGTTCTCGGCGCCCGTGGCGTCGTCGTTCTGCTCGGCGCCCTGCTCGACGCTGTCCTTGTCGTCCATGTCCTTGGCGCCTTCGCTTTCCGACGCCGTCCCTTCCGCCACGTGCGCGTCCGCCGCGGCCTCTGCGCCGCCCTCGGCGGCGCCTTCCTTCTTCTCGTCGTCGTTCTCGGTCTGCCCGGCCTGATCCGCGTCCCTGGTGTTCTCCGAGGTCTGGGCCTCGACACCGCGCGAATCTTCCCGGTTCACCGACTCATCCACATTCTCCGGCACATTCTCGCCGCCGGTGGCGTTTTCGGTTATGCTCATTGCCCTGCAAGAATACGACAGGTACCACGGTTTTTCCGCATCGGGCCGACGATTTCGCTCCGGCACCCGATGGAGTGCTGCGTCACCGTGGCTGCTATGGTGCGCCGCGCAACTCCCTATTCGCCGGCGCGTCGCCGTGGGCGCGTCAATTCAACAGAAAAGAAAGTGGGCTCGGTCATGTCGGCACAGCCTTCAGAGAGCACCGCCGCGCAGTCCGCGCAGGCGCAGACCCAGACACCGCAGCGTCGTCCGCAGCTGGGGCTGAAGGCCCGACACATCCACTTCATCGCGCTGGGCTCCGCGATCGGCACCGGCCTGTTCTACGGCTCGGCCGGCGCGATCCAGGCGGCCGGTCCCTCGGTGCTGCTGGTCTACCTGCTCGGCGGCGCGGTGGTCTACTTCATGCTCCGCGCGCTCGGCGAGATGGCCGTGCGTCACCCGGTCTCGGGTTCCTTCGCCGAGTACACCCGCGAGCACCTGGGCGGCTGGGCCGGCTACATCACCGGCTGGATGTACGCCTTCGAGATGATCATCGTCTGCCTGGCGGACCTGACGGCCATCGCGATCTACATGGGCTTCTGGTTCCCGGACACCCCGCAGTGGGTGTGGGTGGCCGTGACCCTGCTGGTCGTCGGCGCGGCCAACCTGGTCAGCGTGCGCTGGTTCGGTGAGCTCGAGTTCGCCTTCACCATCGTCAAGGTCGCCGCCGTGATCGCGATGATCGTCGGAGGTGCCGCGATCCTGGCGTTCAACCTGGGCTCGGACCCGCAGGCCGCGGGTGTGGACAACCTCTGGAGCGACGGCGGGTTCTTCCCCAACGGCGCCGGCGGCATGGTCTCCGCGTTCATCCTGGTCCTCTTCGCCTTCGGCGGCACCGAGATCATCGGCGTGGCCGGCGCGGAGGCCGAGGAGCCCAAGAAGGCGGTGCCGAAGGCCGTCAACACCGTGCCGATGCGCATCCTGCTGTTCTACGTGCTGAGCATCCTGGTCATCCTGCTGCTCAACCCGTGGCGCTCGATCACCGGCGAGGAGAGCCCGTTCGTACAGATCTTCAGCACCCTGGGCGTCAACTGGGCGGCCGCGCTGCTCAACGTCGTGGTCATCACGGCGGCGCTCTCCGCGATCAACTCGGACCTCTTCGGCGCCGGCCGCGTCATCACCGGCATGGCCTGCCAGCACCTCGCCCCGCAGCAGATGCAGAAGACCACCGCCAAGGGTGTGCCGGTGTTCACCACCGTCGCCCTGCTGGTCGTCCTGGTCGTCGGCGTCGTGCTCAACTGGGCGCTTCCCGAGGAGGTCTTCACCGTCGTCGCCGCGCTGGCCACCTTCGCCACGATCTACGTGTGGCTGATGATCCTCGTCGCCCACGTCGCCTCGCGCCGCCACCTGAGCGCCGAGGAGGTCGAGGCCCTGGACTTCCCGGTGCCGCTGTGGCCCTGGGGCCAGTACTTCGCCATCGCGTTCATCATCTTCACCTTCGGCATCATGCTCTGGGAGCCGGAGTACTGGACCGCACTCGCCGTCGGCGTGGGCTTCCTGGTGCTGATGACGGTGCTCTACTACGCCACCGGCCGCCACAAGATCCCCGGCATCAACGACATCGACGGCGCACGGCTCTAAAATCCGTACGCACCGAGATTAAGGAGTCCCCCGCGATGGGAATGGCCACTGACCCAATCCGCGTCACCGGCGCGGTCATCGTCCGCGATGGCGCTGTCATGGCCGCCCAGCGGGGGGCGCACAAGTCTCAAGGGGACCTTTGGGAGTTTCCCGGCGGCAAGATTGAGCCCGGTGAGACCCCACAGGAGGCGTTGGCGCGCGAGTTGCGCGAGGAGCTTTCCTGCCGCGTGAGCGTGGGAACGAGATTGACGACGACCGCTCATGACTACGGCACTGCGGTGGTTGAACTGACTACCTTCTTCTGCACCCTGGAGGGGACCGAGCCGCAGCTGAGCGAGCACCAGGCGCTCGCCTGGCTCCCGCCCGAGCGGCTTGAGGAGCTCGACTGGGCGCCGGCCGATATGCCCGCTGTTCGTCTGTTGATCGAAGGCGCCCACCCGTGAGCCGACTGTCCGAGGCGTTGAGCCTCGATACTCGATTCGGCTTTCTCGACCGCGCGCTGCCCGCCGGTCAGATCTTTAACCCCGAACTCATCGTCAACGCGTCCGCTGACGCCTCGACTCAGCATGCCGGCGAGGACCGGTCCATGCTCGCGGCGATTAAGAACGAGCTGCGACAGGCCAACGAGTTCATCTTCTCGGTCGCCTTTATCGCCCCGAGCGGCCTGGCGCCGCTGAAACAGCAGCTTCTCGATTTCACCGGCCGCGGGACGATCATTACCTCCCGCTATCTGGATTTCAACGAGCCCGCCGTTTTCCGCGAGCTCCTCCAGCTCACCGAGGACAACCCCAATATCGAAGTCCTCATTCACGAGGATGTCGATCACGGCTTCCACGCCAAGGGCTACATCTTCCGCCACGAGGTCGGCATGACTGCCATCGTCGGCAGCTCGAATGTCACCGGCAGCGCGCTGAGCACCAACCAGGAATGGAACTTGAAGTTCTCTGCCCTGCCCGGCGGCGATATCGTCGAGCAGATCGACAAGGCCGTGGACTATCAGAAGTCCACATCGGTCGCCTTGAGCGCCGAGTGGATTGAAAACTACGAGCAGACGCGCCGCCACCGTGACTTTGTCGTTTCCGACTCTGGGGTTGGCGAGCGCATTAACGGCCGCACGCGGATCCTGCCGAATGTCATGCAGTCCGATGCGCTCGAGCAGATCCAGCGCGTTGTCGATGCCGGCGAGCGGCGGGCCGTAGTCATTTCTGCCACCGGTACCGGAAAGACCATTCTCGCGGCCCTCGCGGTGCGCCAGTTCGCCCCGAAGCGAATGCTCTTTATCGTGCACAGCGCGGACATCCTCGCCAAGGCGAAGCTCGAGTTCCAGAAGGTTCTCGAAGAGCCCGAATCGGCCTTTGGCTTTTACTCCGGCGGCACCTATGACCTGGACGCGAAGTATCTCTTCGCCACCATCCAGACGATCTCGCGCGATGAGCACCTGTTGCAGTTCGCTAAGAAGGCCTTCGATTACATCGTCATTGATGAGGTCCACCGCTCTGGCGCCAGGTCCTACCGCAAGGTCGTCGATCACTTCGAGCCCGAGTTTCTCCTCGGGCTGACCGCGACTCCCGAGCGCACGGATAACTTCAACGTCTTCGAGCTCTTTGACTACAACGTCCCCTACGAGATCCGCCTCGACAAGGCGCTCAAAGGCCGCATGCTCGTGCCGTTCCACTACTACGGCATCGCCGATCCCGTCGATAGCGAAGGCACCAAGACCGGCGAGCAAATCTCGCTCGCCGCGCTGACAGATCCCAGCCGTGTGCGCAGCATCGTCGACAACTTACAGACCTATGGGCATGCCGAAGGCGCTAAGGGATTGATCTTCTGCAGCCGTGTCGAGGAGTGCCAGCTTCTAGCCGAAGAGCTCAGCGGCCAGCTGGTTTACGGCAAGCCGCTGCGCACCCGCGCGCTGACGGGCAGCTCCACGAACGAGGAGCGTCAGCAGGCGATCGAGGAACTCCAGGCCGGGCACCTGGACTATCTGATCACCGTCGACATCTTTAATGAAGGCGTCGATATCCCCGAGCTCAACCAGATTGTCATGCTGCGCGAGACGAAGTCCCGCATTATCTTCACCCAGCAGCTCGGTCGCGGCCTGCGCAAAGCTGCGGGTAAAGACCACGTTCGCGTGCTCGACTTCATTGGCAACTACGCGAATAACTACATGATTCCGCTGGCGCTTACCGGCGATAACACCGGCACCAAAGAAGGCGCGCGCCGCGACACCATGACGCCGACAGTCACCGCCGGTGGCTCGACCATTAGCTTCGATCGCATTGCCCAGGAGCGCGTCCTGCATGCCCTCGACAGCGCCCGGCTGACCGGCCGGCGCGAGCTCCGCGCAGCCATTATGTCGCTTCGCGACCGCCTCAATCGGATTCCCCAGCTGCGACACTTTCTGCGCTTCGACTCGCTCGATCCCTACGTACTGGCGACCACCGAACGGCCACGGAACTACTGGACGCTTCTGGTCTCTCTAAAGTTCTTGCCGAAGGACAAGGCCCCGAGCGCTGCAGAAGAGCCCTATTTGAGCATGCTTTCCGCAGAGCTGCTGAAGGGCATTCGCCCGCATGAGATTCTTCTTCTGCGGAGGCTCCTCGAAGTCGGCGAATTGACCCGCGATGAATTCCGTGAACTTCTTCGCGAGAACGATACTCGCTCTGACGATGCAGTTATCACGCACACCGAGCGGGTTCTCACGCTGGAGTTCTTCAACGAGCAGCTCAAAGATGCTTATGGCCGCACCCCCATTATCGGTGTCGTCCGCGGAAAATACCGCCTGCACCCGAAGTTCCGAGACCTCTACGAGGCCTACTCCCCCAGCGCCAAGCACGAGTGGAACCCCGCATCCTTCCGCGATCACGTCGATGATGTGCTCACCACAGGCCTGATACGTTGCCGCGAGACCGGTCAGTGGGACGGCCATCTGGTCGTTGGCCGGCGCTACACCCGCCGCGATGTCTGCCGCCTGCTGTGCTGGGCGAAGAACCAGGAAGGCACGATGTACGGCTACAAACTCGACGCCGATACTCAGACCTGCCCGATCTTCGTCACACACAACAAGGCCCCAGAGCTCGACGTCGACGTGCGCTACCCCGACCAATTGATCACCCCCAGTGTGATGCACTGGTACTCCAAACACGGGCGCACGCTGGCCAGCTCGGATGTTGCTCCGATGGCCGCCAATAAAGTTGACATGCCGCTCTTTGTAAAGAAAAGCGATGCCGAAGGCTCCGACTTCTTCTACCTCGGTCGCGTCTCGGCCGATAACCCCGAAGCCACAACGCTTCCCGATAAGGATCACGTTAAAAAGGACGTCGTCTCTATGGACTTGACGCTCGAGTCACCGATCGAGCAGGAGCTTTTCGACTACCTCAACGCCGAGGCGCGCACCGCGCGCCCGGACGCCTAGGGCGACCACCGGGACGTCGGCAATTATTGTTCCACCCCTTTTCGGGGGCCATTCGCAGTTCCTTCGCAACTGTAGCAAGTTTCACATGCCCGGTCGTACCCGCTGATCACCGGAATCGAAACTAAAGTCCCCAGCACGCAGAAGTGACGGGCGACACGAGACCTTTTACCCCTGTTCTGGTCTGATGTGTGAACTATCCGTCACGGGATTCGATTAACCCGCCAACTTTAGGTTGAATGTAATTGACGGCGGTACCCGGGCAGATTCTCCGGCTGCCCCGCGACCACTCCCCTGCGGCCGCTTCCGCCTTCCCCCACCGCGTGCCGGGGGCACGTGAACGCAGCCAACGCGACCGGCCGGCGGTGACATCGCTAATTGAAACCGGAGTGTGCTCACGCAAAGGGGCTGATTGACAGTGGATGTCCTGGACATCTCACGCTGGCAGTTCGGCATCACGACCGTCTACCACTACCTCTTCGTGCCGCTGACCGTCGGACTCGGCCCGCTCGTCGCACTAATGCAGACGTTCTGGCAGACCACCGGGCGCGACTACTGGTACCGCGCCACCAGGTTCTTCGGCACCGTCTTCCTCATCAACTTCGCCATGGGCGTCGCCACCGGCATCGTCCAGGAGTTCCAGTTCGGCATGAACTGGTCCGAGTACTCCCGCATGGTCGGCGACGTCTTCGGCGGCCCCCTGGCCCTCGAGGCGCTCATCGCCTTCTTCCTCGAGTCCGTCTTTCTGGGTGTGTGGATCTTCGGCTGGGGCAAGGTCCCCGGCTGGCTGCACACGACCTCGATCTGGATCGTCGCGGTGGCCACCAACATCTCGGCCTACTTCATCATCGTGGCCAACTCGTTCATGCAGAACCCCAAGGGTGCCGTCTACAACCCGGAGACCGGCCGCGCCGAGCTCAACGACATCGCCACCCTGCTGTTCAACAAGACCGCCTTCTTCGGCTACCTGCACGCCGCCGCCGGAGCCTTCCTCACCGGCGCGACCTTCATCCTCGGCGTGTCCTGCTGGTGGCTGATCCGCGCCCGCCGCCAGGCCGCCAGGGAGAACTGGGCCGAGGACGACCCGCGGCGCGCCCGCCACGAGATGCACCGCCCCGTCATCCGACTCGGGCTTTGGGCCACCTGGATCTCCACCGCCGCCATCGCCTTCACCGGCGACCTGCAGGCCAAGCTGATGTTCGTCCAGCAGCCGATGAAGATGGCCTCCGCCGAGTCGCTGTGCCACACCCAGACCGACCCGAACTTCTCGGTGCTCACCGTGGGAACGCACAACAACTGCGACTCCGTCATCCACCTCATCGACGTGCCCTTCGTCCTGCCGTTCCTGGCCGAGGGCAAGCTCTCCGGCGTGACCCTGCGCGGCGTGCTCGACCTGCAGGCCGAGCACGAGGCCCTCTACGGCCCCGGAAACTACACGCCCAACCTCTTCGTCAGCTACTGGTCCTTCCGCGCCATGATCGGCCTCATGCTCGGCTCGATCCTGCTGGCTCTCTTCGCCTGGTGGTTCACCCGCCGCGGCAAGGCCCCGACCGGCAAGTGGGGCACCTGGTTCGCCCGCTGCTCCCTGATCGCCGTTCCCTTCCCGTTCCTGGCCAACATCGCCGGCTGGATCTTCACCGAGATGGGCCGCCAGCCCTGGATCGTCCACCCGAACCCCGAATCCGTCGGTGACCCGCGCACCGAGCTGATCCGCATGACCGTCGGCGAGGGCGTCTCGAACCACTCGGCCGCCTACGTCTGGTTCACCATCATCGGCTTCACCCTGCTCTACGGCCTGCTCTACGTCGTGTGGTTCTGGCTGGTGCGCCGCGCCGTGCTCTTCGGGCCCCCGGCCGAGTCCGGCCCCGACCCCGCCGGTGGCGCCGAGCAGCCCGGCCCGGCCCACGCCGTCGCCGCCGAGCACCCCATGCGTGTGGAGCCGGTGCGCTTCGCCACCGCCGTGACCGGCCCTGACGCCGGTGCCGCGGACAAGGGCACCGACACCACGTCCACCCCCGAGCCCGGGAAGAACTAGGAGGAACACCATGTTCGGCATCGAACTTCCCGTCATCTGGTTCATCCTGATAGCCGTGCTCTTCGCCGGCTACTTCCTGCTCGAGGGCTTCGACTTCGGCGTCGGCATCCTCGCGCCCTTCATCGGCCGCAACCGCGCCGAGCGCAACACCCTCGTCGGCACCATCGGTCCCGTCTGGGACGGCAACGAGGTCTGGCTGATCACCGCCGGCGGCGCCATGTTCGCCGCCTTCCCCGAGTGGTACGCCACCCTGTTCTCCGGGTTCTACATCCCGCTGTTCCTCATCCTGGTCGCCCTCATCGTGCGCATCGTCGCCCTCGAGTGGCGCAAGAAGGTCTCCGACCCCGTCTGGGAGCGCTGGTGCGACTGGGGCCTGGCCTTCGGCTCCTGGGCGCCGGCGATCCTGTGGGGCATCGCCTTCGCCAACATCGTCCGCGGCCTGCCGCTGGAGGCCGACCACTCCCTGGACGCCGGCGCCGCCTTGGCGACCGTGTTCAACCCCTACGGACTGATGGGCGGGGTGACCTTC
The DNA here is from genome assembly GCF_030211955.1 of Corynebacterium frankenforstense. Taxonomy (GTDB): domain Bacteria; phylum Actinomycetota; class Actinomycetes; order Mycobacteriales; family Mycobacteriaceae; genus Corynebacterium; species Corynebacterium frankenforstense_A. The sequence goes on along the minus strand of NZ_JASODI010000001.1, from coordinate 202,223 downwards.
ACCGCGCTGTTCGTCTTCCACGGCCTGACCTTCATCCGGCTCAAGACCGACGGTGTGGTGCGCGAGCGCGCCCAGCGCTTCATCGTGCCCGTCGCCGCGATCACCGCCGTGTGCGGCGTGATCTTCCTGGTCTGGACCGTGCTGATCACCGCCAACGAGCCGTGGGCCTGGGCGCTGGCCGTCCTCGCCGCCGTGCTGCTGCTCGCGGCCGCCGCGATGATGTACCTCGGCGGCGACGGCTGGGCCTTCCTACTCAGCTGCCTGGTCGTGGTCTGCTGCACCGCGCTGCTCTTCGGCGCGCTCTTCCCCGACGTCATGCCCACCACGCTCGCCGGCGGCGAGTCTCTGACGGTGTGGAACGCCGCCTCGGCGCCCTACACCCTGAAGTTCATGACCTGGGTCGCGCTGATCATGACCCCGCTGGTGCTCATCTACCAGGGCTGGACCTACTGGGTCTTCTCCCGCCGTCTGCGCGCCGAGGACGCCCACGTGGAGATTTCCGACGCCCTGCCCCGCCACGCCCTGAACGAGGCGCGGTAGCGTGCGCCGTGGCGTCGCACCCGCACAGCCCGTCCCCGAACCGGTGGACGGGCCCGCGGACCTGTCCGACGCCGCTGACGCCACACCCCGGCGCGGGCCCGTCGACCCGCGCCTCCTCCGCCTCTCCGCGCCCACCCGGCGCTGGATCGGCGCGGCAGGCTTGTTGACCGCCTGTCAGTCCGTGGCCACCGTGGTCATGGGGCTCATGGTCGGCCTGGTCACCGCCGGGCTGATCGAACAGCCCGAACAGGCCTTGAGCTCTTGGGCCGGGCACCTCGGGGCACTGGCCGCCGCCGTCCTCGTGCGCGGCGCCGTCTCTTTCGCCCAGTCCCGCTTCGCCCACCGCGCCGCCGCCGCGGTGACCGTCGACCTGCGCGCGAAGGCGCTGGAGCGCCTCGCCCTGGCTGACCCCCGCCGAGTCGACCGCGCCGCCTGGCGCACCACACTCGGCACCGGCATCGAAGGGCTCGGGCCGTACCTGACCGGCTTCCTGCCGGCGCTCGCCGGCACCGTGATCGCCACCCCGGTCATGCTCGCCGTCGTCTGGTGGCTCGACACCCCCTCGTTCCTGATCGCCCTGGTAACCGTCCCGCTGATCCCCTTCTTCATGTGGCTGGTCGGGACACTCACCGCCGGGCGCACCGAACGCCGCCTGCGCGACCTCTCCGTGCTCACCGACCAGCTGCTCGACCTCATCGCCGGGCTGCCCACGCTGCGCACCGTCGATCGGCAGAAGGACACCCTCGCCGAGGTCCGCAGGCTGTCCTCCCGGCACACCGACTCCACCGTCTCCGTGCTGCGCATCGCATTCCTGTCCAGCCTCGTGCTGGAGTTCCTCGCCACCCTGTCGGTGGCGCTGATGGCCGTCGGCATCGGCTTCCGCCTCCTCGACGGCGACATGACCCTGGCCGCGGGGCTGACCGTCCTGGTCATCGCCCCCGAGGTCTACAACCCCATCCGCGAGGTGGGCACCCGTTTCCACGACGCCCAGGACGGCCTCGCCGCCACCGACGCCGTGCTCGCCGCGCTCACCGGCGGCTCGGTCGGCGCCGCAGGCGTCGGCGCTCGCGCCGACGGCGCGGGGAGCGCGCTCGCGGGGGTAGGCGCGACGTCGGCAAACGAGGCCGGCGACGGCGTGCGCGTCGTCTTCGAGCACCTCACCGTGCCCGACCGCGACGGCGCGCGACCGCGCGACCTGAGCGGTACCGCTGAGCCCGGCGCGCTGACTGTGCTCGCCGGGCCCAACGGCGCCGGCAAGTCCACCGCGCTACTCAGGCTTCTCGGCATCGTCACCGACGGTGTCACCGGGGCGGCCCGCGTCGAGGCCGCCGGAGAGGTGCTCGACCGCGACGAGCTGTGGCGGCAGGTCTCCTACCTGCCACAACGCCCCGTGCTCGACCCGGCGTCGGTGGGCGACACCTCCGGGCTCTCGCTCGGCCAGCGCCAGCGCGTCGCCTTCGCCCGCGAGCTCGAACGTGACGCGAAGCTCATGGTCTGCGACGAGCCGACCGCGCACCTCGACGCGGAGAACGCGCAGGTCATGATCGACCAGCTGCGCGGGCGCGCCGCCGCCGGGGTGACCGTCATCGCCGCCAGCCACGACCCGCTGCTCATCGCCGCCGCCGACCGCGTCATCGAGGTGGGCGCATGAGCACCACCACGATCCTGCGCGGGGATCTTTCCGCCCTGCGCGCCGCCCGGCCGCTGACCGGACTGCGGCTGCGCGAACTCATCGGCCCCGTCACCGCCGGCACGGCGACCATGCTCGCCTCCATCGCGCTGACCGTCGTCTCCGCCTGGCTGATCACCAAGGCCTGGCAGCGGCCCTTCGTCATGGACGTCATGGTCGCCGTCACCGCCGTGCGCGCACTCGGCATCTCCCGGGCGCTGCTGCGCTACATCGAGCGGCTCTCCGCCCACCGCCTGGCACTCGGCACCGCCGGGCGCACCCGCGTCGGCGCCTACCGGCTGCTCGCCGCCGGCGACCCGAGGAAGGCCATGGGGCTCGGCTCCGGGGCGCTGCTGACCCGCCTCGGCGAGGACGTCGACGAGGTCGCCGACGTCATCGTGCGCGCCGTCGTACCCGTCGGCACCGCCGTGGTCACCGGAGCCGTCTCCGTCATCTTCGCCCTCTTCGTCTCCCCCGCCGCCGCCCTCGTGCTCGCCGTGGGGCTTCTGGCCGCGGCCGTCGTGCCGCCTTGGCTGGTCGCCCGCGGCGTGCGCGTGGCCGAGGACCGCCGGGCGGCCGCCGGCGAGGCCTACACCGCCGAGGTCGACCAGGTCCTCTCGGGATCGGCCGCCCTGCGCGTGCGCGGCGAGCTGGACGACGCGCTCACGCGTGCCGACGCCGCCGCCCGCGAGCGCGAGCGCGCCACCGAGGCCGGGGCACCCGCGCTGGCCTGGGCCGCCGGCGCCCGGAGCTGGATCCACGGGCTGACCGTGCTCGGCGTGATCCTGCTGGCAGGCAGCCTGTACCTGGCCGGCGGGCACTCCCCGCAGTGGCTCGGCGTGCTCGTGCTGCTCGCCCTGGCCGCCTTCGAGACGACCGGCGAGCTGCCCGCCGCCGCCGAGACGCTCACCCGGGCGGCCGGCGCCGCGCGCCGGATCGCCGGGTTCGCCGAGGGGTCGGGGGCTTCTGAGGAGGAGGCTGCCGCGGAGGGTTCCTTGGCTGGCCGCGCTGCCGCAGATTCTGCCGCGCAGGGCTCCGACGGCGCTGCGCCAGGCGGCGACGGGGTGTCGGAGGACTCGGACGGTCCCGCGCCCGCCGAGCCCGCCGGGCCGCGCCTGCCCGCCGAGCCGGACCTCGTAGCCCGCGGGCTCGTCGTCGGCTTCGACACGGACGTGGCCACCTGGGACGTTGACGCGCCCTTCGGCACCTTCCGCGAGATCGTCGCCCCCTCCGGCTACGGCAAGACCACCCTCCTGCTCACGCTCGCCGGCCTGCTGCCCCCGCGCGGCGGCACCGTGCTCGTCGGCGGGCTCGCATCGGCCGACTACCCCGCCCACGAGCTGCGCCGCGGCGTCTTCTTCACCCCCGAGGACGCCCACGTCTTCGCCACCACCGTGCGCGACAACCTCGCCGTCGGCGCCGCCGGCGCCACCGACGCCCAGATGCACCAGGTGCTCGAGGCGGTCGGCCTCGACGACTGGGTCGCAGGCCTTCCCGAGGGCCTTTCCACCATCCTCGACTCGGGTGCAGAGAGCCTCTCCGGCGGCCAGCGCCGCCGCCTGCTCATCGCCCGGGCCCTGCTCACCGACGCCCCCGTGCTGCTTCTCGACGAGCCCACCGAGCACCTCGACCCCGAAAGCTCCGCGGCGATGCTTAAGATGCTCTCCTCCGGCGACCTGCCGGGTGCCCGGGCCAGGCGCACCGTCATCGTCGTGCGCCACCCGCGCACGCGCTAGCGGCGGCGCGGAGAGCGCCCGGCGCGGCAGGCGCCTGCCCCGGCGCCGCCTACCCGGCCGCGTCCTACCCGGCCGCGTCCTGCGAGCGCACCCGCGTCGTCGCCCGGAAACCGGAGACGGCATACAAGCCCACCAGCAGCCCGCCGACCGGCAGCAGCATGCCCACGGCCAGCGCGCCAGCCTGCCCCAGCGGCCCGGCGCCCACCTGCAGCACCGCACCCAGCGACGCCGCGCCGAGCACCGCGCCGACCTGCCGGGACGTGTTGTAGACGCCCGAGCCCGCACCCACCAGGTGCTCGGGCAGTCCGCGCATCGAGATCGTCGAGTTCGGCGACCAGCACGCTCCGTTGGCCACACCCAGCAGGCAGATCGGCGCCAGCGTCCACAGCACCGGCGCCTGGAGCCACATCACCACCGCGAACGAGCACATCGCCGCGATGAGGAAGCCGAAGCCCGTCTTCGAGATCAGCCCCGGCGCCAGCCGGTCGGTCAGCCTGCCGGCCATCGGCGCGACGATCACCGAGAGCACCCCCATCGGGATCATCATCAGCCCGGCATGGCGCGGGTCCATCCCCTTGACCTGCTGCAGGTACAGCATGATCGGCAGGTGCACCGCGTAGACGGCGAAGCCGAGCGTGGCCACCGCCAGCGCGCCGCGGGCGAAGTTGTTGTTGGTAAAGAGCTCCAGCGGCATCAGCGCCTCCCGCCCGGTGCGCCCGGCGCGGGCCTGCAGCCACACGAAGCCCACGCCCGCGGCCAGCCCCACGACGAGCACCGCGGTCAGCTCCGGGCCCCAGCCGAGCTCCGGGCCCTCCTGCAGCGCGAAGACCACGCCGAGCACCGCCACCAGCGAGACCAGCGCGCTGACCGGGTCGATGTGCGCGGCCGTGCGCTCCAGGCGCGGCACCCACCGCGAGACCAGCAGCAGCGAGACCAGGCCGAGCGGCACGTAGGCCGCGAAGGCGAAGCGCCAGTCGGCCGCGCCGACGATCAGCCCGCCGAGCACCGGCCCGAACATCCCCGTCGAGCCCGCCACGGCCGACCACACCCCCATCGCCTGGCCGCGGTGGTCCGCCGGGAAGACCCGGTTGATCACGCTCAAGGGCTGGGGGTTGACCAGCGAGGCGCCGAAGCCCTGGCAGGCGCGCAGCACGATCAGCGCCTCGATCGTCGGCGCCATGGCGCAGCCGGCCGCGCACGCGGTGAAGATCGCCATACCGCACAGGTAGACCGTGCGCTGTCCGAAGCGGTCGCCGAGCCGCCCGGTCACCAGCAGCGGCACCGCGAAGGTCAAGAGGTAGACCGCCGAGACCCACACCGCCTGGTTGACCGAGGCGCCCAGCTCACGCTGGATGTCCGGCAGGGCCACGGCCACGAAGGACTGGTCGAGCAGCGTGACGAAGAGCCCCACGCACAGCGCCCCGAGCGCGTGCCACGGCCGCGCGGAAGCCCGGCTCACGCGCGCCCCTCCCGATTGCCGACCTCGCGCCCCTCGCCCTCGGCGGTTGCCGCACCGTCGGCGGTTGCCGCACCGTCGGCGGTTGCCGCACCGTCGGCGGTTGCCGCACCGTCGGCGGTCCCGGCGCCTGCGGCGCCGGGCGCGCCCGTGGAACCTTCGGTACTGGAGGGGTGGGACGGGACGTCGGCAATTGAGCGCAGGTCGCCGCCGGCGGCCTCGAGGGTCTCGCGCCCGTGCAGCGCCCAGGACAGGAAGGCCAGGGCGGTCACCGCTCCGCAGACGGCGAAGCCGACCGGGAAGCCGGCGGCCTGCGCGATCGCGCCGACGACGATGGGCCCGAGGATCGTGCCGCCGTCCTGGGCCATCTGGAAGTTGGCCAGCACGTTGCCGCCGGAGCGCTTGTTGCCGATGACGTCGGCGATCACGGCCTGCTGCGGCGGGTTGAGCACGCCCGCGCCCGCGCCGGCCAGGGCGGAGGCGATGAGCAGCGGGTAGAAGCTGTCGGCCAGTCCCAGGGTGCCGGTGAAGACGCCGTTGGCGGCCAGCCCGATCAGGATCAGCGGGCGGCGGCCCACGCGGTCGGCCAGGCGCCCGGAGAACTGCAGGCAGATCGCGTTGCCGAAGGCGAAGGCGGCCATCGCCAGGCCGGCGATCGCCCCGCCGTGCTCGAAGACGGCGGCCGCGAACAGCGGCAGGGTGGCCACGCGCACGCCGAAGTTGGACCAGCCGTTGGCGAAGCCGGAGACCAGCACACAGCGGTAGGCGCGGTCGGCGAAGGCCTCGCGGAAGGTCATCGGCGGGTGCGCCGGGTCCTTGGCCACACGCCCCGTGCCCGCGTGCGGCATCCGCCACCACACCACGCCGACGGCCACGAAGAGCGTCGCGCCGTAGATGGCGAAGGGCGCGCGCATGCCCAGCGAGGACAGCGCCGCGCCGAGGACGGGGCCGATGATGTTGCCCAGGAGGAACGCCGAGGCGTAGGCCGAGGAGCAGCGCCCGCGGATCGTCGGCGGGGCGAAACGGACGATGATGCTCATCGCCGAGACGGTGAACATCGTCGAGCCGATGCCGCCCAGGCCGCGCAAGAGGAGGATGTGCCAGTACTCCTGGGCGATCGAGACCGCGCCCGTGGTCACCGCGACCGTGGACAGGCCCGTCAGGTAGACCCCGCGCGAGCCCAGCCGGTCGATCAGCTTGCCCGAGGCCGGCGCGAAGACAAGGCGCGAGAAGGCGAAGATCGAGACCACCGCGCCCGCGGCCGCCATGCCGACGTCGAAGCTCTGGGCGAACTGCGGGATGATCGGCGCGATCAGCCCGTAGCCCAGGGCGATGAGGAAGGCGGCGGCGACGAGCACCCAGATCTCGGTGGGGATCTTCGGCTTCGCGGTGGTGGCGGTCTGGGTCTCTGACATGGCTTTCTCGGTGATGCTCCCCTGCTCTGTGGGTGGTGCGCCTGGTGGCCTTCTCGGCGGCTTGTGGGTGGCTCGTGGGCGCTCGTGGGCGGCGCGTGGGCGCTCAATGCCGCAACCACCCTACCCCGGGCGCGCACGAAGTCCACCGAATGTCCTGGACAGCGCTAGTTTATAGAATGTGTGTTCTAGTTTTGGCTCGGAGCGGGGCCCTGCTGTCGCGCGGCGTTCTTAATGTGCAGGCCATGAAGAACTCCACGAACCCCGGTAACTCTGACACTTTCTCCTCCATCGGCGGCGGGCGCCGGCGCGGGCGCACCGCGCGAAACGGCGGCGCACGCAGCCGTGGCGCCGCGCGCAACGTGCGCGGCATCCGGCGCCGCCCCACCCACCGCGCCGAGACCCCGGACCCGGATCTCGCCGGCTCGCTGGCGCGCATGATCCAGAACCGCGAGTCCGACTCGCTGCGCAACGTGCTCTCGATGATCCGGCACCCGCGCTCGCTGGTGCGCCCAGGGGCCCGCTGGCGCCCACCGACACTGCATCTTCCCGAGGTGCTCGGCGAGGACGCCGCCGTCGTCGCCGTGCGCCGCCACCGCGTGGGCACCCGCGCGCGGGCCCGCATCCGTGGCTGGGGCTCCGAGACCGAGCCGGCCTACCTGCTCGTACTGCGTTTCAGCGCGACCGAGAAGAAGCTGCCCGCGGCCACCCCGGAGGCCTGGGTGCGCGCCCTGGTGCCCACCGCCGCGGCCGACGCCGTCCACCAGCTCACCGGAGAGACCGCGCCGACCTTCTGCTGGTTCGTCGACCGCGACTTCGCGCCCGTCCACTCCCCCGCGTCGTTGTTCACCGCCGGCGAGGCGGCCTGACGGGGAGCGGCGGGGAGAGTCGGGCGGGCCATACGGGGCGCGCGACGCGTTCGGCCATGTGTTTGCTTCGGAGGTGCGACGGCGTCCGGGCGGCTTCCGGCAGCGCATGTCCGTCGCCCGGCGGGTGAATCCCAAGAAACCTTCAAGAAATTACTCGAACACACTTGCGCTCTAACGCATGTGTCGCTAGCATCGACACCAGAGAGCACGGACAGAACTCGGGGGAATTCACGCGGCGAGGGCCGCAACCACCGGGAACGGACCATCACCGACGAGGGGGTGACTCTGATGACCGCGACCACCAAGAACCGCTCCGATGACCCGCGCGTCGCGGAGATCACCGCTCTGGCCCGCACCTGCGCCGAGTCCATGGAGAAGATCTCCGAGCTCCTCGACAGCGGCCTCGACGCCCACGCGTTCACCGCGACAATCCCCGCCATCAAGGAGCTAGAGACCTCCCTGGCATCCAAGGCGATGGTCGACGCCGCCTTCGCCCACCTCTCCGAGGTCCACCGCGCCGGCAACCTGACCGGCACCTCGAAGACCCACCTCTTCCTCGCCGAGACGCTCGGGATCTCACGCAAGGAGGCCTGGGCGCGCATCGAGGCCGCGAAGTCCATCTACGGTCCGGCCCAGCCCGCCGCGGCCGGGCCGGAGGATCCGGGGGCCGGCAGCAACGCGGCCGACCAGGCCGGGGCTGACCAGGCCGGGGCTGACCAGGCCACCGACGCCGAAAGCTCCACCCGCGCCGATGGCACCGCAGACGCCGGTGGCGCCAGCCAGACCGACGGTGGGGCCGGCAGCAACACCTCCGGCGACGACACCGCCGACGGCACCTTCAACCCCTTCGACACCTTCGCCCCCTTCGACGCCGAGCGCGAGCAGCCGCAGCACGAGCAGCAGGAGCGGGAGAAGCGTGAACGCGAGCAGCGCGAGCGCGAGGAACGCCTCCGCCGCGAGGCCGAGGAGCGTGCGCGCGAGGAGGCCAAGCGCCGCGCCGCTGAGGAACGCCGCCGCAAGGCGGAGGCCGACAAGCGCGAGGCCAACCGCCTCGCCCGCGCCAGGAAGCTCGCCGTCGAGAAGGCCCGCATCATCGACACCGAGCTCAAGACCCTGCTCGACTCCGCGATCATCGGTCGCGAGGAACTGCGTAAAGAGGCCATCCTCGAGGCCGACAAGCGCTCCCCGGAGGACCTGCGCGCCTGGCTGCGCGCCCGGATCGCCGAGGTCAACCTGGGGGCGCGCGACCCGCTCGCCCCGTACAAGAACCGCTACGCCTGGCTCTCCTCGATCGACGCCGACGGGTCGGCGATACTCCAGGTGAAGCTGACCCCACCGATGGTCGCGCTGGTCGAGGAGCTTTTCGCCGACGCCCTGAAGCCCGGCGCCGACATCCCCGACCTCACCCCGGACGCCCCTCCGAGCGACGGCCCCAGGCCCACCAGGAAGAAGGACAACCGCACCGCCAAGCAGCGCAAGTGCGACGCCGTCTTCCAGGCCCTGGTCCACTACGCCGCATCCGCCGATAAGGCCAGGGGCTGCGCCGGCCTGTTGATCTCGCTGACCGCCGAGCACCTCGACGAGATCGACGAGGCCGCCGTGGCCATCAGCAGGAATCTCGAGACCATGGGCGACGCCGGCCGCCTGGACCCGGGCACGACCCCGGTCTGGCGCAAGGCCTACCCCACCAACACCTCGGTGGACCTGACGCTCTTCGACATGCTCGCGCTGCAGGCCTCGGCCTACGACATCGAGATCCTGCACTCCCGCAACGGCGACCCGCTGCACGCCGGGCGCTCGCTGCGACCGGCGAGCTTCATGCAGAAGGCCGCCCTGGTCGCCACCGAGCTGGTCTGCTCCTACCCCGGCTGCACCGAGCCGGCCATCGCCTGCGAGGTCCACCACCTCGTCGCCTGGCTGCTCGGCGGCCGGACGGACGTCGAGAACCTCACGCTCAGATGCAAGGACCACCACGGGGACAACAACGACAGACGAGATCCCCGGTGGAAACGCGGATGGGCCGACAGAGACCCCGAGACCGGGAGAGTCGGACACACCGGATTCCACACCGCCGACGGACTGACCCCGGTGGATCTCAACGAGACCTCCCGGGCCGGCCGAGCCGCCGGCGCGAGGATCCGCGACGCCAACGCCGACCCACCGCCGGGCAGTACCCCGCGCGCCGGTGCCCCCGGGGCTGCCGAGAACCCTGAGCCGACCAATGATCCCGGTACGCCTGTGTCCGAGGTACCCGACTGGCTCGACGACTACGAGGACTACCTCGCCGAACGGGCCGAACGCGACGAGGACGACGCGACCGACCATGCCGCAGGCGGCGATGCCTTCGGCGATGTCTTCGGCGACGCTTCCGACGGCACCAGCTCCGATGACGCCGCCGACGCCCACTACTGCGACCACGCCGACCCCGGCGCGGACGACGACGAGGACGACGAGGACGACGAGGACGGCGGCGGCTGGGTCCAGCCCGGGCTCTTCATCGCCTGACGGGCGTCACCGCCTGCCGTGCGGTGCCGCCAGATCGACCGGCCGGACCGTCGCGTAGCCGCCGACCTCCTCGACGAAACCGACGTCGTGGCAGGTCAGAACCACCGCGGCCCCCGAGGCCAGTACCTCGGCGATCAACCGGTGCGCCCGGGCGCGCCCCTCGTGGTCGAGCCCCACGTCGGGCTCGTCGAGCAGGACCACGTCCCGGCCCAACCCGGTCACCGCCGCCAGCTGCGCGATCCGAAGGTCGGCCCGCGCCAGATCCAGCGGATGTTCCTCCGGGTCGAGCCCACAGGCCTTCCACCTCCCGGCCGAGCCGACCCACCGCCCGACCGTCGGGTCGACGGCCTGGTCGCCGGGGTCCTGCACGGCCAGGGCGACGGAGACGTCGACCTCGGCCGGCGTCGGGCCCAGCCCTGCCAGCGCCCGCAGCAGCGTGGTCTTGCCCGAGCCGTTCGCCCCGCGCAGCCAGACCACCTCGCCTGCGGTAAGGCTCAGGTCGACCGGCCCGAACCAGTCGCCGGCCCCGTGGTCATGCCCTGGTGTGGACGCGGCCCCGGTGCCCTCCGGAACCACCCGGGCGGCCTTCGATTTCCAGGAGAAGAGCTTCCCGAGCACCCGCCGGAGACGCCCCTGCGGATCCGGGGCGTAACCGGGCCGGGCGACCAGTCCGCGGATCTCCGCGACGGTGTCCGAACAGTGGTCGCCCGCGGCACCAGCGGCCTCAGTACCAGCGGCCTCAGCACCGCGGGCTCCGTCGCCGCGGGCTCCGTCCCCGGCGGCTCCGCCACCCGCCGGCCCGACCCGCTCCGGCAGTTCCACCGGCCCCGGGCCGGTGACCGGCACCAGCCGCACCCGGCCGTCGTCACCGTCCGACGGGCTCAGGGCCCGCGCCCCGCCGAGCTCGACCACCGGCGCGGTCCCCAGCACCAGGACCCGGCCGCCACGGTCGGCGAACCGGCGGCACAGCCCCGCCAGGCGTTCGCGCGCCTGCGGGTCCAGCCCGGCGAACGAGTCGTCGAGAACCAGCGCGTCCGGCTCGGTGGCCAGCACACAGCCGACCGCGAGCCTGCGCGTCTGCCCGCCGGAGAGCCGAGCGGGGTCGCGCTCCGCGAGCCCCGAAAGCCCCAGCCCCTCCTCGGCAAGAAGCCCGGCGACGCGCGCCTCCATCTCCGCGCGCTCCACCCCGCGCTGCTCGAGCGGGAAGGCCAGTTCCTCGGCCACGGTCGCCCGAAGACCAGTGACGTGCAGGTGCGCGTCCTGTTCGACCAGGCCGAGCGTGCCCCACCCGGCGGGAGGCCTGGCGCGCAGCCGGGTGCCCAGGCGGCTGAGCCCCGCACCGGACGGGGCGACCAGCTGCAGGACCTCCCCCGCCGCGAGCTCGCCGGCGACAGCGTCCACGAGGGCGTCGACCCACGCCTCGACCCGCGTCTCGTCCACATCACCGCCTGTCACAACAACCACCCCGCACGCACCGCCCACACCGCGGCGACGACGAGCGCCGCGCACGGGACGGCGAGCAGGCGCAGCACGCGCTCGCCCGGGACGTCGTCAATCGGGCGGAAGGTGGTGCGCCTGCCCGAAAGCCCCACGCCGGCCGCCTCGAGGGCGCCCGAGCGCCCGACGGCGCGGGTCATCAACAGCGAGACCAGCGGCACCACGGTCCACGGAAGCACGGTGCGCGCGCCGACGCGGCGGCCGGCCAGGCGGTTGGCCTCGCCGACGGTGCGGGCGGCGTCGCGGGCCTCGGGAACGGTCTGCAAGGCGCCGGCGACCAGGTAGGCGGGTTTGCCGCCGAGGCCTGCCTGCTGCATGGCCACGGCCAGGCGCGGCACGTCGGCGGCCGCGGCGGCGGCGATGACGACGGCCACCAGCGCGAGGACGCGCAGGCCCAGCACCCCGGCCACGGCCGCCCCGTCGAGGGTGAAGCCAGGCGCCACGCGGTGCTCGCCGAAGGGGATGTGGATGATCGCCGCGCTGGCCGCCACCGGCACGGCGACCAGCAGGCTTCCCGGGATGACGGTGCGCGCCCGCCCGCGCAGTACGGCGTGGGCGAAGACGAGCGTGACGACGGCCGCCGAGAACCACGCCCGGTTGACGCCGAGGACGAGCAGCCAGGCGGCCGCGGCGAGCGCGAACCCGGTCAGCGGGTTGCCGCCCGCCCTACGCGCCGGCGCCACCGTCGACGGCACCGACGCCCCGGCCACGCGCGGCGGGCACCGCGTCGGGGGCCCGGAACGCACGCAGCGTGCGCTTGGGCAAGGCCTTGATCGTGCCCCACACGGCGAGCATGACCAGCGCCTTGTCCAGCGGGTCGGACAGGATCGACTGCAGGGTCACCGAGCCGAGCAGCGAGTTGCCCATCTCACGGAAGAGGGAGACGACCGCGCCCGTGCCCAGTCCCGAGGTGCCGCCGTAGACGAAGGCGGCCACCGGGGCGGCGATCATCGCGGTGACCACGCCGATCAGCGCGCCGACCACGGCGGTGAGCACGATGTTGCGCAGCACCCCGCGGCGCACGGCCCAGCCGATGAGCAGGCCGGTCACGGCCGAGCCCGCCGCGAACGGCAGGACCGAGGGGTTGAACACACCCCAGACCACGGAGCTGAGCGCACCGGTGGCCAGGCCCGCCACGGGCCCGCCGAGCGCGGCGACCAGCGCGGTGCCCAGGGAGTCCAGGTAGAGCGGCAGCGGGGTCATGGTGCCGACGATCTGTCCGACGACGATGTTCAGCGCGATGGCCACCGGGATCACCGAGACGGTGCGCACGGGAAGTCGCGGCACGGTCGCGCACAGCAGCAGCACCGCCCCGCCCAGGTAGCCGAGCAGCGTGACGACGGCCTGCCAGGACCCGCCGACGCTCTCCCAGTCGCCCGGGCGGGTGAGCACCAGAAACAGCCAGGTACCGGCGATCAGGGCTCCACCGCCGACGGCCCCGGCGCGCTGCAGCGGCGTCCAGGCCGGTGTCATCTTCGCGGAAGAGTCCGTGGCGTGGTGGGCGGGATTCGGTGACATGGTGTTCCTCTGCGTCGGGCGGCGCGCGGTGCGCCGGTGTGGGCGGGGCCGCGGTGTTGCCCGCGGTTCGCCTCCGGCTATGTCACCTCGCCGGGGCGCTCCCCTTCTACCCGCGCATGCTACCCCGCGGGCGGTTCAACGCAGGAAACCAGCCAGCGCTTCCGCCGAGCGCAGCAGCTCGGCGCGCGCCCCGGCCACGTCGACGTCGTCGACGATCAGGGCGTTGCTTGCCGACGCCGCGCCCGTCGCCGTCGCGTTTCCCTCCCGGTCGGCGGTGGTCCGGCCGCGGTGCTCGCCCCCGGTGTCGACGTGCACGCGGGCGGACGTGCCGGTGAAGTCGACTGTGCCCAGGGCGATCATGCAGGTCACGGCGTCGTGGATCTGGGCGAGGTAGCCCTCGCCGACGGCACGGTGGAACTCGAAGTACCAGCGCAGCATCTCCGGCAGGCGCTGCGCGACGGGCACCTGCCCGAGGGCTGCGATGAGCCGGCCCAGGAGGTCCGGGTCGACGGTGAAGCGTTCGGTGACCGCGAGCGAGCAGACGGTCACCGGGGTGCCGGAATCGAAGAGCTCGGCGGCGGCGTGCGGGTCCACCCAGGAGTTCCACTCAGCGTGTGGAGTGGTGTTCCCGGGGTAGTCGTAAGCGCCGCCCATCAGGGTGGTCCGCGGCAGACGAGCCCCGGCGCGCAGCCGGAAGGCCGCGTCGGTGGCCGGGCCGGTGACGATCAGCCGGTCGGCTCCCGCCTTGTCCCAGAGATCGGTCAGGGCCTGCGGGCCGGCGGGCAGGCGCTGCGGGTCAACCTCGGCGCGCAAATAGCCGGTGCCGGTGGGCCCGTGGGTGTCCGGGGTGGTGGTCAGCGCGACGTGCTCGGGGGCTTCGAGCCCCGCGACGACGGGGATCTCACCCAGGCGGCACAGCCGCAGGATCCAGGCGCTGTTGGCGGCGGCCTGGTGTGCGGTGGTGTTGCCGGCGGTGGCGCTCACACCGGTCAGGGTGATCTCGCCCGCGACGTGCAGGCCGGCGAGGTAGACGAGCGCCAGCGCGTCGTCGATGCCGGTGTCGCAGTCGATCAGGACGCGCGGGGCGCCGGTGTGGGCGCCGCCGGTCGGGCGCTCGGGGCTCACCTGTCGGCCGGCTCCCCGGCCTCCCCGGAAGTCTCCCCCGCCGCGTCCCCGGCGGTATCCCCGGCCTCGGCGCCGCTCACGCCGTCAGCGTCGTTCGACTCGGAGCCGTCGGCGTCGTCCGAGTCCTCGTCGTCTTCGTCCTCGTCATCATCGAGGTCGTCGTCATCGTCCTCGTCGAGATCATCGTCGTCCTCGTCGTCGAGGTCGTCGTCGATGTCCCACTCGAGGTCGTCCTCGTCGTCGAGCTCCGCGCCGCCGAGCAGCCCGGCGCCCGAGGTGGCCACCACGTCGTCGTGGTCGGCGCCGTAGAGGTCGTAGACGTCCGGCTCGAGGAAGTCGTCATCGACGGGCATCAGCTGGCTCTCCCAGTTCTCGGCCTGCTCGGCCGCCAGCGCCAGCACGTCGAAGAGCTTGTCGAAGTCGGCGAAGGAGCCCAGCTCCAGGATCTCCTGGGAGGCCAGCGCGGCTTCGTCGGAGAGGTGCGCGAAGAGCCGCTGCCGGTCGGCCTCGGTGAGCACGGCGTCGTCCTCGGAATTGCTCTCCCACAGCTCGTCGATGGCCTGGTCGACCATGTCCTCGTACTCGTCGCTGGTGGTCACGAAGCTGACGGTGGCGCGCGGGACGTCGTCGACCGCGGCGACGAGCACCTGGAGCTCAGAGGCGGTACCCACCTCGGCGCGCACCAGGTTCGGGTCGGCCGGGTCCTGGAAGAACTCCAGCTCCCCGATGCGCTCGTCGGTGCCGTCGAGCAGGTCGCGCAGGACGGTGATCACCTGGTCCTCGGCCATGTGCGCGGCGACGGTGCGCACCGCGTCCTCCACTGAGAAGACCACGGAGACCAGGGCGGCCGAGAAGTCCTCGTCATCCTCGTCGACGTCCGCGGCGGCGATGTAGACGTTCGCGGCCGGCAGGTGCGGGTCCACCTCGACGAATTGGATCTCCACGTCCGAGGTGATCGGCACGAAGAGCACCTCGCCGCCGACTCTCGACTCGATGCCGTCGCTGTCCAGCGCCGTTGCGATGTCCTCGAAAAAGCTCATGTCCATTTACCTTCCACTGGGGAGAGATTCCGTCAGGAACGGTCCAAGAGAGTCCAACAGAACTGGGCGATCGAACACGGCCCGCACCGTCCGGGGACAGGCCCCGGGAGCGAACCGTCGCCCAGCCTAGCGGCACCGGCCCCCTCCCGTCCCGCGCCGCGCACCACGCACCCACCCGGACACGCACCCGCGGGCCTCCCGGACCTGCCAACATGACCCCCGAGAAGTTCCACCACCCGGACACGCACCCGCGGGCCTCCCACGCGCGACGTCGTCAATCGAACGCAAGGCGCCGCACCGCACCCTCGAAACCGCCTGTGACCCGGCACACCGGCGCCGCCCGGAGAGTTCGCGGGCGGCTCCCGGAATGTTCTACGGTGGCCCCATGCTCACTTCCCGGCAACAGGTCAACCGTCTCGACCGCGAGACCGCACTGTGCATCTCCCTGGCCGCGCGCCCCTCGAACCACGGCGTGCGCTTCCACAACTACCTCTACGCCGAGCTCGGACTGAACTTCGTCTACAAGCCGATCGCGCCCGCGGACATCACCGCGGCCGTCGCCGGCATCCGCGGCCTCGGGATCCGCGGCGCCGGGGTCTCCATGCCGTACAAGCAGGAGGTCATCCCGCTGATCGACCACCTCGAGGACTCCGCGGCGCGCATCGACGCGGTCAACACGATCGTCAACGACGAAGGCGAGCTGACCGGCTACAACACCGACTACACGGCCGTCGCCTCACTGCTCGAGCAGCACGGCGTGGACCAGACGCTCCCGGTGGCCGTGCGCGGCTCGGGCGGGATGGCCAACGCCGTCGTCGCGGCGCTTACCGACCACGGCATGCGCGGCACCGTTGTCGCGCGCAACCACGTCACGGGCACCTCGCTGGCCGGCCGCTACGACTGGGAGTTCTCCGGTGTGGTGCCCGACGACGCCCGCCTGCTGGTCAACGTCACCCCGATCGGCATGGAGGGCGACATGGCCGAGGAGCTCTCCTTCACGCCGGAGGAGATCGACCGGGCCGAGGTCGTCTTCGACGTGGTGGCCTCCCCGGTCAACACCCCGCTGATCCGCGCCGCCCGCGAGGCCGGCAAGCCGGTCATCTCGGGCGCCGAGGTCGCCGCTCTGCAGGCCGCCGAGCAGTTCGCCCTCTACACCGGCGTGCGCCCCACCGCCGAGCAGGTGGCCGCCGCCGAGGACTACGCCTCGCAGCGCTGACTCAATTTCCGACGCCGCGCCGCTCGCCCGGTGCGCGCGGCCGGGCGGGCGTAGGCTGGCCTGCGTCCAATGCCCGGCACATAGCGGTCTCTGCGTGAGGCCGGGCGCCCCGACCGACTGACGAGGAGACCCGCCCGTGGCCCTGTTCCGCCGCAAGAAAGACGAACCCGAGGTCCTCGACCCGGAGCCCGAGACCGACCTCGAAGCTCTCGCCGAGGTCGAGGTCGACGGCTCGGCCAAGTGGCTCGTCGCCGTCCTCGACCGCGCGGCGCGCGTGCAGACCACCGTCGTGGAGAAGCACGTCGACCGCCTCAAGCGCAAGAACCCCGACGCCGACGCCGCGGAGCTGCAGGCCAAGCTCGACAAGCAGTTCCGTAACGCCGTGACCGGAACCGGCGCCTCCTCGGGCGGGGCCTCGGCCATCCCCGGCATCGGCTTCGTCACCGGCGCCGTGGCCATCGGCGCGGAGTCCGTGGTCTTCGTCGACTTCGTCGTCGCCTACACGATGGCCAGCGCCTACCTGCGCGGCATCGACATCCGCGACCCGCGCGAGCGCCGAACCATCGTCCTGGTCAGCCTGCTGGGCTCCAAGGGCTCCGTGGTCATCGACACCCTGCTTCCCGACGGCCTGTCCACCACCGGCCTGCCGGCCGTGGCCAGCCTGTCGCGCCTGAGCGGGCCGACGCTCAACGAGGTCAACAACCGCCTGGTGCGCACGGCGCTGAAGAGCGTGAGCAAGCGCATCCGCCGCGCCTGGCTGGGCAAGCTGCTGCCGATGGGCGTCGGCCTGGTCGTCGGCTCGGTGGCCAACCGCAAGCTGGCCGCCCACGTCATCGAGCACACCAACGAGGCCCTGGGCCCGGCCCGCTTCGGTGAGGGCCTGCCGCGCGGCGGCGTCATCGACGCCGAGCCGGACACCCCCATCGACGCGGGCGCCTCCGACGCCACGGACGCCGAGGACGCCGCCAACGCCGCGGACGCCGTCGCGAAGGCGGACGCGGAGTAGGCCCGGCGCCCGCCGGGTCCCACGCGAAACACACCCGCCCAATCAGATGCGCCCCGGGGCCACCCGCCCCGGGGTCTCCTCATATCTCCCGTGCCCGGCCCCGTCCCCGGCACCCCGGGCCGCCGCATGCCCGCGACACGGCGCAGCATGGGCTGTACCGCATATAAGCTGCACCGGCTCACCCCGGGGTGCGGGTGACAGGACCGCCTTCCTCAGCTTGTCTTCACTGGTCCCCAAGGCTCACCCCGGTGTGCGGGTGACAGGACAACAACCCACCCCGGGTGACGGCGACCACCCGCGCGCCCGCGTACCATAGCGGGCACGGATGCGGGCTGTATTGTCTGCCCGGTGATCGATCCACCCCCGGATGTGGAGTCGACCTCCGGGAAACAACCCCGGACAGGGGTCACCCCCGCCCGTCTCCCCCGGTCGGCGGCGGACGTGACCACTCACCGTGTACCGCGAACTACAGTTGAGACAAAGACGACAGACAGCAATCGAAATGAGGCGAGAAACTGCCGTGAGCAGCCCTAGCACTTTCGGCCAGAATCAGTGGCTGGTCGACGAGATGTTCCAGCAGTGGAAGGACGACCCCAACTCCGTCGACAAGGAGTGGGCCGCCCTCTTCGAGAAGAAGGGCGCCCCGGAGGCCCCGGACGCGCCGCAGACCGGCGGGTCGGGCCACACCGGCACCGCTAAGAAGGGCGAGGGTGACGTCACCCGGCCCGACGCCGCCGCCCGCGCCGCGGCCGGTGACGGCCCGGCCACGAACCTGACCGACAAGCGCGGCGGCGCCGGCAAGAACCCGGAGGCCACCCCGGGCGACGCCCCGGCGCGTCAGCCCCGCGTGCGCACCAAGCCGGAGTCCCCGCTCAACCAGGTCAAAAACCTCCCGGAGCCGGGCGAGAAGCAGCTCAAGGGCGCGTTCAAGGCGATCGCGAAGAACATGGAGGCCTCGCTGTCCATCCCGACGGCGACCACCGTGCGCGACATGCCGGCGCGCCTGATGTTCGAGAACCGGTCGATGATCAACGACCACCTCAAGCGCACCCGCGGCGGGAAGATCTCCTTTACCCACATCATCGGCTGGGCCATGATCAAGGCCGTCCAGATCCACCCGGCGATGAACGTCCGTTACGAGGAGATCGACGGCAAGCCGCACGTGGTCAACCCCGAGCACGTCAACCTCGGCCTGGCCATCGACCTGCCGAAGAAGGACGGCTCGCGCAGCCTGGTCGTCGCCGCCATCAAGGAGTGCGAGACCAAGACCTTCGACGGCTTCGTCGAGGCTTACGAGGACATCGTCGCCCGCTCCCGCAAGGGCAAGCTGACGATGGACGACTTCCAGGGTGTGACCATTCAGCTGACCAACCCGGGCGGCATCGGCACCCGCCACTCGATCCCGCGCCTGACCACCGGCCAGGGCACGATCATCGGCGTCGGCGCGATGGATTACCCGGCCGAGTTCGCCGGCGCGTCCACGGACCGCCTGGCCGAGCTGGGCGTCGGCAAGCTCGTCACCATGACCTCGACCTACGACCACCGCGTCATCCAGGGCGCGGAGTCCGGCGAGTTCCTGCGCGAGATGTCGCGCCTGCTCGTCGACGACGAGTTCTACGACGAGATCTTCGAGGCGATGGGCATCCCCTACTCGCCGATGCGCTGGGCCCAGGACCTGCCGAACACGGGCATCGACAAGAACACCCGCGTCATGCAGCTCATCGAGGCCTACCGCTCTCGCGGCCACCTCATCGCGGACATCAACCCGCTGAACTGGCACCAGCCGGGCCTGCAGATGCCGGACCACTCGGACCTGGCCATCGAGAACCACGGCCTGACCATCTGGGACCTGGACCGCACCTTCAACGTGGGCGGCTTCGGCGGCAAGGAGTCCATGACGCTGCGCGAGGTGCTCAAGCGCCTGCGTGACGCCTACACCCTCAAGGTCGGCTCCGAGTACACGCACATCCTCGACAACGAGGAGCGCAACTGGCTGCAGGACCGCCTCGAGGCGGGCATGCCCAAGCCGACCAACGCCGAGCAGAAGTACATCCTGCAGAAGCTCAACGCCGCCGAGGCCTTCGAGAACTTCCTGCAGACCAAGTACGTCGGCCAGAAGCGCTTCTCGCTGGAGGGCGCCGAGGCGCTGATCCCGCTGATGGACGCCGCCATCGACACCGCCGCCGGCCAGGGCCTCGACGAGGTCGTCATCGGCATGCCGCACCGCGGCCGCCTCAACGTGCTGTTCAACATCGTGGGCAAGCCGCTGGCGACGATCTTCCACGAGTTCGAGGGCACCCAGGAGAACCCCGGCCAGACCGGCGGTTCCGGCGACGTGAAGTACCACCTGGGCATGACCGGCAAGCACATCCAGATGTTCGGCGACGGCGAGATCGACATCACCCTGGCCGCCAACCCCTCGCACCTCGAGGCGGTCGACCCGGTCATGGTGGGCATCGCGCGCGCGAAGCAGGACATCCTGGACAAGGGCGCCGAGGGCAAGACCGTCATGCCGCTGATGCTGCACGGCGACGCCTCCTTCACCGGCCTGGGCGTGGTCCAGGAGACCCTGAACCTGTCCCAGCTGCGCGGCTACACCGTCGGCGGCACCGTCCACATCGTGGTCAACAACCAGATCGGCTTCACCACCACGCCGGACTCGGGGCGTTCCTCCTACTACGCCACCGACATCGCCAAGGCGTACGGCTGCCCGGTCTTCCACGTCAACGGCGACGACCCGGAGGCCGTCGTGTGGGTCGGTCACCTGGCCACCGAGTACCGCCGCCGCTTCGGCAAGGACGTCTTCATCGACCTGGTCTGCTACCGCAAGCGCGGCCACAACGAAGCCGACGACCCGTCGATGACCCAGCCGGAGATGTACTCCCGCATCGACGCCCGCGACTCCGTGCGCGCCAAGTACACCGAGGACCTCATCGGCCGCGGCGACCTCACCGAGGCCGACGCGGAGGCCGCCGCCCGCGACTTCCACGACCAGATGGAGGCCGTCTTCAACGACGTCAAGGAGTCCGAGGGCGAGCCGGAGCTCGAGCAGACCGGCATCACCTCCTCGCAGGAGCTCACCCGCGGTCTGGACACCTCCATCTCCAAGGAGGAGCTCTACGAGATCGGCCAGGCCTACGCGGACGCCGGCGGCGAGGACTTCGAGTTCCACCGCCGCGTGCGCCCGGTGGCCAAGCGTCGTCTGCAGTCGGTCCGCGAGGGCGGCATCGACTGGGGCTGGGGCGAGCTGATCGCCCTGTCCTCGCTGGCCAATGGCGGCAAGACCGTCCGCATCGCCGGTGAGGACACCCGCCGCGGCACCTTCACCCAGCGCCACGGCATCGTCTTCGACCCGAAGACGGGCGAGGAGGCCAACCCGCTGGGCGAGCTCGCCGCGGCCAAGGGCAACGGCGGTAAGGTCATGATCTACAACTCGGCGCTGACCGAGTACGCGGGCATGGGCTTCGAGTACGGCTACTCCGTGGGCAACCCGGACGCCTTCGTCGCCTGGGAGGCGCAGTTCGGCGACTTCGCTAACGGCGCCCAGACCATCATCGACGAGTACATCTCCTCCGGTGAGGCCAAGTGGGGCCAGCTGTCCAAGGTCGTCCTCCTCCTGCCGCACGGCTACGAGGGCCAGGGCCCGGACCACTCCTCGGCGCGCATCGAGCGCTACCTGCAGATGGCCGCCGAGGGCTCGATGACCATCTCCCAGCCGTCCACCCCGGCCAACCACTTCCACCTGCTGCGCCGCCACGCGCTGGGCACCATGTCGCGCCCGCTGGTCGTCTTCACCCCGAAGTCGATGCTGCGCAACAAGGCCGCCACCTCCTCGGTGGAGGACTTCACGGAGGTCACCAAGTTCCACTCGGTGATCAACGACCCGCGCCTGGTCGACCTGGACGGCAACGTCATCGGCGACGCCGACAAGGTCACCCGCATCCTGCTGGTCTCCGGCAAGCTCTACTGGGAGCTGGAGAAGCGCCGTGCGGAGGACAAGCGCGAGGACATCGCGATCATCCGCCAGGAGATGCTGCACCCGATCCCGTTCAACCGGCTGCGTGAGGCCTTCGAGTGCTTCCCGAACGCCGAGGAGGTCGTGTTCTGCCAGGACGAGCCGGCCAACCAGGGCCCGTGGCCGTTCCTGCACGAGCACCTGCCGGAGCTCATCCCGGACATGCCGCCGATGCGTCGCGTCTCGCGTCGTGCGCAGTCCTCGACGGCGACCGGCATGGCCAAGGTGCACCACGCCGAGCAGGCCAAGCTCCTCGATGAGATCTTCGCCGACTGAGCGCCGCGTGACCGCCCCGGCCGCCCCGGGTGACCCCGGGCGGAGGGGCTGAAACGCAAGAAAGCGGCCCCGGGTTCACCCGGGGGCCGTTTCTTCTTGTGCCCTGTTGCGCCTGGCGCCGGTCTCTCCCCCTCCGGCGCGGCCGGGCTCAGTCGAGCATGTCGGGGTTGGACTCGCCGAGCCACTCGTAGATGATCTGGTCGGGCTCCTCGCCGTCCTCGACGCGCTCGGCCATCTCCTGCAGGTCGTGCGTGGTCAAAAGGCGCGTCAGATCGTTGAGCCCCTTCTTGCCCCAGCGGTTGACGGCCGTCTTGCGGTAGACGGGCACTATGTTCTGCGGCAGCGCCTCCCCCGCGCTTTCCGACGTCGCACCCCTCCCCGATGCGTCCTTGTCCACCTTGGCGTCGGGCACCGCGCCCTGCGAGCAGCCCTCGGCTGGCGAGGGGTCGGGCACGTCGTAGTCGCCCGGCAACGCTCCAAGCAGGGCGTCGTAGGTGCGCTGGCCGGCGTCGCCGGCGGTGGGGTTGTCGGAGGCCTCCGCGGCGGTGAACTCCTCGTCGAGTGTCTCCGCGGCCTCGGGCCGGACGTCGGCGAGCAGCTGGCCGGTGCAGCCGATGACGAGGTCGGCCCCGCCGTCGGCGAGCCACTCGAGCTGGCCGGCCTGCCCGCGCTCGGAGTCTGGGTCGACGGTCTCGACCACGCCGTGGACGTCGCCCTTGGCCAACGCCCAGCGGTAGATCTCCGCGAGCAGCCGGTTCTCCGGGTCGCCGGCGGAGACCTGGATGACCACCTCGCCGTCGTCGTCGCCGACGCGGTAGGTGGGGGTGGCCTCGTTCGTGCAGCCGGCCAGGCCGGCCATGGTGGCCAGGCCGGCCAGGACCGCGGTGGTCTTCCGGGCAGCGCGCATGCGCCTCATCCTAGCCGGGGCGGGTCTCAGCCCCGCCGACCCGCCTCGGGCTCCCCACCCGTCGTGTCGTCGCGCACGGTCTCGTCGCCCACGGCGCCGTCACCCGGGACGTCGTCACGCGCGACGTCGTCAATCGGCGCGTCGTCCTGCACGGGGCGGGACTCGCCCGCCCACCCGGTGCCGGAGGCCTGCGCCGGGGCGGGCGCGGCCGGGGTCTGCGGCAGGCTCGCGCGGCCGCGGTGGCCCAGGTTCATCCCGGCGATGGCGTCGCGGGCCTGCGGGGCCAGCGGCGGGTCACAGAGGATGTCGTAGCGGCCGGCGACGATCTGGGTCTGCGAGGTGAAGTCGCGCGCGCCCTGGCTCATCGCGTAGGGCACGGCGGCGAGCACCATGCCGAAGATCGCGCCGACGACGATGCCCGCCAGGATCGGCAGGAAGAAGGCGTTCGGCGTGAACAGCCCGAAGAGTAGACCGAAGAAGATACCCATCCACGCGCCCGAGGCGGCACCGCCGGCGAGCACGCGACCCCAGGTCAGGCGCCCGGTCACGCTCTCGACCTCCATGAGGTCCACGCCGACGATGACCAGCTTGTCCACGGGGAACTCGCGGTCGGAGAGGTTGTCCACGGCCTCCTGGGCGTCGGCGTAGCTGTCGAAGCTGCCCACCGGCCAGCCGGCGGGGCGCTCGCGCAGGGGTCGGCGGCCGGTGCCGGTGGTGCCTCGGGGGTTCGTCATCTTTCTTCTCCTTCGTCGTCTCTGTCTGCTCTCGCGTCTTCGTCTGAGGCGGGGCCCGCGGGCGTTCTTGCCCCGGCCACGTTCTCGCCGCGACCGCGTGCTTGCAGCGGCCGCGCTTGCGACGGGTGTGAAACCCTGCGGTGTGACCGCAGATCCCTGTCCGCGCGGGTGTGGCATGGGTCCGCGTCGGCCCCGCGTCCACCTGATACAACGCGCGGCCGACTCCGAAAAGTTCCCGGTCGACGGCTAGCATCAGGTCCCATGAGTGCCATTTCCCGCGTCTACGCCGGCCGTCTGGCGGGCATGACCGTGCGCGGCCCCGACATGGACGCCATCGGGCGCGTGCGAGACGTCGTGGTCACCGTGCGTCCCCAGCCGCAGCCCTCGCGCGCCCTCGGCCTGGTCATCGAGCTGGTGACCAAGCGCCGCGTCTTCGTGCCGATGCTGCGCGTCGCCGCCATCGAGCCCGGCGAGATCACGCTGACCTCCGGGTCGGTGTCCATGCGCGTCTTCCAGGTCCGCGCCGGCGAGCTGACCGTCCAGGGCGACCTGGTCGGCGCCAAGGTGCACACCGACGACCCCGACGCCGAGCAGCTGCACGGCCGTGCCGTCGAGATCGCCGACGTCGAGTTCGAGCGCAGCCGCACCCGCGACTGGGTCATCTCGCGCATCGCGCTGGTGCCGGGGCGCTCCCGCTTCGGCCGGGCCCGCGAGCCCGTCATCGTGGAGTGGTCGCACGTGCACGGTGTCAGCGCCGGCGGCGTCGGGCAGACGGACACGCTGGCCGAGACGATCGCGGCCTTCCGCGACATGCGCCCGGCCGACGTGGCCAACTACCTGCACAACCTGGCCCCGGCCGCGCGCCACCAGCTCGCCGAGCAGATCAACGACGAGCGCCTGGCCGACATCCTCCAGGAGCTCCCGGAGGACTACCAGGCCGAGATGCTCGAGGCCCTCGACATCGAGCGCGCCGCGGACGTCCTCGAGGAGATGGACCCCGACGACGCCGCGGACATCCTCCAGGAGCTGCCCGACACCACCGCCGAGGTGCTGCTCGACCTGATGGACCCCGAGGAGTCCGCCCCGGTCCGTCGCCTGATGAGCTTCTCGCCGGACACGGTCGGCGCCCTGATGACCTCCGAGCCGCTGATCCTGCCGCCGCAGACCACGGTGGCCGAGGCGCTGGCACTCGCACGCGACCCGGAGCTGACGACCTCGCTGGCCTCGCTGGTCTTCGTGGTGCGCCCGCCGACGGCCACGCCGACCGGGCAGTACCTCGGCTGCGTGCACCTGCAGCGGATGCTGCGCGAGCCGCCGTCGACGCTGATCTCGGGCATCCTCTCCCCCGACCTGCCGCCGCTGTACGCCGACGACTCCCAGGAGACCGCCGCGCGCTACTTCGCCACCTACAACCTGGTGTGCGGGCCGGTCCTCGACGACGACAAGCACCTGCTGGGTGCCGTCGCCGTCGACGACCTGCTCGACCACCTGCTGCCGGAGGACTGGCGCGAGACGGGCCTGCGCCCCGAGTCCGCGCGGCCCGCCTCGCAGGCCGCCGCCGAGACCGGGCAGGCTTCCCAGGCCGCCGCCGAGACCGGGCAGGCTTCCCAGGCCGTCGCCGAGACCGGGCAGGCTTCCCAGGCCGCCGCCGGGACCCGGCAGGCCCCCCAGGCCGCCCCCACCGAGCCGCAAAAGGAGGACCACGATGGCTGAGTCCGAGCGCAACGCACTGGACACCCCGGTCGCCGCCGGGCGGCGCCGGCTGTTCAACATCACCGACGACTCGGTGGGCGCCGTCGCAGAGAAGGTCGCCCGCTTCTTCGGCACGGGCCGCTACCTGATGTGGCAGACCGTCGTCGTGGTCGTCTGGATCGCCCTGAACATCGGCGGCTTCGCCTGGAACTGGGACCCCTACCCGTTCATCCTGCTCAACCTGGCCTTCTCCACCCAGGCCGCCTACGCCGCCCCGCTGATCCTGCTCGCGCAGAACCGCCAGGAGGACCGCGACAAGGTCACCCTGCAGAACGACCGGCGCCGCGCCGAGCAGACGAAGGCCGACACCGAGTTCCTCGCCCGCGAGCTCGCCGGCGTGCGCCTGGCCGTCGGCGACATGGTCTCCCGCGACTACCTGCGCGGCGAGCTCGAGGAGCTGCACGACGTGCTCGGCCGCATCGAGGCCAAGATCGACGACGCCGCGGCCGACGACCAGGAGCACCCCTCCGAGCTGTCCGAGCCCACGAAGGGCTGAACGCTACCGCGCCCGCGCCCGCGGAGCCCCGCCCCGGGCGTGGCCTCCGCCGGGGCGCGCGGCTAGAGTCGTGGGCGTTATGTTTACTGTCACCGAAGATCAGGTCCGCGAGGCGCTCACCCGCGTCGAGGACCCCGAGCTGGGTCGCCCGATCACCGAGCTGGGCATGGTCAAGTCCGTCGCGGTCGACGGCTCCTCCGTCGCCGTGGAGATCTACCTGACCATCGCCGGCTGCCCGATGCGCGACACCCTCCAGCAGAACACGTACGCGGCCGTCGCCGAGCTCGACGGTGTCGACGAGGTCACCGTCACCACCGACGTGATGGACGACGCCCAACGCAAGGCGCTGCGCGACCAGCTGCGCGGCGGCGCCGAGCCGGTCATCCCCTTCGCCCAGCCGGGCACCACCACCCGCGTCTTCGCGATCGCCTCCGGCAAGGGCGGCGTGGGCAAGTCCTCGGTGACGGTCAACCTGGCCGCCGCCCTGGCGGCCAAGGGCCTGCGCGTGGGCATCGTCGACGCGGACATCTACGGCCACTCGGTGCCGACCCTGATGGGCTCGGACCAGCAACCCAGCGTGATGGAGGAGGACATGATCCTGCCGCCCATCGCGCACGGGGTCAAGATCATCTCCATCGGCCACTTCATCGAGGGCAATGCGCCGGTGGTCTGGCGCGGCCCGATGCTGCACCGCGCCCTGCAGCAGTTCCTCACCGACGTCTTCTGGGGCGACCTCGACGTGCTCCTGCTCGACCTGCCGCCCGGCACCGGCGACGTGGCCATCTCGGTCGCGCAGCTGATCCCGAACGCGGAGCTGGTCGTGGTGACCACCCCGCAGCACGCGGCGGCCGAGGTCGCCGAGCGCGCCGGCACGATCGCCCAGCAGACCCGCCAGCGCGTCGCCGGCGTGGTGGAGAACATGTCCGCGATGGTCATGCCGGACGGCAGCACCATGGAGATCTTCGGCTCCGGCGGCGGCGCGCGCGTCAGCGAGCGCCTGACGGCCCTGACCGGCGGCGAGGTGCCGCTGCTCGGCCAGATCCCGCTGGATCCGGCCCTGCGCACCCACGGCGACGAAGGCACCCCGGTCGTCCTCGCCGAGCCCGAGAGCCCGTCGGCCAAGGCGTTCGCCGCCATCGCAGACAAGCTCGCGGTGCGCCGCGACTCCCTGGCGGGCAAGCCGCTGGGTCTGGGCGTCACGCCCAACTGACCCCCGCGGCCCCGGCGCGGCACCAGGGCCCGCAAACGGGTCCGGACAACCGGACCCGGACACAGAGAAGGGGCGGAAGGCTCACAAAAGCCTTCCGCCCCTTCTTCAATGCCACCCGGCGGCCCAGGTGCAGCCCGGCGGCCCGGGCCCAAGCCCCGCCCCCCCCCGGCCGCCGACCCCGGCGGCGCCTACGCCGCCCGGCGGACCTCTTTCAGCCACGGGCAGCGCCGGCGCAGCAGGTGCTCGAAGCGGGCGTGCATGGTCACCACGGCGGCCGCGCAGTCGGAGCACTCGCCGCGCAGGGCCACGTCGACCACGCCGTCGCGGACGCGGACGACCTCGAAGCGCCCGCCGTGGGAGGCGATGTACCGGCCGAGGCGCACGTCGGCGACGTCGCGCGCGGCGTTTTTCAGCACCTCGTCCGCGTCCGTCTCCCGGGCGTCGGACGCCGGGCACCACTTGCGCGGCGTCGTCAATGCGTCCGTCACGGCGCGGCGCACGGCCGCACCGCTTCCAGCCCAGTCGTGGCCGGGCGCCAGCGTCGTCAACACGGCGTCGGTGCGCACCTCGACGCGGGCGAGCGTGCCGTCGTCGATGAGGGCCTGCAGGAGGCCCGGCACGCGGGCGACGTCGCCGGTGAAGCCGAGGTGGCCGTCGGGGATGACCCAGCGCAGTGTCGCCGGGTCGGCGGTCGCCTCGGGGTGGGTCGGGACCAGCATGGCCGCCAGCCTACATCGCCAGCGCGACGACGGTGTGCGTCAGCGCGCCGAGTCCCCAGGCCAGGGCGAACATGTAGCCGTAGGCGACCACCGGCCACTTCCAGGTGCCGGTCTCGCGGCGCATCGCGCCGGCGGTGGCCATGCACTGCATCGCGAACATGAAGAACACGAGCACGGCGGAGATGGTCGCCGGGTTGAACACGTTGTCGCCGGCGGCGTGCAGGACGGTGTCGTGCTGGTATGTCATCGACTCCATCTGGGTGACCGGCTCCTCCGGGTCCTCGGCCGCGGCGATCTGGCCGAGGGTGGCCACGAAGGTCTCGCGGGCCGCCAGCGAGGAGACGACGCCGACGTTGAGGCGCCAGTCGAAGCCGAGCGGGGCGAAGACGGGCTCGAGGAAGCGTCCGACGGCGGCGGCCGCGGAGTTGTCCATCGTGTAGGCGGTGCGCTGGGCGTCCAGCAGAGCCTCGAGGTCCTCCGGGTCGTCGACCACGGAGCCGTCCTCGTCGTCGACGACGGTGGAGTTGTCCGGGGCCTCGACGGCCGCGGCCACGGCGGTGCACTCGGTGTCCTGGGCGCAAAAGGCGTCGAACTCGTCGTCGCTGCGCATCGGCACGTTGAGCAGCACCCACAGCACGACCGTGGTGGTCAGGATGATGGTGCCGGCCTTGCGCAGGAAGCCCTTGCAGGAGTCCCAGACCATGATGCCGATGGTCTTCGGGCGCGGCAGGCGGTACGGCGGGATCTCCATGTAGAACGGCAGCAGCATGCCGCCGCGGTCGGTGATCTTCTTGACCACCCACGCGACGATCATCGCCGCGAGCGTGCCGCCCAGGTAGAGCAGGAACATCGCGAAGCCGGCCGCGGAGAACGGGCCGACGCGCGAGCCGTTGGGCACCAGCAGGCCGACCATGATGATGTAGACGGGCAGGCGGGCCGAGCAGGTCATCAGCGGCGCGGCCATGATCGTGGCCAGGCGGTCCTTGGCGTTCGGCAGGGTGCGGGTGGCCATGACACCCGGGATGGCGCAGGCCACCGAGGAGAGCATGGCCACGAAGGCGCGGCCCTCGAGGCCGGCCTTGGACATCACCTTGTCCATCAAAAACGCCGCGCGCGCCATGTAGCCCACACCCTCGAGCAGGGAGATGAGCAGGAACATGATGACGATCTGCGGGAAGAAGCTCAGGACCGCGCCCACGCCGCCGATCACGCCGTCGGCGAGCAGGCCCGCCAGCAGCGGCGCCGAGTCGTCGAGGGCGTCGTGCACGCTGGCACCGGCCCAGCCGAAGAAGTCCTCGAGCCAGCCCTTGAAGGGCTCGGCCCACACGAAGATGGCCTGGAAGAACAGGAACATCACGCCGAGGAAGACCAGGGTGCCCCACAGCGGGTGCAGGAAGACGGCGTCCAGGCGGCGGGTGACCGGGTCCTCGTGCGGCGGCCGGTAGTCGGCGGCCTCGAGGATCGAGTCGCTCCAGGCGGCCAGCTCGACCGGGTCGCTCGGCGGGGTCAACGGGGTGCGCCGCCACTGGTCGATGCCGATGAGCTGCTCGCGCAGCTCGTCGATGCCGATGCCGCGGTGGCCGATGACACGCACGGCCGGCACGCCGACGGCCTCGCCGAAGGCCTCGATGTCCAGCCCGCCGCCGCGGCGCGACAGCTCGTCGGTCATGGTCACGGCCAGGCAGGTCGGCAGCCCCACGGAGAGCACCTCGGCCAGCAGGTTCATCGAGCGGCGCAGCGTGGTCGAGTCGATGACGAGCACGACGGCCTGGGGCCGCTCGACGCCGTTCTGCTCGCCGGAGAGCACGTTGTGGACGATCTCCTCGTCCGGACTGATCGGCTGCAGCGAGTAGGTGCCGGGCAGGTCCTCGACGGTGACCTCGTGGGTCTCGACCACGCAGGTGCCCCGCGAGCGCGAGACGGTCACGCCCGGGTAGTTGCCGGTCTTGGCGTGCAGGCCGGTCAGGGCGTTGTAGACGGAGGTCTTGCCGGCGTTCGGGCTGCCGACGAGCGCGACGACCGGGGCGGTCGGGTTGACCGTGCCGTTGCCGTCGCCGCAGTGGCAGTCGGCGCCGGAGTCGCAGTCGTGGTCCGGGTGCACGCCCGCGTGGACGGGCTTCTTGGCGTTGGTCATCTCAGGCCTCCTTTCCGGCCGGCTCGTCGGCGAGCCGGGTGACGGTGATGGTGGCGGCGTCGCGGCCGCGCAGGGCGATCTCGTAGTCGGCGACGCGGTAGACCGTGGGGTCCTTCATCGGGGCCCTGCGGTGCGGTTCGACGACCGCCCCCGGCACGAAGCCGAGGTTCCGCAGGCGGGCGAGCAGCCTACGGTGCTGTTCGTCCTTGGCGTCGTCGGCGGCGTCGGTGGCGACGATCCGGCCGCGCTCTCCGGGGCGCAGTTCATTGAGTGCGCAGGTCCTGTTGTTGCCGTCCCCCTGGGGATCGGCCGCGGAATGATGGGTTCTAGTCCTCATGTCGTCCCTCGAGACCGTACGTCCACGATCGCAGACATACGATAAACCTATCCTTACGGAGGAGATCCTACCACTGACGTATGTTTGAACCACTATCCCCGCCGAGGCCGGTGGGCAAGTTCACACACTTACCCGTGCCTGGCCTAAGTGAACATCTTTCAGAAGTGTGCCGGGCGGGATTGACGACGCCGCGCGTAGTGCGCGAGGTGCGTCCCTTGCGCATGGCTTCCGGCCCGCGCGGGGAACTACATGATGTCGTCCCAGGAGAACCCGCCGTCGAGGCCGGAGCTCCCGGAACCGGGCGAGGCGTTACCGCCCGCAGCCCCGGGGCGTCCGGAACCGTTCGTGCCGTTCGTGTTGTTCGGGCCGGCGGCGCCCCCCGGGTGGCCGGCGGCGCCTCCAGCGCCGGCGGCCCCGGCCGCTCCCCCGGCGTGGCCCGCCGTGCCGTGCGTGCCGCTGCCGGCCGGAACCGACCCGGCGGTGCCGGCGGCGCCCGACCCGGCAGCCCCGGCACCACCGGAGCGCCGCGTGTCGCGCGGAGCGCGCGTGGTCGGCGGCTCCTCGCCGCGGGCGAGCGCCTCGCGGTAGGCCTGTCCGGCGGTGTCCTCGGACATGATCTTCTTCGGGTCGAAGGAGTCCAGGAACTCCTCGTCGTCGTCGAACAGGGCGTGAGTGAGCGCGGCCTTGGGCCCCATGGAGCGCCACCTGGCCACCTCGGCGATGGGCTTGCGGATCTCGTCGAACTCCGCACCGAACTCGCCGTCCATCTCCTTCTTGGCGTTGTTGATCGCCTTGCGGGCGGCGAAGAGCGCCGCGCGCACGTCAGTGATCAGCCCCGGCAGGCGCTCGGGGCCGATGATGATCAGTCCGACGACCACAATGAGGAAGATTTCTCCCCAACCGATGTTCTGGAACACATGACCAGCCTACCCAGCCGGGCCCACCGGCCCGCAGCCCGCCGACGCGTGTGTCAGTGAGCGCCCGTCCAGCCTCGGTGAGCCCTATTCCGCGCGCCCGCCGCGGCGCACGGCGCGCAGCAGGGTCTCGACGCGGTCGAGCACGCCCTCGGGCCGCGGCGTCGGGGTCGCGGCGGCGTCCGGGCCGTCCGGGCAGCCGGTCTCGGCGATGCTCTTCAGCCGGGCGAAGAGGTCGGCCGGCATGCTCACCTCGGAGGTGAAGTTCGAGTCGTGGACGACCTCGGAGGTGCGCCGCTGGGCGCGGACCTCCGCGCGGCACTCCGGG
The DNA here is from genome assembly GCF_030211955.1 of Corynebacterium frankenforstense. Classification (GTDB taxonomy): domain Bacteria; phylum Actinomycetota; class Actinomycetes; order Mycobacteriales; family Mycobacteriaceae; genus Corynebacterium; species Corynebacterium frankenforstense_A. The sequence goes on along the minus strand of NZ_JASODI010000001.1, from coordinate 170,812 downwards.
CAGTGCACCAGGTGCACGCGGGCGCGGTGCAGCGCCGGGGCCGACAGTTCGCCGTCGACGAAGGAGACGACGGCCTCGGGACCCAGGTGGTCCACCGAGGCGAAGCGGCGCCGGCGCGGGGTGCGCCGCGCGCCGAAGGTGCGCGCCTCGCCGTCAGCCGTTTCTCTCATGCCCCCAACCTACCCGCGCCCGGGCCACGGGGACCACGGCCCGCCGCACGGGTGGGCTCATGGGCGAGGGGCGCGACGTCGTCAATTGACGGCGCACGCTGCGCAGACGCAGTCTCAGCGCGCGGACTGCGGCAGCAGGAGGCGGGCCTCCTCATCGTCGCGGGCGGCGGCCATGAGGGCCTCGCGCAGCTGCGAGCGGCCGCGGTGGATGCGCGAGCGCACGGTGCCCATCTTCAGGCCCAGGGTCTCGGCGATCTCGTCGTAGGTCATGTCCGCGACGTCACAGAGGACGACCACGACGCGGAACTCGGGGCTGAGGCGGTCGAGCGCGTCCTGCAGCGCCGGGGTCAGGTGGTTGACCTGGTAGGCCTGCTCAGGCGTGAGCTCGGAGCCGGGCACGCGCTCGTAGTCCTCGGGAAGCGCCTCCATGCGCACCGTGGCGCGGTGGCGGACCATGTCCAGGAAGAGGTTGGTGGTGATGCGGTGCAGCCAGCCGCGGAAGCCACCCGGGCGGTAGTCCTTCAGCGAGCGGAACACACGCATGAAGGTCTCCTGGGTGAGGTCCTCCGCGTCGTGCTTGTTGCCCGAGAGGCGGAAGGCCAGGCGGTAGACACTGTCGGCGTGCTCGGCGACGAGCTCGGACCAGCCGGGCATCTCGGCGACACCGGCGTCGAAGGCCGCCGTGCCCGTCAGATCCGCCGCGTCCGGCTCCCGCCCCTCGGGGGCGTCCGGTGCGGAAACGGTCTCAGGCCGACGTGCTTTCATGGGGATTATCATTCCAAAGATCCATGACAAACTCCACATGGAAGCCTGGTCGACCGCTGTGAACCTGCGAGTGGTTCGCCGGGCGAGGGCCATTCACCCACCGCACGGCGCCGTGGACCCCGCGCGGCGCCGCGGACCGGGCCCACGCGTCGGGTGCCCCCTCCCCCGCCGGCCCGCCACCGGCGCCCCGCGAGCCTGGCACCGGCGCGCGGGCCGCGCCCGTACACTCGTGGGCGTGAGTGAGACTACGAACACCTCCCGCGACCCGTTGGTCGAGTTCATCGAGTCCGCCTCGGCGCCGCTGAGCCCCACCCCCGAGGCGGTGGCGCACGCCCGCCGCGACGCCGCCGAGTACGAGCTGCCCGCCCCCGACGAGGCGACCGGCCGGCTCGTGGCGACGCTCGCGGCCTCGGGCACCGGGGAGGAGCCCGCCGGGGCGATCGTGGCCAGCCCGGCCGCCGCCGTCGTGGGCCTCTACGTCCTCGAGGGCCTGGCCGAGCAGGCCGCCGTGACCTGCATCGACCCCGAGGCCGAGCACACCCGGCGCGCCCGGGAGTCCTTCCGCGAGGCCGGCTACCCCGCCGCCCGCGGCCGCTTCCTCACCGCACGTCCGCTCGAGGTGCTCGGCCGCATGGCGCCGGGCGCCTACCAGCTCGTCTTCGCGCAGGTCTCCCCCATGGACCTCAAGGCCTTCATCGACGCGGCCTGGCCGCTGCTCGCCCCGGGCGGCTCCCTGGTGCTCGCCGACGCGCTGCTCGACGCCACCATCGCCGACGACTCGCGCACCGACCGCTCCACGGCCGCCGCCCGCGGGGCGCACGCCCGCGTCGCCGAGCTCGCCGCCGACCCCGAGGCCGGCGCCCTGGTCACACACCTGCCGCTCGGCGCGGGCCTGACGGTGGTCACCCGCCGGCGCTGAGCGCCTGATTAACGACGGGTGCGTGCCACGCACCCGTCCGCCGCACGTTCCGCGCCTGCGCGAGCCGCGCGAGCGTCGTCAATCAGTCAACGGACACGAAGAGGGCGCCTCCCCGCCGGGGAGGCGCCCTTTTCACGCACGGTCCAGCCGCCGGGGCGGCCGGACCCGCTGCTGCTATACGACCGTGTTCTTGCCGACGACCACCACGCCGCCGGCCGAGATCGTGAAGCGCTCCTCGTCGCGCTTGCGGTCGACGCCGATGATCTCGCCCTCGCGGACCTTGACGTTCTTGTCCAGGATCGCGTGGCGGACCACGGCGCCCTTGCCCACGCGCACGCCGGGCATGAGCACGGAGCCCTCCACCGTCGCGCCCTCGGAGACGTGCACGTCGCTCGAGAGCACGGAGTTGCGCACCGTGCCGCCGGAGATGATCGACCCGGAGGCGACCATCGAGGACTGCGCGATGCCGCCCTGCACGAACTTCGCCGGGGGCAGGTTCGAGCGCTCGGTCGAGTGGATCGGCCAGGCGTGGTTGTACAGGTTGAACACCGGGTGGATGGAGATGAGGTCCATGTGGGCCTCGTAGAAGGCGTCGATGGTGCCGACGTCACGCCAGTAGCCGCGGTCGCGGTCGGTGGCGCCGGGGACCTCGTTGCCGGAGAAGTCGTAGACGTGGGCCTCGTTGCGGGAGACGAAGGCGGGGATGATGTCGCCGCCCATGTCGTGGTCCGAGCCCTCGTTGTCCTCGTCGGCACGCAGGGCCTCCACCAGCGCGTCGGCGGTGAAGATGTAGTTGCCCATCGAGGCGTAGGTGACCTCCGGGTCGTCCGGGGTGCCGGGCGGGTCGGCCGGCTTTTCCAGGAACTCGGTGATCGTGCCCTCGTCGTCGGCCTCGATGCAGCCGAAGGCGGTGGCCTCGCGGCGCGGCACGCGGATGCCGGCGACGGTGCAGGCCTTGCCGGAGGCGATGTGGTCGTCGAGCATCTGCCCGACGTCCATGCGGTAGACGTGGTCGGCGCCGAGGACGATGACGTACTCGGGGTTCTCGTCGAAGATCAGGTTCAGCGACTGCAGGATGGCGTCGGCCGAACCCATGTACCACCGCTTGCCCAGGCGCTGCTGGGCGGGCACGGAAGCGATGTACTGGTCGATGGGGCCGGACAGCTGCCACGCCTGCGAGATGTGGCGGTCCAGCGAGTGCGACTTGTACTGGGTCAGCACCGCGATCTTCTTGAAGCCGGCGTTGACGAGGTTCGACAGCACGAAGTCGATGAGACGGTAGGTGCCGCCGAACGGAACCGCGGGCTTCGCTCGGTCTTCGGTCAGGGGATAAAGGCGCTTGCCCTCGCCTCCGGCGAGGACAATGCTCAGGACATTTGGTTGGCTCCTCACAAGAACCAATCTATTGAAAATCGCCGCACGATGCCGCCCGGGCGGCCAATTCGGTCACAGCCCACACCGTTCGCGCCCCCGCCGACCACCCCCGTCTGGCGTCGGCGCAGTCCGTTCGTGCAGGCGCCGGGGCCGCCCTCCGGTCCGCACCCGCACCCGATCGCGCCGTCGCCCCTGCAGGATGGCCGGGACACGAATACGCTGGTAGTCATGACGAAACTGAACCGAGTCGGGATGATGACCCGCGAGTACCCGCCGGAGGTCTACGGCGGCGCCGGCGTGCACGTGACCGAGCTGACCCGCTTCATGCGCGAGATCGTTCCGGTCGACGTCCACTGCATGGGCGCCGAGCGCGACATGCCGGACACCTACGTCCACGGCGTGGACCCCGAGCTTGCCGAGGCCAACCCCGCCATCAAGACCCTGTCGACCGGCCTGCGCATGGCTAACGCGGCCGGAGGCGTCGACGTCGTGCACTCGCACACCTGGTACGCGGGCCTCGGCGGCCACCTGGCCGCCCGCCTCTACGACATCCCGCACGTGGCCACCGCCCACTCCCTGGAGCCGGACCGACCGTGGAAGCGCGAGCAGCTCGGCGGCGGCTACGACGTCTCCTCCTGGTCGGAGAAGAACGCCATGGAGAACGCCGACGCCCTCATCGCCGTCTCGAGGAAGATGAAGGGATCGATCCTCGAGGCCTACCCGGCCATTGACCCGGACAAGATCCACGTGGTGCTCAACGGCATCGACACCGAGCTGTGGCAGCCGCGGCCCACCTTCGACGAGGCCGAGGCCGAAAGCGGCTCCTCGGTGCTCAAGGAGCTCGGCGTGGACCCGACCCGCCCGATCGTCTCCTTCGTCGGCCGCATCACCCGCCAGAAGGGTGTCGAGCACCTGGTCAAGGCCGCCCGCGAGTTCGACCCGGCCATCCAGCTGGTGCTGTGCGCCGGCGCCCCGGACACCCCGGAGATCGCCGAGCGCACCCAGAAGCTCGTCGACGAGCTGCGCGCCGGCCGCGACGGCGTGCACTGGGTCTCCGAGATGCTGTCCACGGACAAGATCCAGGAGATCGAGTCCGCCTCGGACATCTTCGTGTGCCCGTCGATCTACGAGCCGCTCGGCATCGTCAACCTCGAGGCCATGGCCTGCGGCACCGCCGTGGTCGCCTCCAACGTCGGCGGCATCCCCGAGGTCGTCGTCGACGGCGAGACCGGCACGCTGGTGCCCTACGACGAGAACGACGCCGCCGGCTTCGAGCGCGGCATCGCCGAAGCGGTCAACGCCCTGGCCGCCGACGAGGAGAAGGTCAAGGCCTACGGCGAGGCCGGCCGCAAGCGCGCCATCGAGGAGTTCTCCTGGGCGAAAATCGCCCGGCAGACCGTCGACGTCTACGAGTCGCTGCTGTAGCACCCACCGCACGGCGCCCGCGTGGCGTCGTTGCCCGGCGACGCCGCGCGCGTCGTCAAGCATGCGGCGTTGAATTGACGACGTCGCGCCCCTCGCCCGCCCCGGGCACCGTCCACGTGGACGGTGCCCGGGGCGCCGTCGTGTGCGGGGCGGATAAATTGGGGGCATGGAACCAGACAAGCGGCTGCCGACCCAGCGGCACACCATCTTCCAGAACTCCCTGATGTCCGCGCTGCTTGACGGCATCTACGACGGCGAGATGACCGTCGGTGAGCTGCTCGGCCACGGCAACTTCGGCATCGGCACCTTCGACGCCCTCGACGGCGAGATGATCGTCCTCGACGGGGTCTGCTACCAGGTGCGCGGCGACGGCACCGCCGAGCGCGCCGACCTGATGCAGCGCTCCCCCTTCACGGTGATGACCAACTTCGTGCCCCTGATCAGCGCCACCCCGCCGGAGGGGCTGCGCCGCAGCGAGTTGGCGGAGTTCATCGACTCGGTGCAGCCGAGCGAGAACTACATGTACGCGGTGCGCATCACCGGCCGCTTCAGCGACGTCACGGTGCGCACGGTGACCAAGCAGGACAAGCCCTACCGGCCGATGACGGAGGCCACCGGCGACGACGCCGAGCTGCACTTCACCGACGTCGACGGCGTCCTCGGCGGCTTCCGCACGCCCGTCTACGAGAAGGGCATCGGCGTACCCGGCTGCCACGTGCACTTCGTCGACGACGCGCGCACCTCCGGCGGCCACGTCCTGGACTTCACGCTCGCCCGCGGCACCGTCGAGCTGTGCCCGGGCACCGACCTCAACCTGCGGCTGCCGCTGACCACGCAGTTCTCCGACGCGGAGCTCAGCCCCGAGGACCTGGACCGCCAGATCCACCAGACCGAGGTCAAGAGCTGATCCCGGGTTGATCCGGGGCGCCGTGGGGGCGACGCGGCGCGGCCGCCGGGGGCTGCGCCGGTTGGCTGGGGCGCGGCCGCCGACGGCCACCCCGGGGCGCCGGGGCGGGGACGTGCCGGGTGCTTTTCGGGTAGAACGGGGGCCAGTACCGCCCCGGGAGAGCCCCGGCGGCGACCCGGACAAGCCGGGGTTGAGCGAGGAGACCGAGGAAAGGACACCGTGACCGACATGGCCGAACCCACCGGAGCCGAGACGACCGGGGGCAGCGACATCCACCGCCCCGAGCTGCACGTGACCGCCGACGCCGGCGTGCTCATGGCGCCGGCCGCCGTGATGCTCGACGGCCGGACCTGGCACCTCTTCCACCAGTACCGCCCGTCGCTGGACGCGCCGGCGCGCTGGGGCCACCAGTTCTCCGAGGACAACCCCTACGAGTGGGAGACCTGCGACGACGTACTCGCCGCCGAGGGCGACGAGACACTCGTGCGCGCCGGCTCCGTGGTCGCCGCCGACGGCGGCTTCAACGTGTACTTCACCTCGGTGACCGCCTCCGGCACCGCCGTGCACCTGGCGCGCATCGACGACCCGGCCGCGACCACCACGGACATCTCCGACGACCCGCTCGCCCTCGACCCGCAGGTCGTCCGCCGCGGCGAGGTCGTCGGCAACGCGCAGGGTGAGGCCGCCGGGCTCTTCGACTTCCGCTCGCCGTGCGTGGTGCCGGACTGGGCCAGCGACTCGGACCGCGACGAGGGTCTGGCCGGCTGGCTGATGCTCTCGGTGACCGGTGCGCAGGACTCGCCGCAGCTGGCGGTGCTGCGCTCGGCCGACGGCGTGGACTGGCACCTCGACGGCCCGCTGGTCCTCGACGGCGACTCGGGCCTGGAGGCCGAGACCCAGGTGGTCTCCCCCAGGATCATCCGCCTGCGCGACGAGGTCGACGGCGAGATCTACGACATCATCCTGGTGACCATCGAGCACGACGGCATCGACATCTCCGGCTACCTGGTCGGCCGGCTCACGGGCGCGACCTTCACAGTCAGCCGCCCGTTCCACCGCATCGACTTCGGCCACGACTTCACCCGGCCGCGCAACACGAACCTCTCGGAGCCGGCCGACCCGCGCTGGCGCCGCGGCGCGATCGTCGGCGCGCTCAACGGGGTGGGCCGCTTCGACGACCCGGCCAAGCACCTGTCCTGGACCGAGTCCGGCTGGGCCAACGCGGTCTCGGTGCCGCGCGTGGTCAGCCTGCAGGGCGGCATGCTCTTCCAGACCCCGGCCGCGGGGCTGGTCGACGCGGTCACCCGCACCGACCACGCCCGCATGTGGACCGCGCTATGCGAGATCCCCGTCGGATCCGAGCTCTCCGTCGACATCCTCGACGCCGCCGGTGAGACCGCCGCGCGCGTGACCCACCAGGGCGACGTGCTCGAGCTGGACCGCTCCATGAATCCCCACCACGCCGGCGACGGCGTGGCCCGGGCCCCGCTGGCGGAGGGCGACTCGGACTCGCTGACCATCCTGGTCGACGGCTCGACCGTCGAGGTCTTCGCCGACGGCGGCGCGGTGGCCATGGCCAGCCGCGTCTACGTCGACGGCGGGGCGCAGGACTTCCGGGTCAGCCTCGAGGGCGAGGCGCAGGTGGAGAAGCACTTCACCCGCGGCCCGGAGACCATCTCCCCGGTCATCCCGGAGTGGGCTGCCCCGCGCCTGGACACCGAGTTCCGCTAGGCGACCGGGCTCAGGCGGGTGACCGTCGCCTTGGCGGTGACGGTCATGGTCGCGGGCAGCCGCGAGATGCGCTCGGCGAGCACCTCGGGGGCGATGTGGCGCGCCGAGGGGCTCATGCCGATCTGCGAGGCGATCGACTCCTGGTCGAGGTCCATCGTGAACTCGATGTGCTCGAGCTCGCCGACCTGCTCGAGGTGCCCCTTCGACTGCTCGAGCAGGCGGTCGACCTTGCCCTCCTCGACGCCGATGATGCCGAGCGGCTCGCGCAGCTCGTCGAGGTGGCCCGGGTCGGCGGTGAGCACGACGGCCTGGCCGCCCGGGGTGAGCACCCGGGCGAACTCCGCGGGGTTGCGCGGGGCGAAGAGCACGGTGATCACGTCGACGGAGTGGTCGCGCAGCGGCAGGCCGGCCCACACGTCGGCGACGACGGCGCCCAGGCGCGGGTGCGCCTTGGCGAGGTGCTTGGCGGCGGCGACGGAGACGTCGATGCCCACGCCGCGCGCGCCGGCGACGGTGTCGAGGGTGTGGGCCAGGTAGTAGCCGGTGCCGGCGCCGACCTCGCAGATGACGGGGTGGGCGTTCTCGGGCACGCCGGCGGCCTCGAGGGCGTCCTCGACGGTGTCGGTGACGGACTCGACGAAGGGCGCGAAGTGGCCGCGGCCCAGGAAGGTCTCGCGGGCGGCGACCATCTCGGGGCCGTCGCCCTTGTGCTTCAGGCCCGCTCCCCCGGCCAGGGTCACGTAGCCCTGCCGGGCGACGTCGTAGGAGTGTCCGGTCTCCGAGACGAGCCGACGGAAGTCATCGGCCCCCTCGAGTGCGGAGCCGTCCACCGGGTCGGCGAGAACATCGATCACATCAGCCAGCATCTGGGCTACGGTTCCTTTCCGTGGCGGCGTCCTTGGCGATGGTCCAAGCCTAACCGGATCGCGCGGCGCACATCACACCAGCCCCTCAGGCGGCGCGCCGCGGCGCCCACGGCCCGACGGCTCCGGCGCCCCGTCGCACCCCAGGCACACGGAAGACCCCGCGGGCGGGCGGCGGGCCGGATCATCCGGTCCGCACGACTCCGCTCCACGGGGTCTGTCACGGCGCCGCCCCGTCGCGGGGCGGAAACGGGCCTCGGGGCCCGGTGGCTCGAGTGGCTTGGAGGCTACTCTGCGGCCTCGGTCAGCAGGCCACCGAGCTCGGCGGCCTCCTCCTTGTTCAGCTCGATGACGAGGCGCCCACCGCCGTCCGAGGGGATGCGCATGACGATCTTGCGATTCTCCTCCACGGCCTCCATGGGTCCGCTTCCGGTACGGGGCTTCATCGCTGCCATGTTTCAAGGCTCCTTTTCGTGCACACGACGGTTACTTTCGCTATGATAGTCGATTTTTCCGTCGCACGACCGGAGTGAGCCCGCTCACCGCTCCGGGACCACCGCGCCCGAAAGGGCGCTGAGCTGCTACTTCGAGTCCGAAATGCCGTCGTCCGCCTGCGCCCGGCCGCGCGGTCGCGAACCGACCGCCCGGTCGCCGGAAAGAGTCGCGCGGTCGTCGGCGCGCACCTCCGCCTCCCCCGGGCACACCCGGTCCCCCGGGCGCACCTCATCGCGCGGACGTGCCTCATCGCCCGGACGCGTCTCGCCGCGGCCGGCGCCGCGCCCGGCGAGCTGGTCGAGCACCGCCTCGACCTGCTCGGGCCGGTAGCCGCGCGGCACGAGCTCGAAGCGCACCGCGTCCAGGTCTCCGGCGGCCACGGCGCGCTCGTTGGCGGCGGCGACCTCCTCGGGGTCGGCGGCGGGCTCGGGCTCGCCGCGGCCGAGCAGCCGGCCGGCGGTCCAGGTGCCCACGATCACCAGCAGGACCAGGACGACGATGAGGAAGATCCAGGAGAGCATGGCTCAGAGGATAGTGGACAGCGCGGGGCGCTCGGGCACCGCGACTCCGTCCACGCCGGCGCGGGCGAGGATCGTGGCGGCCACGGTCTCCGCCATCGGCCCCAGCTGGGCCAGCGGCCGGTTGCGGTGGGCGCGGCGGCCCAGGTCGACCTCGGCGATCGCGCCGCGTCCCCACCTGCGCGCGACGTCGATGAGCAGCCCGGACTCCACGCCGTAGCCCTCGACGAAGGGCAGTTCCAGCGCCGCCGCGCGGCGCAGGGCGTACTCGCCGCCCAGGGGCTGCGCGACGTCGGCAAGCTCGGGCAGCAGCAGCCGCAGCAACGGGCGCGCCGTCAGCTCGGTCACGCGCCCGCCGTCGCCGGGGCGTCCCCGGTAGTCGCGCACGTAGTCGGCCTTGACCAGCTGCACACTGTCATCCGCGAACGGCGCGACGAGCTCGGCGACCATGCCGGGGCGCGCGGTGTGCAGGTCGGCGTCGACGAAGACGACGAACTCACCTCCCGCGGCGGCGACCCCGCGCCACAGCGACTCGCCCTTGCCGGGGCGCGGCTCGACCCCCGGCAGGACCTCGCGCCAGTTGAGCACGCGGGCGCCGGCGGCCGTGGCGCGCTCGGCGGTGCGGTCGGTGGAGTCAGCGTCGACGACGATGACCTCCAGCGGGGCGTCGACGCGCACGGCGGCGACCACGTCCGCGACGGTCGCCTCCTCGTTGAGCGCCGGGATGACCACACTGGCGCGCGCGACAGCGCTCACGCCAGGCCCCGGATCGTGTCCAGGGGCCCGGCGGTCCCGGCGATCGCCGCGGTCATGCGGATCACGTCGACGGTCTCGCCGACCTCGTGGACGCGGAAGGCGGCCACCCCGTGCGCGGCGGCCCAGGCGGTGGCGGCCAGGGTGCCGGCCACCCGCCCGCCGACGGGGCGCGCACAGGTCTCACCGATGAAGTCCTTGTTGGACAGCGCCATGAGCACCGGCCAGCCGGTGGCCACGACCTCGTCGATGCGGCGCAGCAGCTCGAGACCGTGGAAGGTGTTCTTGCCGAAGTCGTGCGTGGGGTCGAGCAGCACCTTGTCCTCGGGCACGCCGCAGTCGACGGCGCGCTCGGCCAGCCGGGTGGTCTCGGCGATCACGTCGGCGACCACGTCGTCGTAGTGCACGCGGTGCGGGCGGGTGCGCGGCACCGCACCCCCGGTGTGCGAGCAGACGTAGCCCACGCCGTGGTGGCCGGCGACCTCGACGAGCTCGGGGTCGACGCCCGCCCAGGTGTCGTTGACCAGCCCGGCACCGGCGGCGATGGCCCGCTCGGCGACCTCGGCGCGCCAGGTGTCCACGGAGACGGTCACCTCGGGGTGGCGCTCGTGGACCGCGGCGATGACGGGCACCACGCGGTCGATCTCCTCGGCGGCGTCGACCACGTCGCCGGGGCCGGCCTTGACCCCGCCGATGTCCACGATCGCCGCGCCCTGGGCGACGACCTCGTCGGCGCGCGCGAGCGCGAGCGTGTCGGTGAAGGTCGCGCCCTTGTCGTAGAAGGAGTCGGGCGTGCGGTTGACGATGCCCATCACCTTCGCCAGGCCCGGCGCGCCGGCGCCCGCACGCCGGATGGCGCGCTGGCGTTCGTCGCCCTCGACCGCGGCCCTGTCCTGAGCTGCGGCCAAGGTCAGCGCTCCCCTTCCGCACCGGAATTGCCGACGCCGCGTCCGTCGCCGTCGCCGCTTCCGGCACCGTGGGTGCCGTCCCCGGCGCCGTCTGCGCCGCGCCGGGCGCGGGCGCCGCGCTGCCGGGCCTGCAGGTGGCCCTCGTCGGTGTCGATGTGGCGCCGCCTCGTCGGCGCGCTGCGGATGTGCTCGACGGCCTCCTCGGCGGAGTCGGTGACCAGGAAGAGGTCGAGGTCCGCCTCGGCGATCATGCCGCGGGTGACCACCTGCTCGCGCAGCCAGCCGACGAGCGGGCCCCAGTAGTCGGTGCCGATGAGGGCGATCGGGTAGTTGGTGACCTTCTTGGTCTGCACCATGCACAGCACCTCGAAGAGCTCGTCGAGGGTGCCGAACCCGCCGGGCAGGCAGACGAAGCCCTCCGAGTACTTCAGGAACATGGTCTTGCGCACGAAGAAGTAGCGGAAGTTCAGGCCCAGGTCGACCCAGTCGTTGAGCACCTGCTCGTGCGGCAGCTCGATGCCGAGACCCACGGAGAGCCCGTCGGCCTCGAAGGCGCCGCGGTTGGGCGCCTCCATCAGGCCCGGTCCCCCGCCGGTGATCACGGCGTAGCCGGCCTCGGCCAGCTTCTCGCCGACCTCGCGGCCCAGGTCGTAGAGCGGGTCGCCCTCGGGCACGCGCGCGGAGCCGAAGACGGTCACCGCGGGCGGCAGAGAGGACAGCGCGTCGAACCCGGAGACGAATTCGCTCTGGATGCGCAGCACGCGCCACGGGTCGGCGTGGATCCAGTCGTGGTCCGCCGTCATCTCCAGCAGCCGCTGGTCGTAGGTGGACGGCTGGTCGGCCTCGAACCGCATGAGCACGGGCCCACGCAGCATCCGCCGCTTCTCCTCGCTCGGGGTGATGTTCGGTGTCATGTGCTCGAAAATACCGCTCAGGCGCGCTGTCCGCCGAGCAGGTAGCCGTCGAGGGCGGCCGCGAGCTGTGTGATGTGCTCGACCGGGCAGTGTTCCTCGGGCTTGTGTGCCTGACCGGGGTCGCCGCAGCCGAGGTTGACGGCGGGGACGCCGAGCTCGGCGAAGCGGGCGACGTCGGTCCAGCCGTACTTGGCGCGCACGCGCCCGCCCATGGCGGCCACCAGTTCGTCCGCCGCCGGGGCGTTCAGGCCCGGGGCGGCCGGCGGGGCGACGTCGTCGACGGTGATCTCCACACCCTCGTGCTCGCCGAGGACCTCGCGCAGGTGCGCCATGGCCTCCTCGGCGGTGCGGTCGGGCGCGAAGCGGAAGTTCACGGCGCACACGGCCTCGTCCGGGATGGTGTTGTTGGCCACCCCGGCCTCGAGCCGCACGACGTTGAGGCCCTCGCGGTAGATGCAGCCGTCGACGTCGACCCGGTCGCGCAGGGTGTACGCGGCGACCCGCTCGAGCAGGGGCACGAGCCGGTGCACGGCGTTGTCGCCGAGCCAGGCGCGCGCGGAGTGCGCGCGGGTGCCGCGGGCGGTGCAGATGACGCGGATGGAGCCCTGGCAGCCGGCCTCGATCATCCCGCCGGTCGGCTCGCCCAGCAGGGCGACGTCGCCGGCCAGCCACTCGGGGTGGTCGCGCTCGACGTGGCCCAGGCCGTTGTACTCGACGGCGACCTCCTCGCCCTCGTAGGCGATGAAGGTCATGTCGCGGGCCAGGTCGGGGTGGCCGGCCAGGCGCGCGAAGGCGGAGAGGTAGACGGCCAGGCCGGACTTCATGTCCACCGCCCCGCAGCCGTGCAGCACGCCGTCGGCCAGCCGGTGCGGGGTGTTGTCCGCCAGCGGCACGGTGTCCAGGTGCCCGGCGAGCACCACCCGCTGTCCCAGCCCCCGGTCGGTGCGGGCGACCAGGGTGTTGCCGCCGTCGCCGGTACGCTCGACGCTGACCCCGTCGAGGCCGCGGAGCACCGCCTCGACGGCGTCGGCGATCGCGCCCTCGTGGTGGGAGGGGCTCTCGATGTCGATGAGGAGGCCGGTCAGCTTGACCGGGTCGTCCAGGGCTGCGGCGAGTTCTGCGTGCGCGTTCATGCCCCCAGAGGCTACCCGCGCGCTACACCCGTGCCCTGTGCCCCCGGTGTGCACCCCGTGGGAATACGATGTAACGCATGTCGCAATCAGCAACCCGGGAAGGCTCCGCGGTGCTCAGCCGCGGACTGCGCACCCGCCACCTGACCATGATGGGGCTCGGCTCCGCCATCGGCGCCGGGCTCTTCCTCGGCACCGGGGTGGGCATCCGCGCCGCCGGGCCGGCCGTCGTGCTGGCCTACCTGATCACCGGTGTGATCACCGTGTTGATCATGCGCATGCTCGGCGAGATGGTCGCCGCCCGCCCGTCGGCCGGCTCCTTCTCCTCCTACGCCGAGCAGGCCTACGGCCCGTGGGCGGGCTTCTCGGTCGGCTGGCTGTACTGGTTCATGATGGTGATGATCATGGGCGCCGAGATGACCGGCGCGGCCGCCATCATGGCCGCCTGGTTCGACGTCGCCCCCTGGATCCCGGCCGCCGTCAGCGTGGCCGTGCTCGCGGTGGTCAACCTGACGGCCGTGCGCGGCTTCGGCGAGTTCGAGTTCTGGTTCGCCTTCATCAAGGTCGCCGTCATCATCGCCTTCCTGGTCATCGGCGTCGCGCTGATCTTCGGCTGGCTGCCCGGCCACTCCTTCGTGGGCACCGGGAACCTCGCCGCCGAGGGCCTGATGCCCAACGGTGTCTCCGGCGTCGCCGCCGGCCTCCTGGCCGTGGCCTTCGCCTTCGGCGGCATCGAGCTGGTCACCATCGCCGCCGCCGAGTCCGAGGACCCGGAGCGCTCCGTGCAGACCGCCGTCAACTCGATCATCTGGCGCATCGGCATCTTCTACATCGGCTCGGTCCTCGTCATCGCCTTCCTGCTGCCCTTCGACCAGATCCAGGGCGCGGAGACCGCCGCCGAGAGCCCGTTCACCATGGTCCTCGAGATGGCCAACATCCCGGGCATCGTCGGCATCATGGAGCTGGTCATCGTCATCGCGCTGCTCTCGGCGTTCAACGCCCAGCTCTACGGCTCCTCGCGCCTGTGCTACTCGCTGGCCACCCGCCGCGACGCCCCGCGCATCTTCGCCCGCGTCTCCGAGAACAAGGTTCCGGTGCCCGCGGTGCTGCTCTCCGTCTTCTTCGGCCTGCTCTCCGTGGGCCTGCAGTGGTGGAACCCGCCGGGACTGCTGGACTTCCTGCTCAGCGCCATCGGCGGCTGCCTGGTCGTCATCTGGCTGACCGTCATCGCCTCCTACCTGCGCCTGCACCCGCGCCTGGAGGCCCGCGGCGAGATCACCCGGGTGCGCATGTGGGGCTACCCGTGGCTGGCGTGGCTGACGCTGGCCGCCGTGATCGCCATCGTCGGCCTCATGCTCGCCGACGAGCAGGCCCGCGGCCAGGTCATCGCGGTGTGCGTCGTGTGCGCCGTGGTCCTCGCCGCCGCCGGGCTGACCACCCTCATCCGCGGGCGGCGTGCCCCCGAGGACGGCTACGTGCGCTAACCTGCCCTTCAATTGCCGACGTCGCGCCCCGCGACGTCGGCGCCACCCACCCGGCGCCGCGCAGCGCGGCGTCGGCAAGCACCACCTGAAACAGCCGGTGAACCCGGCCTCGACATAGTTGGATCGGATCTTCGATGACCCAGAACGCACCGCTGAGCCAGGGGCTCAAGACGCGGCACCTGACCATGATGGGACTCGGCTCCGCCATCGGCGCCGGCCTCTTCCTCGGCACCGGCGTGGGCATCCGCGCCGCCGGGCCCGCCGTCATCCTCGCCTACATCGCCGCCGGTGTGGTGGTCATGTGCGTGATGCAGATGCTCGGCGAGATGGCCGCCGCCAAGCCCGCGCCCGGGTCCTTCGCCAGCTACGCGCGCTTCGCCTTCGGCCACTGGGCCGGCTTCTCCATCGGCTGGCTGTTCTGGATCAACATGGTGCTCGTCCTCGGCGCGGAGATGACCGGCGCCTCGGCGATCATGGCCGCCTGGTTCGGGGTGCCCCAGTGGGTGCCCGCCCTGGTCTGCGTCACCTTCTTCGCCGTGGTCAACCTGGCGCGCGTGCGCGGCTTCGGCGAGTTCGAGTTCTGGTTCTCCTTCATCAAGGTCGCCGTCATCATCGGCTTCCTGGTCATCGGCGTCGCCCTGATCTTCGGGCTGCTGCCCGGCCACTCGTTCGTGGGCACCTCGCACTTCCTCGGCGACGGCTTCATGCCCAACGGCTGGCCCGGCGTGGCCGCGGGGCTGCTCGCGGTGGCCTTCGCCTTCGGCGGCATCGAGATCGTGACCATCGCGGCCGCGGAGTCGGAGGACCCCGAGACCTCCATCCGGCGGGCCACCCGCTCGGTGATCTGGCGCATCGGCCTGTTCTACATCGGCTCGGTGCTCGTGATCACCTTCCTTTTGCCCTTCTCCGAGATCCAGGGCGCCGAGACCGCCGCCGAGAGCCCCTTCACCATGGTGCTGGGCATGGCCGACATCCCGGCCGTGGTCGGCTTCATGGAGGTCGTCATCGTGCTCAGCCTGCTCTCCGCCTTCAACGCGCAGATCTACGCCAGCTCGCGGATGGTCTTCTCGCTGGCCACCCAGCACGACGCCCCGGCGCTCCTCGGCCGGGTCAACCGACACAACGTGCCGATCAACGCGGTGGTGCTCTCGATGGTCTTCGCCTTCCTCTCCGTCGGCCTGCAGTGGTGGAACCCAACCGGGCTGCTGGACTTCCTGCTCAACTCCGTCGGCGGCATCCTCATCCTGATCTGGATCATGGTCGCCGCCAGCTTCCTCAAGCTGCACCCGGTGCTCGTGCGCAGCGGGCGCCTCGCCTCGGTGCGCATGGCCGGCTACCCCTGGGTGCCCGTCGCCGCGATCGCCGCCCTGCTCGGCTTCGTGCTGCTGATGCTCTTCGACTCCGGCTCGCGCGGCCAGGTCACCTCCGTGTCGATCGTCTTCGCCGTGCTCGTCGTGCTCTCCGTGGTCGTCGCACGCTCCCAGGCGCGCGGCTCCACCGACGGCCGGCTGCGTGCCGACGTCGCGTCGGGTACGGCGGGCGCGCAGGCGCCCGCCGGCGCGACCACGGCGACGGACGCGCACGGGGGCGACGGCACGACGTCGTCAAGCACTGATTAAAGTGACCCACATCTACTTTCTGTTCACGCAGCGAAAGAGACGCACATCATGACCTCGACCTCCCCCGCCAACGCGGGAACCGCCGCCCCGCGCCACACCGGCCTGGGCCAGGGGCTCAAGACCCGGCACCTGACGATGATGGGGCTCGGCTCCGCCATCGGCGCGGGCCTCTTCCTCGGCACCGGCGTGGGCATCCGCGCCGCCGGCCCCGCCGTGCTGCTCGCCTACGCCGTCGCCGGCGTGGTGGTCATGTGCGTGATGCAGATGCTCGGCGAGATGGCCGCCGCACGTCCCGCCTCGGGCGCGTTCTCCGACTACGCCCGCCAGGCCTTCGGCCACTGGGCCGGGTTCACCATGGGCTGGCTGTACTGGTTCATGCTCATCATGGTCCTCGGCGCCGAGATGACCGGCGCGGCCGCCATCATGTCCGCCTGGTTCGGGGTGCCGCCGTGGGTCCCGGCGCTGGTGTGCGTGACCTTCTTCGCCGTGGTCAACCTCGCGCGCGTGCGCGGGTTCGGCGAGTTCGAGTTCTGGTTCGCCTTCATCAAGATCGCCGTCATCGTCGGCTTCCTGCTGATCGGTCTGACGCTGATCTTCGGGCTGCTGCCGGGCCACACCTTCGTGGGCACCGAGCACTTCCTCGGCGACGGCTTCATGCCCAACGGCTGGCCGGGTGTCGCGGCGGGCCTGCTCGCGGTGGCGTTCGCCTTCGGCGGCATCGAGATCGTGACCATTGCCGCGGCCGAGTCCGAGGAGCCGGCCCACTCGATCCGCACCGCGGTGCGCTCGGTGATCTGGCGCATCGGCCTGTTCTACATCGGCTCGGTGCTCGTGATCACCTTCCTGCTGCCCTACGCGGACATCCAGGGCGCGGAGACCGCCGCCGAGAGCCCGTTCACCATTGTCCTCGAGATCGCCGACATCCCCGGCGTGGTCGGCATCATGGAGCTGGTCATCGTGCTCAGCCTGCTCTCCGCATTCAACGCGCAGATCTACGCAAGCTCCCGGCTGTGCCACGCGCTGGCCCGCCAGGGCGACGCCCCGCGCATCTTCGCGGTGACCAACCGCGAGGATGTGCCCGTCAACTCCGTGGTGCTCTCCATGGTCTTCGCCTTCGTCTCCGTGGGCCTGCAGTGGTGGAACCCGACCGGCCTGCTGGACTTCCTGCTCAACGCCGTCGGCGGCGTGATGATCGTCGTCTGGCTGCTCATCGCCGCCAGCTACCTGAGGCTGCACCCGCAGCTGGAGCGCTCCGGGGAGATCTCCACGGTGCGCATGTGGGGCTACCCCTGGCTGGCCTGGGCCGTCGTGGCCGCCGTGCTGGGCCTGGTGGTGCTCATGCTCTTCGACGCCGGCTCGCGCTCGCAGATCTTCTCCGTCGGCGCCGTCTTCATCTTCCTCGCGGCGCTCTCGCTGACCACCCGCGGACGGGCCACCGACGCCACGCGCGCCTAGGCGGACCTTGTAGTCTCGGGAGTCATGACCGACTACTCCACCAGTTCCGCCCACGCCGTCGGCGTGGCCACCGTAACCGCCAACGGCACCATCCTCGACGCCTGGTACCCGGCGCCGCGCCTGGACGTCGCCGGCTCCGAGCCCGGCACCCACCGCCTCGAGGAGGCCCCGCAGCAGATCGCCCCGCTGATCGGGCCCGACGAGGTGCGCGGGGTGGCCCGCGTGGCCGTGGAGACGACCATCACCTCGCTGGCCGAGCCGCCGGCCGACACCTACGACGCCTGGCTGCGTCTGCAGCTGCTCTCCCACCGCCTAATCCGCCCGCACGAGGCGAACATGGAGGGGGTCTTCGGCAAGCTGACCAACGTCGTGTGGACCAACCACGGCCCCTGCGAGGTCGCCGACTTCCAGATGGTGCGCGCCCGGTTGCAGGCCGAGCGCGGCCCGGTGACCGTCTACTCCGTGGACAAGTTCCCGCGCATGGTCGACTACGTCCTGCCCGAGGGCGTGCGCATCGGCGACGCCGACCGCGTGCGCCTGGGCGCCCACCTGGCCGCCGGCACGACCGTCATGCACGAGGGATTCGTCAACTTCAACGCCGGCACCCTGGGCAACTCCATGGTCGAGGGCCGCGTCTCCGCCGGCGTCGTGGTCGGTGACGGCTCCGACGTCGGCGGCGGCGCCTCCATCATGGGCACGCTGTCCGGCGGCGGCAAGGAGGTCATCTCCATCGGCGAGCGCTGCCTGCTCGGCGCGAACGCCGGTGTGGGCATCTCGCTCGGCGACGACTGCGTGGTCGAGGCCGGCCTCTACGTCACCGCCGGCACCAAGGTGACCGCCCGCGGCGCCGTGGCCGAGGCCGCCGGTGTCTCCGACGGCGACACCGTCAAGGCCGCCGCGCTCTCCGGCGCCTCCGGTGTGCTCTTCCGCCGCAACTCGATCACCGGTGCGGTCGAGGCCAGCCCGTACAAGTCCGCCGTCTCGCTCAACGAGGAGCTGCACGCGAACTAGGGGTTCGCGCCCTGACGCCGAGGAAGGGCGCCCGGGCCGTCAATGTGACGGTCCGGGCGCCCTTCTTGTCGTTTGTGGCGGGCTGCGGCGGCTGCGGCGGCTGTGGCGGCTGTGGCGGGCTGCGCGGCTGTGTCGGCTGTGGCGGCTGTGTCTGCTGTGGCGGCTGCGCGGCTCGTGCCTCGCGGCTCAGTCCGCGTACGGCTCGGCGGCCCTGCGCGCGGCGATCGCGGCGGCGACGGTGCAGCCCAGCGCCCAGCCCAGGCCGACGACGAGCAGCACGATGTGCAGGTCCGCGGTGAGGAAGCACAGCGCCAGCGCGGCCAGGGCGCCCGCGGAGCCTGCGGCCAGCCGCCCGGCCGCGGCCGTGTGGCCGGCCGCCCAGGCGTCCTCGTTGGCCGTCACCGGGGAGATGCGCAGCCCCAGCCAGGAGTTGAACTTCAGCGAGCGGTTCGAGGCCAGCAGAGCCGGCAGGCCCATGAGCACGGCGACGACGAGCAGCAGGAACGGGATCATGCGGCTACCTCCGGGGGCTTGTGCGCGCGGCGCAGGCTCAGGCTACGGGCTCAGGCACGCGGCGCGGGGTCGGACTGGTGGACGACGGAGACCTTCGGCCCGCGGAAGGTCCAGAGTTTGTTGATCACGAAGTTGACGGGCATCGCCACCAGGATAGAGATCGCGGAGGCCCAGTAGAACTTGGTGCGCAGCCCCGAGGAGTCGTCGAGGATGTCGGTGGGCAGCGAGATGGGGCTGCCCGGGTTCATGAACAGCGTCATGAGCACCAGGCGGATCAAAAAGGCGCCGAGGCCGGCGAGCAGGAACGGGAAGAAGCCGCGCCACCAGCTGCGCGGGTTGGTGCCCTTGAAGGTCCACATCCGGTTGAGCTGGTAGTTCCAGGTGTTGGCCACCAGGAAGCCGAGGGTGACAAAGACGTGGTACCAGCGGATGTTGAACTGGGTGCCCAGCAGGTTGATGAAGGCGTCGTGCTCGGAGATGCCGGCGAACTCGGCGATCTTCTTCGACACGTAGTTGACGGCCAGGTCGACGACGACCCCGGAGCCGCCGACGATGCCGAACTGGATGAACTGACGCAGGTTGCCCAGCATGCGGGCGACGGTGGGGCTGGCCGTCATGGATCTCCTCAACCTCGGCTACTCGTCGTCGCACCCGCGCCGCCACCGGGCGACGGGTTCGCCGTCCGGGCGCGGGGCGCGCAGGGCCCGGTCCTCGACGTGCGTCCGGACGCGGACCTGATCGGTACAGTTTATCGCCCGGATAGCCCGAAATACATTCGCGCGCCAGGCCGTGTCGGGGATTCCACGCCCGTGGCGGCCCCTGCGGCGGCCCCGCCGGCGCCCGCTCCTCCGGCGCGGGAACCTACTTAACGCTACTTCCCGGCGCGGGGCCTACTTCCCCGCGACGGCGCGCAGCTCGGCCGACGCCGCGCGCAGGCGCTGGGCGGCCTCGTCGACGTGGGCGTCGTCGGCGGTCATGCCGACGCGCACGAAGTTCTCGCCGGCCGGGCCGTAGAACTCGCCCGGGGCGACCAGGATGCCCAGCTCGGCGAGCCGGTCTACGGTCGCGCGCCCGTTCTCGCCGAGGCTTGCCCACAGGTAGAGTCCCGCCTCGGAGTGCTCGACGGTGAAGCCGGCGCCGATGAGCGCCTCGAGCAGCTTGGCGCGGCGCACCGCGTACCGCAGCTTCTGCACGTGCTCGGCGTCGTCGTCGCCGTAGGCGGCGGTCATGGCCGCCTGGATCGGGTAGGGCACCATCAGCCCGGCGTGCTTGCGCACCTGGGTCAGCTCGGCGATCAGCCCGGGGTCGCCGGCGAAGAAGCCGCCGCGGTAACCGGCGAAGTTCGCGGTCTTGGAGAGCGAGTGGATGGCCAGCAGCCCGGTGTGGTCGCCGTCGCAGACGCGCTCGTCGAGGATCGAGACCGGCTCGTTGTCGTCGTCCCAGCCCAGGCCGAGGTAGCACTCATCGGAGGCGACGATGACGTCGTGCTCGCGGGCCCAGGCCACCACGCGGCGCAGGTGGTCCACGCCGAGCACGCGGCCGGTCGGGTTCGACGGCGAGTTCAGGAAGAACAGCGCGGCGGAGTCCGCGTCGACGCCCTCCGGGTCGTCGGAACGCACCATCTTCGTGCCGGCCAGGCACGCGCCGACCTCGTAGGTCGGGTAGGCCAGCTCGGGGATGACCACGGTGTCCTCGGCGCCGAGCCCCAGGAGGGTCGGCAGCCAGGCGATGGCCTCCTTGGTGCCCACGACGGGCAGCACGGAGGACTCCCCCGGCGTGGTCGAGGCGTTGAGCCCCGTCATCGCGTAGCGGCGCGCGGAGGCGTCGACGATGGCCTCGCGTAGCTCGGGCGTGCCCACGGTGGCCGGGTAGCCGGGAAAGCCGGCGGCCTCGGCCAGCGCGAGCTGGATGCCGGGCGCCGGCGGGTCGACCGGGGAGCCGACCGAGAGGTTGACCATCCCGTCGGGGTGGGCCGCGGCGGTGGCCTTGGCCTCGGCGATGGTGTCCCAGGGGAACTCGGGCAGGGTCTCGACCAGTGGCGTGCGTGTCATGCCGGTTACTCTACCCGCGCGGGGTCGGCCTCCGGAGAGGACTTCGGCCGACGTCCGCGGTCACCGGCGGGCCGGGCTCAGTCCTGGTTCTGCGGCGGCAGGTCGGCGACGAACTTCGGGTCGAAGTCCTGCGGGCCGAGGGCGGCCGCGCCGCCGGGCGAGCCGAGGTCGTCGAAGAAGGCGACGTTGGCGTCGTAGTAGCCCTCCCACTCGTCGGGGAGGTCGTCCTCGTAGAAGATCGCCTCGGTCGGGCACGCCGGTTCGCAGGCGCCGCAGTCGACGCACTCGTCGGGGTGGATGTAGAGGCTGCGCTTGCCCTCGTAGATGCAGTCGACCGGGCACTCCTCCACGCAGGAGCGGTCCATGACGTCAACGCAGGGCTGGGCGATGATGTAGGTCATCAGTGATCGGGAACTCCAGGACAGAAACGGAACTCAAATAAAACGGGAAATCACGTGGACGTGACCCGTCCAGTATGTCACTTCCCCGCCATGAGGGGCCAACCGCCGCCGGCCACCCCGGCGGCCAGCAGCACCAGGCTGTGCACGTTGGCTCCGACGAGCTGGTCGCCGGTGACGGTGACGCCGAATGTGAGCAGCACGAACCCGGCGATCCACGTCCACAGCGGCATGCCGGCCGCCCAGGTGCGCCGCGTCCACAGCAGCGCGGTGCGCGAGAGCACGAGGTTGAATAGAAACGCGACCACCACGGTCCAGGGCACGGCGAGTCTGGCCCCACTCGGCAGCGTGACCCCGGCGTCGAGGTAGACGACCTCGAGCAGCACCGAGACCAGCGCGCCCAGGCACAGCCAGAAGATGCCGCCCACGGCCTCCCCGCGCGAGAAGTCGTCGCGGATGAGGCGCCGGCGCGGCGTGGCCGCGTCGATTTCCGACGCCGCGTCGTGCGCGCCGTCGGCGCCCACGGCACCGTCGGCGCTCACGGCAGCAACCCGTCGGCCGGGCCGCCGCCGGCCGGCACCAGGGCGCCGGCGGCGAGGTGGAAGTACTCGCGGCGCAGCACCGGCTGGGCGATGAGGTTGGACAGGCAGTAGACGGCGGCCACGGTGTCATGGTCCGAGACGCTGGCCTGGGCGGCCACGGGGTTGGTGCGGCTGACCGAGCCGTCGGCGACGTGCAGCTGGGTGGCGTGCGCGCGGAAGCCTGCGAGCTTGGCGGCGACGTCGGCGTCGGAAAGCCGGGTGAAACAGTCGACCTGGTCGTCGCCGACGGCGGCCAGCTCGCCGTCGGCGGCCCGGCGCCAGCCGGCCGGGATCTCCGCGATGGCCGCCAGGCCCGCGTCCTGTGCGCCGGTCGGGGTGACGTGCCAGAGCAGGCGGTCGACCTCGACGCGCTCGAGGGCGGCGTGGGTGATCTCGTGGGCGTGGATGTGGTCCGGGTGGCCGTAGCCGCCGTTGGGGTCGTAGGTGAGCACCAGCTGCGGTCGCAGGCGCTCGAGGACGGCGACCAGGTCGTCGACGGCGCGGCCGCCGTCGTTGACGAAGGCCCGCGGGTTGGCCGCCGAGGGCGTGCCGGCCATGCCGGAATCGCGGTAGGCGCCGGCGCCGCCGAGGAACTCGCCGTGCACGCCGATGGCCGCCAGCGCCGCGGACAGTTCCGCGATGCGGTAGCCGCCGAGCTGGTCGGCCTCGTCGGCGATGAGGTTCTGCCAGGTCGGCCCGATGACCTCGCCCTCCTCGCCGAGGGTGCAGGTGACCACGGTGCAGTCCGCACCGCGGGCGGCCAGCTGGTGCAGGGTGCCGCCCATCGTGATCGTCTCGTCGTCCGGGTGGGCGTGGACCGCCACCACCCGCAGTCCGGTCAAATCGCGCGGGTTCGCGTTCGGGTCGTTCACCGTCATGGTTCTCAGTTCAGCCTCTCCGTGGTCGGCTCGGTCTCGTCGATGCGCCAGCCCGGCACCGTGGGGATGCCCGCGGGCCAGTCCGCCAGCTCGGCGGTCGGCCCTGTGATGCCGTGGCCGAGGACCTGCAGGCGCGTCTCGTCGAGCAAGCCCACGCTCAGGTGCTCGAGTTCCTCCAGCGACCGCAGCCGTGCGCGCAGCTGGTCGCCGCTCAGACCCCCGGCCAGCGCCTCGTCGAGCATCTCCTGGGTGTAGGAGGTGCAGTACCCGGACAGATTACTCCCGCGCGGGTCCTCCGGGTCCCGCCCGCAGCCGTAGTAGCCGGCCGCTGTGGCGGTGCCGGGGCTCTCCACGCCCCAGGCGATGACGGCATCGACGGTGCCCTGGGGCAGCCGGTCGGTGGTCAGGGTCGCCATGTCGGTGGCGGTGACCTCGGCGTGCACGCCCTTGGCTCGCAGCAGGTCGACGATCACGCGGGCGGCCGCCGAGGCCTGCCGGTCGGCGGGGTCGGCGCCGATGCGCACGGGGCGCTCGGCGGTGGCCGCCGCCCGCAGGCGCTCGGGCTCGCGCGCGGCGGTCGGGTTTTCGGGCACGCGCACGTCGACGCTGCGCCCGGCGGTCAGGCGGGCGACGGTGGGCGTGTCGATCTGGGCGGCCAGCTCGCCGCGCACCGCGGCCTCGGCCAGGATCGGCGAGGCGGTGTTCATCGTCATGTTCAGCCGCCGCCCGGTGGCCTTCTTCTCGGTCTGGGTGCCGGCGACCAGGCCCAGTGCCTGGGTGGTCGTCTCGGCCGGGGTGAGGTCCATGAAGGCGACCTGGCCGGTGCGCAGCTGGTCGCTGGCCTCGGCGGTACCGCTGACGGGGCGGAAGGTCACCAGGTCGATCGCGGCGGGGTCCTCGCCCCAGAAGCGGTCGTTGCGCTGCAGCTCGATGGTGCCGCGGGCCTGGTCCAGGTCGCGCATGAGGTAGCGGCCGGCCGACGCCGGGATGCCCTCGGCCAGCGCCTTATCGAAGGGCCGCCCGCGCAGCAGGTGGGCGGGCAGCAGGTCAGAGAAGAGCTCGCGCCAGTGGGCGTTGGGCCGGGAGAAGTCGACGTCGACGGTGCGCCCGCCGCCGGTGACGCGCACGGCGGAGACGGTGTCGTAGGCGCCGCGACCGAGCACACCCGGGGTGGCGGTGATCCCGTGCCACAGGTACTCGAAGTCGCCGCCGGAGACCGGGGTGCCGTCGGACCACTGGGCGGCCGCGGCGATGACGTAGCGCACCGTCTGGGCGGCGCCGGCGGCCGGGGTGACCTCCTCGGCGGAGACCAGCAGGTCGGTGTTGAGCTCGCCGTCGTTGAAGGCGGAGGGCAGCACAAGGCCGGCGATGTCGTCGACGGTGGCCGAGGAGTCGGCCAGCAGGTGCGGGTTGACCCCGCCGCGCAGCGGGTCGATGCCGACGGTGACGCGGGTGCGCGCGTCCTCGGGGCTCTTCTTCTCGTCGGCCTTCTGCGTCGTCGAGGTGGTCGTCTCCTCCTCGTCCTCGACGATGGGCGCCGGGCCGGGCGAGGCGGCGCAGGAGGCCAACAGCGTCGTCGCGGCCAGCACCCCGAGGGCCCCGGCGACGCGGGGGGTGCCGCGCCCCCGGCGGGTCGCGCGGCGGGCGGCGGGGTTGGCGAGTCGACGGTTCACGTCATCCATTTAACCCGATGCCCCCTTTCACAGACATAAGGAGAAGGCGCGCGTCGGATTCACCGACGCGCGCCTTGCTGCCGCTCCCCTGGCGGCGCCGCCCTTGTCCCCAGCGACGCCGCCCTTATCCCCGGGGCGCGGGCGCCAGCCCGCGGCCCCTACTTGTTACGCGCCTTCTCGCGGGCGCGGGCACGGCCGCGCTCGGTGGCGGAGAGGACGAGCTTGCGCACGCGCAGCACGTCGGGGCAGACCTCGACGCACTCGTCGTTGCCGCAGAACTCCATGGCCTCGTCCAGGGAGAGGGTGTGCGCCTTGGAGAGGGTGACCGTGGCGTCGGCGGTGGCCGAACGCATGTTGGTCAGCTTCTTCTCCTTGGTGATGTTGACGTCCATGTCCTCGTCGCGGTTGTTCGCGCCGACGACCATGCCCTCGTAGGTCTCCGCGCCGGGCTCGACGAAGAAGCTGCCGCGGTCGGCCAGCTGCTGCAGGGCGTAGGCGGTGACCTGGCCACTGCGGTCGGCGACCAGCGAGCCGGACGGGCGGCCCTTGATCTCGCCGGCCCAGACGTCGAAGCCGTCGGAGTAGGAGTTGACGATGCCGGTGCCGCGGGTCTCCGTCATGAAGGTGGTGCGGAAGCCGATCAGGCCGCGGGCGGGCACGCGGTACTCCATGCGGATCCAGTTGGAGCCGGGGTTGGTGTCCATCGACAGCATCTGGCCCTTGCGGGCGGCCATCAGCTGGGTGACCGGGCCCTGGTAGTCCGAGGGGATGTCGATGACGGTGTGCTCGTAGGGCTCGTTAAGCTTGCCGTCGACGGTCTTGGTGACCACCTGCGGCTTGCCCACGGTCAGCTCGAAGCCCTCGCGGCGCATGGTCTCGACGAGCACGGACAGCGCCATCTCGCCGCGGCCCTGGACCTCCCAGGTGTCGGGGCGCTCGGTCGGGTTGACGCGCAGGGAGACGTTGCCGATCAGCTCCTGCTCGAGGCGGGACTTGACCAGGCGGGCGGTCAGCTTGTCGCCGCCGCCGCGGCCGGCCATCGGTGAGGTGTTGACGCCGATGGTCATGGAGATGGCGGGCTCGTCGACGGTGATGCGCGGCAGGGCGACGGGGTTGTCGACGTCGGCGAGGGTGTCGCCGATCATGATCTCGTCGATGCCGGAGACGGCGGCGATGTCACCGGCGATGACCTCCTCGGCCGGCACGCGGTCCACACCCTCGGTGCGCAGCAGCTCGGCGATCTTGACGGTCTTGACGTGCTCGCCGCCCTCGGGGTCGTAGTGGATCCAGGCGACCTGCTGGCCCTTGCGCAGGGTGCCGGCGTGGACGCGGACCAGGCCGAGGCGGCCGAGGAAGGAGCTGGAGTCCAGGTTGGTCACGTGGGCCTGCAGCGGCGCGTCGATGGTGGCGGTCGGCTCGGGCAGCACGTTGTAGATGACGTCGAAGAGGGGCTGCAGGTCCGCGGAGTCCGGGACGTTGCCGTTGCCCGGGTTCTCGGTGGAGGCCTTACCCTCGCGGCCGGAGGCGTAGAGCACCGGCAGGTCGAGCAGCTGCTCGGCAGCCTCGGCGGCCTCGGGGTCCTCCAGGCCGGAGGCGAGCTCGAGCAGGAGGTCCTGGGACTCCTCGACGACCTCGTCGATGCGGGCGTCGGGGCGGTCGGTCTTGTTGACCAGGATGATCACCGGCAGCTTGGCGGCCAGGGCCTTGCCCAGCACGAAGCGGGTCTGCGGCAGCGGGCCCTCGGCGGCGTCGACGAGGAGGACCACGCCGTCGACCATGGACAGGCCGCGCTCGACCTCGCCGCCGAAGTCGGCGTGGCCGGGGGTGTCGATGACGTTGATGATGAGGTCGGTGCCGTCCTTGCCCAGGCCCTTGCGGTGGATGGCCGTGTTCTTGGCGAGGATGGTGATGCCCTTCTCCTTCTCCAGGTCTCCGGAGTCCATCACTCGGTCGGCAACCTCGCCGTGGTCGCCGAACGCGCCCGACTGCTCGAGCATGGCGTTGACGAGGGTGGTCTTGCCGTGGTCGACGTGGGCGACGATGGCGACATTGCGGAACTCAGGGTGCGACACTGACGGAGTGCTCCTAAAGAATTGGAAAAGGGGGACTTGATCGGCTTGATACCCTACTCCCCCTTGCCCCGTTGACGCATGTCGCTCGCCGACGCCCCGTCGCCGCGGCGTCGCCGCGCCCCTTCCGGCGGGCTAGTGCCCGGCCGCTGCGCGGCCGCTTTCCGACGCCGCGCGGAGCGCCCGTGGCGGCCCCCTGCCGCACTGCGGAACAGCGCCGTGCGCGCCGCGGTCCGCGTCCGGCCCCGGCTCCCGGGACGGCTTTCCCGCCCTGCGCGGGGTAACGCGGGACCCGGCGGCGGCGACGGTACGGGTACAGGCGCCTCCCGCTAGCGAAGTTTTGAACCCGAGAGCGGTTGACTCGCCGAAAAATGTGAATATTGTTAGAGAAGTTACTGCTGTTATCTGAGTTATCGCTGTGGCGTGGTTTCGCGGTCGCCCCGTCGAGACACGCCGCGGCCGAGACCCGGATGACTCCGCCGACCGCCGAAGGATCTGAAGGCTTGACCGCGTCGAACGCATCCGCACGCCGCACGTCCCGCACCAGGGGCCGCGCCCGTCACGCCCGCCCGCCCCGGGCGACGCGGGCCTCCCGCGGCGCGCTCGCCGCCGTCGCGGCGCTCACCGTGGCCGGCGCCGGCCTGGTCACTCCCGCCGCGCAGGCCCTGCCCGTTCTGCCGGGGTCCTCCGCCCCGGCGCCGGTTTCCCCGGCGCCCGCGCACCTGCTGCCCGCCGGTTCCGCCGGCGTCGAGCTGCCGGTGCTCTCCTCGGGCCCGGGCCTGCAGTTCGCCAACCCGCTCGACGAACTGGGCCGGCCGCGCCCGGAGATCCTGGAGCAGGTCCGCGAGTTCGCCCGCCAGCCGTGGATCCCGCCGGAGGTGCGCGACGTGCTGCTCAGCGCGGTCGCCTACTTCGCCGGCGAGGGCAGCGGCGGGGTGGCCATGCCGGCCGACGCCCCGCCGTTCAAGCAGTTCTACTGGCCGACGGTGGCGGGCAACTGCATCGGCGGCCAGCTCGACTCCGTCGGCAGTGCCCTGGCCGTGCGCGGGCCGGCGCACATCCCCGCCCCCGGCGCGGCGCCGGGTCAGACGACGTTCCTGTTCACCGCCATGGGCACCGCCCCGGCGGCGCCCGAGCAGGGCGGCATGCAGGTGCGCTGGGCGAACCTGGCCACCCTGGCCCACGGCGCGACCCCGCTGGGCAACCACGGCATCAACCCCGAGGGGCCGGCGACGGTCTCCGGGGTGGCGGACACGGGCGAGGGCCCGGTCGTCGCCGTCCTCGACGGGACCGTCCACACCGGCGACGGCCCCTGCACGTTCCAGCCCACCGCAGCGTTCCTCCCGGGAAGGTGACCGACCATGGCTGACCTGCACCCCGTCAAGCGCGAGACCTTCGACACGGACTCGCGCACGAACACCGACCCGAAGGGCTTCCTCCGCGAGGTGGACACCTACCGGGTCACCGACTTCGGCCTCTACATGGCCCGCGGCGCGGACCACCCGAAGTTCGGCTACCTGGAGTCCTGGCTGCTGCCGGAACTGAACCTGCGCGCCAACATCTTCCACTTCCGCCCCGGCGTGCCTGCCGACCAGGAGTACTACTTCGACGTCGCCGCCATCGAGGCCGAGGGCGGAGTGTGGTCCACCCGGGACCTCTACGTCGACCTGATCTCGACGGCCGGCCGCCCGGTCGACGTCCAGGACATCGACGAGCTCGCCGCCGCCACCTCCGCCGGGTTCATCTCCTGCGAGGAGGCCGAGCAGGCGATCACCACCACGCTCGAGGCCGTCGACGGCATCACCCGCCACGCCGACGACCCGATGGCCTGGCTGGCCGACCGCGGCATCGAGCTCGAGTGGGCCGACGACGTCGTGCTCACCCCCGCCGGCTGACCCGGACCACCACCCCGCCGCCACCACACCAGCCGGCGCCGCACCACACCGGAATAACCGGGTACGGCCCCCTACCCCCTGCCCCGGGCCGCCATACGCGTTACCGTTTATGTGACCGTATTCTCAGATTTAATTTCCGGTGATTCTAAATGCCAGATATTGACGAGCTAGTCGAGTCAGTCGTCGGCCCCGTGGCCGACGTCCTCTCCGCGATCGTCTTCGCGGAGATCCCCGTCTTCGGCGGGGTCCCCCTGATCGTGCTGTGGCTGATGGTCGCGGCGGCCTTCTTCACCGTGTGGCTGAAGTTCCAGCCGGTGACGGGCATCAGGCACTCGCTGAAGGTCATCCGCGGCCGGTTCAACGCCAAGACCGACCCCGGCGAGATCTCCAGTTTCCAGGCCCTGGCCACCGAGCTGTCCTCGACGGTCGGCCTGGGCAACATCGCCGGCGTGGCCGTCGCGGTCTCCGTCGGAGGGCCCGGCTCCGCGCTGTGGATCGCCGCCTTCGGCCTGGTCGGCATGAGCGTGAAGATGGCCGAGGCCACCCTGTCGGTGAAGTACCGCAGCATCCGCGACGACGGCGTGGTCATCGGCGGGCCGATGTACTACCTGCGCGACGGCCTGCGCGACATCGGCTGGCCGCGCCTGGGTGCCGCGCTGGCCTGGCTCTACGCCCTGTTCACCCTCCTCGGCCTCTACGGGGCGGACCTCTTCCAGTCCAACCAGGTCGCCGCGATCGTCGCGAGCAGCTCCGGCAGTGATCTGCTGCAGGACCACAACTGGATCATCGGCGTGGTCATCGCCGTGCTCATGGGCGCGGTGCTCGTCGGCGGCGCGACGTCGGTGGGCCGCTGGACCGGCCGGATCACCCCGGCGATGGCCGCGGTGTACCTGATCAGCGTGCTGGCCGTCCTCGGCGCGAACGTCTCCGCGGTGCCCGAGGCGCTCGCGGCGATGGTCAGCAACGTCTTCACCGGCGAGGGCGTGGCCGGCGGCGTGGTCGGCGTGGCCGTCATCGGCATCCAGCGCGCGCTGTTCTCCAACGCCGCCGGTGTGGGCACCGCCGGCTACGCCCACGCGGCGTCGAAGACGAAGAAGCCCGCCAGTGAGGGCTACGTCGCGATGTGGGAGCCCTTCATCGACTCGGTGTTCGTGTGCATGCTCACCGCCACGGCGATCGTGGTCACCGGCGTCCACGAGGGCGCCGGGGCCGACGCTGAGGGCGTGGAGCTGACCGCCACCGCCTTCGCCACGGTGGCCTCCTGGTTCCCCTACCTGCTCTCCGTGGCCGTGGCCCTGTTCGGGTTCTCCACGGTGCTGGCGTACGGCTACTACGGCGAGCAGGCGGCGGTCTACCTCATGGGCGACCGCCCGGCCGTGCGCGGCGGCTTCAAGGCCGTCTGGCTGATCGGCCCGGTGCTCGGCGCGGCGGCCTCGCTCGACGCGGTGATCACCTTCGCCGACGCCTCGTTCTTCCTCATGGCGATCCCGAACCTGCTGGGGCTCTACTTCCTCGCGCGCATGCTGCGCGCGGAGATCCTGGGCTACCGCTACAAGGTCGACTCGGGCCGGATCAACGAGATCCCCGATAAGGACCTGCAGGTCGGCATGAGCGGTGACCACGAGCCGACGGCCGAGCAGGTCCGCGCCGCCGAGGCCGCCGAGGCCGCCGAGGCCCGGGAGGCCGCCGAGGCCCGGCATTCCGCGGAGCCCGGCGAGGCCGCCGAAGACGCCTCCCGCGGCTGACCGTCGGTCCCCCTCCCCGACGCCGGGCCGGCTCCTCCCCCGACACCGGGCCCGCCCCCGATTCCCCCGGTTCAGCCGGCCGCCTCTACTCCTTCGGCTCGACCGGCTCCTCGGTGACGACGATGCCGTCGGCGTCGGCGTAGAGGTAGTGGCCGGGCACGAAGTCGACGCCGCCGAAGCCGACGGTGACGTCCTTCTCGCCCTCGCCGGTCTTGCCGGACTTGCGCGGGTTGGTGCCCAGGGCCTTCAGGCCGAAGTCCATCTCGGCGATGACCGCGGAGTCGCGGCAGGCGCCGTGGGCGATCACGCCGGCCCAGCCGTGGTCGCGGCCGGCGGCGGCGATCATGTCGCCGATCAGGGCGGTGTGCAGCGATCCGCCGCCGTCGATGACGAGCACGCCGCCGGGGTTGTCGGTGTTCAGGATCTTCTTGACCAGGCCGTTGTCCTGGTGGCAACGCACCGTGGTGATGCGCCCGCAGAACTCCTTGCGTCCGCCGATGAGGCGGAACTGGGTGTCGCAGCTGCGCACCTCCTCGGCGCCGATGATGTCGACGAGGTCGGCGGTGGGGATGAAGGTGATGTTCTCGGTCATGGTGGCGCTCCTCTACTTCAGATGGCTCAGATAGCTCAGGTGCTTCAGATGTCTCGGGGTCTGTGCTTCGGCGACCGGTCCGATTGTCCGGCGGACCGCCCGCGTGCGGCGAGTCGGCGGACTCCCCTCGAACGGCGAAGGACCGGCCCGCCACCCGCGTGAAGCGGGGCGGGCCGGTCCTTTAGGCCGGGTGGCGCACTGTCGTGCTGCCGGTCAGGCGGCGGTTCCGGGGATTCCTAGAACTGGCCCTCCTCGGTGGAGCCCTTCAGGGCGGTGGTCGAGGAGTTCGGGTCGACGGTGGTGGCCACGGCGTCGAAGTAGCCGGCGCCGACCTCGCGCTGGTGCTTGACGGCGGTGAAGCCACGCTCCTCGGCGGCCTTGAACTCGCGGTTCTGCAGGTCGACGAAGGAGGTCATGCCGTCGCGGGCGTAGCCGTAGGCCAGGTCGAACATGCCGTAGTTGAGGGCGTGGAAGCCGGCCAGGGTGATGAACTGGAAGGCGAAGCCCATCTGGCCCAGCTCCTTCTGGAAGCGGGCGATATCCTCCTCGGAAAGGTGCTTCGACCAGTTGAAGGACGGCGAGCAGTTGTAGGCCAGGAGCTGGTCCGGGTACTCGGCCTTGACGGCCTCGGCGAACTGCTTGGCCAGGCCCAGGTCCGGGGTGCCGGTCTCCATCCAGATGATGTCCGCGTAGGGGGCGAAGGACTTGGCACGGGCGATGCAGGGCTCGATGCCGTTCTTCACGTAGTAGTAGCCCTCGGCGGAACGCTCACCGGTGAGGAACTCGTGGTCGCGCTCGTCGACGTCGGAGGTCAGCAGGGTGGCGGCCTCGGCGTCGGTGCGGGCGACGATCACGGTCGGGGTGTTCTCGACGTCGGCCGCCAGGCGGGCCGAGTTCAGGGTGCGGATGTGCTGCTGGGTCGGGATCAGGACCTTGCCGCCCAGGTGGCCGCACTTCTTCTCGGAGGCCAGCTGGTCCTCCCAGTGGGTGCCGGCGGCGCCGGCGTTGATCATGGCCTTCTGCAGTTCGAAGACGTTCAGGGCGCCACCGAAGCCGGCCTCGGCGTCGGCGACGATCGGGCGCAGCCAGTTGTCCACGGAGTCGTCACCCTCGAGGCGGGCGACCTGGTCCGCACGCGACAGCGCGTTGTTGATGCGGCGGACGACGTTCGGCACGGAGTTGGCCGGGTACAGCGACTGGTCCGGGTAGGTCTGGCCCGCCAGGTTGGCGTCGCCGGCGACCTGCCAGCCGGAGAGGTACACGGCGCGCAGGCCGGCGCGGACCTGCTGGACGGCCTGGTTACCGGTCAGCGCACCGAGGGCGTTGATGTAGTGGCCGTCGCCCTTGTTGATCTCGTCCCAGAGGATCTCGGCGCCGCGGCGGGCGAGGGTGTGCTCCTCGACGACGGTGCCCTGGAGGGCCTCCACCTGCTCGGCGGTGTAGTCGCGGGTCACCTGCGCCCAGCGGGGGTTGGTGTCCCAGTCCTTCTGGATCTCTGCAGCGGTGCGGGCCTTGCCGGTTTCGGTCATCTTTCGATCACGTCCTTACTTGTGATGTTCCGGGACACCTTCAGTCCTTGGGGAACGAAGGTGATGGATCTCGGTGAGCCCCTCCTGCGGGGCCGTCACGCTCTCCGCGTGGCGTGGTTCACAGATTGGCAGGTGCCGAGACCCACGTCAACCTCCGGACCGAGTAAATCGGTGCGCGGGGGTGACCCACCCACATGCTAACTTTGCGAAGTTTTTGGTATTACCCTTCCCGCCGCCCCCGTACTACCAAAGTGACAGCCTGCACCGATCACCGAAATCCGAGCTAAATAAGCAACATGACCCACCTGTCACCCCACCCGAAGCCCACCCTCAGGCCCGTCCGATAAGCGGGGGTGCCAACGCTGCGAACTACCCCCGCCCTTTTGTACGTGACCTGCTTCACTTATGATCCTGAATCAGGCACTCGGACACAGACACCCGGCTATGGTGTCCTACCATCCAGCCTTCCCCCACCGAACTGACCCCGTCCCTCTTTAAGGAGTGCGAGATGTCCCAGAATCAGCCGTCCCCCACGACGGACAGCTACGACTACGTCGAAGTGGCAGGCCTCCAGGTCGATCGTGTGCTGCGCGACTTCATCGACGACGAAGTGCTGCCCGAGATCGGCAGCGACCGGGAGAAGTTCTGGGAGGGTTTCGCCGCCATCATCCGCGACCTGACCCCTCGCAACAAGGAGCTGCTGGCCCGCCGCGACGAGCTGCAGCGCGCCTTCGACGAGTACTACCGCGAGAACCCCGGACGGCCCGACCCCGCCGAGCACGAGCAGTTCCTGCGCAAGATCGGCTACCTCGAGGACGCCCCCGCCGAGGGCGTGGAGATCCGCACCGCCGACCTGGACGACGAGTTCGCCCGCGTCGCCGGCCCGCAGCTGGTCGTCCCGATCCTCAACGCCCGCTTCGCCATCAACGCCGCGAACGCGCGCTGGGGCTCCCTCTACGACGCCCTCTACGGCACCGACGCGATCCCGGAGACCCCGGGCGCGGAGAAGGGCAAGGGCTACAACCCGGAACGCGGCAAGAAGGTCATCGCCTGGGGCCGCAAGTTCCTCGACGAGGTCCTGCCCCTGGTCGGCGCCAGCCACTCCGACGTCGAGCGCTACGACGTCCTCGAGGGCCACCTGTGCGGCCGCGTCAAGGGCGAGTGCTACCCGCTCGTCGACAAGACCGCCTACCGCGGCTTCACCGGCGACATCTCGGACCCGGCCTCGATCGTGCTGCGCAACAACGGCCTGCACATCATCCTGATGATCAACCCGTCCTCGCAGATCGGCAAGGACGACAAGGCCGGCGTCGAGGACATCATCATGGAGTCCGCGGTCTCCACGATCATGGACTTCGAGGACTCCGTGGCCGCCGTCGACGGCACCGACAAGACCCTCGGCTACCGCAACTGGTTCGGCCTGAACAAGGGCGACCTGACCGAGGAGATCACCAAGAACGGCCGCACCTTCACCCGAAAGCTCAACGACGACCGCGAGTACTTCTCCCGCACCGGCTCGACCGTCCGCCTCCACGGCCGCTCGATGCTGCTGGTGCGCAACGTCGGCCACCTGATGACCAACCCGGCCATCCTCGTCGACGGCGAGGAGGTCTTCGAGGGCATCATGGACGCTGTCGTCACCGCCGCCTGCGCCATCCCGGGCGCCCGCAAGGACAACCCGCACCGCAACTCGCGCACCGGCTCGATCTACATCGTCAAGCCGAAGCAGCACGGCCCGGACGAGGTCGCCTTCACCGACCAGCTCTTCGGCCGCGTCGAGGAGCTGCTCGAGCTGCCGAAGGACACGCTGAAGGTCGGCGTCATGGACGAGGAGCGCCGCACCTCGGTCAACCTCGACGCCTGCATCGCCGCCACCCCGGACCGCGTCGCTTTCATCAACACCGGCTTCCTGGACCGCACCGGCGACGAGATCCACACCTCGATGTACGCCGGCGCCATGGTGCGCAAGCCGGACCTGCAGACCGCGCCCTGGAAGATCGCCTACGAGGACAACAACGTCGACGCCGGCCTGGCCCGCGGCCTGTTCGGCCGCGCCCAGATCGGCAAGGGCATGTGGGCTAAGACCGAGCTGATGGCCGACATGCTCAAGGAGAAGATCGGCCAGCCGCGCGAGGGCGCGAACACCGCGTGGGTGCCCTCCCCCACCGGCGCGACCCTGCACGCCACCCACTACCACCGCGTGGACGTCAAGGAGGTGCAGAAGGAGCTGCTGGCCGCCGGCCGCCGCGACACGCTGCGTGACCTGCTGACCGTCCCGGTCGCCGCCGACACCGGCTGGAGCGACGAGGAGAAGCGCCAGGAGATGGACAACAACTGCCAGTCCATCCTCGGCTACGTCGTCCGCTGGGTCGAGCAGGGCGTGGGCTGCTCCAAAGTCCCGGACATCCACGACATCGACCTGATGGAGGACCGCGCCACGCTGCGCATCTCCTCCCAGCTGCTGTGCAACTGGATCGTCAACGGCGTGGTCACCGAGGACCAGGTCGTCGAGTCGCTCAAGCGCATGGCCGCGGTCGTCGACAAGCAGAACGAGGGCGACCCGAACTACCGCGAGATGGCCGCCGACTTCGACTACTCGATCGCCTTCCAGGCCGCCAAGGACCTGATCCTCAAGGGCACCGAGTCGCCGTCGGGCTACACCGAGCCGATCCTGCACGCCCGCCGCCGCGAGTTCAAGCGCCGCGAGGGTATCGCCTAGGCCGGCCCCGCGCAGCGTCGGAAATTCAATTGCCGACGCCGCGCGTGCCCCACCGACGCAGCCGACCTGCGACGTAGTGCACGACACAGCGCCCGCCTCCCTTCCGGGAGGCGGGCGCTTCGCGCTGCCGGGGCTAGAGGTGCTCGCCGGTGCCCAGCTCGATGCCGAGGCCGGGGACGGCCTCGATGAGGTTGCGCGTGTAGTCGTGGGCGGGGGCGTCGAAGATCTGGTCCACCCCGCCCTTCTCCACGAGGCGGCCGTTCTCCATGACCACGACGTCGTCGGCGGTCTGGCGGACCACGCCGAGGTCGTGGGTGATGAACAGGTAGCTCAGGCCCAGGTCGCGCTGGAGGCCGGCCAAAAGCGTCAGGATCTGGTTCTGCACCAGCACGTCGAGCGCGCTGACGGCCTCGTCGAGGATGAGGACCTCCGGGTCGAGCGCGAGCGCACGCGCGATGGCGACGCGCTGGCGCTGGCCGCCGGAGAGCTCGTTGGGGTAGCGGCGCATCGCCGAGCGCGGCAGGGAGACCTTGTCTAGCAGCTCGGCGACCTTCTGCTCGCGCTCCCTGCGGTTGCCCACCTTGTGGGTGGTCAACGGTTCCTCGATGCAGCGGTATACCGAGAACATCGGGTCGAGCGAGCCGTAGGGGTTCTGGAAGACGACCTGCATGCGGCGGCGCACGGCGAACTTCTCCTTCGGGGTCAGTTCGTCGAGGTCGCGTCCGCCGAGAAAGACCTTGCCGGCGGTCGGCTGGAGCAGGCCGAGGACCATGTTGGCCACCGTCGACTTGCCTGAGCCGGACTCGCCGACCAGTGCCGTGGTGGTGCCGCGGCGGACGTAGAAGGAGACCTCGTCGACGGCGCGCAGGGTCTTCCTGCCGCCCGTGCGCCCGCGCACGTCGAACTCCTTGGTCAGCCTCTTGACCTCGATGACCTTGTCGACCGCGCCGTCGTCGGCGGCGACGGTCTTGGCCAGCATCTCGTCGGTGACCTTGCCCTGCTCGCGGGCGGTCTGGATACGGGCGGAGGCCAGCGAGGGCGCGGCCTTGACCAGGCGGCGGGTGTAGGGGTGCTGCGGGTCGCGCAGGATGTCCAGGCTGGGCCCGGACTCGACGATGCGGCCGCGGTGCATGACCACGAGGTGCTCGGCACGCTCGGCGGCCAGGCCCAGGTCGTGGGTGATGAACAGCACGGCGGTGTGGTGCTCGCGGGCGAGCCGGCCCAGGTGGTCGAGGATGCGCTTCTGCACGGTCACGTCGAGCGCGGAGGTCGGCTCGTCGGCGATGAGCAGGCGCGGGTTGGCGGCCAGGCCGATGGCGATCAGCGCGCGCTGGCGCATGCCGCCGGAGAACTCGTGCGGGTACTGGCGGGCACGGCCTCCCCCGCCCTCGAGGCCGGCCTCCTCGAGCAGCTGGTCGACGCGCCGGCCGACCTCGGAGTGCGGGACGACGTTGTTGGCCTTCAGCGCCTCAGCGACCTGGGTGCCGATGCGCCAGACCGGGTTGAGGTTGCTCATCGGGTCCTGGGGCACCAGGCCGATCTCGGAGCCGCGGTAGTGCCGCATCTCCTTGTCGGAGAGCCCGACGAGCTCGTGGCCGTCGAAGCGGATGGAGCCGCCGGTGACCTTGCCGGTGCCGGGCAGCAGGCCCAGCAGCGACATCGCCGCGGTGGACTTGCCGGAGCCGGACTCGCCGACGATGGCCACGGACTGGCCCGGGTAGACGGTCAGGTTGAAGCCGCGCACGGCCTCGACCACGCCGGTCGAGGAGGTGAAGGAGACGTGGAGGTCGTCGACCTCGAGCAGCGGGGTGTCCGGGTCCGGGTCCCGCCTCGTGATCCCCTCGGGTGCGGTGCGCGTGGTGTACTCACTGTCGATCGGGTGGCTCATCGCTGCCTCGCCTTCGGGTCCAGGGCGTCGCGAACGACGTCGCCCATCATGATGAAACTCAGCACGGTCAGCGCCAGCGCGATGGCCGGCCAGAACAGCACCATCGGCTGCGTGCGCAGGGAGGCCTGCGCCGCCGAGATGTCGCCGCCCCAGGAGACCACCGTCGGCGGCAGGCCGATGCCCAGGAAGGACAGCGTGGCCTCGGCGACGATGAAGGTGCCGAGCGCGACCGTGGCGTAGACGATGATCGGGGCCGCGGCGTTGGGCAGGATGTGCGAGCGCAGGATCGACATCCGTGAGGCGCCCAGGGCGCGGGCCGCGGTGACGTACTCCTCGTTCTTGACGCTCATCACCGCGCCGCGGGTGATACGCGCGATGTTGGTCCAGCCGAAGAGCGCCAGGACGACCACGACCGTGATGATCGTGCGGTGTTCCTTGAACATCTGCATGACGACGATGGCGGCCAGCACCAGCGGCACGGCGAAGAAGATGTCGGTCAGGCGCGACAGCAGGGTGTCCAGGAAGCCGCCGAAGAAGCCGGCGGCCGCGCCGATCGCGGTGCCCAGGATGACCACCGCGACGGTGGTCAGCACGCCGACGGACACCGAGGCGCGCGCGCCGTGGACGGTGCGCGAGTAGATGTCGCAGCCCTGGCGGTCGAAGCCGAAGGGGTGCCCGGAGCTCGGCCCGGCCAGGGAGTTGGCCAGGTCGCAGGCGCGCGGGTCGGTACCGGAGAACAGCCCCGGGAAGGCCGCGGTGACCACGGCGAGCAGGATGAGCACCGCGGAGATCCAGAACAGGGGCCGGCGGCGCAGGTACTGCCAGGCGACGACCCACTGGGAGGCGGGCGCGGACTCGTCGGCGACGGCGTCGACCGCGCCGAGGCCCGCCTCGTCGCCCTCGGCGATGAAGTGCTCCTGGCCGCGGCGGGCGGTGAAGAACTGCTCGTCGGCGGCCGGGGCGCCGGCGTGGACGCCGGCGTCGGCGCCGCGGGCGTCGGTCTCGGGAATGTCGTGGCGGTCAGGCATAGCGGATCCTCGGGTCGAGCACGGCGTAGATGAGGTCGACGAGCAGGTTGGCCACGATGTAGACGATGACCAGGACGGTGGTGAAGGAGACGACCGTGGTCGGCTCGCCCTTCAGGATCGCCTGGTAGATCGCGCCGCCCACGCCGTTGATGCCGAAGATGCCCTCGGTGACGATCGCGCCGCCCATCAGGGCGCCGAGGTCGGCGCCGAGGAAGGTCACCACCGGGATCAGCGAGTTGCGCAGGACGTGGCGGACCATGACCTGCCCCTTGCCCAGGCCCTTGGCCCGGGCCGTGCGCACGTAGTCGGCGCGCAGGTTCTCCGAGACGGACTGGCGCGTCAGGCGCAGCACGTAGGCGAAGGAGAGCGCGCCGAGGACGACGGCCGGCATGAGCAGGGAGATGAAGTCCTCGTGGTTGCCCACCGTCACCGGCAGCAGCTCCCACTTGACGCCGACGACGAACTGGAGCACGAAGCCGATGACGAAGGAGGGCACGGCGATGACGAACAGCGAGACGACCAGGACGGTCGAGTCGAAGATCCCGCCCCGGCGCATGCCCGCGAACAGGCCGAAGGCGATGCCGAAGACCGCCTCGAAGATCAGCGCCATCACCGCCAGCTTGATGGTGACGGGGAAGGCGTTGGCCATCGCCTCGGAGACGGGGCGACCGGAGAAGGTCGTGCCGAAGTCGAGGGTGACGATGCCCTTCAGGTAGAGCAGGTACTGGACGAGGAACGGCTTGTCGAGGTTGTACTCGGCGGTGATGCGCTCCCGCGCGGCGTCAGACAGCCCGCGATCCCCGCCGAGTGCCTCGACGGGGTCTCCGGGCATCAGGAACACCATCGCGTAGAGCAGCAGGGTCGCCCCGAAGAACACGGGGATCATCTGCAGCAGCCGCCGACCGGTGTAGCGGAGCATGGTCGACCTTTATCGCGGGGGTGTTACTTCTTGGTGATCTGGTAGTAGAGGGGCACGGACTTCCAGGAGAAGACGACGTTGTCGACGTTCTCCGAGTAGCCGCCGACGGTGTTGGCGTACCACAGCGGGATGGCCGGCAGATCCTGGAGCAGGATCTCCTGGGCCTCGTTGTAGGACTTGTTCGCGGACTCGGCGTCGGTGGCGCCGGCGGCCTGACGCAGCTTGTCGTCGAAGGCCTTGTTGGCGTAGTCGCCGTCGTTGGAGCCGCCGTTGATGGCGTAGAGCGGCTCGAGGAAGTTGCCCAGCGAGGGGTAGTCGGCCTGCCAGCCGGTGCGGAAGCCGCCCTTGATGGTGCGGTTCTCGATGTCGTCGCGCAGGGTCTTGAAGTCCGGGGTCGGCGCGCCGTTGGCGTCGATGCCCAGGTTGTTGCGCAGCTGGTTGGTCACCGCGTCGACCCACGCCTGGTGGCCGCCGTCGGAGTTGTAGCCGATGGTGAACTCACCGGAGTACGGGGAGATCTCGTCGGCCTTCTTCCACAGCTCCTTGGCCTTCTCCGGGTTGAACTCGAGGACCTCCTTGCCCTCGAGCGAGTCGGAGTGGCCCGGGATGACCGGGGAGGTGAAGTCGGTCGCCGGGGTGCGGGTGCCCTGGAAGATCGTGTCGGTGATCTCCTCGCGGTCGATGGCCATCGACAGCGCCTCGCGACGCAGCTTGCCCTCCTCGCCGGAGAAGTGCTCCTCGTTGGAGTTGATGGTGAACGACTGGAAGATCGCGACCGGCTTGTTCACCGAGCGGTCGCCGAGCTCCTGCTCGTAGCTGGAGAAGGCGCTGTCCGGCACGGCGTCGAGGACGTCGAGGTTGCCGGAGAGCAGGTCGGCGTAGGCCGCGTCCGGGTTGGTGTAGAAGACGAACTGGACGCCGTCGTTCTGGGCCTTGCGGTCGCCCTCGTAGTTCTCGTCGGGCACGACGGTCGCGTCCTGGTTGTGGTTCCAGGACTCCAGTTTGTAGGGGCCGTTGCCCACGGGGTTCTCGCCGAAGGCCTTCATGTCGTCGTAGGCGACCTCGGGCAGCGGGTAGAAGGCGGAGTAGCCCAGGCGCGTGGCGAAGTCGGACTCCGGCTGGGTCAGCTCGATGGTGAAGGTGTGGTCGTCCTGGACCTTGAGGCCCTCCATGGACGACGCCCCCTCCTCGAAGCCGAGGATCGGCTCGAAGAAGTACGCGGACTTCTGGGAGTTCTCCACGGCGTAGTTCCACGCCTTGACGAAGCTCTCGGCGGTGACCGGGGTGCCGTCGGAGAAGGTCTCGCCGTCCTTGATCTTGACGGTGTAGTGCTGCGAGTCATCCGACTCGATGGACTCGGCGACGTCGTTGTGGGCCTCGCCCTCCTCGTCGTAGTAGACGAGGCCCGAGAAGACCAGGTCGATGATGTTGCCGCCGCCGACCTCGTTGGTGTCGGCCGGCAGCAGCGGGTTCTGCGGCTCGGTGCCGTAGGTGGTCACGTAGTCGCCGCTGCCGCCGTTGTCCCCGTCACTGGAGCAGGCGGCGAGACCGAACACGAGCGCGCCGGCGGAGAGCACCGTCACGATCTTTCTGAGCTTCATGGTGCTTTTCTCTTTCACAGTCATAGGGAGACGGATCGGGATTAGGGAGAATATTACTTTTCGCTGTGACCGGGGGTAAAGACGTTAAAGCCCGTATTCACGTGTTTGTCCGGTTGTGCCCGATTTAGCTGGGAAAATACTGGTAACATCTTTTAACGCTTCACACACATACGGGGGTAATTTAATCTAGCTCGCATTCACACCTGCAGAATGCCGCACGTCTCCCCCGGAGCGGCGACCCCGCCACCGCTCCCCCACCCCTTGCCGAGGGCGTGACTGCTCCCCGGGCGCGACAGCTCTCCGGGTGTGACGGCACAGCCGTCACGCCGTCGCGCCGTCACGCCCCCAGGAACCGGAACGTGCCCGCCCACATCGCCGCACCCAGCGCCAACGCCGGGACGATGACGCAGACGGCGAGCAGCGCGGCGTCGGCAATCGAGACCGTCGAGGTGCGCGCCCACGTGCGCTTTCCCGCGCGCCCGAAGCCGCGGGCCTCCATGGCCACGGCGAGCTTCGAGCCGCGGCGCAGGCCGATGACCAGCAGACCGAAGGAGAGGGTGGCCAGGTGGCGCAGGCGGCCACGGTCGGCGATGCCGCGCGCCCGGCGCGCCCGGGACATCGAGACCCAGTCGTCTCGGAAGAGGGTGATCAGCCGGGCGCCGGCGATCGCGGCGATGACGAAGCGCTCGGGAAGGTGCGCGATCTGGGCGAGGCCGTCGCCGAGGTCGGTCGGGTCGATGTGCGCGACGAGCACGACCACCGGCAGCGCGACGGCGCACACGCGCAGCGTGACCGCCAGGGCGAGCTCGAGGGAGTTGTCGGTGACGTGGGCGACGAGGAAGGAGAAGTACTCGTGACCCTGCGGCCGGCCGAAGAGCGCCATCGAGATACCCGCGACGGGGGCGACGGCCAGGATCGGCCAGCCGCGCTTGGCGAGCGTGACGGGCCCCACGCCGCACAGCGGGGCCAGCGCCACCGTGAGCACGAGGGCGACGGCCGCGGAGAGCCAGTCGACGCTGATCAAGAGCGGGGTCGTCATGAGCGCGAGCCCGGCGACGCGGGTGACGGGGTTGGTCTTCGAGACGAGGTTCACGCCCGCTCCCCCGTTCCGGCGCCGACGGTGACGCGGTGGTCGCCGAGGGCGGCGGCGAAGTCCTCGTCGTGGGTCACGGAGGCGACCGTCACCCCCTTGTCGGTCAGCTCGCGCAGCATCTCGACCAGGCGGGCGAAGGTGCGCGGGTCCTGGCCGTAGGTCGGCTCGTCGAGGAGCAGCACCTGCGGGGCGGCGGCCAGCGCGGTGGCCACCGACAGGCGGCGCTTCTCCCCGCCGGAGAGCGTGAAGGGGTTCGCCGCGCGCAGGTGGGTGAGTCCCAGGGCGTCCATGAGCTCCTCGGCGCGGGCGTCGGCCGCCGCGTCGTCGAGGCCGGCCACGCGGGGGCCGACGGCGAGTTCCTCGGCGACGCTGCGCGCGACGAACTGGTGCTCGGGGTCCTGGAAGACGGTGCCGATGCGGCGGGCCAGCGCGGCCGAGCGCCAGGTGTGCGGGGCGCCCTCGACGCCGCGCAGGCGCACCTCGCCGCGCCGGGGCCGGTCGAGGCCGCCCAGGGCGAGCAGCAGCGAGGTCTTGCCGGCGCCGTTGGGGCCGGTGATCACGGTCGAGCAGGCCTCCGGAAGCGCGACGTCCGGGGCCGCGCCCGCGCGGGTGACCAGGCCGCGGCCGGTGAGCACCGGCTCGGCCTGGGCGCGCCCGGGACGCGCCGCGGGCAGCTCGGGGCGGCCGGGCAGCTCGGCGGCGGTGATCTCGCGGATGCCGCCGCCGGCCTTCGGGGCGGCCAGGTGCAGGAAGCGGGTGGCCAGCGGGGCCCACAGCTCGGTGCGGTGCTCGGCGACGATGAGGCCGGCGCCGGTCTCGGCGCACACGCGCTTGACCGCCGCGGCGACGTCGCGCGCACCCTGCGGGTCGAGGTTGGCGGTCGGCTCGTCGAGCAGCAGGGTGCGCGCGCCCATGGCGATCACGCCGGCGAGTGCCAGACGCTGCTTCTGCCCGCCGGAGAGCCGGGAGGTCGGGTGGTCCGGCGGCAGGTCGAGGCCGACCAGGTCCAGGGCGCGGCGCACCCGCGGCCAGATCTGGTCCGGGGCCACGCCGAGGTTCTCGCAGCCGAAGGCGACGTCGTCGCCCACGCGCGAGGCGATGACCTGGCTCTCCGGGTCCTGCAGGACGAGGCCGACGGTGCCGTCGGTGTCGATGGTGCCCGTGCGTTCGCCCTCGTCGGCGCCCCCGAGGACCCCGGCGACCGCTGCGAGCAGCGTGGACTTGCCGGCCCCGGAGTCGCCGGTGAGCAGCACGCGGTCGCCGTCGGCGACGTCGAGGTCGACGTGCTCGAGGGCGGGGGTGCTGCGGGTGGCGTGCCGGTAGCCGAAGTCGCGGGCGACGACGCTCACGCGCGGACCTCGCGGCCGGCGGCGAAGCGGTCCAGCGCACCGGTGCGCGCCAGCGCGCGGACCAGGGCGTGGCCGAGCAGGCCCGCGAGGACGGCGCCGGAGACGATCACGCAGCCGGCGTAGATGAGGTTGTACTCCAGGGTCTTGGCCAGGTTGGCCGCGGTGAACAGCTCCAGGACGATCGCGCCGACGCCGGCGCCCGCGCCGGCCAGGGCGGCCGAGACCGGCCCGAAGCGGCGGTAGGCGAAGGCGGCGAAGATCAGCTCGGCGCCCAGGCCCTGGGCCAGGCCGGAGTAGACGGTGCCGATGCCCCACTGGTTGCCCAGGGTGGCCGAGACGACCGCGGCGAGCACCTCGACGAACAGGGCGGCGCCGGGCTTGCGGATGACCAGGCCGCCGACGGTGCCGCCGAGCAGCCAGATGCCGATGGCGATGCCGCCCAGGCCCGGGGTCAGCGCGTCCATGGTGGTCGTCCAGGCGTAGCCGACGGAGTTCCACACCCAGAAGATCAGGCCGCAGGTCACGCCGAGCACGGCGGCGACGATGATGTCGACCACGCGCCAGTTCAGGCGGCCGGGGGTGTTGTTCTGCTTGTCCCGCTTGTTCTGGGCAGGCTGGACGGGCGCCGCGTTCGCGGCAGGCGTGTTTTCACGCATGACGGACGGAATCCTTTCCTCGCGCCGGTGCTAACCGGATCAGGTTCTACGGTTCGCCGGGCCTTACCGGCATCTCAGCCCCTGTTTCCGGGGCTCCCGCGGATGACGCGTGTCACAGTAGCAGACCCCCACCGACCGCTCGTCCGTTAGGCTGGTCCGCCGTGAGTCTGAATGCACCGACGACGGCGCTCGTCCTGGAGGGCGGCGGCATGCGAGGGGTCCACACCGCCGGGGTGCTCGACGTGCTGCTGGCCAACGACGTGCGCGTCGGCTGGGTCGGCGGCATCTCCGCCGGGGCGACCAACACCGTCGCCTACCTCGACGGCGACCGCGAGCAGCTGCACCGCAACTTCGTCGAGGCCGCCCAGGAGCCCGAGTTCGCCGGCCTGAGCTGGTTCCTGCGCGGCAAGGGGTTCTTCCACTCGGAGTACATCTACGCCGCGGACCGCTTCCCCGAGCGGCCGCGCCCCGAGATCCCCTTCCGCATCGGCGCGGTCGACGCACAGAGCGGCGAGCACGTC
The DNA here is from genome assembly GCF_030211955.1 of Corynebacterium frankenforstense. Classification (GTDB taxonomy): domain Bacteria; phylum Actinomycetota; class Actinomycetes; order Mycobacteriales; family Mycobacteriaceae; genus Corynebacterium; species Corynebacterium frankenforstense_A. The sequence goes on along the minus strand of NZ_JASODI010000001.1, from coordinate 126,673 downwards.
TACTGGTCGGCCGAGGACGTCGACGGCATGGTCGACCTCTTCCACCGGGTGCGCGCCTCCTCCTCGCTGCCGGTGATCATGCCGCCCACCGAGATCGACGGGCGTGAGTACGTCGACGGAGCGCTCGGGCCCTCCGGCGGCATCCCCGTCGACGCCGCCGAGACCGACGGCTTCGAGCGTTTTCTGGTGATCCTGACCCGTCCCCCGGGGTTCGTGCGCCCGCCACTGGGGCACCCCCGGGCGATCCGCGCGCTGCTGCGGCGCCGCCCGGCCGTCGCCGAGCGGCTGCTGACCCGCCACGAGCGCTACAACGCGACGATGGCGCACCTGCGCGAGCTCGAGGCGGCCGGCCGGGCCTACCTCTTCGCGCCCGAGGGCGAGCTGGTCTCCTCCCGGGAGCTCGACGAGGCGCGCCTGAGCGCCGCCTTCGACTCGGCGCGCGCCCAGGCCGAGCGCGAGTGGCCGGCCATCGCCGAGTTCCTCGCCCGCGGCGAGGGCGCTTGAGACGGCGACGGCGCCGGTGGCGGAGACCGCCCCGGCGCCGCGCGCGCACTGAAGTGCGCTAGGCCTTCGATTCCCCGTCCGAGGAGCCGTCGGTTTCCGCGGAACCGTCGGCGGGCTCGTCGGCGGCACCGTCCGAGCCGGCCGCGCCGTCCGCGCCGACCGCACCGGCCACGGTCCCCTCCCCCTCCTCGGGGTCCCAGCTGCCGTCGGTGGCGGCGGAGTCGTTGACCTCCTCGAGGTACTCGCCGGTCTCGTAGTCGTAGCCGACGCGGTTGCCCTCCTCGTCGGTGCGCGCGTACCACTCGGTGTACTCGGCGGCCGTGGAGTCGAAGGCGGCACCGGCGGCGTAGTCCTCGTCGGCGGTGCCCTCGACCGAGAGCGTCCAGTTGTCGCCGTAGTCGCGCACGCCGTGCAGCACGGCACCGGCCAGCGCCTCCTCGCCGAAGCGCTGCCGCAGCGCCAGCGGGTCGCCGCGCAGCTCGCGCAGCAGGGCGAGCATCATCAGGATGAGGATCACCGCGAAGGGCAGGGCGGTGACGGTGACGAAGTTCTGCAGGCCCTGCAGCGCGTTCTCGTTGCCGGCCAGCAGAATCACCGCGGCGATGCCGGCCATGCACACCGCCCAGAAGGCGGTGACCACGCGGTTGGGGCTGGGGTTGCCGCGCTGGCTGAACTGGGAGTTGACCAGCGAGGCCGAGTCGGCGGTGGTGATGAAGAAGACGGCGAGCATGACCAGCACGATCGGCGCGACGATCTGGGCGCCGGGCAGGTGGTCGAGCACGATGAAGAAGATCTCCTCGGCCGGCGGCATGTTGGCCGGGTCGTTGCCGGGCACGATGTCGCCGCTCTCGCGCTGCAGCCAGATGGCGGTGCCGCCGAGGATGGTGAACGCCAGGATGATGATGGTGCCGGGGATGAACAGCACGCCGAGGACGAACTCGCGGATGGTCCGGCCCTTGGAGATCTTGGCCACGAAGACGCCGACGAACGGCGACCAGGAGACCCACCAGGCCCAGTAGAAGGTGGTCCAGCCGGAGAGGAACTCCTGCATGTCCTCGCCCTGGCCCATGTTCGCCGAGAGCGCCTCGGGCAGGGAGCCGACGTAGTCGACGACCACGGCCGGGATCATGTTGGCCAGAAAGGCTGTCGGTCCGACGACGAAGAAGAAGATCGCCACGCCCAGGGCCAGCACGAGGTTGATGTTGGACAGCCACCGGATGCCCTTGGCCACCCCGGAGGTCGCCGAGGCGATGGTGCCGCAGGTCAGCACGACGATGATGACCAGCGCGACGGTGTTGCCGGTGGTCGACCAGCCGGTGACCAGCTGGAAGCCGGTGCCGATCTGCAGGGCACCCAGGCCCAGGGAGGCGGCGGTGCCGAAGAGCGTGGCGATGATCGCCAGCCCGTCGATGACGCGCGCGGGCCAGGAGTCGGTGTCCTTGTTGCCGAACAAGGGGGTCAGAATCGAGCTCATCAGCGGCACGCGCCCGCGCCGGTAGGAGACGTAGGCGACGGCCAGGCCGACGACGGCGTAGATCGCCCAGGCGTTGACGCCCCAGTGCAGGGCGGACTGCGCCAGCGCGCCGATGACGGCCTCCTGCGTCGCCGGCTCGTAGGCGCCGGGCCTCGGGCTCAGGTAGTGCGACATCGGCTCGAAGGGACCGAAGAAGATGATGGCGATGCCGATGCCGGCGGCAAACAGCATCGCCGCCCAGGACAGGGTGGAGTACTCGGGTTTCTCGTCGTCGAGGCCGAGCGGGATCTTGCCGAAGCGCGAGAACGCCAGGCACAGCAGCACGATGGCCATGCCGATGGCGACCACGGTGAAGATCCAGCCGAGGTTGACCATCAGCCAGTCGAGCGCGGCGCTGGAGACCTCGAAGACGTTCATCGGGGCGATGATGCCCCAGGCGACGAAGGCGATGATCAGCCCGCCGACGGTGAGCACGATGGGCCGGTCGACGCGGTAGCGGATCTTCTGGTCGTCGACCGAGACACCCGGCACCAGCGCCGGGTGGATGCTGTGCGGGTAGGTCACCTCGCGGAGGAACCGGCGGGCGCGCTCGACGTTGCGGTCCGTGCGCGGCCGGTCCTCCCCGGGCCTGTCCTTCCCTGAGGCGGGTGAGGCTTTCGACTCCACGGAATCGTCCTTTCACTCGGCGGTCAAAATGACGTGAACCTCATTTAACGTTACGCGCGGCGGGCCGCATATAACGGCGCGGGGCCCGCGCACCCACCTATGGTGGAGAGGCATGTCCGACGTTTCACCGAAAAATTCCCGGAGCCACCACTTCGAGCGCAAGGTCCCGGGCGGCAAGCTCGTCGTCGTCGACGCCGTCGAGGACGGCAAGGCGATCACCGAGGTCTCCGTCTCCGGCGACTTCTTCCTCGAGCCCGAGGAGGCCTTCGGGGCGATTCACGACGCCCTGGTCGGCGCCCCGCTGTCCGAGGACACCGAGGCGTTGACGGCGCGCCTGGAGCGCGCGTTGGCGGGCATGGACGTGCAGTTGCACGGCTTCACGCTTCACGACGTCGCGCAGACCACCCGGCGCGGCGTGCTCGGCGCGCGCGACCTCACCGACTTCGACTGGACCGTCATCCGCGGCACGGTCCAGCCCAGCCCCGTCAACGTCGCCCTCGACCAGCTGCTGCTCGAGCAGGTCGCCGCGGGAGAGCGCGGCCCGACGCTGCGGTTCTGGGAGTGGGAGGACCGCGCCGTGGTCTTCGGCAGCTACCAGTCCTACGCCAACGAGCTGGACCAGCAGGGCGTCGACAAGCACGGGGTCACCCCGGTGCGCCGCATTTCCGGCGGCGGGGCGATGTTCATGGAGGGCGGCAACTGCGTCACCTACTCCCTCTACGTGCCCGAGGAGGCCGTGCGGGGCTTAAGCTACGAGGAGTCCTACCGCTACCTCGACCAGTGGGTGCTCGCCGGGCTGAAGTCGCTGGGTGTGGAAGCCTGGTACGTGCCGATCAACGACATCACCTCCACCGGCGGCAAGATCGGCGGGGCCGCACAGAAGCGCGTGCGCGGGGCTGTGCTGCACCACACGACGATGAGCTACGACATCGACGCCGACAAGATGACCGAGGTGCTGCGCATCGGCAAGGTCAAGATCTCCGACAAGGGCATCCGCAGCGCCAAGAAGCGCGTCGACCCGCTGCGCCGGCAGACCGGCGTGCCGCGCGAGCAGGTCATCGACACCCTCATCGAGGCGTTCATGTCGCGCTACCCGTCCACCTTCGGTGAACTCGGCGAGGACGACCTGGCCGCGGCCCGCCGCCTGGTCGACGAGAAGTTCGGCACCGACGCCTGGACCCACCGCGTCCCGTGAGCGGCGCGACAGTGAAGGGAGCCCCGCGCCGCCCCTCCCCGCTCGGCGGGCGCCGGCCCACCCGTGCCGAACTCGACGACTTCTCCGGGATGCCCGACGGCGTCGACGACCTGATGCCGGCCGACCCCGATACGCCGGTCCGGCTGCTCATCGTCGGGATCAACCCGGGCCTGTGGACCGCGGCGGTCAACGCGCCGTTCGCCCGGCCGGGCAACCGCTTCTGGCCCTCGCTGACGGCTGCCGGGCTCGTCGACGGCGAGGTCGACGTGGCCGCGGGCATGTCCGGGGCGCAGGTCGAGGCGTTCCTCTCCCGGGGCCTGGCGCTGACGAACCTGGTGGCGCGTGCCACGGCGCGCGCCGACGAGCTGACCCGCGAGGAGCTGCGCGCCGGCGCCGACCGTCTGGTCGAGCGGGTGGCCCGAATGCGACCGCGGGCGGTGGCGATCGCCGGGATCACGGCCTTCCGCGACGCCTTCGGGCGGCGCAAGGCGAAGATCGGCCGGCAGGACCCCTCAGGCATCGAGGGCTGGCCCGACGGCACTGCGCTGTGGGTGGTCCCGCAGCCCAGCGGGCTCAACGCGCACTACCAGATCCCGGATCTCGCGAGGATCTGGAAGGAGGTCTGGGCGGACACGGAGTAGATCCCTCCCCCGAGAACGGCGGCGATTTCTCTCCCCATGAACGGCGGCGATTTCTCTCCCCGTGAACGGCGGCGAAGCCGCCGTTCAGCGCAGGCGGCGGGCGTTGCCCTCGCGGCGGGTCAGCCCGAGGGTGTCCATGTGCTCGAGCAGCGGCACCGCGATGCGCCGGGTGGTGTCCAGCGCCTTGCGCGCCTGCGAGAGCGTGAAGGGCTCCGGCAGCCCGGCCAGGGCCTCGGCGGCGCGCGCCGGGGCGTCGGGAAGCAGGATCACGGAGCGGTCCGGCCCGATGCGGATGATCCGGCCCGCCTTCTCGGCGGCCGCCAGCTCGCGGGCGCCGAGGCGCAGGTCGGCCAGCTCGTCGGCCTCGGGGGCCCGGAAGGGCTCCTCACCCAGCCACTCCTCGATCTGGGCGACCGACTCCTCGGCCGCCCCCAGGTCCACCGTGCGGGCGGGGTCGACCACGCGCCCGTCGCGCAGGGCGAGCCCGGCGGCGGCCACCGCGGCGTCGAGAAGCCCGCCGGCGGGCAGGCCGAGCAGGTCGACGGCGGCCTTGCGCGCCACGCCCGGGTTCATCCGGTCGGCGCCGGCGACGGCCTCGCCGAGCTCCTTCGCCCAGCGCTTCAGCGAGCCGGAGTCGATCAGCCAGCCGTCACGGCGCTCCACCCCGGCGGGCGCCTCCCCCGGCACCCGCCAGCCCATCGTCTCCAGCGTCGCGGCGCGCACCGCCCCGCGGCGGGCGACCTCGGCGGCCAGGTTCAGGCCCGGCAGCTCGGCGGCGCGGCGGCGCGAGGCGCCGCGGCCGACAAGCTCCGGCGGGTCGACGTCGAGGACCTCCACGCCGGCGAGCACCGCGTGGTCGCCGGGGGCGCGCAGCACGAAGCGGTCGCCGCGGGTCAGCGGGAGCTTTCTCGGCAGGGTGAGCCGGGCGTGGGCGTCGTCGAGGCGGCGCAGCCCGGCGTTGAGCTCGGCGGTGCCTATGTGGGCGGCGACCTCGCGCGGGGCGTCGGCAAGCCCCTCGCCGGTGACCACGCCGACGTCGACGGTGTCGGTCAGCCACCAGGCCTCCGGGGTGAGCAGGGCGTCGCCGCGGTGGATGCCCGCGGCGTCCTCGCCGCGCAGGTTGACCGCCACCCGGTTGGTCGGCCCGACGCGGCCCTCCTGGACCTCCTCGGACTGCAGGCCGCGCACGGCGACCTCACGCGCGCCGTCGCGGGCGGCCAGCGTGAGCCGGTCGCCCTCGCTCAGCGTGCCGGCCGACAGCGTGCCGGTGACCACGGTGCCGGCGCCCTTGATGGTGAAGGAGCGGTCCAGCCACACGCGCACCCGGGCCTCCGGGTCGGTGGCCGGCAGCCCTGCGAGCACCTCGTCGAGGGCCGCGCGCATCTCGTCGAGGCCCTCACCGGTGACGGCGGAGACGGTGACCACCGGGGCGTCGGAAAGCTCCGTGGGCGCCAGGCGCTCGCGCACCCGGGCCCTCGTGGCGGCGATCTGCGCGGCGTCGGCGCGGTCGGCGCGGGTGAGCACGACCAGGCCGTGGCGTACACCGAGGGCGACGCAGGCGTCGAGGTGGTCGGTGGACTGCTGCTGCCAGCCCTCGTCGGCGGCGACGACGAAGACGACGACGTCGACGGGTGCCAGCCCGGAGAGCATGTTGGCCAGGAAGCGCTCGTGGCCGGGCACGTCGACGAAGGCGACGTCGCGGCCCGAGGGCAGGGTGGCCCACACGAAGCCGAGGTCGATGGTCAGGCCGCGGCGGCGCTCCTCCTCCCAGCGGTCCGGCTGCATGCCGGTCAGCGCCTGGACGAGGGTGGACTTGCCGTGGTCGACGTGACCGGCGGTGGCGACGACGTACACTCAGGCCTCCCTCGCGGTCACTCGGGCGGCGCGCACGGCGGAGGCGAGCTCCGCGTCGTGCCCGGCGGGCACGCAGCGCGGGTCGATGAGGACCGCGCCCTCGTGCACGCGGGCGAGCACGGCCGGATCCCCGGCGCGCAGCGCGGCGGCCAGCTCCTCCGGGGACTCGGTGATACGCACCGCCCAGCCGGGCAGCGGCACCCCGGGCGCTCCCCCGCCGCCGACGCGGCCGTCGTGGGCGACGACCTCGCCGCCGACCTCCGCGGCCAGCGCCTCGGCGCGCCCGCGCAGCGTCCCGGGGTCGGCGTGGAGGTAGTCGACGACCGGGACGTCGGAGCCGGCGACGGTGGCCTCAAGCGCCGCGAAGCGCAGCTTGTCCATGCGCAGCGCCCGGTAGAGGGGGTGACGGCGCAGGCGCGCGATCGCCTCGGCCCTGCCGAGCAGCACGCCGGCCTGCGGGCCGCCGAGCAGCTTGTCGCCGGAGGCGATGACCACGTCGGCGCCCTGGCGCAGCGCCGTGTCGACGTCCGGCTCGTCCGGGATCGCGGGGTCGGGGGTCAAGAGCCCCGAGCCGACGTCGGCGATGAGCGCCAGGTCGTGCTCGTCGGCGATGCGGCGCAGCTCGGGCAGGTCGACCCCGGCGGTGAAGCCCTCCACCCGGTAGTTGGAGGGGTGGACCTTGAGGATGGCGCGCGCGTCCGGGCGGGCGGCCGCGGCGGCGTAGTCGGCGGGGTGGGTGCGGTTGGTCGCCCCGATCTCGTGCAGGCTCACGTGCGCGGACTCGATGAGCTCGGGAAGCCGGAAGCCGGCGCCGATCTCGATGAGCTCGCCGCGCGAGATGGCCGCCTCTCCCCCGCCGGCCAGCGCGGCGCACGAGAGCAGCAGGCCGGCCGCGCCGTTGTTGACCACCACGGCGTCCTCGGCGGCCGGGCAGGCCGCCAGCAGCGCGGCGACGGTGGCGGCCCCGCGCTTGCCGGCGCGCCGGCCGGTGGACAGGTCGAGCTCGACGTCGACGTAGCCGGCGGCGCGCTGCAGGGCCTCGAGCGCCGGTGCCGAGAGCGGCGCGCGGCCGAGGTTGGTGTGCACGACCACGCCGGTGGCGTTGAGCACCGGGTGCATGGAGGTGGTGTCCAGGGACTCCAGCCGTTCAGCCAGCGCCTCCTCGGCGCGTCCGGGGTCGAGTGCGCCGGTGCGCACCGCCTGCTGGATCTCGCGGACCTTCGCGCGCACCACGGTCTCGCGGTGGACGGAAAGCGCCGCCCGGGCGGCGGGGCCCGCCAGCAGGGCGTCGGTGCGTGGCACGCGCCGACGCGGGTCGGTACCGCCGGCGGCGGGCGACGCGGCGTCGGAAATCTCTCTGGTGCTCCTCCTGCGCCTGGACATCGCGCAACCCCTTTCAAGCGTGGCGGAGACGGACGGGAATCGAACCCGCCAGGCCGAGATGCTCGGCCTCACCGGTTTTGAAGACCGGGGCGCCCACCAGGACACGTACGCCTCCGCCCGCGGAGTCTACCAACGCCGCAGCCGCGACCCCGGCGCGGGATGAGACGGGACAGGTAGCGTCGGGGTCATGAGCACTCAACCGGTTGACCCGCACGACATCGCCCTGACCTCGTTCGCCGCCGGCGGCGGCTGCGCCTGCAAGATCCCGCCCGGACAGCTCGAGGACGCCGTCAAGGACCTCGTGGGCATGCAGGACCCGAACGTCATCGTCGGACTCGACGACGGCGACGACGCCTCCGCGGTGCGCATCAACGACAACCAGGCCGTCATCTCCACCACGGACTTCTTCACCCCGGTGGTCAACGACCCCTACGACTGGGGGCGTATCGCCGCGACCAACGCGCTCTCCGACATCTACGCCATGGGCGGCACCCCGGTGACCACCATCAACATCGTCGGCTGGCCGCAGGAGACCCTGCCGCTGAATATCCTGACCGAGGTGCTGCGCGGCGGCATGGACGTCGCGAGCGCGGCCGGCATCGCCGTGACCGGCGGGCACTCCATCAAAGCGCCCGAGCCGTTCTACGGGCAGGCCGCCACGGGCCTGGCCGACCCGGAGAAGATCATGCGCAACGACGCCGCCGAGGCCGGGCTGCCGATCACGTTGACCAAGCCGATCGGCATCGGCATCCTCAACAACCGCCACAAGAAGACCGGCGAGGTCTTCGAGCAGGCCATCGACGTGATGACCACGCTCAACCGCGACGCCTCCCGGGCCGCCCTCGACGCCGGCATCCGCGCGGCGACCGACGTGACCGGCTTCGGGCTTTTGGGCCACCTGTACAAGATGATGCGTGCCTCGGGGGTCTCCGCCGTCATCGACCACACGAAGGTGCCGGTCATCGAGGGCGTGCGCGAGTCGCTGGCCGAGGGCTTCATCCCCGGCGGCTCGCGCTCCAACCTCGACTGGGTGCGCCCGCACCTCGAGGTCCCGGAGTCGCTCGGCGAGGAGGAGCTGATCCTGCTGGCCGACGCGCAGACCTCCGGTGGTCTGCTCGTGATCGGCGAGGTGCCCGGCTACCCGGTCATCGGCGAGACCGTCGCCGGGGAGGGCACCGTCACCATCCGGTGACGGGTGCCTAGGACGCCGTGGTGATCGAGTCGGCCACGTCGCCGGCGGCGCGGCGCTCGGCCAGGCGCCGCTTCTGCGGCACCACGGTGTAGCGGGGATTCTTCACCGACTCGATGCCCGCGCCGAAGATGCCGAAGCGGGTCAGAACGGAGGCGGCCACCAGGCTCGCCCCGGCCAGCGCGGCACCGGTGCGGCTGCGCCCGGCGACCACGGTGGCGCACGCGCCGGTGATCGCGGCGATCTCGGACCAGCGCAGCAGCGCGCCGGGGTCGCCCTCGTGCATCGGCTCGGCGGCGACCGGGTCCATGGACTTCTCCAGCGCCTTCATCGCCGCCAGCTCGCAGGCCGCGCCCGCCACCGCCAGGCCGCGGGCGGGGCCGGTCTCCTTCACCGGGGTGGTCACCATCGCCAGGCCCGAGGCCGCGAGCGTGGCCGAGCTGACGAAGACGTAGGGCAGGCGGTGGCGCATCGCGTTCCACGCCGGGTTCGAGGTGTCCGCCAGCAGCACCGAGGTGTAGACGGCCAGCGGGCCTCCGAGCACGCCGGCGCCGATCGTGGCGGGGCCGGCCACGGCGTGGACGGCCTTGCGCACGAAGCGCGGCAGCGGCAGCCTCTCGCCGGTCATCTCGTCGAGTTCCTTGAGGCAGGCGATGCCGGACATGCCGCCGAAGCCGCCGAGGATCCAGGAGCCGACCGACATCGGCGAGGAGAGCTTGAACACGCGGAACATGTTGAGCAGGCGCTCCGGGCGGCCGAGGTCGGCGACCAGCATCAGCGAGCCGGCCGCACCGGCGGCGATGGCCGCCAGGCGCGTGGAACGCAGCATCTTCCGCCGGCCGGTGGCCATCGCGCCGCAGGCCAGCAGCGCAGACCCGCCGGCCACACCGCCGAGCGCCAGGTAGGTCGGGATCGGCCACTCCCACGGCGGGGCCTTGACCACGGGGCTACCGTAGTAGGACTCAAACTCGAAGGTCGGCAGGATGCTGTCACGTCCGCCGCCCATGCGTTTGGGGTTCTTGCGCTTGCGCTTGCGGCGGGGCTCCTCCGGGGGGCGGTAGGAGTCGAAGTCGTTGGCGCTCACTTGCGTCCTCCCATCACGAATGCCAGGGCCATCGCGCCGACCATGCCGGCCGCCGCCTTCAGCGCGGTCGCCGCCATCTGCGGCAGGTCCGCGGTGGGCACGCGCGGGTCTGGCGGCAGGCCGTAGACCTCGGGCTCGTCGAGCAGCAGGAAGATCGAGCCGGTGCCGCCGACGCCGTCCTCGGGGTTGGCACCGTAGAGGCGCGCCTCGGTCAGACCCTGGGCGTGCAGCTCGGCCACGCGCGCCTTGGCGCGGCGAAGCATCTCGTCGTGGTCGCCGAACTGGATCGAGGTCGTCGGGCAGGCCTTCGCGCAGGCCGGCGTCTCGCCCTCCTTGAGGCGGTCATAGCACAGCGTGCACTTCTGGGCGACGCCGACGTTCTTGGCGGCGGCCTGCTGGCCGGGGGTGAAGTCGGCCCCGCCGCGCTCGGCGCGCACGTTGACGCCGCCGTCGGTGCGCCGTTCGATCACACCGAAGGGGCAGCCGGCGACACAGGTGCCGCAGCCGTTGCAGACGTCGTCCTGGACGACGACGGTGCCGAACTCGGTGCGGAAGAGCGCGCCGGTCGGGCAGACGTCGAGGCAGCCGGCGTTGGTGCAGTGCTTGCACACGTCCGAGGACATCAGCCAGCGGAAGTCCGGGGTGTCCGGCGGGGTGGTGTCCACCCCGCCGTCGGGGCCGAGGTTCCCGGCCGCGGCGGCCGCCAGCGGGGAGCCGCTGCGCGGGCCGGGGTTGTGCCGGGTGCCGGACATGTCCGCGCCCGGGGTCGCGGCGCCGAGCTGCCCGGCCGCGAGCGCGCCGACGGCGTCGGTGGGCGCTCCCCCGGCGGCGTTCTGCGTCGGAGCGGCGCCGTCGGCGGCCCCGGCGGCGGCGCGTGCGTTGGCCGCCGCCTCGCTTGCCGACGTCGCGGCACCCGCGGCGTTTCCGGTGGTCGCCGTTTGCGGCATGCCGGGCATGCCGAGGTCGATGAGCGCGCGTCCGGAGGCGCGCGCAGCGTCGATGCGCGGCGTGGTCTGCTCGATGAAGGCGACGTGGCGCCAGGTGTCCGCGCCGAGTGCCCCGGTGTTGTCGTAGGACTTGCCGGTCAGCCGGTACTCCTCGACGGGGTTGCGGTTCCACTCCTTGCAGGCGACCTCGCAGGCCTTGCAGCCGATGCAGATCGAGGTGTCCGTGAAGAAGCCCTTGCGGGCGCCCTTCTCGTAGCCGACGTGGCGGGGCCACTCGGTCAGGCGGTTGACGAACACGTCACTCCCCTTCCTTGTGCTGCTCGTCGGGCTCGGCCTCGCCCGGTCGGTCGTCTCCCTGGGTCATGCCGCGCTCCCCGGCGTTGGGGCGCGAGGCCACACCGTCGGTCTCGCCGCCGGCGTCGGCCAGGGCGTCCTCGGCGACGGCCTCGGCCTCCGCCTCACGCGAGACCAGCTTGTTGCCGGTCGCCGGGGTCAGGCCGGCGCGCTCCTGGTACTGCAGCACCAGCATGCGCGCGGCGCGGCCCCGCGGCCGGCGGCCCGAGCGGATGTCGCAGGCGCCGACCTTGGAGGCCTGGATCGACACGTTCGGGTCCAGGGTGATGCCCAGCAGGTCGTTGGGCGCGTCGCCGGAGACCGGGGCGTCGTCCGAGCGGCCGAAGTGGAACGGCAGGCCGACCTGGTGGTATTCGTGGCCGCCGACCTTGAGCGGCTGGATGCGATCGGAGACCAGCACGCGGGCCTCGATGACCGCACGCGGCGAGACGATCGTCGCCCAGCCGCCGTTGACCAGGCCGCGCTCCTCCGCCAGCTCCGGGGAGACCTCACAGAAGAGCTCGGGCTGCAGCTCCGCGAGGAACGGCAGGCGGCGGCTCATCGCGCCGGACGTGTAGTGCTCCGTCAGCCGGTACGTCGAGAAGACGAACGGGTAGACGTCGCTGCCCGGCTGCCCCGGCTCCGGGGCGGACAGGTTGCGCTCGCCCGGGAAGACCAGGCGGGTCGGCGACTGCTGCTGCTCGTAGAGGTAGTTCGGCACCGGCGACTCGTGCGGCTCGTAGTGCGTCGGCAGCGGGCCGTCGACCATGCCGGTCGGGGCGAAGAGCCAGCCCTTGCCGTCGGCCTGCATGATGAACGCGTCCGTGCCGGACAGGGCCTTCGGGCCCACGGCGTCCGACTCGGGCCGGTACTCCGGGTCCAGGGTGGCCGGGAAGTCCGGCACGTCCGGACCGACCCAGCGCTTCTTCTCGGCGTCCCACCAGATGTAGCGCTTGCGCTCCGACCATGGCCTGCCGTGCGGGTCTGCCGAGGCGCGGTTGTAGAGCAGGCGCCGGTTGGCCGGCCAGACCCAGCCCCACTCGGAGGCGACCTCGTCCTGCTCGGAGCCGGGCTTCTTGTTCTGCGAGCGGTTAACCCCGCCGGCGTAGACGCCGGTGTAGATCCAGCAGCCGCCCGAGGTGGAGCCGTCGGCGCGCATCTCGGTGAACGCGGGCAGCAGCTCGCCGGCCTTCTCGCCGGTGAGGTAGTAGCCGTTGATCTCCTTGAGCACGTCCTCGGCGGAGATGTCGCCCTTCTCATCCTCCGGGTAGTCCCAGGTCATGTTCAGCAGGGCCCAGTCGCGCGGGTCGGTCGAGTCGGCCAGACGCTCGCGGATCTTCTTGCCCAGCTGGTAGAAGAAGTCCAGCTCGCTCTGGGCGTCTCCCGGCGCCTCGATGGCCTGGAAGCGCCACTGCAGCATGCGCTGGGTCTGGGTGAAGGTACCCGACTTCTCCACGTGGTTGGCCGCCGGCAGGTAGAAGACCTCGGTGGCGATGTCCTCGGTGCGCAGCTGGCCGGACTTGATCTCCGGGGAGTCCTTCCAGAAGTTGGCGGTCTCGATGGTCTGGAAGTCGCGGACCACCAGCCACTTCAGGTGCGCCAGGCCCATGCGCTGCAGGTGGCCGTGCGACTGGGCGACGGCCGGGTTCTGGCCGAAGACGATGTAGCCGTCGACCTCGTCGCGCAGCATGCGCTGCAGCGTGTGGTAGGTCGAGGCCGGCCCGTTGAGCTTGGGCAGGTGGTCGTAGCCGAAGTCGTTCTCCGGGGTCGCGGCGTCGCCGAAGTAGGACTTGAACAGGCTCACGGCGTAGGAGTCGCCGATCTGCCAGAAGCCCTTCTGGTCCGGCGCGTTGACCGCGGCCAGGTAGTCCTTCAGCGTCGGCTCGTCCACGCTCGGCATGGGCAGGTAGCCCGGCAGCAGGTGGAACAGCGTCGGGATGTCCGTCGAGCCCTGGATCGAGGCGTGGCCGCGCAGGGCCATGATGCCCGAGCCAGGTCGGCCGACGTTGCCCAGCAGCAGCTGCAGGATCGCGCAGGTGCGGATGAACTGCGCGCCCAGGGTGTGCTGCGTCCAGCCCAGCGCGTAGGCGAAGCAGGTCGTGCGCTCCGGGTTGGAGTTGTCCGTGATCGAGCGTGCCAGGTACTCGAAGTCGGCCGGCGAGATGCCACAGACCTTCTCCACCATCTCCGGGGTGTAGCGGGAGTAGTGGCGCTTGAGGATCTGGAAGACCGTGTGCGGGTCCTCCAGTGTCAGGTCACGCTTGACGTTCCACGACGAGGCCTCCTCGCCGAGGTCCTCACGCTGGGCGTAGGACCACGAGGAGTTGTCGTAGGTGCCCTTCTCCGGGTCGTAGCCGGAGAAGAGGCCGTCGAGATCCTCCGTGTCGCGGTAGTCCTCGTTGATCAGCATCGAGGCGTTCGTGTACGCCAGGACGTAGTCCCGGAAGTACAGGTCGTTGTCGATGACGTACTTGATCAGCGCACCGAGCAGCACGACGTCGGTGCCGCCGCGGATGGCGATGTGCTTGTCCGCCACCGCGGAGGTACGCGTGAACCGCGGGTCGACGTGGATGATGCGCGCGCCGCGCTTCTTGGCCTCAATGACCCACTGGAAGCCGACCGGGTGCGCCTCGGCCATGTTCGAGCCCTGGAGCACGATGCAGTCCGCATTGGCCATGTCCTGCAGCGGCTGAGTTGCGCCGCCGCGTCCGAAGGAGGATCCCAGACTGGGAACCGTGGCGGAGTGTCATATGCGGGCCTGGTTCTCGAGCTGGATGGCGCCGGCGGCGGTGAACAACTTCTTGATGAGGTAGTTCTCCTCGTTGTCCAGCGTCGCGCCGCCCAGCCCGGCCAGGCCCAGGGTGCGGTTGACCTTCCGGCCCTTCTCGTCGAGGTCCTGCCAGCCGTTGCGGCGGGCCTCGAGGAAGCGATCGGCGATCATGTCCAGTGCCTTCTCGCGGTCGATCTTGACCCACTCGGTGGAGTGCGGGGCACGGTAGAGGACGTCGGTGACACGCGTCGAGGAGTTGACCAGCTGCTCGGAGGCGGAGCCCTTGGGGCACAAACGCCCGCGCGAGATCGGCGAGTCCGGGTCACCCTCGATCTGGATGACCTTCTCGTCCTTGACGTAGACACGCTGACTGCAGCCGACGGCGCAGTACGGGCACACGCTCTTGACCATGCGGTCAGCCTCGGCGATGCGGGGGGTCAGCGTCGCGGACTTCTTCGACTGCGTGGAGCGGTCGCGTCCGAACATGTCCCCCGCCCGCAACTGGCGCAGTACCGGCCAGTTCAGCAGAGTCTTTTTCACCATGGCCCCCAGGATAATGCCACGGGAGGCATACCGCCATTTCCGCAGGATGGGAAAGCCCAGGTTAGGACACCCTTTGTTGGCTCAGCGGCTCACACCGGCACCCGCCTGCTGACGGTGACGCACCTTTTCCCCGGAAGCGTCCGGGTCCACTGCGGCGGCGGGGCCAGCCGGGTCAGCAGCACGTAGAGCCGCTTGCGCCAGCGGGCCATGCCCGGCGAGTCGGTGACGGTGACCTCGGCGCGCGAGAGCACCCACAGCGCGGACCCGTCGCGGCTCTCGCTCGCGGCGGTCCCGGTGACGGCGGTGACCCTCCCGGCGCAGCCGGCGGCGTCGAGCACGCCGACCACGTCGGCGTCGTCGGCGAAGCCGAGGTCGACCGTCCAGTGCTCCAGGCCCGGGGTGGCCGTGCGCTGCACGGTCAGCCGCTCCCCCGGCGGCACGTGCGGCACCGGACGGGTGCGCACGGAGAGCACAATGACGCGCTGGTGGAGCGAGCGGCTCATCGCGGTGGTGGCCAGCAGTGAGAACGGGGCAGTCTCGACCAGCGAGTGCGGGTAGACCACGGTGCCGGGGATCCGTGCGGGCTGGCGCAGGGCGAGCCTCTCCTCGAGCTGGTCGAGGGTGCCCTCCCGAGCCAGCCGCGCGGCGCGGACGCGGGCCTCGCCGCGGCGGAAGGTGTCCATGACGATCACGAGCACCGCCGCGATGAGCAGCGGCAGCCAGCCGCCGGTGGCGATCTTGGCGGCGTTGGCCGCGGCCAGCGGCAGCTCGACGGCGGCCAGGCAGATGGCAAGCAGCGCGCTCGCCCAGGCGGGCCAGCGCCAGCCGAAGCGGGTCAGCAGGCACAGCAACGTCGAGGTGACCAGGAAGTCGGTGCACACCGCGAGCCCGTAGGCCGAGGAGAGGCGCCCGGAGTCGCGGAAGATGAGGATCACGGCGACGACGGCGCAGTAGAGCAGCAGAGTCACCGCCGGGATGTAGACCTGACCGGAGGCGCGCTCCGAGGTGTGCACCACGCGCATGCGCGGCAGGTGCCCGAGCCGGATGGCCTGGCGTACCACGGAGAAGGCCCCGGAGATGACCGCCTGGGAGGCGATGACCGTCGCCGCGGTGGCCAGCAGCACCAGGAGGAAACCGAAGTGCTGCGGGACCAGGGTGAAGAAGGGGTCGGCCACGCGTGCCGGGTCGCGCAGCAGGCCGGCGCCCTGACCGAGGTAGTTGAGGACCAGGGCCGGCAGCACCACGGCGAACCAGGTCTCCTGGATCGGGCGGCGGCCGAAGTGCGCAATGTCCGCGTAGAGGGCCTCGGCGCCGGTGGTCGCCAGCACGAGTGCGCCGGCGGCGAAGAAACCGGCCAGCGGGCGGCCGAGGATGAACTCCACGGCGGGCAGCGGCGAGAGCGCGGCGAGGATCGCCGGGCGGGCCAGGATCTGGGGCACGCCGACGGCGGCGAGGGTGAAAAACCAGACGAGCATGACCGGGCCGAAGACGCGGCCGACCTTCTCGGTGCCGCGGCGCTGGGCGGCGAAGAGCGCGGTGAGCACCCCGAGGGCCAGCGGGAGGATCAGCGAGTTCGGCAGCCAGGGCACGGCCACGCGCACGCCCTCGACGGCGGAGAGCACCGAGATGGCCGGGGTGATCACGGCGTCGCCGAAGAAGAGCGCGGCGCCGAAGACGCCGACGCCGCCGAGGGCCGCCAGCAGGCGCCGCCTGCCGGCGGTGTCGGTGCCGGCGGCGGCGACGCGGGAGCGCACCAGGGTGGCCAGGGCGATCACGCCGCCCTCGCCGTCGTTGTCGGCGCGCAGGACGAGCAGGACGTACTTGACCGCGACGATGAGGAAGACGGTCCAGATCAGGGCGGAGACCGCCCCGACGACGGTGGCGTCGGTCAGCGGGACCGCGCCGTGGTGGACGGTGAATACCGCCCGGAGGACATAGAGCGGGGAGGTGCCGATGTCACCGAACACCACCCCCAGCGCGGCGGTGCCGGCGGCGAGCCGGGCACCGTGGCGTGGGACCGCGTGGGCCCCGGACCGGGTTGTCATGGCCCGGTAGATTACGCCATCCGCACTCCTACGCCACGCCGAAGACATATGGTCTGCATCACATATACGGTATCTATCCTGACCTGGCCTTTCCCGCCGCCGCTCCCCCACGGCGGGCGGGTTCCGCGGCCCAGCCGGTCGCCCTGGAGCAGAACTTAGAGCGGGATCGAGCGGAAGGCGATCGCGTGCTCGACCCCGGCGCGCTCGCCGCCGGAGGCGGCCATCCCGGTCACGAGGTCCTCGGGGGTGGCGTGGTCGGGCAGCGCCTCGAGGTAGACGCGGTGGCAGGCCAGGGAGGCCACGCCGGCCTCGACGTCCTGCTTCTCGACGGCCACGGCGGCGTCGGCGTGCGGGTCGCCGCAGACCAGAAAGGCGGAGGCCTGCCACTTCTCCAGGCCGTCGCGCTCGGCGAGCTCGCGGAAGACCCAGGTGTTGGCCGCGTCCCGGCAGGCGTCGAGGGCGGCAAGGCCCGCGACCCGGTGGTCGGCCATGTTGACACCCCAGGGCACCTCCCGGTCGAAGGGGATGGTGGCCACCGCGTCGGGGCGGAAGCGGCGGATCTCTCGGGCGATGTCGCGGCGCAGGTCGAGGCTCTCGGTGAGCATGCCATCGGGGTGGCGCAGCACGGTCAGCCCGGCGGCGCCGACGGCGTCGCAGGCGGCCTGCTGCTCTGCGGCGCGCGGCGGGCCGGTCTCCTCCGGCGCGCGGCCCTCGATGCCGGCCTCGCCGTGGGTGAGCAGCAGGTAGCGGACCTCCACCCCGGCGCGGGCGAGGCGGTTGACGGCACACGACATGCCGTATTCGGGGTCGTCGGGGTGGGCGACGACGACGAGCACGCGCCGCCAGTCGGACCAGTCGAGCAGTTCGAGTTCGGGGACGTCAGCGAATCATTCGTGGTCATGTCCACATGCTATCCGCACGCGGCGTCCAGCCGCTCGCGGACGGCGTCGCTGAAGGCGACCAGGCGCGCCTCGATGACGTCACTGTGCGCGCCCGCGGCGCGCAGGGTCTCGACGGCGATGCGCGCGGCGTCGTCAATCGGCCAGCCGTAGGCACCGGCGGAGATGAGCGGGAAGGCCACGGTGCGCGCGCCGAGCTCGTCGGCGAGGCGGACGCAACTGCGGTAGCAGGACGCGAGGGTGGCCGAGCGGTCCTCGGTGCGCGAGTGGACCGGGCCGACGGTGTGGATGACCCAGCGCGCGGGCATTTTCCCGGCGGTGGTGGCCACCGCCTGGCCGGCGGGCAGACCCTGCGGCAGCTCGGTGGCGCGCAACGTACGGCATGCGGCGAGGATCTCGGGCCCGCCGGCGCGGTGGATGGCGCCGTCGACCCCGCCGCCGCCGAGCAGCGAGGAGTTCGCGGCGTTGACCACGGCGTCGACGTCCTGGTCGGTGATGTCTCCGATGACCACGCGCAGTTCCATGGCCCCCGATCCTACGGGCGCTGCCGTCGCGCGGCGGGCGTCATCCGGCGGCGAGCAGGGCGGCGAAGCCACCGAAGAGCGCCAGGTGCGCGATGCCGTGCCAGGCACGCAGCCTGCCGGAGGCGACGGCGGTGCCGCTCACGGCGGCGGTGGCGGCCAGCAGCGCCAGGTTCGCCGGCGACTCCGCGAGCACGGGCGCCTCACCGGTCACCGCGCCGAGAACGAGCACGCAGGGCACCGTGAGCCCCACGGTGGAGACGAGCGCGCCGTGGGCGAGATTTCCCACCCGCTGGACCTGCCCCGCGGCGGCGGCGCGCAGCGCGGTGATCGACTCGGGCAGGAAGACGATCGCGGCGACGAGCAGGCCGGCCAGCGCCGGCGGGGCGGCCGCGGCGGCGAGCACCGTGCCGGTCAGCCCGGCCATGTCGTGGGCGAGCAGGCTGACCGGGGCGACGGTGGCCACGAGCAGTGCGGCGCGCAGCGGGATCTCCGGGTCGCGGGGACGTCGCCGCTCCCGGCGCGCCGGTTCCTTCCTGTCTTTCGTCCCCGGCTCCCGCGTCCCCGGCGCCTGCTCGTCGGCGCGGCGCAGGCCGGGCTCGGCGAAGAGGTGGGCGAGCCGGCCGGTCTGGGCGAGGAGGAAGACCGCGTAGGCCCCGGCGACCGCCACGGCCAGCACCACGCCGGGCGCGAGCGGGTAGGCGCCGCCGGGAAAGGCGTGCGGGACGGCGAAGGTCAGCGCCCCCAGCGGCACGATCATGGCCAGGTAGAGGCCCATCCCCCGGCGGTTGGGCACCGCCGGGCCGCGCCGGACGGCGACGAGCACGCAGGCGCCGACGACGAGGTTGAGGATGATCATCGTCACCGCCGTCACCGAGTCGCGCGCGGCGGTCGCCCCCTGTGCGCCGCCCAGGGTCATCGCGGCGATGAGGAGCACCTCGATGCAGACCACCGAGAGGGTCAGCACCAGGGTGCCGAAGGGCTCGCCGAGGCGCACCGCCAGCGCCTCGGCCTGGCCGACGACCCCGAAGGCGCAGTAGGCGATGACGGCGACCACGCCGGCGAGCGCCACGGGCGCGGGCGCGGCGTCGACGATCCCGGTGAGCGCGGTGAGCGCCACCGCCGCCCACCCGACGGCGAGCCGGATGAGCGTCGGGGGCGACAGGACCCGGCGCAGGAGACCGCCTGCGCCGGCGCGCGGGCCGGCGCCCGCGCCCGCCCCGGCTTCCGTGTCGGGGGACTGTTCCACTGCTGAACCTCCCGGTCGTTCGGGGCCGTCCCCTCGGTGCGGCGGCGCGGCGCCCACGAAGGCGGCGCGCGGTGGCCGGGTCGTCCCGGGCGCCGTGATGTGCGGACCCGAGGCTACCGGGTGCACATCCCCGCACGAGCCGCCGCGGCGACACCTCCGCCGAACCCGGGTGCCCCCGCGAAACGCCCGGGTCGGCCCCGGCATGCCCGACCGCAGACCGGGAATCCTGCGACACAGCACACACCCACCCCCGAAACTCGGCAGATAAGTACCCCCGAATTGTAGGGGAATACAGCAGGCTCACAGCCCGGCGTTACGGTTTAGATGACCTTACGATCCCCTATCTCCGCCCTGCGCGGCGCATCAGGAGTGCTTCGATGGCAAAAACCCGACCACACTACTCACCGGTCAACCCGCCGGTCTTCTGGACGACTGCGGTGATCATCCTCGCCTTCGTCCTGTGGGCGTGGCTGTGGCCCGACGCCGCGGAGACCTTCATCTTCGGGTCGATGGACTGGATCGCGACCAACCTCGGCTGGTACTACATCCTCACCGCCGGCGTGATCGTCCTCTTCGTGCTCGTGGTGGCCTTCTCCCGGGTCGGCCAGACCAAGATCGGCCCCGACCACTCGACGCCGGTGTTCAACATGTTCACCTGGTCGGCGATGCTCTTCGCCGCCGGCATCGGCGTGGACCTGATGTTCTTCGGCGTCTCCGGCCCGGCGACGAACTACCTGACCCCGCCGGACGTGCCCGCGATGTCGGACGAGGCCGCGCGCATGGCCCCGATCTGGATGATCTTCCACTACGGCATCCCCGGCTGGGCGATGTACGCGCTGATGGGCATGGCCTTCGGGCTGTTCGCCTACCGCTACCACCTGCCGCTGTCGATCCGCTCGGCGCTCGCCCCGATCGTCGGCAAGCGCGTGCGCGGCCCCGTCGGCGACGGCGTGGAGATCGCCGCGACGCTGGGCACCATCTTCGGCATCGCGACCTCGCTGGGCATCGGCGTGGTCTTCCTCAACTACGGCCTGCACTACCTCTTCGGCTGGGAGACCGGCACCACCGTCCAGGTCGCCCTCGTCGTCCTGGCCGTGGGCATCACGATCATCTCGACCGTCTCCGGCGTGGACAAGGGCATCCGCCGGCTCTCCGAGCTCAACGTCTTCCTGGCCATCTTCCTGATGCTGTGGGTGCTCTTCTCCGGCAACACCGCGCACCTGCTCTCGGCCCTGGTGCAGAACACCGGTGACTTCGTCTCCCGCTTCCCGGGCATGATGCTGGACAACTTCGCCTTCACCGACGGCGACGCGTCCTACCCCTCGCAGGACTGGCTGAAGGACTGGACCCTGTTCTTCTGGGCCTGGTGGATCGCCTGGGCGCCCTTCGTCGGCCTGTTCCTGGCGCGCATCTCGCGCGGGCGCACCCTGCGCCAGTTCGTCATCGGCGTGCTGGTCATCCCGTTCCTGTTCATCCTGCTGTGGGTGTCCATCTTCGGCAACGCCGCGCTCGACATCTTCCGCACCGGCGAGACCGACTTCCTCAACGAGGCCGTCGAGGTCCCCGAGTCCGCCTACTTCACGCTGCTGGACCACTTCCCCGGCGCCCTGTTCACCATCGGGCTGTCGGTGTTCACCGGCCTGTTCTTCTACGTCACCTCGGCCGACTCCGGCTCGCTGATCCTGGCGACGATGACCTCGAAGTCCTCCGCCAAGCGCGACTCGGACGGCGCGCCGTGGCTGCGCATCGTCTGGGCCGTGATCACCGGCCTGCTGACCCTGGTGATGCTGTTCATCAACGGCGTCTACACCCTGCAGGCGGCCACGGTCCTGATGGGCCTGCCGTTCTCGGTGGTGATGTACCTGGTCATGTACAGCCTCTTCCGTGTGCTGCGCTCCGAGCGCAACTCCCTGGACTCCCGCCGCGCGGCCCTTCCGAGCCTGCTCAGCGGCCGCATCCGTGCCACCGGCCCGGGCGAGAAGACCTCCTGGCGCCGCCGCCTGGCCCGCCGCATGTCCTACCCGGGCCTCACGGAGACCCGCGAGTTCCTGGACAAGACCGCCGAGCCGGCCATCCGCGAGATCGCCGCCGAGATGAAGCGCCTGGGCGCGGACGTGACCTGCACCTGCGGCGAGCACCCGGACTACCCGCTGCCCTACGTCGACCTGGTGGTCAAGTTCGAGGACCAGGACGAGTTCAAGTACGAGGCCTACCCGGTCGCCTACCCGGTGCCGGACTTCGCGCACAACCTGCGCACGGCCTCGGACGTCTACTTCCAGGTCGAGGTCTTCACGGGCACCGGCTCGCAGGGCCACGACATCCTCGGCTACACCCACGAGCAGGTCATCTCGGACGTGCTCGACCTCTACGACGCCCACCTGACGTTCATGACCATGACCGGCGACCGCGGCACGCCGACCAAGGCGGTCTACTCCGCCCCGCCGAGCGAGTGGGACGACGCCGACAACCTGCCCGACGACACCGACCCCGAGGAGGTCGTCGCCGGCGACAACGAGGACGCCGGCAGGTAGGACGCCGCCGGGGCGCGGGCGCGTAGGACGCCGTCAGGGCGCAGCCGGGACGCTTGACGACGCCCCGGTGCCCGACGTCACAGCGTCCCTCGCCCGCGGCGCGCACGTCCCCTTTTCCGGGTGCTGACGTCGGGGCCCCGCGCCCCGGGGGTGGCGCGCGGGCCGCGGAAGGCGGACACTGGGGACGAGGCACGGGGCGCACGACGCCGCCCGCACGCCCACGCCGCGCGCGTCGGCAAGCACCCGACGCACGCGGCGACCGGATCTCAACGAACCAAGAGAAAGGGAATGATCTTCTTGACCGGATCGGACAACTCCCCCGCCACGCTCTACATCGACGGCGCCTGGCGCGCCGCCTCCGACGGCGGCACGCGCACCGTCACGTGCCCGGCCGACGGGTCCGAGGTGGGGGTCGTCTCCGAGGCGACCGCGACGGACGTCGAGGACGCCATCGCCGCCGCCCGCCGCGCCTTCGACGAGGGCGTGTGGTCCTCCAAGACCGCCGCCGAGCGCGGTGACCTCCTGCTCGCCGTCTCCGAGCAGCTCAAGGAGCGCAAGGACGAGTTCGCCCGCGCCGAGGCCCTCGACACCGGCAAGCGCCTGGTCGAGGCCGAGGGCGACATGGACGACATCGCCTCCTGCTTCGCCTTCTTCGGCAAGATCGCCGACCAGCACCCCGGCCGTCTGGTCGACGCCGGGGATGACACGGTCATCTCGCGCATCGTCTACGAGCCGGTCGGCGTGGTCGGCATGATCACCCCCTGGAACTTCCCGCTGCTGCAGGTCGCCTGGAAGGTCGCCCCCGCGATCGCCACCGGCTGCTCCTTCGTGCTCAAGCCCGCGGAGCTGACCCCGCACACCGCCATCCTGCTGATGGACGTCCTGGACAAGCTGGGGCTGCCGGCCGGCGTGGCCAACCTGGTCCTCGGCGACGGCGGCACCGTCGGCGCCCCGCTCTCGGAGCACGACGACATCGACATGGTCTCCTTCACCGGCGGCCTGGAGACCGGCAAGGCCATCGCGGCCGCCGCCGCCCCGACCGTCAAGAAGGTCGCCCTGGAGCTCGGCGGCAAGAACCCGAACGTCGTCTTCGCCGACGCCGACCTGGACGCCGCCCTGGACAACGCCCTGAACGCGGGCTTCATGGACTCCGGCCTGGTCTGCTCGGCGGGCACCCGTCTGGTCGTCCAGGACACCATCGCCGAGGGGTTCGTGGACAAGCTCGTCGAGCGCGCCGGCAAGATCGTCATGGGCGGGCCCTTCGATAAGAAGGCCGAGACCGGCCCGCTGATCTCCGAGGCGCACCGCGACAAGGTCACCGACTACGTCAAGCGCGGCGTCGAGGCCGGCGCGCGCCTGCGCGTGGGCGGCAACTGGGGCGGCCCCGAACACGAGAAGGGCTGCTTCTACGCGCCGACCGTGCTCGACCAGTGCACCCACGACAACCCGGCCGTCCAGGAGGAGGGCTTCGGCCCGGTGATCACCGTGGAGACCTTCCACGACGAGGCCGAGGCCATCAAGATCGCCAACGACACCCGCTACGGCCTGGCCAGCGGCGTGTGGACCTCCAACTCCGGCACGGCCAACCGCGTCTCGCGCGCGCTGCGTCACGGCACGGTGTGGATCAACGACTACCACCCGTACCTGCCGCAGGCCGAGTGGGGCGGCTTCGGCCGCTCCGGCAACGGCCGCGAGCTGGGCCCGACCGGCCTGGAGGAGTACCGCGAGGCCAAGCACATCTACGAGAACACCGAGCCGGCCGTCACCGGCTGGTTCCCGGAGAAGTAGCCCTCCCCTCCGCGTCGATTTTCCGACGCCGCGCCCGCACCCGTCGCCCCGCATCCCGCGGGTCGGCGGGTGTCGCCGTCTCAGGCGCGCAGGCGCCGGGCGGGTTCAGGCACGCAGGCGCTTCGCGGCCCGGCGCTGCCCGGCCCGGGCGACCCACTCGACGAGCTTCGCCCCGCGCACGGCCACCGACGGCGCGGCGGCGTAGAGGCGGCACCGCAGCCCGCGCCAGCGCGGCACGACGCGCACCAGTTTCGGGCACCGGGCGACCTCGGCGACGACGTCGGCGACCTCCCCGGGCTGGAGCAGCACCCCGGAAAAGGACATGGCCGCCTCGGGGTCGTCGAGCTTCTCATAAAGCATCGGCGTCCACATCCCGTCCGGGCAGACGGTGGAGACACGTACCTTCCTGTGGCCGGCGCGGCGCAGGTCGATGGCCGTCGAGAGGCTGAAGCCGAGCACGGCGTGCTTGCTCGCGGCGTAGATCCCCTCGCCGGAGACCGGGGCGAGCGCGGCCAGCGAGGCCACGTTGAGCACGTGTCCGCGCGCGGTCCCGCCGCCGCGGGTGGGACCGGTGCGGTGGGGGCGGCGCGGATCTCCTCGGACTGCACCGGGTGCGACTGCGAGGGCGCGTGCGCCGGGCGCGGCAGGCCCCACTTGTCCAGGCCGCGCACGGTCCACGAGGAGACGCGCAGGCGGATGCGGTTGAGCAGCCAGGGCGCCCAGCCCGCACGGCGATGAGGTCGGAGGCGATGCCGGCGGTGTACTTCGGGATCACCCACTGGCCGCGGCGCAGCGGGATCGTCGCGCTGTTCGCGGTGCGCGCGGCCGCCGAGGAGATGTCGAGCGCGGAGTTGCCGGCACCGACGACGACCACGTCGCGGCCGGCCAGCTGCGAGGCGTCGCGGTAGGAGTGGGCGTGGATCTGCTCGCCGGCGAACTCGTCCTGGCCGGGGTAGGCCGGGTCCGGCAGCCTCGGGTCCCAGTGGTGGCCGTTGCAGACGATCACCGCGTCGTAGTCGCGGGTGACCTCGCCCCCGGGCCCGCGGGTGGTCACCCGCCACCGGCCGGCGCCGCGCATCTCCCCTGCCGCGTCACCGTCCTGATCGCCGGGGTCGACCGGTTCGACGGAGGTGACCTCGGTGTCGAAGGTGATCAGCGGCAACAGGCCGAAGTGCTCGGCGTAGTCGTCGAAGTAGGCGGCGACCTGGTCGTGGCGGGCGTACAGCGGGTAGTCGGCCGGCATGGGAAAATCGGAGAAGGCCATGCGGCGCACCGAGGTGCTGATCTCGAGGTGGTCGTAGCAGGCCGAGACCCCGTTGGGGTTGTCGATCAGCCAGTTGCCCCCCGATCCGGCTGCCCTTCTCGAAGCAGTCGAAGGGGACCCCGGCCAGATAGAGGTTCTTCGCGCAGGCCAGGCCCGCCGAGCCGGCGCCGATGACGCAGGTGCGCGGCAGGTCCGGGTCGCCCGGGACGGGTGCGGTGACCGGGGCGGCCTTGTCTCGCTGGGTCACGTGGTACGGCAGCAGAGTTGATTTCATGCGCCGCAGATTAGTGTTTTGTTTCCCTATCCGAACACTTTTTCGTGTCACGGGTCACTATGACCAGGTTCCCGCCAGGGTGCGCCCGCGCACCCCGCGCACCACGCACGCGGCGTCGTCAATCTGCGCGGTGCCGCGCTCACTCCTCCCCGGAGTCGTCGTCCTCGTGCGGCTCGGGCACGATGCCGTCGAGGTAGAGGCCCTCGTCGGTGTCGCCGCGCATGTCCACCAGCCAGTCCGCGGCCTCGCGGTCGATCTCGGCGGCCGGCCAGGAGGCGGGGACGTCCACGCCGAAGGACTTGGTCACCCAGTCGCGGAACTCGGCGTGGCCGGCGACGTCGTCCGCGCCCGCCTCGGCCGGGGTGCGCCCCAGGGTGTCCTCGCCGATCCAGGCGTAGCCCACGGCGAGCAGGCGCAGCAGGTCGACGGTGTTCTCGGCGACGAGGAAGGGGCCCTCGCCCTCCGCGCCGAGGAAGAGGTAGCGGTAGGGGGCGGTGCCGTCCGTGCCGGCCCAGGCCATGATGCGCGAGCCGCCGCCGTCCGGGTCGACGACGGGCACCAGGCGCTCGGCGCCCGGCCTGTCGGTGTCGAGGTAGCCGGTCAGGTCGAAGTCGATGTAGAAGACGGAGCCCGAGACGGGGTCGGCGCTCACCGAGAGGAAGCCCTCGGGCCCGTCCTCGCCATCGAAGGCCTCGCCGTGACCGGCGGACTCCAAAAAGTCGAGGGCCCGGTGCAGCTCCTCGGGCAGGGCGAAGCCGCGCGGGGCGGCGGATGCGAAGTACTCTGCGAAACTCACCTGTCCCAGGTTATCCTCCGCGCCACGCCGGCGGCACCTCGCCGGTCATGACCGTCACGGAGCCGTTCCAGGTGAACGTCGCGTAGGTGCGCCCGGGGGCATTCGCCCCCGCGCGGCCGGTGCGTCTAGTACTCGGGAACCTCGCCCATCATGACGACCTTCTCGCCGTTCCAGGTGAAGGAGGCGTAGGTGCGTCCGGAGGCGTTGGCGGTGCCCTCACCGTCCTTGGGGTAGATGTACTCGACGGTGATCTGTGAGTCCGAGTCGCGCTGGATCTGGCCGATCCAGTAGGCCTTCGAGGTCGTCGTACCGAGATACTCGCCGCGGTGGTAGAGCATGACCAGCGTCGGCGAGGAGCCGGTGCCGCCCTCGATCGGCACGGAGATCCAGGACAGGTCCGCGCACGGGTCGAAGCCCAGGGTCGGGTCCGCGTAGCCGGTGTCCCACCCGACGCCGTCGAACGGCGGCGCGGGGGCCTGTGCGACGCCGGCGTGCATGGCCTCCTCGGCCGAGACGTCCCCGCAACCGGAGTCCCGGTCGGCGGAGGGCCGGTCCGCCTCGGCGCGCTCGGCGCCGGTGGTCGGCTGCGGCTGCTGTGTCTGTTGCGTCCCGGAGGTCTCCGACAGCGGGGCCGCGGAGGTCTCCTCGACGGTGGTGAGCACGGGCGCGTCGCCGTCGCCGCCCTCGGAGTCGTCGGCGCAGGCGGTCAGGGGCAGCACCGCGGCACAGGCCAAGGTGCACAGGATTGTTCGGGCTCGGTGGTTGAGGTGCGGTGCTCTTCTCATGCCAAAAGATTACTGCCCCTGCCCGACCCCCGGGACGATCTCGGGGAACGCTCCCCGGCCCGGCCCCCTCGGCCTGCGCGGACCGCCCCGGCTCAACGCCCGAAACCCGGCGCGCGCGGTCCGCGACCCTTTAGGGTTGTTTCATGGCTGAACACACGCCCCACTCCCCGCCCGCCGGCGGCCCCGGCCCGGCGACGAACCGCGAGCTCGGCGTAGTCAACGCCGCCATCGCCGCGATCGGCGCCCGGGTCACCGGCCGCAGACGCCTCGGCGTCTTCGCCACCCTTGGCCGCGCCCGCCGGCTCTTCCGCGCATGGCTCGTATACGGCGCGATGATGATGCCCTTCGGCTACCTCTCCCGCAGAGAGACCGAGCTGATCATCCTGCGCGTGGCCCACAAGCGCGGCAGCGCCTACGAGGAGGACCAGCACCGCGGACTCGCCCGCCGCGCGGGGCTGACCGCCGCCGAGATCGAGGCGGTCACCTCCCCGGAGCATGGTTTCACCGGCCGCCGCCTGGTGCTTCTCGACGCCGCCGACGAGCTCGTCGACACCCGCAGCCTCTCCCCCGAAACCTGGGCGCGGCTGCGCGGCGAGCTCTCGAAGCGCGACCAGGTCGCCTTCGTGATGCTGGTGACCAACTACGACGGGCTGGCCACCGCGCTCGACGTGCTGGGGGTACCCGTCGACCCGCCGCGGGAGGCCCAGCGGAAGCCGTAGTTGAGCGCACGCATCACCGCCCGGTAACCCCACGGCAGGTTCACCTGCGCCCAGCGCCCGAAGGCGATGTCGCCGCTGGTGGTCACGAGGAATTTCCCGCGCGCGACCCCGCGGCGGATCTTCGCCGCGGCCTTCGCGGGGCTGACCGCATGGCCCTGGAAGAGCGCGGTGGCACGTGCCACGCGCGGGTTGGCGCGGTCCACGCCGTGGATGTCGATGGTGCGCACCAGCGGGGTGTCCACCGCCCCGGGCGCGACGACGTGCACGTCCACTCCGAACGGCCGCAGGTCGAAGCGCAGCACCTCGGCCATGGCGAGCACCCCGCCCTTCGAGGCGGAGTAGGCCGCGTGCCAGGGCAGGCCGATGAAGCCGGCGGCACTGGACATGAGCACCAATTTCCGACGCCCGCGCCTGCCGCGACGTGCGTGCGCACGCCGCGGCGCGGCGGTGATGCGCGGGACGAGGGCCTGGACGACGTGGACGGTGCCCATGAGGTTGACCTCGATGACCTTCCGCCACTTCTCCGGCGGCATGGTGCGCGTATCTCCCCAGATCGCGATGCCGGCGACATGGTGGACCTCGTCGGGCACGCCGTGTTCGGCGGTGACACGCTGCGCCCAGTCCTCGACGGCGGCCCGGTCGGTGACGTCGAGGCCGGTGGCGTCGAGGATCTCGGCGCCGGCCAGGCGCGCGTCGGCGACGGTGCGCTCCAGGCCGTCGAGCGCGACGTCGGAAAGCATCAGCGCCACGCCGTCGCGGGCGAGGCTGAGCGCGAGTTCGCGGCCGATGCCGGAGGCCGCGCCGGTGACGAGTGCGGAGTGGGTCGCCGTGAGGCGCACGGCCGTGGCCTGGGTCATGGGGGTGCTCCTGTCGGTTCGGACCCGGTAGGTTTGTCTCCCTCACTTTATGTGTCCGGCCGTTGCGCGCGCGGGGCTTTCGCGGGGCCGATCGCGGCCTAGGATCTGTGCCATGGATCAGGCACGCACCCCCGAATCCCGCCGCTACGAGGTCGACTACGACTGGCTGTGGACCAACCCGCCGCACAACGACGGCACGCCCGCGACGGTGCGCATGACCGTCACCGACGGCCGCCGCAACGCCGCCGCGCCCGCGGTGAAGGCCTGGCTGGCCACGCTCACCCCCTCCGGGGACGCCTTCGTCTGCGGCGGCTGGGTCGCCCGCGTCGTCGACGAGCGGAAGGCGGGCGAGGGCGTGCCCGGCCGCGTGGTGGTGGACCTGACCTCGGGCGGCGAGGACGTCGCCGACGGCATCCAGGACGCCACCGAGCAGGCCTACGCGCACCTCGGCGAGGGCACCGACCTGGGGCTCAGCTGGAAGCAGCTGCCCCGGCCGGTGGCGGAGTAGCGCCATGGCCCGCCCGCTGCCCGAAACTTTTGCCCGCCGCTTCCCCGACCTGGCGCGCCCGGCACTGGCGCTGCTTCCCGCCGCCGCGCCCGCCGCGCCCGGACTCAGCCAGCTGGGCGGGCACCCGTACATCGACGCCGCGCACCCCTGGCCGGTCGACGCGCGCGGCCGCGCGCTGACCTTCCTCGCGCAGGTCAATCTCGGCGAGCTACCCGCGCTGCCGGGCTTCCCGGCGCGTGGGCTGATCCAGTTCTTCCTCGCCGACGACCCCGACTACGGTCTCTTCACCGAGAGCGGCCACCTGGTGCGCCTCCTGCCGGAGGTGCCGGTTGGCGGGGCGGGGCGTGGAGATCCCAAGGGGATCTTCGCCGGTTCCCGGATCCCCGCCCCCGACGCGGCGTTCCCGCCGCCGGAGTTCAGCCCGCTGGTCGAGCCCGCACTCCCCTACGGCCTGCGGGGCGTGCCGGTGCTCACACTGCCGAGGCTGGGTTCGGTGGAGTTCGGCGGCGAGGGAAACGAACTGCTGCCCGACGAGCTCGTCGCCGCGCTGACCGATCTCGCCCGCGAGCGCGGCCTGGACCAGGCCGCAGGCGCCGCCGACGAGTGGGAGGCCTATGACATGGCCACCGTAGCGCTGGCGCCGACCGGTCAGCTGACGCTGGGCGGCTTCCCCGACTTCGTGCAGGCCGACCCGCGCGAGAGCACGCACCAGGCCGCGCTGCTCACGGTGCGCTCGGCCGGCCGCGGCAGGATCGTGAACTGGGGCGGTGACCTGGGTGTGGGCTGCTTCTTCGCCGCCTCAGAGACGACGCAAGCCGGTAACCTCTCGGCCACCGGCTTCAGCTGGGACGTGTGAGCGACTCGGTGACGCCAGGTGCCTACGCGGCACCGAGGGGCGTGATGTTCTCCACGTCGTCGCCCAGTTCGCGCAGACACATCCGCAGCTCGTAGCTCGACTGCAGATTCATCCAGAAGTCGGCCGTCGTCCCGAAGTAACGGGCCAGGCGGACCGCGGTGTCCGCCGTGATACCCCTCTTGCCGTGGACGATCTCGTTGATCCGGCGCGGCGGCACCCCGATGTCGACGGCCAGCCGGTGCTGGGTGATCCCGAAGCCGTCGATGAAATCTTCCATCAGAATCTCACCCGGGTGGACGGGCTCGATCCGCTCCTCAGTGATAGTCGGTGAGTTCGACATCTTCCACGCCTCCAGTGGTCCAGTTGAAGCAGATACGCCACTGCCTGTTGACCCGGATGCTGTACTGACCGGACCTGTCTCCGGACAGCTGTTCCAGACGGTTTCCTGGAGGAACGCGGAGATCAACCAGGACTGCGGCGGCATCCATCATCTCGAGCTTTCTCAGCACCGTGCGTTGCAGCTGCCGGTCAAGCCCTTTCACGTAGCGCCCACGCCAGATCGCCTCGGAGGCTTTGTCCCGAAACGACCTGATCATGTCGCAAACCTACGACACATAACGCTCCGCGTCAATAACGCGCTTCGTCATGCCGACGGACAAGCCCCGACCACCACCCCAAAGACGACTGAAGCCGGTGACCTCTCGGCCACCGGCTTCAGCTGTGACGTGTGAGTCCCGGACGCGTGAGTCCTAGACGTTGAACTTGAACTCGACCACGTCGCCGTCCTGCACGACGTAGTCCTTGCCCTCCTGGCGGACCTTGCCGTGGGCGCGGGCCTCGGCCATGGAGCCGAGCTCGTCGAGGTCGTCGAAGCTGACGATCTCGGCCTTGATGAAGCCCTTCTCGAAGTCGGAGTGGATCACGCCGGCGGCCTGCGGGGCGGTGTCGCCCTGGTGGATCGTCCAGGCGCGGGCCTCCTACCGACTTCGGAGAGGCCACGCTCGCGGCGCTTCGCACTCGTGCGAAGCGGCTCGGGCTGGCTCCGAGCACGTGGGTGCGGGCCGTCGTCCGAGATGCCCTCCACGCCTCTCGGAGCGAGGAGCTGGACGCCGCCGTGGCCGCGCACCTGCTCGGCGTCGAGGCGCGCGCAGGTGTCGGCGGACGCGCGCGAGCTGGCCGCGCAGATCCGCCCGCTGGCGATCAACGTCAACGACCTGGACCACCGAGCACGTGCCGGTGAGGCGGTGGCGCTGTCGTCGGAGGTGCCCGAGCTGATCGAGCTGCTGCGCGAGGTCCGCGCCCTGCTCGGTGATCGGACGGCCTCGTGAGCACGACGCACTACAGCCCGAGCGCCAGCGCCGCCGACACGGAGCGCTATAACCGGGGCAAGGAGGACGAGCGGAGCGTCGCGATCACGTGCGATGTGCCGGGAAGCCCCGGCGCGTTCTCGGCGCGCGCTCGGGCGCTCACGCAGAACACGACGCTCGAGGTCGAGGCGCTGCACTACCGCCAGTCGTTC
Source organism: Corynebacterium frankenforstense (assembly GCF_030211955.1). Classification (GTDB taxonomy): domain Bacteria; phylum Actinomycetota; class Actinomycetes; order Mycobacteriales; family Mycobacteriaceae; genus Corynebacterium; species Corynebacterium frankenforstense_A. The sequence continues at coordinate 95,479 of NZ_JASODI010000001.1, read as the reverse complement.
AGCGACGAGGAGTTCGACCCGAAGAACCCCGAACACGTGCAGCGGGTGAACGACCTGGGCTACCAGCTCGCCAAGAAGATGCACCCGGATTCCGACTGCCTCGTCGTTAGTCATGTGGATGGGCGGGGAAAGAAGCCGCACAACCATATTTTGGTTCTCAATCACAACAACCGCACGGGAAAGGCGCTCTCGGACTATCGCACGTTCCACGACCGCAAGGCCGGGAATCAGAAGGGCGTGCAGTCGGCGAACGACGAGCTGATGCGCGAGCACGGGCTCTCGGTCGTGAAGCGGCTGGAGCACGCGCCGAAGGACTGGGAGCTGCGCCGCGAAGACTTCGCCGAGGGGTCGCTCGACCGCGAGATGGGCGACCGGATGAGTGCGGCGCTGGCCGATCCCCGCGCGGTGGACAAGGCCGGTCTGGTCTCGGTGATCGAGGAGCAGAACCAGCAGCTCGGTGATGACGGGGATCGGGTGCCACGGATGTGGCTGCACAGCCCCGTCAGCAAGAAGGGCAAACGCGCCGGGCAGGAGACCTGGACGCTCTACATCGAGGACCGCCGCGGCGAGTCCGGGCGTGCCGAGCGCCGCAAGCGCACGAGCGCACTCTCGGCGGACTTCACCCCGGAGGGCGCGCAGGTGTTCTTCGACTACCACCAGCAGCAGAAGGAGCAGGAACATGAGCGCAGCACTCGACAGGCTGAAGCAGCAGAACGGGCCCGTGCAGTCGCCGCAACCGCTCGGCAGTCCGGAGACGATGGAGCTGTTGGCCTCGATCCTCGCCGCCGTCGAGGCGCAGAATACGAGGATCGCCACGCTGACCGAGCAGCAGAAGAAGCTCGCGGGGTTCGTGAAGGTGGACAGCGAGGAGCAGGAGAAGCAGCTCTCCGCGATCTCGCATCAGCTGACCTCAACGTCGCCGCCGGAGTCGAACGAGAACAGCGAACTGCTCGCCGGAATCGCGTCCACTCTCGCGGGTATGAGCATGAACCTCAACGGGGAGAGTCTGAAGGGCTCAGCCTCTAAGTCCGAGGCTGCCGCCAAGCATCTCGATGAGAGCCGGGCTAAGTTCGAGCGGGCCGCGAACGGTGCGCAGAAGGCCTGGCGGGAGTCGATCACCCAAGCCAGCGCCGAGGCGACGAGCGCGATCAGCACGGCCCGGGATCAGGCTGTGCAGTCGATCGGGAGGGCCGCTGCCGACGCCGGGGCCGTGGCAACAGCCAAGATTGACGCCGCGAACGAGCGGGCCGAAAAGATCATCGCCACAACGGCGAAGCTGGAGGCCCGTCAGCTTTGGTCTGTCGCCGCGTCGATGTGCCTCGCGCCGCTGCCGGTCGCAGTGATCGTCGCGGGTGTTTGGATGGCCGTCGCCGGGCTTATCACGGGCGCTCAGTGGGCCCTCGACGTGGACGGGAGCGTGTGGCTCGGGATCGGTCGCTGGCTCGTGGTCTCCATGGGCCTCGCCGGGGCCGGCTACGGACTCTTCGCGTCCGTCCGCTGGGTCGCCGGTCTCGTGGAGACCTGGAAGGGCCGCGGGATGCCGAGGTGGCCCCGTTGGCGGTGATGGCTGGATCCGATCGAGCTACCGGTTCCGATCAGCAGTCGAAGGATTTTCGCAGCAGCCAGTCCTGCGGCCTCGGTGCCGCCGCCGTAGCCTGACGAGCATCCCGGCCGTGACGGCCATCGCGACGGCGATCCCGGCACCGATGATCCAGGGATTGCCGAGGAGCCCTCCGACGCCTGCGAGTGCTCCGCCCGCCGCGATGAGCGGCAGGCCGCAGCAGAGCAGCAACGGAAGCGCGCAGCATGCCAGTAGGAGCAGCCCGGTCCCTGCGGCGACGATGGGACCGGCGCGCCGTTCGTCGCGGTCGTGATCGGCGCTCATCGTCTGGACCTCTTCCGGATGAGATCTCCCCGATTGCATGCGTTGCCGTTCATGCGCAGCACGAGAGCAGTGACGGGTCGGTGGTGAAGGACTTCGCGGCGATCCGGATGCCTTCGGTCATGGTCAGGTAGGGGGCCCAGGCGTCGGCGACTTCGGCGATGGTCTTGCCGAGCACGTGGACGCCTGCGGCGGCGAGTTCCCCGGCGTCCTTGGCGACGGCGGTGAGGCCGAGGATCTCGCTCGTATCGGCGTTCACGACGATCTTGATGAACCCGCGAGTGTCGCGGTTGATCACCGCCCGGGGCACATACTCCAGGGGCAGCACGCGGCAGTCGCAGCGGATCCCCGCGGCGACGACCTCCTTCTCGGTCATCCCGACCGCGCCGATCGCCGGTCCGGTGAACGTCACCCGCGGCAGATGGGAGTAGTCGACGGACCGGTCGGCGTCGGCGAACGCGTTCTCGGCGACGAGGGTGCCGTGGTGGGCCGCGACGTAGACGAGCTCCGGGTGCCCGGTCACGTCGCCCGCGGCCCAGATCCGCGGGTTCGACGACTGCAGATGGTCGGAGACGACCACCTCGCCGGAGTCCCCGGTCTTCACCCCGACCGCATCGAGGTTCAAGCCGTCGGTGACGGGACGGCGTCCGAGGGCAACGAGCACCTGGTCGGCGCGGAACTCCTGCGAGCCGCCGGACACGTCCGCGGTAACCACGACCTGCCCGGTCGCCGCGTCCCGGGACACCCGGGTCGGCACCGCGCGGCGGACCACCCGGATGCCCTCGTCGGCGAACACCTCCTGCAGTGTCCGGGACACCTCCGGCTCCTCCTTCGACGCGAGCCGGGACCGCACCAGCACGGTGACCTGGGAGCCGAGGCGGGCGAACAGCTGCGCCTGCTCCAGGGCGACGTAGCCGCCGCCGAGCACCAGCATCGACTCGGGGACCTCGGTCAGGTCCATCGCCGTGGTCGAGGTCAGGTACCCGGCCTCGTCCAGGCCGTCGATCGGCGGAGCCCACGGCCGCGCACCGGTGGCGACCAGGTAGTGCTCGGCCTCGATCGTCTCGACCGCTCCGTCTGCGGCGGTGACCTCCAACACCGGCGCGTCCGGGGTGCCCGCGAACCCGGCGTCTCCCCGCCGGACGTGCCACCCGTATGAATCGGCGACGTCGGCGTACTTCTCGCCCCGCATCGTCTCGACCAACGCCTGCTTCCCGGCGATCAGCGCGGGCATGTCCACTGGGCCTGCCGTCGTCGCGATCCCCGGGAACCGGTCGGCGGCGTCGGCGGCGACGTGCCGTGCATCGGCGGCGGCGATGAGGGCCTTCGACGGCACGCAGCCCGTGTTCACGCAGGTGCCACCGAGCGTGCCACGCTCGATCATCACCACCGACTTCCCGAGCATGGTCGCGCGAATCGCGGCGGCGAACGCTCCGCCGCCCGATCCAATGATGGCGAGATCGTACTTCGTAGGCATCGCTGCTCCCGTCAAGGCTTGGACTTCTGTTCCGTTTCAGCCATACTGGACCTTCCAGTGCAGGGGAAGGTCAAGCGTGGCCCCTGCCGAATGATCGGAGGCCGCAATGCGCATCGGAGAACTCGCCGAACGCGCGGGCACCACCTCGAAGACGCTCCGGTTCTACGAAGAGCAGGGACTGCTGCCCCCGGCCGACCGGACGCCATCCGGGTACCGCGACTACGCGCCCGACGCCGTCGCCCGGATCGACTTCGTTCACCGTGGCCAGGCCGCAGGCCTCACCCTCGCCCAGATCCGCCAAATCCTCGACATCCGCGACAGCGGCCACGCGCCCTGCGAGCACGTGCGAGACCTCCTCGACGCGCGCCTGGCCGAGATCGAGCAGCAGATCGCCCAGCTCACCGCCCTGCACGGCACCATCGCCGACCTCCGGCACGACGCCGCGCACCCGGACCCCGACACATGCAGCCCAGACCAGGTCTGCCGGTACCTGTAGAGGGACGCGGACCGAGAAAGCGAGAGCCATAACACGAACATGCGCTACGAAAACCCGCTCTACCTCGCCGAAGAGGCCGCGTCGCTGTACCAGCTCTCCGGCGGCCGCGTGGCCTTGGGCGTCTCGCGCGGAGCCCCGGAGGTGGCTGACCGCGGCTGGGAGGCCTTCGGCTACAAGGGCGAAGCACCCAACGGCGCGGACGTGGCACGCGCCCACCCTGAGGCGTTCATGTCCGCGGTGGACGGCTATGGGTTCGCCGCCGCTGCACCGCTGGACCGGCAGTACCCCAACATGTTCCAGCCCGACTCCGCCCTGCAGGTCTTCCCCATGGTGCCCGAACTGCGCAAACATATCTTCTACGGCTCCGGCACCCACACCTCAGCCGAACAAACTGCCAAGGATGGACTGAACCTGATGTCGTCCACCCTGGTCTCCGAGACCACCGCCGAGCCCCTGGGCGAAATCCAGGCGGACCAGATCAGCTGCTACCACGCCGCGTGGAAGGAGGCAGGCCACGCTTGGACGCCGCGCGTGTCGGTGTCCCGCTCCATCTTCCCCATCGTCGACGGCGCGGACATGCAGATGTTCGGCATGCAGGCCTCCGGTTCCGACCAAGTGGGCGCGCTGCCTGATGTCGGCTCCACCACTGTCGGCCGCACCTACGCCGCCGAGCCGGACAAGCTCATTGAGCAGCTCAAGGCCGACCCTGCCGTCATGTCCGCCGACACCCTGCTCATCACCACCCCCACCGGCATGGGCGTAGATGTCAACGTGAAAATCTTGGAAAACTTCGCCACCAACGTCGCCCCTGCGCTGGGCTGACGGCCGAACAGCGAAGGCCCAGTTACCGGCTATCCCATCAACTAATCCCTGCAGGTCGCAGGAATTACACGTTCATTTCAGTTCAGTTCATCTTGAATAATTCAGCATGTGTTGTATAGTTCAGCGTATGCTGATTATTGCTTCACGCCTCGACGTCATGAACCGGCTCGGCCGGGCCATGGCGGATCCGACGCGCTCCAGAATCCTGATGACCCTACTTGACGGCCCGAGCTACCCGGCCGTGCTTGCGTGCGACCTGGACCTGACCCGCTCGAACGTCTCGAACCACCTAACCTGCTTGCGTGACTGCGGCATCGTCGTCGCCGAGCCGGAGGGCCGCAAGACCCGCTACGAAATCGCCGATCCGCACCTCGCGGCAGCGCTCGACGCGCTGGTGAACGCGACGTTGGCTGTCGACGAAAACGCCCCGTGCATCGACCCTGAGTGCTCGGTGCCCGGCTGCGGCGAGAAAGGAGCGGACGCATGAGTTCAGCATGTGGATGCGAACACGAACCCGACACGGAGATTGACGAGCTCGATCGGCCATGGTGGAAGGACCCTGAGCTACTGTTACCGATCTTCTCCGGCGTAGCCCTCATAACAGGACTGGCGTTGGACTGGTCCGACTTGGAGACGCCCGCGACGGTACTGTATTGGATTGGCCTTCTGTTGGGCGCTTACACGTTCGCGCCTGGAGCGATCCGGAACCTTGTCACGAAGCGCAAGCTCGGCATTGGCTTGCTAATGACGATCAGCGCGGTCGGCGCGGTGATCCTCGGATTCGTCGGAGAAGCCGCGGCGCTAGCGTTCCTGTACTCGATTGCCGAGGCACTGGAAGACAAGGCGATGGACCGGGCCCAAGGCGGACTGCGGGCGCTGTTGAAGCTGGTACCGCAGACCGCGACGGTGCTGCGCGACGGCACAGCGGCCGAGGTCGAAGCGAAGGACCTCGAGGTTGGCGAGCTAATGCTCGTGCGTCCCGGGGAGCGGATCGCCACGGACGGCATCATTCGGTCCGGGCGCTCCAGCCTTGACACCTCAGCGATCACCGGAGAATCCATTCCGGAGGAGGTTGCGCCCGGCGACGAAGTGCCTGCGGGAGCGATCAACTCCGCCGGGGTGCTTGAGGTCGAGACGACCGCAGCTGGAACGGACAACTCGCTGACCACACTCGTGGACCTGGTCGAGCAAGCGCAGGCGGAAAAGGGCGACCGCGCCCGGATCGCCGACCGGATTGCCCAACCCCTAGTGCCCGGGGTGATGATCCTGGCGGTGTTGGTCGGCGTTATCGGCTCGCTGCTGGGCGACCCTGAGACGTGGATCACCCGTGCGCTGGTAGTCCTGGTCGCAGCGTCGCCGTGCGCGCTGGCAATCTCCGTGCCGTTGACGGTCGTGGCCGCGATCGGCGCGGCCAGCCAGTTCGGAGTGGTCATCAAGTCCGGCGCGGCGTTCGAGCGACTGGGCGGCATCCGTCACCTGGCAGTGGACAAAACCGGAACACTTACCCGCAACCAGCCTGAGGTTAGCGGAGTGGTTCTGGCAGACGGATTCGATCGGACGCAGGTGCTTTCCTTCGCGGCGGCAGTTGAGCAGCAATCGACGCACCCCCTCGCCGCGGCGATTGCGGCAGCGGGGTCCGAAGCGCCGACCGCCTCGGACATCAGCGAAGAAGCCGGGCATGGCATCGGCGGCACCGTCGAAGGCCGACGGGTGCTGGTGGGCAGCCCCCGATGGATCGACGCCGGGCCACTGAAAGCAGACGTTGAGCGCATGGAGTCCGAGGGCCAGACCTGCGTCCTGGTCACCGTCGATGACGCTCTCGCCGGGGCGATCGGGGTCCGTGACGAGCTGCGGCCCGAGGTGCCCGAAGCCGTGCAGGCCCTGCACGCCAACGACGTGGAAGTGAGCATGCTCACAGGCGACAACACTCGCACCGCCCGGGCACTGGCTGAAATCGCCGGAATCGACGACGTGCGCGCCGAGCTGCGCCCGGAGGACAAGGCGAGCATCGTAGCCGAACTCTCCTCCAAGACGCCGACGGCGATGATTGGTGACGGCATCAACGACGCGCCGGCACTGGCGGGCGCGACGGTGGGCATAGCGATGGGAGCGACTGGCGCCGACGCCGCGATCGAGTCCGCTGACGTCGCCTTCACCGGCCACGACCTCCGGCTGATCCCGCAGGCGCTGCAGCACGCCCGCCGAGGCAGCAGGATCATCAACCAAAACATCGTGCTGTCTCTGGCCATCATCATCGTGTTGATGCCGCTGGCGATCAGCGGCGTGCTGGGCCTGGCCGCCGTGGTGTTGGTTCACGAGGTAGCCGAAGTCATCGTGATCTTGAACGGCCTGCGGGCCGCGCAAGCGAAGCGCTGAGCCACACTTTCGCCCAGCGTGCTGGCTCTCCAACGCGGATCTTGGAACGATCGAGCTGATCAGGAACCAAGCGTCATCTCAAAACTTTTGATGCCGAGCTTCATCGACACGGCCCGCGACTACCTGGGCAGTGTGTTTGGCAAAGGGCCCCACCCCCATCAGCGTTGCCGAGCCGTCGCCGGTCCAGTTGCCGTAACCGACTAGATGCAGATTCTCCACTTCAGGTTCGCGGCCGCGCATGAGGTGGCGGAATGGGCCGAGGGCCGGACGGAAACCGGTGCACCAGATCAAGTGGTCGTGGTCGAGCTCGCTCAGGCTATCGAAGATGGCGGTAGCGGTGAGCTGACCGGAGTTGCGGAGCTCACGTAGATGAGGAAGTGCGACAATGTCCCCGAGGTTCCGGCCGGAATCGGCGCCGAGAATCCGGCGGCGGCTGCTGAGAAAGAGATCGCGGCCGTCGACGTCATCGGGCATCCAACGCGGCTCCTCACGCGTGAACCATGTGACCTCCGACGTCCCAATGAGGTCTGCGGCGATCTGGGCACCCGAGTTGGCCGCACCGACCACCGCGACCTTCGCGCCGCGAAACGGTTCGGGACCGGGGTAAGTGGACGAGTGCCACTGGCGTCCGTGGAAGGTGCCGGGATAGTGGGGCACGAAGGGCGCGGACCACGTGCCTGTGGCCGCGATAACGTGTTCCGCTGTGAATTGACCGGCGCTGGTATCTAGGGAGAACATCCCTTCCTCGTGGGACACGCTGTGGACGTGCACTGGGCGCCTAACCGGGAGGTCGTACCGGTGTTCGTAACCTTCCAGATAGTCGATGACATGGCTTGCTGGCGGGTACCCCGGGTACCGCGGCATAGGCCAGCCGGGGAGATTGGCGAACCCTGCGGCCGAGAAAAGTGTCAGTGAAGGCCACGTATGCAACCATGCGCCGCCGGGTTCTTCCTGGTTGTCCAGTACCAGAAAATCCACTTTGAAGCGCCGCAGATAATAGGCCGTAGCTAAACCGGACTGGCCACCACCGACGACAATGGCAGTGTGGTGCTCAGTCATTGGAGAGCACCGCCATTGCACCCACGGGGACCTCAAGCGCCGCCTGCCGGTGATTCGGGCGCTGGCCACCGCACGCAAACGCGACAACACCTGCGACGGCCAAAATCACCGCCACCATTCTGATGGACAAGCGCTTCGTGCCCGCGACTTTAGTCAGCGTCCCCGCAAAACTACAGAACCGCAACACTCTCCTCGGGCCCGGCTGCAGCCGACTACCCGCTTTCCCATGCATGGTCTCTCGATAGCCTAACCACCGTGGAACGCAGCTACAGGTAGGTGCACATAGTCAACCCCGTCATCCGGAACGAGGCTACGGTTCGATTTCACGGAGCCGGTTAATCGGCCACCGGAGTGCAAAACGGAGAGGGTTACCGGGCAACCTGGGCACTAGAGGCCACGGAGAACTGGGTGCCCCAAAATGTGACGGTGAACGTTGAAGGCGATGGTTGGGAGCGGAGCCTCAAACTCGTCAGGTCCGAGCAGGACGTATGGTCGTCGCAGACCAAAGAAGAGGGCACCCAGCCAACAGATCTGCCCTCCCCGGGAATTGCTCGTTCAGCAGACCTGGAAGACGCGCTGGATTATGAACTCGGCCTTTGCCCGCTCACGAACACGATGCCCATTCGCCGCTTGGGGCTTTTGGAAGCTCAGGTTCCTAAGACGCAACTCATCATGGCCTGGATTGATATGCCATCGCTAGAAGTGATCGCTTCGGACCAGTACGACAGCTCAATCGACTCTAAGACAGTGCGCTACGCAAGCGGAACACGTGGAGTCGACATCGAATTAGAAATGGACAGCGACGGAGCGGTCGTACATTACCCCGATCTCGCCCAGCGCGTCTGATTCAGGCGGCTCCGCTCAGGAGCACCTCGGGTTAGGGGTACGGTGGCACCCATGCGCATCTTCACCATCGGCCACTCCAACCTCGAATTCGACGAGTTCGCGCGAATGCTTCAGGCAGCCGGGGTCGCGGCAGTCGTCGATGTACGCAAGCTGACCGGTTCACGGAAGTACCCGTGGTTCAACGACGACGCCCTCACCCAGCACCTCCCCGAGCACGGCATCGACTACATGAAGAACGAGGGTCTGGCGGGGCGGCGCAACGTATCCAAGACGATCCCGTTCGAAGTCAACGCCAACTGGCAAAACCGCAGCTTCCACAACTACGCCGACCACGCCCTGGGTGAAGAATTCTCAACAGCATTGGAGAAACTGCGCCAGCACGCCGCTCACACGCCGACCGCCATCATGTGTTCCGAGGCGGTGTGGTGGCGCTGCCACCGCCGCATCATCGCCGATCACCTCCTCGCCCACGGGGACGAGGTGGAGCACGTGATGGGGTTGGGGGCCAAAGGTGCGTCGATACGCAAAGCAACGCTTAACGACGGCGCCGTGGTCGGCGACGACCTCCTCGTGCGCTACCCCGCGCGGGAGTAGCGCCTACACCAGCGGCCAAGGGTAAGGAAACTCTGACTGGGGCTGCGGCAGCCACGGCAGGCACACGATGCGTAAGGCGCGCGATCTCAACGCCGCCACGCCTTCCGGAACCTCGTCCACGAGCGGCTCCACCGCATCCACCAGCTCGGATGGGATCGGCACCGACGGCGAGCCGACCTCTATCCTGACCGAATGGGGCGAGGCCTACTTCAACTGGCCGACCGACCGCACCACGCTCGCGCGCACAGTCGATGCGCTTGACACGGTGACCAAACGCGGGACGAAGATCACCTTCTTCCGCCTCGGGGATGATCCAGGGCTCGTTTCGCTTATCGATGCCCTCGCCAACCGCACCGGCGCCAACGTCGTCGCCCCCGACCTCAACGAACTCGGAGGCGCTGTGGTGGGAGAGTACCTCCGCTGGTAACAGCGTTAAACGCTAAACGTTGAATTTGAACTCCACGACGTCGCCGTCCTGCATGACGTAGTCCTTGCCCTCCTGGCGGACCTTGCCGTGGGCGCGGGCCTCGGCCATGGAGCCGAGCTCGTCGAGGTCGTCGAAGCTGACGATCTCGGCCTTGATGAAGCCCTTCTCGAAGTCGGAGTGGATCACGCCGGCGGCCTGCGGGGCGGTGTCGCCCTGGTGGATCGTCCAGGCGCGGGCCTCCTTGGGCCCGGCGGTCAGGTAGGTCTGCAGGCCCAGGGTGGCGAAGCCGGCCTTGGCCAGCGTCTGCAGGCCCGGCTCCTCCTGGCCGACGGCGGCGAGCAGCTCGGCGGCCTCCACCTCGTCGAGCTCGAGGAGCTCGGCCTCGCTCTTGGCGTCGAGGAAGACGCAGTCGGCCGGGGCGACCAGCTCGCGCAGCTGCTGCTTGCGGTCCTCGTCGGTGAGGACCTCCTCGTCGGAGTTGAACACGAAGAGGAAGGGCTTGGCCGTCATCAGGTGCAGTTCCTTGAGGTCGGCCAGGTCGATCTCGCCGTTCTTGGCGGCGGCGAAAAGCGTGCGGTCGTCCTCGAGCACGGCCTGGGCCTTCTTGGCGGCCTCGAGCTCGGCGGCGCGCTCCTTGTCCTTGCGCGCCTCCTTCTCCAGGCGCGGGACGGCCTTCTCGATGGTCTGCAGGTCCGCGAGGATCAGCTCGGTCTGGATGACCGAGATGTCGCTGGCCGGGTTGACCTCGCCGTCGACGTGGACGACGTTGTCGTCGGCGAAGGCGCGGACGACCTGACAGATCGCGTCGGCCTCGCGGATGTTGGCGAGGAAGGCGTTGCCCATGCCCTCGCCCTCCGAGGCGCCCTTGACGATGCCGGCGATGTCCACGAAGGACACGGTGGCCGGCAGGATGCGCTCGGACTCGAACATCTCGGCCAGGCGCTTGAGCCGCTTGTCCGGCAGCTCGACGAGGCCGACGTTGGGCTCGATGGTGGCGAAGGGGTAGTTCGCCGCGAGCACGTCATTGCGTGTCAGGGCGTTGAACAGGGTGGACTTCCCTACGTTGGGCAGACCGACGATTCCAAGAGTAAGGCTCACGGGCGCCCATCCTAGCCGCTGGCCCGCAGCGGCCGGCGGCCGGGCCGTGCCACCACCCCACGGGCCGCCGTCGCGCGGGTACGGCAAGATGGTGGGCGTGAGTGACAACGAGGAGACAACGCACCGCCGTGACGTACCCGGCGACGGCGACGCCCGCGCGGCGTCGGCAATCGCGGCGGAGGCCGCGGACCAGCTCCCCGACGCCGAGCACACCGCCCCCGAAGAGGAGCCGTACACGCCGGTCAGCGACGCCCGCCGCACCGACGCGATGAGCACCGTGGACACCGCCAACGACGAGGTCGACCGCTCCGTGGTCATGCTACGCGCCCTGCGCGACGCGGCGAAGGTCTGCGTGCAGGTCCTCGTCATCTGCGTGACGCTCTACGGCGCGTGGTTCGTGCTCGGCAAGTTCTGGGCCGGCATCTTCCCCGTGATCATCGCCCTGATCCTGTGCACGGTGCTGGCCTCCCCGACCGGCTGGCTGCGCCGCCACCACGTCCCCGGCGGGCTGGCCGCGCTGATCACGCTGCTCGGCTTCTTCGGCGTCGTCGGCGGCCTCTTCGCCGTGGTCGCCCCGGACGTCGCCCGGCAGTCGCAGGCAATGATCCTGCAGGCCGTCGAGGGCATCCAGCGGCTGCGCCTGTGGCTGCAGGGCCCGCCGGTCAACCTGGACAGCGAGGACTTCGACCAGGCCATCAACGAGGCCGTCTCCTGGATCCAGAACCAGGCCGGCACCATCGCCGGCGGCGTGTTCGCGGGCATCTCGACGGTGACCTCGATGGCGTTCACCCTCGTCGTCGTCTTCGTGCTGACCTTCTTCTTCCTCAAGGACGGCCACAAGTTCCTGCCCTGGGTGCGCCGCGTGGTCGGCCGCCGCCAGGGCTGGCACCTGACCGAGCTGCTCACCCGCGCCTGGCGCTCGCTGGGCGGCTACATCCGCGCCCAGGCGGTCGTCTCCGCCGTCGACGCGCTGTGCATCGGTGTCGGCCTGTACTTCATCGGCGTGCCCATGGCGCTCGCGCTGGCGATCATCACCTTCGTCGCCGGCTTCATCCCGATCGTCGGTGCCGTCAGCGCCGGCGCGCTGGCCGTGCTCATCGCGCTGGTCTCCCTCGGCGTGCCGGAGGCGCTGATCACGCTCGTGCTCATCGTCGCCGTCCAGCAGCTCGAGGGCAACGTGCTCTCCCCGATGCTGCAGTCGAAGGCGATGAACCTGCACCCGGTCATCGTGCTGGTCTCCGTCACCGTCGGCGGCGGCCTGTTCAACATCGCCGGCGCCTTCCTGGCCGTGCCGATGGCCGCGATGATCGCCGTGGCCTTCCGCTACAGCCAGGACATCATGATGCTGCGCTCCGGCGAGCGCAGCCTCGACGAGATCGAGTTCAAGACCCGCGCCGGTGTCGCGGTGGGCACCGTCGCCGAGGAGGAGGGCCAGCGCATGCGCGCCGAGCTTCACGACGCCGTGCGCGTCGCCGCCGCCGGCGACCCCGACGCCCCGGCGGAGGCGGCGCCTGAAGGCGCCACAGATTCCGGCCACGGCCACCGCCCCGGCTTCGGCGGGCGCGGCTGGTTCGGCGGCGCAGAGCGCGGGGACGCCGCAGGCGAGGGTCGCTCCGGCTTCGCCCGGCGCACCGCCGCGGTCGGCACCGCGACCGCCGCCGGCGCACGCCGCGTCGCCTCCGTGTTCGATAAACTGCGCCGCCGCTAGGACTCCCACCGCGCGCCTGTGCCAGTCTGGGAGGCATGACGATTCACATTGTCTCCCTGCTCGTCGGCCTCGTCCTCGGCGTCGTCGGCGGCTGGCTCGCCTGGGGGCGCGGCCGTTCCGCCACCGCGCCCGGGCGCGAGGTCGCCCGCGGTGACGGGACCGGAAACGGCGACGGGTGGGGCGTCAGCAATCCCGACGCCGCCACGGCGAACGCGCCCGCCCGCGTCTCCGACGTGGCCGCCTCCATCGCCCCGCTCAACGAGGCCGTCGGCCGCCTCGGCGCCGAGCTGCGCGGCATGGACCGCGACCGCGCGGCCACCATGGCCGCGCTGACCAGCCAGGTCCAGGCGATGACGCGCACCTCCACGAGGCTCTCCGACCGCACCGACCGGCTGGTCGCCTCGCTGCGCTCGCCGCAGGTGCGCGGCCGCTGGGGCGAGATGCAGCTCTCCCGCGTCGTCGAGCTCGGCGGCATGGTCGAGCACTGCGACTTCGACACCCAGGTCACCGCCCGGGTGGAGGGCAAGCTGGTCAAGCCGGACATGGTCGTCCACCTCGCCGGCGGGCGCAGCATCGTCGTCGACGCGAAGGTGCCCTACGCCGCCTACCTCGACGCCCTGGAGACCGACGACCCGGAGGAGCACGCCGCCTTCCTGCGCCGCCACGCCCACCAGCTGCGCTCGCATGTCGTCGAGCTCGCCCGCCGCGAGTACGTCGCCGCCTTCTCCCCCACCCCGGAGTTCGTCGTGCTCTTCGTGCCCGCCGACCCGTTCCTGGACTCCGCGCTGCAGGTCGACCCCGAGATCCTCGAGTACGGCATGGCCAACTCCGTGGTCATCGCCACCCCCACCACGTTGTTCGCGCTGCTGCGCACCGTGGCGCTGGGCTGGCGCCAGGAGGACTTCTCCGACAAGGCCCGCGAGATCCACCGGCTGGGTCGCCAGCTCTACACCCGCCTGGGCACACTCAACGAGCACTACGCGCAGGTCGGCCGGGCCCTCGACCGCACCGTCGAGGCCTACAACTCGACGCTGGGTTCCCTGGACTCGCGCGTCGGGGTGACGGCCCGCAGGCTCGCCGAGATGGGTGTGCCCGTCCGCACCGACCGCGAGGTGCGCGACCCGCAGCCCGCCACGCGGCCCCGACCCGCATCGGTCGAGGGCGGACGCCACGGTAAGATTGCGGACCGTGTCCCACACGACCCGTAGATTCCGCACCGCCTCCGACCTCGGCGCCGTCGGGCTGCCGGTGTGGTCCGGCGTGGCCATCGTGGTCGCCGCGCTGGCCACCGGGATGCTCATCAGCCTGCTCAACCAGGAGATGGGCGCCCTCTACCTGACGTGCTTCGCCGTCGCCGCCGTGGTCGTCGCCCTGTTCACCCAGCCGCGGGGGCTCTTCTTGACCGTCGCCACGATGCCGCTGACCTTCGTGGTGTTCACGCTGGCCACGGCCTGGCTGATCGGCCGCCAGCTCAGCCCGAACGTCTCGGGCACCTCGACCACGGCGATCATCACGATGATCTACCCGGTCTTCCAGTTCTTCCCCGTGCTCGCGCTCGTGGTCGCCGGCGCCGCCCTGATCGCCTGGCTGCGCCTGCACCTGCTGCACCGCAACCTGGCGCGCAGCCAGCGCCAGCGGCAGGCCAGGCGGCGCCGCGACGCCGAGGCGGACCGCCGCAACCGCACCACCGCCACCCGGGCCCGCCGACGCGCAGGCGCCGGTGCCGGCGAGGGCCGGGCGGCCACGGCGACCACCGCGACCGCGGCACCGGGCGAGGGTGTGCGCGAGGACGAGGCCACCGTGGCCGGTGCCGCCGCCTCGACGCGTGTCCCGCGTGTCCTGCGCGACGAGCGCCCCGATCGCGACGAGAGCGCTGAGCGCAGCGAACGTACCGGGCGTGCTGAAGTCTCCGCGCGTACCGAGCGTCCCGGGCGCCCCATCCGTCGGCGCACCCCCGACGCCGGGGTCGAGGAGCCGCGCGGCGAGCGCCGCTCGCGCAAGGGCCGTCGCGACCGCCGCGAGCGCACCTCGGACCGCGCCAAGCGCCGCAGCCAGCAGGTCACGGTGCAGGAGCTGATCCGCCGCAACGAAGCGCGGCGTCAGCGCCGCGAGTCGCTCAACCGCGACCTTTACGAGGACTGAGCCTCAAGGGGCCCGGGAGGCGCAGGCCCCCGGAGTCCCTAGGAGGACTGGGCCGCCCGGGCCGCGCCCTTGCGGGTGCGCGCCGGACGCAGGTCACGCGGCAGCGCGAAGGTGATCGTCTCGGAGGCCGTGGTGACCTCCTCGACCCCGCCGAAGCCGTACTCCCCCAGGCGCTCGACGACGGTGCGCACCAGGATCTCCGGCACGCTCGCCCCCGAGGTCACGCCGACGGTCGTGACGCCCTCGAGCCACGCCGGGTCGATCTGCTCGGCGTAGTCGATCAGGTGGGCGTCCTCTGCGCCGGCCTGCAGGGCGACCTCCACCAGACGCTTCGAGTTCGAGGAGTTCTGGGAGCCGACGACGATCATCAGCTCGCAGCGCTCCGCGATCGCCTTGACGGCGACCTGGCGGTTCTGGGTGGCGTAGCAGATGTCGTCGCTCGGCGGGTCCTCCAGCTGCGGGAAGCGCCGGTGCAGCTCCTGGCGGATCTGCAGGGTCTCGTCGACCGACAGCGTGGTCTGGGACAGCCAGATCAGCTTCTCGTCGTCGAGGAAGTCCGGGAGCTTCGCCACGCCCTCGACGCCGTCGACAAGGTGGGTGACCTCCGGGGCCTCACCCGCGGTGCCCTCGACTTCCTCGTGGCCCTCATGCCCGATGAGCAGGATGTGGTAGCCGTCGCGGGCGAAGCGCTTGACCTCGTTGTGGACCTTGGTCACCAGCGGACAGGTCGCGTCCAGGGTGCGCAGCTGCAGCCCGTCGGCCGAGTCGCGCACCGCGGGGCTGACGCCGTGGGCGGAGAAGACCAGGTGGGCGCCCTCGGGGACCTCGTCGGTCTCGTCGACGAAGATGACCCCGCGTTCGGCCAGCGTGTCCACCACGTAGCGGTTGTGCACGATCTCCTTGCGCACGTACACGGGGGCGCCGTACTTCTCCAGCGCCTTCTCCACGGTCTCCACCGCACGGTCGACACCCGCGCAGTAGCCGCGGGGCGCGGCGAGCAGCACCTGCTTGTCTCCTTCACTCATGCGCCCCACCGTACCCAGCCCTGTCCACGGGGCACAACGCACAGCGCGCGGGTCCGGTTATCCACAGCCTCACACCCGTCCGTGGCGTCTTCCACCGGCCGCTCCGGTGCGCCCGGCGGGCCGTCGCGCGGCGGCGATAGACTCTGCGCCATGGGCAAAATGGTCACCAGCGCCGAACGGCCGGTCCCCGTCAGCCGGCTCAACGACATGGTCAAGGGCTGGGTCGAGCGGATGGGCACGATCTGGGTCGAAGGTCAGCTCACCCAGGTCGCCGCGAAGCCGAACTGGAAGCTGGCCTACCTTACGCTGCGCGACACCGAGCGCCAGGCCAGCGTGAAGCTGACGTGCCCGGCCAAGCTCGTGCGCGACTCGCCGATGCCGCTTGACGACGGCGCGCGGGTCGTCGTGCGCGGTAAACCCGCCTTCTACGCGGGGCGCGGCGAGTTTTCGCTGTGGACCACCGAGATCCGTCCCGTCGGCGTGGGCGAGCTGCTCGCCCGCATCGAGGCGCTGCGCAACCAGCTGGCCGCCGAGGGGCTGTTCGACCCCTCCCGCAAGCGCCGGCTTCCGTACCTGCCGCAGCTCATCGGCTTGATCACCTCGCGCGACTCCGCCGCCGAGCGCGACGTGCGCTCGGTGGCCGAGGACCGCTGGCCCGAGGTCGCCTTCCGCACGGTGCACACGCCCGTGCAGGGCGCCGACGCCGCGCCGAAGGTCATCGAGGCGCTGCGCACCCTCGACGCCGACCCGGAGGTCGACGTCATCATCATCGCCCGCGGCGGCGGCTCGGTCGAGGACCTGCTGCCGTTTTCCGAGGAGGCCCTGCAGCGCGCCGTGGCGGCCGCCGGCACCCCGGTCGTCTCCGCGATCGGCCACGAACCGGACCACCCGGTGCTCGACAACGTCGCCGACCTGCGCGCGGCCACACCCACCGACGCGGCCAAGCGCGTGGTCCCGGATGTCGCCGCCGAGCGCGACCTGCTCGCAGAGGCCCGCGCCCGGGCGGCGGCCGCCCTGCGCAACTGGGTGCGCCGCGAGGAGCGAGGCCTCGCCCAGCTGCGCTCGCGGCCGGTGCTGGCTAACCCGATGACCCCGATCGAGACCCGGCGCGAGGAGATCGGCCGCGCACTCGACCTGGCCCGCCGCGACATCAGCCAGCTGCTCGCCCGCGAGCGCGAGCGGGTCACCGGGCTGCGCGCCCGGGTGGCCACGCTCGGCCCGGCCGCCACGCTGGCCCGCGGTTACTCGGTGGTCCAGGTCGTCCCGCGCGACGGCACCCCGCCGGAGGTGGTCACCGAGATCGGCCAAGCCCCGCCCGGAAGCCAGCTGCGCATCCGGGTCACCGACGGCTCGATCACCGCCGCCGGCATGTCCACCCGCCCCGCCGACTGACCCGCCCCGCCCCGCCGACTGACCCGCCCCGCCAACTTCCAGAGGAGAACCACGATGACCCAGCCGAACGCCAACCAGCCCAACCAGCAGCACGCCAACCGCGACGCCTTCGGCACCGGCGAGCCCGGCGAGGACGCCTTCCCGCCGGTCGACCAGCTCAACTACGAGACCGCGCGCGACCAGCTCGTCGAGATCGTCAAGATCCTCGAGCTCGGCCAGATGAGCTTGGACGAGTCCCTGCGCTACTGGGAGCGCGCCGAGGAGCTGGCCGGCCACTGCGAGCGCCAGCTCGCGCGGGCCTCCAAGAAGGTCGAGGACGCCCTTTCCCGCCGCGACGGCGCCGGGCAGGAGGGCGGCGCGGGCGCGCAGAGCACCGGGGCGAACGCGCAGCAGTAACAAAGACGAAAACGGCGCCGCACGCGCGGCGTCGTCAATCTGTCTGAGGGGGGGCGGGCCGCTCAGCCGCGCAGGTAGACGCTGCGCGCGGCGGTCCAGTCGGAGTTTGCGAACTCGAAGTAGCCGGGCGAGCCCTTCAGGCGCAGGCCGATGCCGCCGCCCTGGGACAGGTCGTAGACGGTGGAGCCCGACCACTCGACGGAGACGGAGTCGATGTCCGCGGTGAACTCGCGCAGCACCGCCTTGCCGGACTTCTGCGAGGTCAGGTCGACCCAGTCGGCGACCATGTCGAGCAGCAGGTGCTTCTGGGCGTCGTTGAGTTCGCTGCCCTTGAGCCCGTCGACCTCGGGGCGGGTGCAAGAGACGTCCTCGAGGCAGTCGGAGGCCTCGGGCGTGGAGTTCTGGTAGACGGCCGAGCGCTGCTCGTGGGTCAGCGAGTTGAAGAAGGCGAAGGCCGAGCCGTACATGCCCAGCACCGGGTTGCGCGGCTCCGCGCCGCGGCCGTTGTCCGCCGCGGTGTAGCTGGCCCGGGCCGGGGCGACGGTGACGGTGCTGCGCTTCGGGTCGACGGCCGCGCCGACGTCGAGGGACTCCCCGTCGGCGCGCACCGACCAGGCGTCGCCGTCGAGCGGGTCGCCGCTCATCCGCAGGCGCAGGTCGTCGCTGGCGTCCCCGTCGCCGCTCTCGGAGAGCGCGGAGTAGGCGTCGTCGCTGACCAGCACGCGCGCGAGCCGCTTGCCGGCGGCCAGCTGGCGGCCGTCGAGCTCCCGGGTGTCCAGGCCGCGGCCGGTCAGCTGGGCGCGCTGGACGTCGTCGAGGGACTCCAGGAAATCGACCGCGCTGACGGTCACCGTGGCCATCGCGCCGCCGGCGGCGGTCGGGTCCGCGCCGACGGAGCCCGCGCGCAGGACCCCGGTGCCGTGGCCGGCGTCGTCGGGCTCCTGCTCGGCCCCGGCGGCGCCGCGTTCGGTGGGCGCGACCAGGGAACCGACGGCCAGTGACTCGGGTTCCTCGCCGCGGGCCGAGGTCAGGGTGTCATTGCGGACCAGCGCCACGACGCCGCCGACGCTGATCACACCGAGTGCGACCAGCGGCACAAGGACGGCCACGCGGCGCCGCCGACGGCGGAAGCCGACGGGGGTCGCGGACCTGGACGTCAAACGCATGCTCTCCATTGTGCTCCCGGACCTGTGTGCGGGCTGAGTGTGGCCCTGTGAACTCCCGCAGCGTTGCGCGGGATCCCGTGCCTACCCGTCAGGACTGGCTCTCCCCGCTTCGGTGTTCGCGGCGGCCGGGGCCTGCCCGTCGGCGGCGCCCCCGCCGGTCTCCGCGCCGGGGTTCTGGTCGATGACCGGGGCTTTCGCGACGGCCTCGGTGAGCGTCTCCCAGTCGGGCTCGGGGGCCGCGCCGCTGATCAGCGCGCGGGTCTGGCCCAGGTCGATCGCCCAGATGTCGCGGACCTCGTCGCTGTCAGCCGCGTAGACGGAGACGGTGACGCCCGCGACCTCGCGCTCGCCGGTCTTCTCGCGTCCCTCGGTGGCGGCGGCGTCCTGCTCGGAGGCGCCGGTCTGGGTCAGCTGCAGGTAACCCTCGTCGGCGGTGATGTAGCCGGTCACGGCGGCCTCCTCGCCGCCGGCGGTGCCGCGGCGCGCGGAGTTCGGCGTCCAGCCCTCGGGGACGCCGGGGTCGCGCACGGGCACGCCCAGGCTCGCGGCCTCCATGTGCAGGAAGGTCCCCGCGTCGACCTCGCGGACCGGCCCGTTCTCGGGGCGGCCCGGCTCGAAGGAGCACATACCGGTCGGCGCGACCGCGAGGACGATGATCACGCCCATCACCACGAGGGTGAGGACCATGTCCCGCGTTCCGTTGAAGATCCTGGGTTTCTCCGACACGTGCCCAAGTATCGCATGTCCGCGGGACACGGCCGCAGCCGCCCACCTCAGGGGTGTGTGCAGACAGTACTCACAGACTCCGTATGACCGCACCCGTGGGAGAGCACGCACGCGCGACCGACGGTGGCATTCACGGCACTGCCCTATTCCAGGGGTGCACGTCACTCCGGTTCCGCCCCGGAAAGTGCAACAATATAAGTGGTACCCAAGAACCGGTCTCCCAGGAGGAATTGCCAGTATGACCACCGAAAAGCACGGCACTGAGGGCCACGAGGCCCCCGACCGCAACCTCGCCATGGAGCTCGTCCGCGTCACCGAGGCGGCCGCGCTGGCCTCGGGCCGCTGGGTGGGCCGCGGGATGAAGAACGAGGGCGACGGCGCCGCCGTCGACGCGATGCGCGCCCTGATCAACTCGGTGACCATGAAGGGCGTCGTCGTCATCGGCGAGGGCGAGAAGGACGAGGCCCCGATGCTGTTCAACGGCGAGGAGGTCGGCACCGGCTTCGGCGCCGAGGTCGACATCGCCGTGGACCCGGTCGACGGCACGACCCTGATGGCTGAGGGCCGCCAGAACGCCATCTCCGTGATCGCCGCCGCCGAGCGCGGCACCATGTACGACCCGTCCGCGGTGTTCTACATGAAGAAGATCGCCGTGGGCCCGGAGGCCGCCGGCTCCATCGACATCGAGGCCCCGGTCGCGCACAACATCAACGCCGTGGCCAAGGCCAAGGGCATCCGCCCCTCCGAGGTCAACGTCGTCGTGCTGGACCGCCCGCGCCACAAGGACCTCATCGCCGAGATCCGCCGCGCCGGCGCCAAGGTGCGTCTGATCTCCGACGGCGACGTCGCCGGTTCCGTCGCCGCCGCCCAGGACACGACCTTCAACTCGGTCGACATCTGCATGGGCACCGGCGGTACCCCGGAGGGCATCATCACCGCCTGCGCCATGAAGTCGATGGGCGGCGAGATCCAGGGCATCCTGGCCCCGCGCAACGACGAGGAGGCCGCCAAGGCCCGCAACGCCGGCCACGACCTGGGCCGCGTGCTGACCACCAACGACCTGGTCACCTCCGACAACTGCTACTTCGCCGCCACCGGCGTGACCAACGGCGACATGCTGCGCGGCGTGACCTACCGCAACGCCGGCGCCACCACCCGTTCGGTGGTCATGCGCTCCAAGTCCGGCACGGTGCGCTACGTCGAGTCGCGTCACCTGCTCAAGAAGCTGCAGGAGTACGCCGTGGTCGACTACTCCGACCCGAACGCCTGAGTTTTCGGGCACACTGGATCCCGGGTCCGACACCGGGGCTATAGGCCCCGCGTCGGACCCGGTGCCACGCCCGGCGCTCCCCCGTCGGTGAGCGCACCGGACCACATACTTAACTAACACCAGCAGATGAAAGTGGTTGAGACAGTCATGGCAGATCAGGAATACCGCATCGAGCACGACACGATGGGTGAGGTCAAGGTGCCCGTCGACGCTCTGTGGCGTGCGCAGACCCAGCGCGCGGTGCAGAACTTCCCGGTCTCGGGCCGCGGCCTCGAGGCGACCCAGATCCGCGCGCTCGGCCTGCTGAAGGCCGCCTGCGCCGAGGTCAACAAGGCCTCCGGCGCCCTGGACGCCGAGAAGGCCGACGCGATCATCGCCGCCGCCCGCGAGATCGCCGGCAACGAGCACGACGACCAGTTCCCCATCGACGTCTTCCAGACCGGTTCGGGCACCTCGTCGAACATGAACACCAACGAGGTCATCGCGTCGATCGCGCACAACAACGGCGTCGAGATCCACCCGAACGACCACGTCAACATGGGTCAGTCCTCCAACGACACCTTCCCGACCGCGACCCACGTCGCCGCGACCGAGTCGGCCGTCAACCACCTGATCCCGGCTCTGAAGGTCCTGCACGACTCCCTGGACAAGAAGGCCCACGAGTGGGAGGAGATCGTCAAGTCCGGTCGCACCCACCTCATGGACGCCACCCCGGTCACCCTGGGCCAGGAGTTCAGCGGCTACGCCCACCAGATCGCCGCCGGCATCGAGCGCGTCGAGGCCACCCTGCCGCGCCTGGGTGAGCTGGCCATCGGCGGCACCGCCACCGGCACCGGCCTGAACACCTCCGCCGACTTCGGCGCGAAGGTCACCGAGGAGCTCAAGAAGCTCACCGGCCTGGAGCAGCTGCGCGAGGCCCGCAACCACTTCGAGGCGCAGGCCGCCCGTGACGCCCTGGTCGAGTACTCCGGCGCGATGCGCACCATCGCGGTCTCCCTGAACAAGATCGCCAACGACATCCGCCTGATGGGCTCCGGCCCGCTGACCGGCCTGGCCGAGATCCACCTCAAGGACCTGCAGCCGGGCTCCTCGATCATGCCGGGCAAGGTCAACCCGGTGCTGTGCGAGTCGGCCACCCAGGTCGCCGCCCAGGTCATCGGCAACGACGCCGCCGTCGCCTTCGGTGGCTCCCAGGGCCACTTCGAGCTCAACGTCTTCATCCCGATGATGGCGCGCAACGTGCTCGAGTCCGCCCGCCTGCTGTCCAACGTCGCCCGCATCTTCGCGGAGAACTGCGTCGACGGCATCGAGCCGAACGTGGAGCGCATGCGTCACTTCGCGGAGTCCTCGACCTCGATCGTCACCCCGCTGAACTCGGCGATCGGCTACGAGAACGCCGCCAAGGCCGCCAAGCACGCCCTGCACGAGAAGATCACCGTGCGCCAGGCCGTCATCGACCTCGGCTTCGTCGACGGCGAGAACCTCACCGAGGAGGAGCTGGACAGGCGCCTCGACGTGCTGAGCATGTGCAACACCGACCGCGACGAGTGATCCCCCGCCGCTGAGCGGCACAGAGCACGACCGGACCCGTCCCGACCGCACCCGCGGCCGGGACGGGTCTCTCTGTGCGCGATGCACAGCCTCTGACCTGCACCGTAAACATGCACCGCGTGCATACTTGCACCCAGTGCACTGATAGCACTAAGTTGGTCCGCCGTGACCGATGAGAACCTGAGCCTGCGCGAGACGAAGCGGCGGGCGACCTTCGACGCGATCGAGGACGCGGCGACCGCGCTCGTCCTCGAGCGCGGCTTCGACTGCGTCACGGTCGACGAGATCTGCGAGGTCGCCGGCATCGCCCGTCGCACCTTCTTCAACTACGTCGACTCCAAGGAGACGGCCGTCTACGGGCTGCCGCTCGAGCCGCCCTCCGAGGACGCGGGCACCGCCTTCATCGAGGCGGAGCACGCCGAGCCACTGGTCGACCTGCTGTACTTCTACTTCGACTGCTCGGTGCTGGCGGCCGCCCCCAAGGGACGCGCCCCCAGCCTGCAGGTGATCAAGCGCCGCAAGATCCTCAACCGTCAGGCCCCGGGCTCGGTGATCCAGAGGTACTACCGGGACCCGGAACTGTACTCCGCCTACGCGGGGATCATGACGGCCTTCCTCGAGCGTCACCCCGGGGCCCGTTCGGCCCCCGACATGCCGGTCGAGCAGGAGGCGCTGTACGCGGTGGCGCTGTGCGGCACCGCGCTCCGAGTCGGCATGCACGCCTGGATCCGGCAGCCGGACAGCGTGCTCGAGGACCTCAAGCCCACCTGCCGCGAGGCGCTGCGCAACCTGCTGCGTCTCTCGCTGCGCCCCGGCCCCGACGCCGCGCCCGACCCGGCCACACAGAACAACCAGAACACTTCCCCCGAGACCCGAAAGGAGGCCACCGGTGAGCACCACTGACCCAGCCGATACCGCGACCGTCGCCAAGCACGACGCCGGCGACCGCATGCCCGACACCGCCGCCGCCACGTCCACCACCCCCGAGGCCACGCACCCCTCCGGCATCCCCGCCGAGACCCGCCGCCTGCTGCCCTGGATCATCGCCTCGCTGATGCTCTCCATGCTGATGAGCTCGCTGGGCCAGATGATCTTCTCCACCGCCCTGCCGACCATCGTCGGCGAGCTCGGCGGCGTGGAGCACATGAGCTGGGTGATCACCGGCTTCCTGCTCGGCCAGACCATCTCGCTGCCGATCTTCGGCAAGCTGGGCGACCAGATCGGGCGCAAGGGCCTGTTTGTCTTCGCCAACGCCCTGTTCGTCCTCGGTTCCCTGCTCGGCGGGTTCGCCAACTCGATGGCCGTGCTCATCGTCGCCCGCGTGCTGCAGGGCATCTCCGGCGGCGGCATGATGATCCTCTCGCAGGCCATCACGGCCGAGGTGACCACCCCTCGCGAGCGCGGCAAGTACATGGGCATCATGGGCTCGGCCTTCGCCGTCTCCTCGGTGCTCGGCCCGGTGCTCGGCGGCTGGTTCACCGACGGCCCCGGCTGGCGCTGGGGCCTGTGGCTCAACGTCCCGCTGGGTCTGGTCTCGATCGTGGCGGTCGCCTTCCTGCTGCGCCTGCCCGAGCGCGAGCGCCGCCTCAACCTCGACTGGGCGGGCACCGCGACCATGGCGATCGCCACCGCGGCCCTGGTGCTCGTGACCACCTGGGGCGGCAACGAGTACGAGTGGTCGGATCCGGTGATCATCGGGCTGATCGTGACCTTCGTCGTCGTCGGCGCGCTCTTCGTCTTCGTCGAGCTGCGCGCGGAGGACCCGCTGGTGCCGATGCGGCTGTTCGCCAACCGCAACTTCGTGCTGACCACCGTCGCCGGCTTCGGCATCGGCGTCTTCATGTTCGGCTCGCTGGCCTACTTCCCCACCTACCTGCAGATGGTCCACGGCCTGTCCCCGACCGCGGCCGGGCTGATGCTGATCTGGATGATGGTCGGTGTCATGGGCACCTCGATCGCCGTCGGCGGCCTGGTCTCGCGCACCGGCAACTACAAGGTCTTCCCGATCGTGGGCATGTTCATCGTCACCGCCGGGCTGGTCCTGATGTCGCGCCTGGACCGCGAGACCAGCCTGACCGGCGTGGGCCTGCGCATCTTCGTCTTCGGCTTCGGCATCGGCTGCGCCATGCAGGTGCTGGTGCTCATCGTGCAGAACTCCTTCGCCGTCCGCGAGGTCGGCACCGTCACCGCCGCGAACAACTTCTTCCGCCAGATCGGCGGCTCGGTCGGCGCGGCCCTGGTCGGCGGCCTGTTCGTGGACAAGCTGAAGGACCTGCTCGCCGAGCGCATCCCCGAGGCCATGGCCTCGATGGGCCAGGCGGGCGCGGCCGCCGGCGGCCAGCTGCCGCAGATCGACAGCGCGCGGCTGACCCCGGACCTGGTCAACTCGCTTCCCGAGCCGATCATGATCGCCATCGAGTCCAGCTACAACGACGCGCTGACCCCGATCTTCCTGCTGCTCGCCCCCATCGCCCTGGTCTGCGGGCTGATCCTGATCGGCATCCGCGCCGACACCCTCAAGGAGACCATCTCCTGATCCGGCGTTGAGATTGCCGACGCCGCGCGGCGTGCGCGAGCGCGCAAAAGCGCCCGTCCCCTGGTGCAGGGGGCGGGCGCTTTCCTGTGACTTGTGTGAGGCCCGCGGCCGGTCGGGCGCGGAGCAGGTCAGCTGTCGGGCAGGTCAGCTGTCGGGCAGGTCGTCGACGTGGATCTCGGGCTTGGGCAGCAGCTTCTCCCAGACGTCGGTGTCGCGCCACTGGCCGGCGAGCTCGCCGTAGGGCATCTTGGCCAGGTGGTGGTAGGTGCCCACCTTCTCGAAGCCGCGGGAGGCGTGCAGGCGCGCCGAGCCCTCGTTCTCCGGGAAGATCCAGGAGTGGATGGCCCACTTGCCCATCTGGGAGACGCGCTCGATCAGCGCGTCGAGCAGGGCGCTGGCCACGCCGCGGCCCTGGGCGTCCGGGGAGATGTAGATGGAGTCCTCGACCACGCCGCTGAAGACGCGGCGCGAGGAGACCGGGGCTGCGGCGACCCAGCCGAGCAGCTTCGAGTCGTCCTCCTTGTCGACGGCGACCTGGACGCTCTCCAGCAGCTTCGAGGTGCTGAATTTCTCCCAGTCCCAGGCGCGCCGCTCGTAGGAGGCGTGCCCGGTGTTCAGGCCGTGCTCGTAGATTCCCTGGACCTGCGGGAAGTCTTCCTGGCGGAAGTCCCGGACGGTGAAGGTCTTTTCTGCCATGCCCACCATTTTCCTGTCTCTGCGCGGGCCGCGCAACCAGTTGGCCGGACGCCTTTTCCCGGGTCAGTCGCCGAGCAGCTCGGTGACCAGTTCGGCGATCTCGGAGCGCTCGGAGCGGCGCAGCGTCACGTGCGCGAACAGGTGGTGGTCCTTGAGCTTCTCGATGACGGCCTGCACGCCGTCGTGACGGCCGACGCGCAGGTTGTCGCGCTGGGCGACGTCGTGGGTGAGCACGACCCTCGAGCGCGCGCCCAGACGGGACAGGACCGTCAGCAAGACGTTGCGCTCCAGCGACTGCGCCTCGTCGACGATGACGAAGGCGTCGTGCAGGCTGCGGCCTCGGATGTGGGTCAGGGGCAGCACCTCGAGCAGGCCGCGGTCCTCGATCTCGTCGAGGACGTTCTGGGAGACGAGACTGGACAGCGTGTCGTGCACGGCCTGGGCCCAGGGGTTCATCTTCTCGTCCTCGCTGCCGGGCAGGTAGCCCAGGGTCTGCCCGCCGACGGCGTAGAGCGGGCGGAAGACGATGATGCGGCGGTGCTCGCCGCGCTCGAGGACGGCCTCGAGGCCGGCGCACAGGGCCAGCGCGGACTTGCCGGTGCCGGCGCGCCCGCCGATGGAGACGATGCCGATCTCCGGGTCGTTGAGCAGGTCGAGGGCGATGCGCTGCTCGGCGGAGCGGCCGGTCAGGCCGAAGGCCTGGGCGTCGCCGCGCACCAGCCGCACGCCGGTGGCGGTCACCCGGCCGAGGGCCGACTGGGAGAGCGCGGAGAACTGCACGCCGCAGTGCACGGGCAGGTCCTCGAGGTTCTCGCCGTCGTCGGTGACCACGTCGGCCAGGCCGGGGTGCTCGAAGTCGAGCTCGCCGTCGGCGAAGAGGGCGTCGACGACCTCGCCGGGCACGTGCACGCGCGCCATGCCGGAGTAGCCGGTGAGCACGACGTCCTGGGCGTGGTACTCGTCCGCCGGCAGGCCGACGGCGCCGGCCTTGACGCGCAGCGGGACGTCCTTGGTCACCAGGGTGACGTCGCGGCCCTCCTCGCGCAGGTTGAGCGCGCAGGCCAGGATGCGCTGGTCGCCGCCGGGGCCGCGGAAGGCGACGGGCAGGACGGCCTGGTCCTGGTGGTTGAGCTCGACGACGAGCGTGCCGCCCTCGACGTTGACGGGCACCGGGCGGTCGAGGCGCTCGTAGGTCGCGCGCAGCTCCTCGAGGTGGCGCAGCGCCTCGCGGGCGAACCAGCCGAGGTCCGGGTGGTTACGCTTGTCCTCGAGCTCGCTGATGACCACCAGCGGGAGCACGACCTCGTGCTCGGCGAACTTGGTCAGGCAGTGCGGGTCGGAGAGGAGGACGGAGGTGTCGATGACGTAGGTCCGTGTGGCCACCCGACCCTCCTCCTCTCGCTCGGCGTGCTCTGCGGTGCGCGTGATCGGGCTGGTCATGTCGGGACGTCTCCTCGGTAGGCCGGGTTTTCCTCTGTCCACCGCCGAGGCTAAGGGCCGTATGCGGGAATTACATTGCTGGGATATGAACGGTCGGTGACTGTGCCGGATACTTCCGATGGCTCTTTTCCCCTCGAGTCACAACAGCCCCAGGAGACGAAAACGGTCCCGCACCGACGTGGTGCGGGACCGGCGATCCGGCCGGGTGAGCCTCGGCTCAGCCCTCAGCCCAGAGCCCTAGCTCTGCTGGATGTCGGCGCCGAAGCCGGAGCCCTCGTCGATCCAGGAGATGGTGCCGTTCTGGAACTCCTGGGTCCAGCCGGTGGCCTCGGAGGCGTCCTTCTCCGGGGCGGTCGGCAGGCCGACCTCGGCGTCCAGGCCGCCCTCCTCGACCCAGGTCTCGCCGATCTTGCCCACCAGCTCGACCGGGTCGGTCTCCTCAGAGTAGACGATGCGGTCGTCGTTCTCGAAGGTGGCGACGGTGCCGTTCTCGCCCTCCTCGACGTCGGTGACCTTGCCGAAGTCGGACTCGTGCTCCTCGATGGCCTTGGCCAGCGCGCCCGGCACGGCGACCTTCTCGCCGCCGGCGGTCTCGATCTCCTGGGTCTCGCCGTCGGCCTTGTCCGACTCGGAGGCGGAGGCCGACTCGGAGGCGGTCTCCGAGGGGTCGGAGGAGTCGGAGGCGTCCGCCTCGCTGGTCACGGCGTTGGAGGTGACGGTCTCGTCGATCGAGCCGTCGTTGCCGTCATCCGAGCAGGCGACCAGGCCGAGGGCCAGGGCACCGGCGGCGGCACCGGCGAGCACGCGACGGGTGAGGGAACGGTTCATGGTGAAGACCTTTCTTACAGTGAGTGTGTACTTTTCCATGGTGCGTCATGTGACCGTCCCCGTGCCACCGTGGGTGACAACTGTGACACTCCCGTGATCCGGCGGGGTGCCCGTGCATCCGCCCCGCGGTGCCTCCGCTCAGCGCCTCCCGCGGCCCCCGCGCCCGCCACGTCCGCCCCGACCGCCGCGGCCGCGGCCCGGGCGTCCCCCGATCCCGGCGGACTTCCCGGGGCCCCTGCCCTTCCTGTCATTTCCGCCCTTACCGGCCTTCCCGGCCTTGGTGCCCTTCTTCCCGGCCTTGGCGCCCTTGCCCGCCTTGTCGTCCCGGGCGCCGCCCGCGCTGCTCCCCCGCCCGCCGCGCGGGTTGGCGCGCCGGGTCGAGTTGCCCGTGCGTCCCTTGGCCACGCCGACGAAGTCCTGCACCGCGTCCGAGTCCGCCTCACGTCGCCACACCAACGCCACGCGGGTAGGCACCACGCCGGCCTGCGCGGCGTCGGCAAGCGTCAACGGAACCACCTGGCGCTTGGCCAGGACCTTGAGCACCGGGCGCGGCGCGAGCACCACGCCAACGTTCGCGCCGACGACGGGCAGCATGGTGCGCACCTGGGCGATGTCGACGGTGCCGTCGGCGGCGGGCCGGTAGTGCACGGTCTCGCCCTCGAGATCGGCGGGGCACACCTCCTCGCCGAGCTCGGCGAAGACGCTGTCCTTGGGCACCGCCACGCCCGGGGCCTCGTCGTAGAGCTCGACCTTGTGCAGGCTCTCGAGCGCGGCCTCGACACGCGGGTCGGGCAGCCGCACCAGCGCGAGGGTGACCCGGCCGTCGAGCACCTCGGCGACGGGGTCGTCGGAGGCGGCGGCCTCCACTCCCCCGTGCGCGGTGGTCTGCCGGTAGCGGCGCAGCCACTTGCCGGGCTCGCAACCGGTGGCGAAACTCAAGGTCAACATGGCGGTAATGCTACCGTGAGGCCCATGAGCGAAGAACTGGCCGGACGCCGCCCCTCAGGCCGGGCGATGAAGCCGCAGACCGCCGCGCGCAAGCTCGGCGTCTACCTGCCCGCAACCCCCCAGGAGTTCCAGGACAACGCCGTCACCCACGCGGAGCTGCGCGAACTGCAGCACAACCCGCCGCAGTGGCTGACCGAGCTGCGCGAGAAGGGCCCGCACCCGCGGCCCGTGGTCGCCGCCAAGCTGGGCGTGACCATCGCCGCGCTGAAGCGGCACGACTCCGCCGGACCCCTGACCACCGCCGAGATCGAGGCGCTGCTCGCCGACCAGCCCGAGTGGCTGCGCGCCGAGCGCGAGGCCGCCCGCGGCGAGGGCGAGGCCAAGGAAGAGGCCCCGGCGGACGACGCCGAGGCCCCGGCCGAAGACGAGGACTGACCCCGCCGCCTGGCCGCGCCTAGCGCCGCGGCCAGGCGAACTCCACCTCACCGTCGACGGTGACGCGCGCCGTGCCCTCCGGGTACGGCGCGTCCGCGTCTTCGGGCACCGGCCCGGAGACCGTCAGCTCCACGTCCGCGCGGTGCTCCGCGCCGTCGGCTGCACCGGTGACCCGGTAGACCAGGCGCGTGTTCTCCGTGTCGACGACCTCGATCTCGCCGCGGGTCAGCCACGGGTGGCGCCGGCGCAGCGCGATGAGCGCCTCGTAGACCGGGTAGAGCCAGCGGCCGAGCCCCGAGAGCTCCTCCGGGGTGCCGGGCAGCGGCGGGCGCAGCGCGTCGTCGGCGCCCCAGCCCTCCCCTTTCGCGCCGCGGAAGGCCTGCTCGTCGCCGTAGTAGACGCTCGGCAGCCCGGGCACGGTGAACAGAACGGTGGCGGCGAGCACCGCGCCGGCGTCGCCGACGGTGCCGGCGATGCGGTCGACGTCGTGGTTGCCCACGAAGGTCTGCATGAGCAGCTTCGCGGAGAAGTCGTGGTGGCGGCCCAGCGCGTGGGCCAGCTCGAAGAAGTTCGCGTCCTTCAGCGAGCTCCACACGGCCTTCCACAGCTCGTACTGGGTGACCGTGTCCAGGTGCGAGGCCAGGCCGAACTCCGCGTAGTCGCCGTGGATCATCTCGCCGAGGAACTTCGCGTCCGGGTGTGTCTGATGCACCCGGTCGATGACCTCCGCCCAGAACTGCGTGGGCACCGCGTAGGCGACGTCGAGGCGCCACCCGGAGATCCCCCGGTCCAGCCAGTGGCGCATGACGTCGACGACGAAGTCCGCGGTGCGTGGGTCCGAGTGGTCGAGCTCGGCCAGCGTGCCGTCGCCCTCCCAGCCGGCGACGTCGCCCCCGGCGTCGCGGCGCACGGGACCGCCCCCGTCCACAAAGGGATGGGTGGCGGCGACGTGGTTGAACACACCGTCGAGGATCACGTCCAGCCCGCGGGCGTGGGCGGCCTCGATGAGCCGGCGGAAGTCCTCCTCGTCGCCGAGGCGCCGGTCGATGCGGTAGTGGTCAAGCGTGTCGTAGCCGTGCGCGACGGACTCGAAGATCGGGCCGAGCAAGAGCCCGTTGCAGCCCAGCCGGACGACGTAGTCGAGCCAGGGCTCCAGGCGGCGCAGCCGCGGCGCGGCGTCGTCGCCGTCCCGGTCGCGCACGGGTGCCCCGCAGGCGCCGAGGGGGTAGACGTGCCACCAGATGGCGTAGTCGAGGTTCACGGTCTGCTCTCCGTTTCCGCTTGGCGACGCCGCGCGGTGCACCCTGGGCGGGTGCCGCCCCGTTGCGGGTGCCGCCCCGGTTCCCGGGGCGACTCAGGCGGCCTCTAGTCGCTGAATTTCCAGTTCTCCCACCCATCGTAGAGCGGGTAGTCCTCGGCGATCTTGGCCACGCGGGCGCGCAGGGCCTCGACGTCGGCGTTCTCGCCTGCGGCCAGGGCGGTGCCGATGATGTCGGCGACCTCCTCGAAGGCCTTGGTGTCCAGGCCGCGGGTGGCCAGCGCCGGGGTGCCGATGCGCAGGCCGGAGGAGACTGCCGGCGGACGCGGGTCGAAGGGCACGGCATTGCGGTTGACGGTGATGCCGACCTGGTGCAGGAGGTCCTCGGCCTGCTGGCCGTCGAGCTTGGACTCGCGCAGGTCCGCGAGCACCAGGTGCACGTCGGTGCCGCCGGTGAGCACGTCGACGCCGGCGGCGCGGCAGTCCTCGCCGGTCAGTCGCTCGGCGAGGATGCGCGCGCCCTCGAGGGTGCGCTCCTGGCGGGCCTTGAACTCCTCGGTGGCGGCGATCTTGAGCGCGATGGCCTTCGCGGCCACCACGTGCATCAGGGGGCCGCCCTGCTGGCCGGGGAAGACCGCGGAGTTGATCTTCTTGGCCCAGTTCTGCTTGGTCAGGATCATGCCGGAGCGCGGGCCGCCCAGGGTCTTGTGCACGGTGGTCGAGACGATGTCCGAGTGCGGCACCGGCGAGGGGTGCAGCCCGGCGGCGACCAGGCCGGCGAAGTGGGCCATGTCGGTCCACAGCACGGCACCGACCTCGTCGGCGATGGAGCGGAAGGCCGCGAAGTCGAGGGTGCGCGGGTAGGCGGACCAGCCGGCGATGATGACCTTCGGGCGGTGCTCGAGGGCCAGCTCGCGGACCTTGTCCATGTCGATGCGCATGGTCTCCGGGTCGACCTCGTAGGCGACGACGTTGTAGAGGCGGCCGGAGAAGTTGATCTTCATGCCGTGGGTCAGGTGGCCGCCGTGGGCCAGCGAGAGACCCATGATCGTGTCGCCGGCGCGGGCCGCGGCGTGCAGCACCGCGGCGTTGGCCTGGGCGCCCGAGTGCGGCTGGACGTTGGCGAAGTCGGCGTCGAAGAGGGACTTCGCGCGCTCGCGCGCCAGGTCCTCAATGACGTCGACGTGCTCGCAGCCGCCGTAGTAGCGGCGCCCGGGGTAGCCCTCGGCGTACTTGTTGGTCAGCACCGAGCCCTGCGCCTGCAGGACGGCGCGGGGCACGAAGTTCTCGGAGGCGATCATCTCCAGGGTGGTGCGCTGGCGGTTGAGCTCGGCGCGGATCGCGGCGTCGACGTCGGGGTCCAGCGTCGAGAGCGGCTGCAGGCGGGTGTCTTCGGTCATGGGGGCTGACGGGCCTTTCGTTCCTGTCTACGGTCAAGTGCGACGGTTCACAGTCTAGACCCGCCCCGCGACGACCCACCCGCACCCTCCCTGGCAAGATGTAGGCCATGTCGCGCAGCAACGTCATCAGTCCCTACCTGGACTTCGACCGGGAACAGTGGCGGAAGCTGCGTCGTGCCATGCCGCAGGTGCTCACCGAGGAGGAGGTCGCCTCCCTGCGCGGCATCGGCGAGAACATCGACCTGCGCGAGGTCGCCGAGGTCTACCTGCCGCTGAGCCGTCTGATCCACCTGCAGGTCGCCGCCCGCCAGCGCCTGACCGCCGCCACCGACGAGTTCCTCGGCGCCGAGGCCCAGCACGTGCCCTTCATCATCGGGGTCGCCGGCTCCGTGGCCGTGGGAAAGTCCACCACCGCCCGCCTGCTGCAGGTCCTGCTGCAGCGCTGGGACTCCCACCCGCGGGTCGACCTGGTGACCACCGACGGCTTCCTGTGGCCGGCCGCCGAACTGCGCCGGCGCCGGATGATGAACCGCAAGGGCTTCCCCGAGTCCTACGACCGGCGCGCGCTCTTACGCTTCGTCACCGACGTCAAGTCCGGCATGCCCGCCGTCGAGGCGCCCGTCTACTCCCACCGCCTCTACGACCGGGTGCCCGACGAGGTGCAGACGGTGCGCCGCCCGGACATCCTCATCCTCGAGGGACTCAACGTGCTGCAGACGGGCCCGACGCTGATGGTCTCCGACCTCTTCGACTTCTCCGTCTACGTCGACGCGCCCACGGCCACCATCGAGGAGTGGTACATCAAGCGATTCCTCGCGCTGCGCTCCACCGAGTTCACCAAGCCCGGCGCGCACTTCCGCCACTTCGCGGGCCTGCCCGACGCCGAGGCCGTCGCCGAGGCCCGCGAGATCTGGCAGTCGATCAACCTGCCCAACCTGGTCGAGAACATCCTGCCGACCCGGGTGCGCGCCTCCCTGGTGCTGCGCAAGGGCGACGACCACCAGGTCACCCGGGTGCGCCTGCGCAAGCTCTAAGGCTCTACGGCCCGGAAAGCCGTGGCCGCGCCCACGCCGCGGGGAACCGCGAAGCGTCGGGGCGCGGCGTCGTCAATCTCCCCGTCAGTGCGTGGCGTTGGCGCACACCCACGCCTCGATGGGGTCGAGCTCGGAGAAGTCGACCTGGTCGACGTCGCGGTCGTAGGCGGCGATCATCGCGCGGTCGTTGTCGGACTTGCGCGGCTTGGCCTTCAGCGCGCGGATCACGCCCCACATCACCGCGCGGTGGGCGCGGCTGATCTCGGAGTAGAACAGCTTGCCCGGCAGGTAGAAGCGGGCGATGCCGGGCCGGTCGCGCAGCTTGCCGGCCATCTGGTCGCGCTCACGGGCGGAGGCGGGCAGCGACATGCCCACGGCCACCGCGGCGGCCGGGCGGGTGCCGATCTCGGCGTCGGCGAGGAAGTCGGCGGCCTCGACCTGGGGCCCGAAGGTCGGCGAGGCGATGACCAGCGGGGCCTGCGAGGCGCTCAGGTCGGCCGCGCGGGCCTCGTCGAGCGGGCGGGCGACGGTGCCCAGGCGGGCGGCGAGCTCCTCGGCGTAGCGGCGGGTGGAGCCGTAGGTGGTGGTGAAGAAGACGTCGGCTGCGGGCATGGGTGAATCAGCGCTCCTGGAGGGCGACGGGTGCGGAGAGATCGGACGGGAGGCCGGCCCCGCGGGCGGGGCGACGGTCAAGGCCCAGGCTACCGGTGGGTCCGTGGGCAGCGGCGCGGGGCCGGTGCGGCGGCGCGGCCGGTGTCAGCGGCCGAAGCGGCGCGAGCGCTTGGAGTACTCGCGCAGGGCGCGCAGGAAGTCGATGCGGCGGAAGGCCGGCCAGTAGGTGTCGGTGAACCAGATCTCCGAGTAGGCGGCCTGCCAGAGCAGGAAGCCGGAGAGGCGCTGCTCGCCGGAGGTGCGGATGACCAGGTCCGGGTCCGGCTGGCCGCGGGTGTAGAGGTGGTGCGAGATCGACTCGACGGAGACCTTGCCCGCCAGCTCCTCGGCCGGGGTGCCGGCGGCGACCTCCTCGTCGATGAGCGCGTGCACGGCGTCGACGATCTCCTGGCGCCCGCCGTAGCCGACGGCGACGTTGACGGTCACCCCGTCGTTGCCCTCGGTCTCGGCGGCGGCGTCGCTGAGCCGGCGCGAGATCGCCTCGGGCAGCAGGTCCAGGTGGCCGACGAGGCGCAGCCGGCAGTTGTTCTCCTTCTGGGCGAGCTCGGCGACGACCTCGGCGATGATGTCGTAGAGCATCGTGAGCTCTTCGGGCTCGCGGCGCAGGTTCTCGGTGCTCAGCAGGTAGACCGTGATGATCTCGACCTGCGTGTCGACGCACCAGCGCACCATCTCGCCGATCTTCTTCGCCCCGACGCGGTGGCCGTGGCTGACGTCGTCGAAGCCGGCCTCCCGGGCCCAGCGGCGGTTGCCGTCGCACATCACGGCGACGTGCCGGGGCTGCGGCAGCCCCTTGAGCTCGCGCTCGAGACGGCGCTCGTAGAGGGGGTAGAGCAGCCTGCGCGGGGAGAAGTTCACGCCATCCGAGTCTAGTCGCGCGCCGCCCGACGGGCGCGCACCGCCGCGGCCAGCTCGCCGAGGAGGTCGACGGTGACGTCCATGCCCATGCAGGCGTCGGTGACCGACTGGCCGTAGACCAGGCCCTCTCCCCCGTTGGCCTTCAGCCGCGCCGGGTCGATCTTCTGGGCGCCGGGGACCAGGAAGGACTCCATCATGATCCCGGCGATCGCCGAGCCGTGGGTCCCGCCCGCGGTGACCTGGGCGGCGATGTCGCGCACCACGTCGGCCTGGCGGACGTGATCCTTGCCGGAGTTGGCGTGCGAGGCGTCGATCATCAGCCGCTTCGGCCGCTCGTCGGAGAGCCGCTGCAGGGCGCGGTCGACGGCGCCGGCGTCGTGGTTCGGCCCGCCGGTGCCGCCGCGCAGGATGATGTGGCAGTGGTTGTTGCCGGCGGTCTCGACGACGGCGAGCTCCCCGTCGTCGGAGGTGCCGAAGAAGGTGTGCGGCTGCGCGGCGGCGGCCACCGCGTCGACGGCGACCTGGACGTTGCCGTCGGTGCCGTTCTTGAAGCCGATGGGCATCGACATGCCGCTGGCCAGCTGGCGGTGCACCTGGCTCTCGGTGGTGCGCGCGCCGATGGCGCCCCAGGCGACCGCGTCCGAGTAGTACTGCGGGCTGTTGGGCTCGAGAAACTCGCAGGCGGCCGGCAGGCCCAGGGTGACGACTTCGGTGAGGACCTGGCGGGCCAGGCGCACCCCGCGCGGGATGTCGAAGGTGCCGTTGAGGTCCGGGTCGTTGATCAGGCCCTTCCAGCCGACGGTGGTGCGCGGCTTCTCGAAGTAGACGCGCATGACGATCTTCAGCTCGTCGGACAGCCGCGCGGCCAGGGGGCTGAGCCGGTTGGCGTAGTCGAGCGCGGCGACCGGGTCGTGGATCGAGCACGGGCCCACGATCACGGTCAGGCGGTCGTCCTCCCCGGCGAAGGCGTCCGCGATCTCCTGGCGGTCGCGCTCCACCTGCGCCTGGGCGCGAGCGCCGAGCGGGTGCTCGGACTGGATCTTGGCGGGGCTGGGCAGGGAGTGGAAGGCCAGCACGCGGCGGTTGGTCGTCGATGCCGGGTGGTCGAGGGAGACCGGGCTGCTCATGGGGTGGCTCCTGGTTCGTGAGACCCGCGCGGATTCTGTGGTTCGCGCGGTACGGGCGGTGGCGGGGTGGAAAGGGGGTCAGGACACAAAAAAGCAGCCCTCCCGCCGGGTGGCGGAAGTGCTGCTGCTCCAGGGCTGCGCCTTATCAGGGGGTGGGCGCCGACGCTGCGGCGCGGCTCACTCCTGGAGCCTCGCCGAAATAAAATCGCCTGGTCTGCGTCATGGGCCCGACGCTAGCACACCGGCCGGGCGGCCGGGGGCGTTTTCGGGCGGGAATCCCGCGGGGCCGCGCGCCGGCGCGGCAGCGCGCCGAGGGGCGCGAAGCCTACAGCCAGCGTTTCTTCGACCGGTCGAGCACACCGGCCTCGGCCATCGCCTCGTCGATCGCCTTCTCGTCGAAGGGGTCGATGCCGTGGCGCTCGGCGAACATCATGCGGCGGTTCATCCGGGAGTAGCGGCGGTAGAAACGCCAGCCGATGAAGAGCACCGCGGCCAGCAGGGCCACGATGACCAGCAGGCCGACCGGGGACGCCTTGCCGAACTCCGGGCCGAGCGGTCCCCCCTTCTCCTGCTGGGCGAGCACGATCAGGTAGCCGAAGTCTGCGCGGGCGCCGGCCAGCGCGGCGTTGAACGCCGGGGCAGCGGCAGCAAATCCGGTCACGGGCGTCATCCGCCTTTCCTCTAGTCGGTCCCCGGGTCAGTCTCCGGGCGGGCGCACATGCGCCCGGTTTCATTCCAGGTTAGTCTCCGCGGGCGCCAGGATCAGAGCCGGGCGCGGGCCGCGGCCTCCTGGGCGTCAGCCTCCGCGACGTCGTCGGAGATGCCGGCGAAGAGGTCATCCTCGGGGATGTCGGTGCTCACACGGGTCTGGGCGAGCTCGAACTCCTCGGTGGGCCACAGGCGCGCCTGCACCTCGGGCGGGGTCGCCAGGAACGCGCCGGCCGGGTCGATCTGGGTGGCGTGCGCACGCAGGGCGGCGTCGCGGTTGGTGAAGTAGTCGTCGCAGCGCACCTGGGTGGTCACGCGCGCCATGATGTCGGCGTCATGCGCCTTCCAGCGGGCCAACATCGGCTCGTACGGGCTGGGCAGGCCCTGCTCGATGAGCAGGTTGTGGAAGAGCTCGAGGCGCTGGCGGACGAAGCCGTGCGTGTAGTACAGCTTCAGCGGTGCCCAGGGGGCGCCCAGCTCCGGGGCGTAGTCGGAGCGGCCGGCCTTGTCCCAGGCCTTCATGGAGACCTCGTGGACCTTCAGGTGGTCCGGGTGCGGGTAGCCGCCGTTCTCGTCGTAGGTGATGATCACGTGCGGGCGCAGCTCGCGGATGACCTTGACCACCTCGCGGGTGACCTCCTCGCTGTCGTCGAGGGCGAAGCAGCCCTCCGGCAGCGGCGGCAGCGGGTCGCCCTGCGGCAGGCCCGAGTCGACGTGGCCGAGCCAGACGTGGTCCACGCCGAGCGCGGCGACGGCCTGGGCCATCTCCTCGCGGCGCACCGAGACCATGTTCTCCTTGATCCCCGGGCGGTCCATCGCCGGGTTGAGGATGTCGCCGCGTTCCCCACCGGTGCATGTGAGCACCGTCGTCGGGTGGCCCTCGTCGGCGTAGCGGGCGAGGGTCGCCGCACCCTTGGACGACTCGTCGTCCGGATGGGCGTGGATGGCCAGAAGCCGGGTGGCACTCACCGGTGCATCCCTTCCTTTCGCGGGTGGGTCTCGGGGGAACCTTACAAGACCATTCACTGTACGCGGCAGGCTACGATGAGGGCACCGCCACCGGTGACCGCGGGTGCGCGAGCCCGCCTTCACCGCGCCCCTGAACCGATCCCGCGCCGAGGAGGCCCGAGCGACCACCGTGTCCGATTCGACCAAGTTCACCCGCCCCGCCGAGCGCTACGGGGCCGCGCGCCGACCCGTCGACAAGTCCAACCGCAGGACCGGCCGGGCGGTCATCCTCGCCGTCCTCTTCGTCGCGATCGTCACCGTCGTCCTCTTCGCCCAGTTCATCTCGCAGCGCGAGGACGCCGACGTCACCGCCTCGATGACGAACTTCGAGCGCGTCGAGGACGACACGTTGGCCATGAGCATCGACGTCACCCGCGACGACGTCGACAAGCCCTCCTACTGCATCGTCACCGCGCTCAACTACGACAAGGCCGAGGTCGGTCGCCGCGACGTCGTCATCCCCGCCGGCGGGCCGGAGACGCAGCGCATCGACGTCGAGATCACCACCCGTGACCTGCCGGTCTCGGGCAGCGTCTACGGCTGTTCCACGAACATGCCCGCCTTCCTGGAGCACTAGCACCCGTGTGCTAGGATCAGGCACCATCTAGTGCGCATTTGACCCGCGGTTTCACCGCCCCGGCCCGGCAGGGGCCACGGACGGGGAGGCCGCGGGTGGTGTGTGACGGCCCGCCCGCGCCGCGGGAGCAGCCCCGCGCGGCGGGCCGACGAGGATTCGCAAAGCGGAAAGGACGCCACGCATGGCAGACGGTCAGCAGCAGTACATCACCCCCGAGACCAAGGCGAAGCTCGAGGAGGAGCTGCAGAGCCTCATCGACCACCGCCCCGTGGTCGCCGCCGAGATCAACGAGCGCCGCGAGGAGGGCGACCTCAAGGAGAACGCCGGCTACGACGCCGCGCGTGAGATGCAGGACCAGGAGGAGGCCCGCATCAAGAAGATCTCCGAGATCCTCGCCAACTCCACCACCGAGCGCTCCGCCGTCGTCGAGGGCGTGGCCAACGTCGGCTGCGTCGTGCACGTCTACTACAACGGCGACGAGAGCGACAAGGAGACCTTCCTGATCGGCACCCGCGCCGCCGCCTCGGACAACAAGGACCTGGAGACCTACTCCGAGCAGTCCCCGCTCGGCGCCGCCATCCTGGGCGCCAGCGAGGGCGAGACCCGCGAGTACACCGCCCCGAACGGCCGCACCATCTCCGTGACCATCGAGTCGGCCGCCCCCTACGACTCCATCAAGGCCGCCACCCCGCGTCAGAGCTAAGGCCCGGGACGGTTTCCCGTAACCCCCTCCCCCACGACCCCAAGGAGCCTCCCATGAACCGTTCCCTCCGCCGCTTCGGCGCGCTGAGCGCCGCGGCCCTCGCCGCCAGCCTGGCGCTGTCCGCCTGCTCCCCGCCCAACGAGCAGGACTCCGAGAAGAAGTTCGACACCGCCACCGAGGCGCCCGCCGGCCAGGCCACCGCGGCCAGCTCCGCGACGAGCAGCGCCACGGCGACCACCTCCGCGGCCGCCGCCGAGCTGCCGGGCTACGCCGACTGCCAGGCCGCGCCCGTCACCGAGCCGGCCACCCTCACCCTCGACTGCGTGCGTCTCGACGACCGCGTGACCGGCGTCCAGTGGGACGAGTGGACCGCCGAGGGCGCCACCGGCACCGGCACCCGCGGCTCCGAGAAGGTCGACGTCGAGCTCTCCGAGCCGACCGCCAACGAGGCCGGCGCCACCGTCTTCACGACGGTCACCGTCGACGGCGAGACCGTCACCCCTTAAGCGCGTGCGGCGCCTTACGGCGCCGACAGAAAAACCGCCCGCAGGAGATCAACTCCTGCGGGCGGTTCGCTTACCCGGGGCGGGTTCCGGCCCCGGGGGCCGTCTGCGTCAGTTGCGGTTGAAGTAGCTGAGCAGACGCAGGATCTCGGTGTAGAGCCAGACCAGCGTGACGGCCAGACCGAGTGCCACGCCCCAGGCCATCTGCTGCGGCGCCTGGGCGCG
This sequence comes from Corynebacterium frankenforstense, assembly GCF_030211955.1. Taxonomy (GTDB): domain Bacteria; phylum Actinomycetota; class Actinomycetes; order Mycobacteriales; family Mycobacteriaceae; genus Corynebacterium; species Corynebacterium frankenforstense_A. The sequence continues at coordinate 56,070 of NZ_JASODI010000001.1, read as the reverse complement.
CACCAGCTCGTCGGCCAGGTCGAAGTCCTGCAGGAAGCTCAGGGCCGCCAGGACGATGCAGACCAGGGAGAAGATGATGGCCAGCATGCCGCCGTCACGCAGCGGGTTCATACCGGTGAACAGGGCCAGCAGGAGGTTGCCCAGGGCCAGCACGGCCACGCCGACGATCGCGCCGGTGACGATGCGCTGGAACTTCGGGGTGACCTTGATGGCGCCGGTCTTGTAGACGAAGAGCATGCCGATGAAGACGCCGATGGTGCCCAGGACCGCCTGGCCGATGATGGCGGCACCGGCGTCAGCGTCGATCCCCTGGCTGCTGAACATCCCGGCGAAGACCAGCGAGATGCCGCCGACGAACAGGCCCTCGAAGGCGGCGTAGATCAGGGTGACCGCCGCGGAGCCGAACTTCTTGCCGAAGGAGTGGACCAGCACGGTGATGAAGCCGCCGATGCCGCCCACGCCCGTCAGGATCAGGGTCAGACCCGGGTTGACCAAGGACAGGCCGAAGTTGATCAGGGCGAAGAGCACGATCACGCCGAGGGTGATGCCGGTCTTGGTCACCACGTCGTCGACGGTCATCGGGCGCTCGGAGTCCTGGCGGCCGCCGAAGGCCGGCTGACCGTAACCGCGGTCCTGGCCGGCCTGGGCGCCGTAGCTGTCGAACTGATTCTGGAAGCCCTGCTGGTAGGCCCCGGCGGACTGGTTGCGGTTGAAGTCGCTGCCGAGGTTCCGCATGACGGGGTTGGAACTGCGCACTCCGCGGTCCTCTCTTTCGTCGGTGTCGCCTGTTGTGCGACGTCGTCTTCTTCGTGTGATTTACGTGTGTTCGCGCGCGCCCTCCGGGCGCGTCCACTTTGTTCAACGCATCGGCCCCCGCGGAAGTTCCCCGCCGGCGGGCCCAGACGGGAGTCTCTCACGTTTCTGCCGCTCATGCTGGCGATCGCGGTCGGGACTCGAACACCTTTCCTAGCGGGCGGACAGTTCTGTCCCGGCCCTCTCCTAGGTTGTGTGCGTGGCGGTCACAGGGACCGTCCCCACTTTCCGGAAAGGAAAACCATGACCCAGCCCTCCCAGACTCCGGTCCACCCCAGCGCGAACTACCCCGGCGGCGCCCCGGCGGTCCTCGCACAGCAGCCCGTGAAGGAGGCGAAGCCCTGGTACAAGCGCTGGTGGGTCTGGCTGATCATCCTCGTCGTCCTGGCCGGCATCGGCATGGGCCTCGGCGACGACTCGACCGGGACGTCCTCGTCCCCGGCCGACTCCGAGACCACCGCTGCGGCCGCCGACGACGTCGAGACCGCGGACCCGACCACGGGCCTCGCCGGCACCGCCGCCGACGTGGACACCGACGCCGCGGCGCTCGGCGCCGGGGACGCCGCGTCCCCGGAGGCCGACTCCCAGCCTGCCGACGAGGCGGTGCCGGAGCAGGGCAAGAACGCGCTGCGCCAGGCGAAGTCGTACGCCAAGACGCTGCACATGAGCAAGGCCGGCATCTACGACCAGCTCATCAGCGAGTACGGCGGCCAGTTCCCCGCCGAGGCCGCCCAGTACGCCGTGGACCACGTCGAAGCCGACTGGAACGCCAACGCCCTGGCCAAGGCGCGCAACTACCAGGAGACCATGGCCATGTCGACGGACGCGATCTACGACCAGCTGGTCAGCGAGTACGGCGAGAAGTTCACCCCCGAGGAGGCGCAGTACGCCGTCGACAATCTCTGACGGTGACGGCGCACGCGCAGACGGTGCCCCCACTGGGAGTCGAACCCAGAACTCACGGATTTTAAGTCCGTTGCCTCTGCCAATTGGGCCATGGGGGCCGTGGGCGCCCCGCACGGGCGCCGGTCAATCCTAGCAACGCCCCGCCGCTCCCCCGAGCGGCGGGGCGTCGCCCTTTCCAGGCCTTCCCGGGCCTTGTCTAGCCCTCGGCCAGCCCGGCGATGATGCCGTCGAGGATGTCCTTCTCGGAGATCACGAAGCTCGTGGCCTGGGTGGACTCCTTGGCCAGGTCCATGATCTGCTCGACGATCACCGAGCCGGAGCCGATGACGTCGGCGCGGCCCGGGTGGATGACCGGGTTGGCCGCGCGCGCCGAGGATGACTCGGAGATGAGCATCTGGGTGATCAGCCGCAGCGCCGAGAAGTTCAGCTCGGAGCCGTGGATGGCGTCCGGGTCGTACTCCTCGAGGCCCTGCGCGAGCGCGGAGAGCGTGGTGAAGGTGCCGGCGCAGCCGACCACGGTGCGCACCTTCGACAGCGGCAGCAGGGTGCGCACGCGGTCCAGGCGCTCCTCGACGTAGTCGCGGGCGATCTCGATCTCGGTGGCCGTCGGCGGATCGGCGCGCATGATGCGCTCGGTCAGGCGCACGCAGCCCATCTGGGTCGAGTGCGCGGCCGCCACGCCGTTCTCGGCGTCGCCGACGACGAACTCGGTGGAGCCGCCGCCCAGGTCGATGACCAGGAAGGGGCCGCGGTCGGCGGCGAGGTCGCCGATCGCGCCGCGGCAGGAGAGCTCGGCCTCCTCCTCGCCGGTGATGACCTCGGCGCGCGCGCCCTCCTGGACCTCGCCCAGCAGCTCGGCGGTCATGTCGAAGAAGTCGTGGCGGTTCGTCGCGTCGCGGGTCGCGCTGGTGGCGACCATGCGGACCTTCTCCACGTGCTCGTGGCGCATGATCTCGACGAAGTGCGCCAGCGCCTCGCGGGTGCGCTCGATGGCCTCGGGGTCGAGCTCACCGGTGGCGTCGACGCCCTGGCCCAGGCGCACGATCTTCATCTCGCGGTGCAGGTCGCGGATGCGGCCCGCCGGGCCCACCTCGCTGACCAGCAGGCGGATCGAGTTGGTGCCGCAGTCGACGGCGGCCAGCCGGGTCATGACTCGACCTCGACGTCCGCGCCCTGCTCCGGCTCGTGGACCGGCTCCAGGTCGAAGTCGACCAGGTCGATGCCCAGGTCCGCACAGCTCGGCCAGTCGGCCGGCACTGCGGTGCCGCGCAGCCCGGCGTGGTCGGCGGCCATGGCGACCGTCTCGGTGCCCAGACGCACCCGCTGCGGCCCCTCGGCCAGCGCGTAGGCGGCCAGCACGTGCAGGCACTTGACGCGGTCGGGCATCCCGCCGCCGGAGAAGTCGGTGCCCAGGTCCTCCATCGCGTTGCGCACCTGAAGGTAGTGCTCGTGGGCGGCGCGGTAGTCGGCGGTCAGCTCGGCGTCCTCGCCGAGCCTGCGGGTCATCCAGACCATCACCTGCGCGACCTCGAGGCGCGAGCACTCCGCGGTCAGCCGCGGGTCGGTCAGGTAGTAGAGCGTGGGGAACGGGGTTCCGTCGGGCAGACGCGGTGCGGTGGTGACCACGGCGGGGGCGCCGTCCGGGGTGCGGTAAGGGACGTCGACGACGCCGCGCGGGGTACGCCCCAGCTGCTCGGCGACCGTCTCCAGGTCCGTCTGGCTGACTGTCATGGCAGTCATTGTGTCACGGCGCGGCGCGATCCTCGCCTTCGGCCGGGCGCTACCCCGCCGCCGGCGCCTCACCCTCGGCCGGGTCCTCGCCGTCCAGCGGCATGTGGGTGTCCACCTCGCCGCCGCCGATCGCGCCCTTCTCGTCGGAGGCCGCGGAACCGGCCTCCTCGGCGGGCACGGAGATGGAGTCCCACAGCTTGTCCAGCCAGCTGCGGTCCTGGGAGGCGGGCACCTCGCCGGCCACGGTCGAGGTCTGGTCCATCTCGGGGTCGAGGATGCGGTAGGCGGTCTCGCCCTCCCCGATCACGCCGAGGCGGCGGCGGGCCTGCTCGCGGGCGTAGGCCTCGGAGTTCCAGCGGCCCAGCTCGGCGTCGAGCTCGTCGACGCGCTCCTGCTTGGCGGCGATGGACTCGTTGAGGCGGGCGATCTCGGTGCGCCCGCTGAAGTAGTTGCGCGCGGGTGCGGCCACGGCACCGAGCACGATCAGCGCAGCCAGCGCGAGCACGGCCAGGTCGGCGGCCCCCATGCGCACCCGCGGCAGGCGCCGCTTCGGGCGCGCGGGCGCGTTGTCGCGGCTGGTGACCGGCACGCGGCCGCGCCGGGGGGCCCGCTCGCTCGTGCGGGTCTCCTCGGCGGCCTCGTCGGCCTCGTCGGTGCTGGTCTCGGCGGTGCTCATACCAGGGGGATTCTACTCCGCCGGCTCGCGTCGGACCTGGATGTGACCCAGCGCGTCGGCGGCGAGGGTGACGGCCTCGTCGCGGCCGTCGACGGCGATGCGCGCCATGCCGTCATAGGGCGCCGGCAGCAGCCGCACGCCCACTCCGGGGGCCACGCCGCAGTCGGTGAGGTAGCGCAGCAGCTTCGCGTCGCGGTCGCGCAGGCGCACCACGATGGCGGGCTCACCCTCCTCGAGCGCGGAGAGCGGCACACTGTCGACGGTCTCGACGGTGCCGTCGGAGGACGGGATGGGGTCGCCGTGCGGATCACGGGTGGGGTGTCCCAGCGCCTCGTCGATACGCTCGATGAACAGGTCGGAGACGGCGTGCTCGAGCACCTCGGCCTCGGCGTGAATCTCCTCGACGCCGTAGCCGACGACGCGCTCGAGGAAGGTCTCCACGAGCCGGTGGCGGCGCACCAGCTGCACGGCGAGCTCGCGACCCTGCTCGGTGAGCATGATCGGCTTGTAGGGGGTGTGGTCGATCAGCCCCATGCCGGCGAGGCGCTTGACCGCCTCGGAGGCGGTGGAGCGCTGCTGGCCGAGGGCCTCGGCCAGGTCGGAGAGCGCGACGCCGGAGGCGGTCGAGACGTCCCCGCGGCCCCAGTCGACCAGGTCGAAGATCTTCTTCAGGTAGTCCTGCGACCGGTCGGGCAGGTCCGTGACCTTCATCGAGTCCATGGAGGACAGACTATCAGCCCCCGGCACGGCAAAAACCCCGCCGGACCGCGCGGGTTCAACTCAGTGAACTCCCGCGGGCGACGGGGTCTGGTCCGGGGCCTCCCGGTTCCGGGTCTTAGCCCTGGAAGCGCGGGAAGGCGGAGCGGCCGGCGTAGACGGCGGCGTCGCCCAGCTCCTGCTCGATGCGCAGCAGCTGGTTGTACTTGGCCACGCGTTCGGAGCGGGCCGGGGCACCGGTCTTGATCTGGCCGCTGCCCAGGGCGACGGCGAGATCGGCGATGGTGGTGTCCTCGGTCTCACCGGAGCGGTGCGACATCATGGTGCGGTAGCCGTTGCGGTGGGCCAGGTCGACCGCGTCGAAGGTCTCGGTCAGGGTGCCGATCTGGTTGACCTTGACCAGCAGGGCGTTGGCGGCCTTCTCCTCGATGCCCTTCTTCAGGCGCTCGGGGTTGGTCACGAAGAAGTCGTCGCCGACGATCTGGACCTTGTCGCCGATCTTCTCGGTCAGGGTGGTGTAGCCGGCCCAGTCGTCCTCCTGCAGCGGGTCCTCGATGGAGACGATCGGGTAGTTGGCGATGAGCTCCTCGTAGACCTTGGCCATCTCCTCGGCGGAGTGCTCGCCGCCCTCGAAGTGGTAGGTGCCGTCCTTGTAGAACTCGGAGGAGGCGACGTCCAGGGCCAGGGCCACGTCGGCGCCCGGCTTGAAGCCGGCCTTCTCGATGGCCTCGACAATCAGGTCGAGGGCGGCGCGGGTGGAGTCGACGGACGGGGCGAAGCCGCCCTCGTCGCCCAGGCCGGTGGACAGGCCCTTCTCCTTGATGACGGACTTCAGGGTGTGGTACACCTCGGCGCCCATGCGCAGGGCCTCGGAGAAAGTCTCCGCGCCGATCGGGGCGATCATGAACTCCTGGACGTCGACGCCGGAGTCGGCGTGGGCGCCACCGTTGAGGATGTTCATCATCGGCACGGGCAGCACGTGGGCGTTCGGGCCGCCGATGTAGCGGTACAGCGGCAACTCGGCGGACTCGGCGGCGGCCTTGGCCACGGCGATGGACACACCGAGGATGGCGTTGGCACCGAGGCGGGACTTGTTTTCGGTGCCGTCGAGCTTGATCATGGCCTCGTCGATGAGGCGCTGGTCGTCGGCCTCCATGCCGGCGACCTCGTCGACGATCTCCTCGTTGACGTTCGCGACGGCCTTGGTCACGCCCTTGCCCTGGTAGCGGTCGCCGCCGTCGCGCAGCTCGTGCGCCTCGTGGACGCCGGTCGAGGCGCCGGAGGGCACACCGGCGACACCGTGGGCGCCGTTGTCCAGGAACACCTCAGCCTCAACGGTCGGGTTACCGCGGGAATCGAGAATCTCGCGGGCGAAAACGTGCATGATGTCAGCCACCGTGGCCTCCTATTGCCATCTCGTGAGCAGGAACAGCTTCTCGTTGAGACGCCTTGGGGTCCGAGGGTGCATGGGCACCGCGTCGGCCGCTGCACCGTTCGGTCGCAGTCGCCGGCCGAGCCCCGCGGCATCTTCAGGGGCCATTATTCCAAAGATTCGCCCGGAATGCCCGTTGGAACATGTCCGGTTCTGCCCGGTTCCCCCCGATTTTTGAATACATGCAGGTCCCGGGCTTGCATGTGCGGGAAATTGTGCGCGGATTCCCACCCCGCGGCCGCCGATCGACGGCACACACGGTCGTTTGAACGTGCAACCGGACGCCCGGTTGGGCACTCGCGGACACGATTGACGACGTCCCGCGGGTCACCCATCTGCATCCCTCCCCCGTGGCGCACCCTCACCCCGGTGGCGCGCCCTCACCCCGGTAGCGCGCCTTCACCCCGGCGGCGTGGCGGAGCCACGCCACCTAGTGCGCCGCGGGCTGACGCAGGGCGTAGGAGTTGGCGGCGTCGCGAACGTCCGTGAGGTACTCGCCGGACATGTTGTAGGACTTCACCGCGCTAACCCAGTCCTCGGGGTCGGAGAGGTCGCGCCCGTTGCACAGCAGCTTCGCCGCCGAGGCCGCGGCGTCGTCGATCTGGTTGGGGTCGGGGTGGCCGTCGCCGTCGGCGTCGATGCCGAAGCGCTCCCAGGACTCGGGGATGAACTGCATGGGGCCGACGGCGCGGTCCCACTCGGTGTCGCCGTCGAGCTCGCCGCCGTCGGTGTCGTGCACGGCGGCGAAACCGCCGCTGCCGTCGAGTGCGGGGCCGATGATCGGCGGGTTGGCGTAGCCGTTCTCGTCGAGCGAGCCGCCCGAGAGCAGCTTGCCGGAGTAGGTGCCGTGGCGGGTCTCCACCTGCCCGATGCCGGCCAGCGTGGTCCAGTTGAGGTTGCACTCGGGCCAGGCGTCGCGGGCGATGAGCTCGGCGTTGCCGTAGGCGCGCAGCGCGGCGGCCGGGATGCCGGTGTCCTCGGAGAGGTCGCCGGCCCAGTAGGTCAGCTTGTCGGCGGTGCGCCCCGGACCGTGAACGTCGATCTCGGCGACGGGCTCGCCGGCGGCCGGGGGCACGTCGTCGGGGATCGGCTGCAGCTGGCGGAAGGGCTGGGTGCCGCCGACGACCATGGACAGCGCCCAGCCGACCACGGCGATGACGAGGACGACCGCGAGCGCCGTCATGCACCCGCAGCCTCTGCCCCGCCGTCCCGTTTCGTCCATGGCGAGCGATCCTACCGCCCACCGCCGCACAGGCGCGCAACCCGCAGGCACGCGTCGCGGAGCCACCCGTCGAACCGGCCCACGCGACCTCCCGCTCCCCCGATATTCAGCCCCGGTTGCACAACATCAGCCACACGAAGATACTTATGCCACATCAATAACAGGAGAGGTTCCCGAAAGGACACCGCCGTGAAGAAGACCCTCGTCGCCGCCCTCGCCACCGCCGCCCTGGCCACCGGCGTCCTCGCCCCCGCCGCGAACGCCGCCGACACGCGCACCGGGCTGCTCGACCAGCTCAACGGCAACATCGCCACCGCCGACTGCCGCGTCGTGGACTTCGCGCTGCGCAGCACCGGGATGGTCGGCGAGAAGACCACCCGCTCGGAGCTCGTGAAGAACCTGCGCGGTGTCTCCGACGACACCACCCTGAAGCTGATCTCCGCGCAGTCGGTCACCGCCGTGGCCGACCGCGCCCTCGAGTGCGGCGTGGTCACCCCCGACCCGCAGGTCGCACTGAGCTCCCAGATCCCGGGCTTCGACAAGGCCTACGACACGCTGACCCTGCTGTCCTCCCTGTAATTCCGGGACGTGGGCCCGGGGTCCCTGAAGCCCCCCGGAACCGTCGGCGCGCTATACCGCACCGCCCTTCTCGCGCGCCTTGCCCGCTGCCCACGCGGCGTCCTGCGCGGCCTGGTCGACCACCCCGGTCGAGCCGTCGAAGAGGTAGGGCGCGCGCGAGCGGATCTTCGCGGTGAACCGCGCCGCGACGTCGCCGAAGTCCCACGCCCCGCGCCCGCGGGCGATCTCGGCGTGGAAGAGCACCTGCAGCAGCACGTCGGAGAGCTCGGCGAGCAGCTCGGCCTCCTCGGCATCCCCCGCCCCGCCGGCGTCCTCGGCGGCCTGCCAGGCGCGCGCCGCCTCGGCGTACTCGCCGGCCTCCTCGGCCAGGTACGGCAGCAGCGAGACGTGCGTCTGCCCGCGCTCCCACTCGCCGCGTTCGCGGGCCGCGGCGATGACCCGGCGCGCCTCGGCAACCGGGTCCGCAAGGCTCGCCGCCCGGAGGACCTGCTCCCCCGCCGCTTTCCGACGCCGCGCCTCCGCGTCCGTCTCGTCCAGAGTCACCCAGGTGCCCTCGGCACCCGCGCCGGCGTCAGCCGGCGCCTGCGCCGCAACCGCGTCAGCCATCGCGGCGACGTCGTGGGGCACGGCGTCGGAAATTGAGACGGGTGCGCACAGCGCACCCGAAACGAAAGCGGTGGCCGGAACCAGGTCCGGCCACCGCGCGTCAAGGACGAGGACGGTCAACTACTTCTCGCCCTCCGGCTGGTCGCCGCCGAGACGCTCGCCGATCTTGTCGCGGACGGTGTCGATCTTGTCGGCGTTGTCCTCGCCGAAGCGGTCCTTGGCCTTGTCGGCCGCGGTGTCCAGCGCGTCGTTCGCCTTTTGCTTGCCCTCGTCGGAGTTGAGGAACTCCTCCGCCTTGCCCTTGGCCTTGTCGAAGATGCCCATTGTGGTGTCCTTTCAGTCGGTCGCGATTAATGCGTCCCCGAGGTTACGTCACTGAGGCGCTCTGCGTAAGATTTGACCGATGATTATCGCAGGCGAAGACTCCCGGCGCCGGTCAGTGCCCATGTGGACCCTCGTGGGGCTGATCATCGGCTCCACCGTCGGCGCGGGTATCTTCTCGCTGCCGCAGAATCTGGCGTCCGTGGCCGCCCCCGGCGCCACCCTGATCGGGTGGGCCATCGCGGGCGTGGGCATGCTCTCGGTCGCGTTCGTCTTCCACGTGCTCGCCCGCCGCAAGCCGCACCTGGACTCCGGCGTCTACGCCTACGCGCGCGCCGGCCTGGGCGACTTCATCGGCTTCACCGCCGGGTGGGGCTACTGGCTGGGCAGCGTGATCGCACAGGTCGGCTACGCCACGCTGTTCTTCTCCACCATCGGCCACTACGTGCCGCTGTTCTCGGCGGACAACCGCTGGGTCTCCGCCAGCGCGGTGACGGTGCTGACCTGGGTGATCTTCGCCGTGCTCGCCCGCGGGGTGCACCAGGCCGCGGTGCTCAACGCGGTGACGACGGTGGCCAAGCTGCTGCCGATCTTCGCGTTCATCGTCCTCGCGGCCTTCATCGGGTTTTCCTGGGACCGCTTCACCCTCGGCTTCTGGGGCTCGGGCGACGGCGGCGTCGGCGACGTCTTCGAGCAGGTCCAGGGCGTGATGCTGTTCACCGTGTGGGTGTTCATCGGTGTCGAGGGCGCCAGCGTCTACTCCCGGCAGTCGCGTTCGCGTTCCGACGTCGCGCGCGCCACCGTGGTCGGGTTCCTCTCCGTGCTTGCGCTCCTGGTCAGCGTCTCCGTGCTCTCCTTCGGCGTGCTCTCGCGCGCCGAGCTGGCCGCGCTGCCGGACAACTCGATGGCCAGCGTGCTCGAGGCCGTCGTCGGCCCCTGGGGCGGCGCGCTGGTCTCGCTGGGCCTGTGTCTGTCCGTGTTGGGCGCCTACGTCTCCTGGCAGATGCTGTGCGCCGAGCCGGTGATGATGATGGCCGTCGACGGGCTGCTGCCGCGGCGCATCGGGGCGGTCAACGACTCGGGCGCTCCCTGGGTCGCCCAGCTGATCTCCACCACCGTCATCCAGATGTGGGTCATTGTCTTCTTCCTCAACGAGACGACCTACGTGCAGATGGTGCAGCTGGCCACGGTGCTCTACCTGCTGCCCTACCTCTTCTCCGCGTTCTACCTGGTGCTGCTCGCGGTGCGCGGCAAGGGCATCTCGCACCCGCAGGCCGGCGTCAGCTTCGACGACTCCGGCCCCGAGATCCCGCGCCGCGACAACCGCCGCCACCTGCTCATCGGGCTGGTCGCGCTGATCTACTCGCTGTGGCTCTTCTACGCCGCCGAGCCGCGCTACGTGCTCTTCGGCGCCCTGTCCGTGCTGCCGGGGCTGATCCCCTACGTGTGGACGCGCCGGCTGCGCGGGGAGCGGCTCTTCAACGGCTTCGAGTGGTGCGTGGTCGCGCTGATCTGCGTGGCCTCCGCGTTCGCCGTGTGGGGGCTGGCCACCGGCTCGATGGCGCTGTAAGGCTCACTCGCGGCGTCGGAAATTGCCCGCCGCGCGCACCCGGGTGCGCAGCGCCTCGCTGCCGGCCTGCGCCAGCGCGACGACCGCGAATCCCGCGACAGCGCCGAGCGAGGTGAACAGCAGGTTCTTCAGCTCGGGGTCCACGTCGACGGACCAGGAGATCGCCGGGCCGAGCCCGCTGGCCCCCAGCGCCAGCCCCGCGACGACGGCCACCACCAGCGGTTCAAAGACCTGCAGGAACGCCACACGCCGCAGGAAGGACCCGGGCGCGCCGAGCAGGTGCAGCGAGTGGTCGAGCCGCTGCTCACGGTAGACGGCCGCCGAGCGCTCGAGCAGGGTGGTCACCGCGGCGATCACGAAGGCGAAGCCGACGGTGAGGTAGCCGCCGGTGACCACGTCGGCGATCAACTTCAGCTCCGCCTCGTCGCCGTCGGCGAGGATCTCGACCGGCTGGACGGCGATCGCGCCCAGCAACGCGAAGAGGTAGGCCAGCACCGCCACCCCGTTCCAGGTGCGCGCGGGCTCGGCCACGATGCGCCGGCAGGCCGTGTGGTGCGCGACCCCGGGCAGGCGGGAGGCGACGGCCGCCAGGACCTTCAGGACCCATGTCATGGCGAGGTGGAACGCGGCGATCACCGCGAGCAGCAGCACCGGCAGGATGCGCCCGACGGTCTCGGGGTCGACCACACCGACCACCACGACGACCACGATTACGACGCCCACAACGGCCCAGAGCCGCCACTTGCCCATCCGGGCGGCCGGCGCCCTGCGGGCCACCCCCAGGGGGGTGACCGACACCCGCCGCAGCCCGGCGGCGACGCCCGCCGCCGCGAGGCCCAGCATGAGCAGGCACAGCGAGGCATACCCCCACCACGGCAGGATCATCTCGGCGGTGCGCAACGGGGTGAACTGGAAGGTAAACGCCTGCCACAGCGGCGCGGTCAGAAGCGAGAGCAGCGTGCCGAGCAGCACGCCGACGGCCGCCTGGGTGAGCGTCTCGACGAGTGCCACCGCCGTGACCTTCCGCGCGGAGAGCCCGAGCAGGCGCAGCACTGCCAACCGGCGCTCGCGCCCGCTGGCCCCCAGCACGGCGGCCCGCTGTGTCAGCGAGAACATCGCCGGGACGAGGAAGACGCAGGCCAGGCTCGTCAGGACGAGGTAGAAGTTCAGGATGACCTGGACCTGAGGCAGCTGGGCGAACTCCGGGGCCAGCTCGGCGCCGCCATGGGCGCGCTCGTAGAACATCCACGCCCCGCCGGCGATGGTGGCGGCCAGCCAGCTCATCACGGTGAACGCGGCCGTGGCCAGAAGCGGCATCAGCGAGGCTCCGCGACCGCCGTGGTCGCCTCTTAGGTTCGCGCGGGCGAGTGTGCCCGCGATCTGCGCGGGGTTCATCGGTTGCTCCGATCCGCGTGCACGATGCCGTCGCGGATCTCGACGAGCCGGCCGCACCAGTCGGCCACCCCGCGGTCGTGGGTGACCATCACCAGGGACGCACCGCGCTCGGCGGTCAGCGCGGTGAGCAGCTGGATGACCTCGTGGCCGGTGGCCTGGTCGAGCGCGCCGGTGGGCTCGTCGGCGAAGACGACCTGCGGGGAGTTCGCCAGCGCGCGGGCGATGGCCACGCGCTGGGCCTGCCCGCCGGACATCGCCGCCGGGCGGCGGTCGGCCAGCCCGCCGACGCCCAGCCGGCTCAGCAGATCGACGGCCTCGCGCTCGGCCGCGGCGCGCGTCGTGCCCGCCAGGCGGGCGGCCAGGGCGACGTTCTCGGCGGCGGTGAGCTCGTCGAGGAGCTGGCCGTCCTGGAAGACGAAGCCGAAGTCGTGCAGCCGGATCCGGGAGCGCCGCCGGTCGCCGGCCGCGCTCAGCTCGGCGCCGGCGAAGCGGACCTCGCCGGTGCTCGGCTGGAGCACTCCCGACAGGCAGTGCAGGAGGGTCGACTTGCCGGAGCCCGAGGGCCCCATGATCGCGACGGTCTCTCCGTGGCCGACGCTGAGGCTGATTCCGCCGAGCACGGGGCCCGAGCCGTAGTCCTTGGTGATGTCGCGTGCGACGAGCAGCGGCTCGTGCGCCGTGGTGCGTGTGTTTTCCATGACCTCCAGTCCAGCAGTCGCCCGCCGCGTGCACACTGGCCCGGAGCCGAGTCTTCCGGGTGGAGCTGGCTCCACCCCCGCGACGTCGGGCCCCGTTTAGGGTAGACGTCATGCTGGGTTGGGCACGCCGGAGCCGCGTTCTCCGGGACAGGGTGCAGGAGTCGCGCGAGGCGGCGTCGGCGGCGCGCATCGCCGAGCTGACCCGCTCGCGGCGCTCGGTGGCCGAGGCCTACGAGCGCGAGCGCCGCCGCATCGAGCGCGACCTGCACGACGGCGCGCAGCAGTACTTCGTCGCCGCCGCGATGGCGCTCGGCGAGGCGGAGATGCTCGCCGAGGAGGCCGGTACGGGCTCGGCTCCCGGGGAACTGGCCCGTGAGCTGGCCCGAGCCCGGAAACTGCTCGGCGAGGGCCTGACGGCGCTGCGAGCGACCGTGCACGGCATCCACCCGCAGGTGCTCGTCGACGAAGGCCTGGCCGCCGCCGTGGGCGCGGTGGCCGCCTCCTACGGCTCGCACGTGCAGGTGCGCGCGCCCCACCCGCTGCCGGAGCTGCCGGCGGCGGTGCTGGCCGCGGCCTACTTCTTCGCCTCCGAGGCGTTGACCAACTGTGCGCGCCACGCCCCCGGCGCACCGGTGACCGTGCTGCTGACCGCGGACTCGGAGCTGACCGTCTCCGTGGTCGACCGCGGCCCGGGCGGCGCCGAGGTGCGCCCCGGCGGCGGGCTGGCCGAGATGTCCGGCCGCCTGGAGGCCTTCGACGGCACCGTGACGGTGCACTCCCCCGCCGGCGGGCCGACCCAGGTCGTCGCGCGCATCCCGCTGCTGCTCCACCGCGGCGAACCCGGACTGATCGGAGAGGAATCCTGATGACCGCTCCCCTGCGCATCGCGCTCGCCGACGACTCCGTGCTCTTCCGCGAGGGCCTGGCGGGCCTGCTCACCCGCCGCGGCCACGAGGTGTGCGCCCAGCTTGCCGACGCCGCGCAGTTGCGCGCGTGGGCGGCCGGGCTCGGCGCCGCAGACGTCCCCGACGTGCTGATCGCCGACGTGCGCATGCCTCCCGGCATGCGCGACGACGGCCTGGTGGCGGCCCTGGAGGTGCGCGGCACGCACCCGGGGCTGGCGGTGCTGGTGCTCTCCCAGTACGTGGCGGTCACCCACGCCGACCGGCTGCTCGCCGAGGCGGACCGCTCGGCGGCGGGCACGGGCTACCTGCTCAAGGACCGGGTCTCGGACGTGCGCGAGTTCCTCGACGCGCTGTCGGTGGTCGCCGGTGGCGGCATGGTCATCGACCCGGAGGTCGCGGCCACGCTGCTGCGCCGCTCGCGCGGGGCGGGCGTGGAGCGGCTCAGCCCGCGGGAGACCGAGGTGCTCGACCTGATGGCGCGCGGGCGCTCGAACGCGGACATCGCCGCCGAGCTGGTGCTCTCGCCGGCGGCGGTGTCCAAGCACGTGGCGAACATCTTCCTGCGCCTGGGGCTCTCCCCGGAGCAGGACAATCGGCGGGTGCGCGCGATCCTGCACTACCTGCGCGAGACCGGCGGCCTGCGCGACCCCGAGGCCTGAGCCCCGGCTCACTCGCTGACGGAGACGACCCGCCTCTTCCCGGACTTGCTGTCCTTACCGTCAGCGCCCTTGCCGTCCTCATCGGCACCGCCGCCGCGGACGTCGGCGTGCTCGAGGTCGAACATCTCGCTGAGGAAGTCGGCCACCCACTGCAGCAGGTCCTCGTCGCGCAGCTTCGGGTCGGTCAGCTTGCGCCCGGCCTTCGGGAAGGGCAGCTGGATCGCCTTGGCGGCGGCCCGGTAGTTCGAGCCCGGGTAGAGCCGCTTGAGGCGCACCTGGCGCGAGTCGCTGAGCTCGACGGGGTGGACCTTGATGCGCGTGCCCTGCACCGCGATGTCGGTCACCCCGGCCCTGCGGGCCTGGTGGCGCAGCCGGGCCACGGAGAGCAGCCGGGCGACCTCCTCGGGCACGGGCCCGTAGCGGTCCTCCATCTCCTCGACGGCCAGCTGCAGGTCCTGATCGGACTCGGAGGCGGCCAGCTGGCGGTAGACCTCGAGGCGCAGCCGCTCGGAGTTGATGTAGCTCTCCGGGATGTGGGCGTCGACGGGCAGGTCGACGCGGATCTCCTTCGGGCCCTTGTCGGTGGCGTCGAGGGTCTTGCCCTCGGCCAGGGCGCGGTAGGTCTCCACGGCCTCGCCGACCAGGCGCATGTACAGGTCGAAGCCGACGCCCTCGATGTGGCCGGACTGCGCGGAGCCGAGCACGTTGCCGGCGCCGCGCATCTCGAGGTCCTTCATGGCCACGGCCATGCCCGCGCCGAGGTCGTTGTTCTGCGCGATCGTCGAGAGCCGGTCGTACGAGGTCTCGGTGAGCGTGGTGCCCTTCGGGTAGAGGAAGTAGGCGTAGCCGCGCTCGCGGGAACGCCCGACGCGGCCGCGCAGCTGGTGCAGCTGGCTGAGCCCCATATGGTGGGAGTTCTCCACGATCAGGGTGTTGGCGTTCTGGATGTCCAGGCCGGTCTCCACGATGGTGGTGCACACCAGGACGTCGTACTCGCGGTCCCAGAAGCCCTGCACGGTGCGCTCGAGGATCTCCTCGCTCATCTGGCCGTGGGCGACGACGATGCGCGCCTCGGGCACCAGCTCGCGCAGCTGGCGGGCCTTCTTCTCGATGTCGGAGACCCGGTTGTGGATGTAGAAGACCTGCCCGTCGCGCAGCAGCTCGCGCCGGATGGCGGCGGCGACCTGCTGCTCCTCCTCGGGGCCGACATAGGTCAGCACCGGGTGGCGGTCCTCGGGCGGGGTGAGGATGGTGGACATCTCGCGGATGCCGGACATCGACATCTCGAGGGTGCGCGGGATCGGGGTGGCCGAAAGGGTCAGCACGTCGACGTGGGTGCGCAGCGCCTTGATGTGCTCCTTGTGCTCGACGCCGAAGCGCTGCTCCTCGTCGACGATGACCAGCCCCAGGTTCTTCCAGTTCACGCCGGTCTGCAGCAACCGGTGGGTGCCCACCACGATGTCCACGGTGCCGTCGGAAAGCTCCTTGAGGATCTCCTTGGCCTCCCTGCCGGAGGTGAAGCGCGACAGCCCCTTGATGGTCACCGGGAAGCCGTCCATGCGCTCGGCGAAGGTGGCCAGGTGCTGCTGTGCCAAGAGCGTGGTCGGCACGAGCACGGCGACCTGGCGGCCGTCCTGGACGGCCTTGAAGGCCGCGCGCACGGCGACCTCGGTCTTGCCGTAGCCGACGTCGCCGACGATGACGCGGTCCATCGGCACCGGCTTCTCCATGTCCTCCTTGACCGCCTCGATGGCCGCCATCTGGTCCTCGGTCTCGACGAACGGGAAGTTGTCCTCCAGCTCGCGCTGCCAGGGGCTGTCGGCGGCGAAGGCGTGCCCCGGCGCGCTCTGCCGCTTGGCGTAGAGCTCGATGAGCTCGCCGGCGATCTCGCGCACGGCGGCGCGCGCCTTCTTCTTGGTGTTCTTCCAGTCGGAGCCGCCCATCTTCGACAGGGTGGGAGCCTCGCCGCCGGAGTACTTGCTCAACAGGTCGAGCGAGTCCATGGGCACCCACAGCTGGTCGGCGGGCTGCCCGCGCTTGGACGGCGCGTACTCGAGGACGATGTACTCGCGCCGCGAGGTCTCGTCGCCGGCCTTGATGGTGCGCTCGGCCATCTTGAGGAAGCGGCCGATGCCGTGCGTCTCGTGCACCACGTAGTCGCCGGCCTTCAGCGCGAGCGGGTCGACACGGTTGCGCCGGCGCGCCGGGCGGCGCTTGGCGCCGGCGATGTCGCCGACGCGGTTGCCGGTCAGGTCCGTCTCCGTGACCACGACGAGTGGGTGCGTGTGCTTGCCGACGCCCGCGTCGGCCACCGCCGGAAAGACCAGTCCGGCGTGCGAGAGTGCCTGGTAGATGATGATCTCGCCGGGCTCGGGTACCGCGCCGGGCTCGGCGACCCGGTTGGGGATGCCCTTCTCCGAGAAGCGCTCGGCCATGCGCTTGACCAGCCCGCGGGTGGGCGTGACGAAGGCGGCGCGCCCGCCGTGCCGGGTGTGCTCGTGGAGGCGGCCCATCATCTGGTCGATCTCGCCGAGGTCGCCGCGCGGGGCGGGGCCGGCCTCGAACTCGAGGGGCAGGGTGACCTCCTCGCCGGCGACGAACATGCCGGGCGGGGCGAAGGTCCACCACGGCAGGCCGCGGTCGCGGGCGGCGTCCTCGAGGGTCTCGACGTCGAGGTAGGACGCCGCGGAGGTGTCCACGCCCTCGGCGGCCACCGGCCCGGCCGCTCCCATGGCGGCGGCCTCCCAGCCGGCGGCGAGGAACTCGTTGTCGGTGGTCTCCAGGTCGTGGATGCGGGTGCGGATCTTCTCCGGGTTGACCAGCATCACGTGGGTTCCCTCGGGCAGCAGGTCGGTCAGCGGCACCAGCGGGGTGTCCGTCAGCGCCGGCAGGATCGCCTCCATGCCGTCGGCGTAGGTGCGCTCGGAGACGCGGGTGAGCAGCTCGGTCAGCGTGGGGTTGCCGGGGTGCTCGACGGCGAGCTTCTCCGCACGGGCGGCGACCTCGTCGGTGATCAGCAGCTCGCGGGCCGGGTAGATCTCGACGCGGCCGACCTCGATCTCGGAGATGGTGCGCTGGTCGGCCACCGAGAACTGGCGGATCTCGCTGACCTCGTCGCCCCAGAACTCGACGCGCACGGGGTAGTTTGCGGTCGTCGGGAAGACGTCGAGGATGCCGCCGCGCACGGCGAACTGGCCGCGGCGGGCGACCATGTCGACGTGCTCGTAGGCGCGGAAGACCAGCTGCTCGGTCAGGGCGGAGAAGTCGTGCTCCTCTCCCTCGGCGAGCACCAGGCCCTCGCGCCCGGCGGCGGTCTTGAGCACCGGCTGGCAGAAGCCGCGCGCCGGGGTGACCACCACCTGCGTGTCCTGAAGGTGGTCGAGGACGGCGGCGCGGCGGCCGACGATGTCCGCGCCCGGGGAGAGGCGCTCGTGCGGCAGGGTCTCCCAGCTGGGGAAGAGCGCGACCGTCTCGCCGAGCATCGCGCGCAGCTCGGCGGTCAGGTCCTCGGCCTCACGGCCGGTGGCGGTGACCACCAGCAGCGGGGTCTTACGGGCCAGTGCGCCCAGCGCCCAGCTGCGGGCCTGGTCGATGCCCGTGACGTGCAGGGTGGGGTCGCCGACGTTGGCGACCAGCCCGCGCATCTTCGGGTCCGTGGCGGCGACCTCGAGCAGCCCCGAGAGCATCGCCCCGGTCCCCTTCTCGGTTGTCTTCCCGTGTCCAGCGGCGGTGCGGGCCACCTAGATTCCTTCTTTCTCGAGTTCGGTGCGCAGTTTGGCGGCGGGTTCGGAGAGCGCGGGCTCCGGCTCCAGGCCGGCCAGCCCGTTCCAGCACAGGTTGACGATGTGCGCGGCGATCTCGTCCTTGGGCACCTCGCGGTGCTCGAGCCACCACTGCGCGGACATGGAGACCATACCGACCATCGCCTGGCCGTAGAGAACCGCGTGGTCACGGTTGAGCCCCTGGCGCTCGAACTTGTCGCCGAGGATGTGGGAGACCTGGCTGACGGCCTGGTTGAGCAGGGTCGAGTAGGAGCGCTCGCCGGTGGCCTGCCCCGCGCCGGCGTCGCGCACGAGGATGACGAAGCCGTCGGTGTCCTGCTCGACGTAGGTCAGCAGCGCCACGACGGCCTTCTCGATGCGCTCGCGGGAGCGTCCGCGCACGAGGGACTCGGTGATGACCTTCTCCAGGTGGTTCATCTCCCGGTCGACGACGACGGCGTAGAGGCCCTCCTTGCCGCCGAAGTGCTCGTAGACCACCGGCTTGCTCACGCCGGCGCGCGCGGCGATGTCCTCGACGCTGGTGCCGTCGAAGCCGCGTTCGGCGAAGGCCCGCCTGCCGATCTCGATGAGCTGCTCGCGGCGCTGCCTGCCCGTCATCCTCTGCCTGGCCATGGGTAACAGCCTATCGCGACTGACACACATGCTCCCCTGCGGCGACTGGGCGGCCGCGGTGGTGCGGTATCGTATGCACGAAGCGCACGGTCCCACCGCGCGCGGTTCCCCATGGTGTAATGGCAACACTACGGTTTTTGGTACCGTCATTCCAGGTTCGAGTCCTGGTGGGGAAGCTTTTCCGGGTCGCCGTAGCCGGCAGGGCCACCCCACGCCTGCGCCGGCCGCAGCGTTCACCGCAGCGAGCAGATGACCAGGCCGGCGTAGGCGGTCACCGCCGCCACCGCCCCGCCGATGACGAGGGCGCGCGACGCCGTCTCCGCGAACCCGCACCCCGCGGGGTAGAACATCCGCGGGTAGACGGCCCCGCTCTCGCAGCGGGGGTCGGGCATGTCGCCGAAGTCCGGCACGAACCCCAGCGCCACGAGCTGGGCGAGGAAGAACATGCCGGCCAGACAGGCCTCCCCGCGCCCCGGGCTCCGGACGCCTCCCGTGCGCCACGGCCGGTTCGCCAGCACGAGCAGGCCGACCAGGACCAGGTTGAGCACCGGCAGGCCGACGAGGCCGAACATGAGCAGCATCAGCAGTATCCAGCCGCCCAACCCCATGACGGCACGCAGGACGAGCACCAGCGGGCACACCGTGACCGCCGAGACCACCCAGCCGATCCAGAAGGCGGGTGAACCCGACGTCTGCCTGTGCCCGGGGCCCGGGCCCGTCCATCCGGTCATGGGACGGATGCTATATCAGTTCCTACGTATCCGTCTCCGGCTCGGCCGACTCAACGGCGTCCCCGCCCCGACGAATCAGTCGACCTGCCCCGCCGCTCGCGCCGGCGCCGCAGCACCCGGCGGGTGGCCAGGACCCGGAGGCCCACGTAGGCGGCGAGCATCAGCAGCAGCCCGCCGACGACCACCACACCGGTCGCCACCTCGGCGAAGCGGCAGCCCCCGGCCAGGAGCAGCACCGGGTACATCGAGCCCCCGGGGCAGGGGCGGTCCGGGGTGTCGGTGGCGTCGACCATGAACGCGAGCACCACGGCCTGGCCGATGAAGTACAGGCCCGCCAGGCGCCGCTCCCACGGCGTGAGACGCAGGCCCCGCCCCGCGCCGCGCGGGCGGTAGAGCAGAGCGAGACGGCCCAGCACGAGCAGATTGATCAGGGGCAGGATGGTCAGCCCGTACATCACGGTCAGCACCGTCATCCAACCGACCAGCCCGAAGAGCAGGCGCACGGGGACCACGACCAGCACCTGGGTCAGCGTCGAGGCCACCCAGGCGTTGCGGAAGCCGCGCCAGTCGGTCTCGGGCGCCTGCTCCGACCCCGTCACCTCATCCACGACCCGTATCCTTCAGCGATCCATCAGTGCGCGTGCGCCGCGTGGTCCTCATGGAGGCCCTCGGAGTAGGCCACCGGATTCAGCCGCGGCTCCTGGTCCAGCTCGGTCATGACGAACTGGCCCATCATCCCGGAGTCCTCGTGCAGCAGCATGTGGCAGTGGTACATGTAGGCCCACTCCGGGTCCGGGTAGTGGCCGAACTCGACCGCCAGACGTGCGGTGGCCCCCGGCGGCAGCTGCACGGTGTCGCGCCAGCCGGTCGTGGGCACGGGCAGGTCGGTGTCCTTCACCTCGAGGATGCGGAAGCGGGAGTTGTGGATGTGGAAGTTGTGGATCCAGTCGGTGTTCTCGTTGGTCACCGTCCACACCTCGGGCCCGTCGTGGTCGATGGCCAGGTCCACCCGGGACATGTCCATCGTGCGCCCGTTGATCTCGAAGGTGTTCAGCGCGAAGTCGCGCTCCGGCGCGCCCTTCACGTCCGGCTCCTTCGCGGCGGCCGGGTCGAGCACCTCGGGCACCGGGCCGACCGGCTCGGTAAGCGAGTCGGCCGCGGTGATCTCGAGCAGCTCGAAGGTGTCCTTGAGCCCGAAGTCCAGCGAGTACTCGTCCTCGGGCACGTCCATGTTCTCCTCGAACGGCACCGCCTTGAGCATCGTCGTCTCGCCCTCCTCGAGCTCCACGACGACCTCGGCGCGCTCGCCGGGGCTCATGCGCAGCTCGGTGAGGGTCTCCGGGGCGTCGAGAAGCCCGGAGTCCGTGGCCACCAGCTGGAATTTACGGCCGTCGTCGAAGGCGAGGTTGAAGAAGCGCATCGTCGCCGCGTCGAGCAGGCGCAGGCGCAGCCGCTTCGTGGTCGCCTCGAAGGTCGGGGCGGTGATGCCGTTGACCGTGGGCGTGTCGCCCTTGAGGCCGAGGTCCGGGTCGATCTCCTCGTTGAGCGAGCCGTCCTCGTTGAACTTCTGGTCCATCAGGACCACCGGGATGTCGTCGACGCCGTACTCGTGCGGCAGGTCGAGCCCGTCGGCGACGTCGTCGGCGATGACGATGCCGCCGGCCAGCCCGCGGTAGGCGTGCAGCTCGGTCTCCATGTGCGGGTGCGGGTGGTACCACAGCGTCGCCGCTGGCTGCTCGACCGTCCAACCGGGCTCCCAGGTCTCACCGGGCTCGATGCGCGAGTGCGGCCCGCCGTCGGAGACCGCCGGCAGCTTCATGCCGTGCCAGTGGATGGTGGTCATCGTGTCCAGGCCGTTGTGCACGTGCATGCGCACCCGGTCGCCGCGGCGCATGTAGAGCGTCGGCCCCAGGTGCCCGCCGTTGAAGCCCCACACACGGGTCTTCCTGTCCGGCAGCACGTTGACCTCGTGGGCGCCGGCGTCGAGGTGGAAGACGCGCTCGCCGCCGACCATCTCGCCCTCGTCGAGTGGCGGCACCGGCAGCGGACGGCGGTCCCCCTCGTAGCCCTGCGGCTGCGGCTGGTCGTCGCCGCAGGCGGTCAGGGCGGCGCCGGCGCCAGCGAGCACGACGGCCGCGGCGGCACCCTTGAACAGCGTGCGACGTCCGATGGGATTCACGGCGGATACTCCTTTCGACGGATACTGCAGGCCACTGTAGCCGTCCGCCTCTCCCCCGCACCCCCGGCGGTGGTCGCGCCGAACGTCCCGCCGCGCGGTAGCGTTATGCCCAAATGGACGAACGCGAACTCGAAGAACACAACGCCCGCCGCTTCGTGTGGGCCAACGGGCTGCAGAACGTCGGCGACCAGATCATCTCCCCGAAGTCGGTGCTGCCCTGGCTGTTCACCGCCGCCGGGGTGCCGGCGGCCCTCTCCGCCCTCCTGGTGCCGATCCGCGAGTCCGGCTCCATGCTCCCCCAGGCCGCCATCACCCCGTGGGTGAAGGCGCAGCGCTCGCGGGTACACGCCTGGATCCTCGGCGCGCTCGGCCAGGCCGCCGGTGCCGCCGGCATCGCCGCCGCGGCCGCGGCCCTGCGCGGTACGGCCCTCGGCGTGGTCGTCCTCGTCTGCCTGGCGGTGCTCGCCCTGTCGCGCTCGGTGTGCTCGATCTCCTCGAAGGACGTCCAGGGCCGCACCGTCTCCAAGGGCCGCCGCGGCCGCGTGACCGGACGCGCCACCGAGCTCGGCGGCCTGGTCGCCCTGATCGGCGGCCTCGCGCTCGGCCTGGCCGGCTCCGACCTGCCCGTCTGGGCGATCGCGGTGCTCTCCGGGGTGGCCGCCCTGGCGTGGGTGGTCGCCGCGCGCGTCTTCGCCGGCGTCGCCGACCCCTCCACCTCGATTGACGACGCCCCCGCCGACGAGACGTCGGCGGGAAAGGGCGGCGTGGACTGGCACTTCTTCTCCTCCTGCGCGCGGCTCTTCGCGGCCGACCGCCAGTTCCGCACCTTCGGGATCGTGCGCACCCTGATGCTGGTCACCGCGCTGTCGACGACCTTCCTGGTGCTGCTGGCCGGCGAGGCGGGCACCGACCTGACCGGCCTGGGCGCCTTCGTGACCGCCTCCGGGCTGGCCGCGCTGATCGGCGGCCGGGTCTCCGGCTGGCTCTCCGACATCTCCTCGCGCACCGTGATGTCATACGGCTCGGCGATCGCCGCGGTGATCCTGCTGGCCGTCGTCGCCGTGGACCACTGGGCGCCGGACGGCCTGCTCGCCTGGGTCGCCCCCGTCGCCTTCTTCGCCGTCACGCTGGTGCACACCGGCATCCGGGTCGCCCGCAAGACCTACGTCGTCGACATGGCCGAGGGTGACCGGCGCACCGAGTACGTCGCCGGCGCGAACACCCTGATGGGCGTGGCCCTGCTGGCGGTGGGCGCGGTCTCGGCCGGCGTCGCCGCCCTCGGCGCCGACGCCGCCCTGGTCTTCCTCGCCGTCCTCGGGCTCGCGGGCACCGTCGGTGCCCACCGCCTACGGGAGGTCTCGGAGCACTGAGGGGCACCGCGCGGCGTCGTCAAGCGAAACCGGATACGCCGCACAGTTATGCTTGCCCCTAGCCGGGCGACGCGACGCAGCCCACACGGGCGCCCCGCGCCGCCGACCCGCACAATCCCCGCACACATCGACCCGCGGCGCACGAAGCGCCGCACGGAGGTTTCCCGCCCGTGAGCGACACCACCCAGGATCTGGCCGTCATCGTCCTCGCCGCCGGCCAGGGCACGCGCATGAAGTCGCAGAAGCAGAAGACGCTGCACGCCATCGGCGGGCGCAGCCTGCTCTCGCACAGTCTGCACGCCGCGGCCGGGGCGGGGGCCGCCGAGGTCGTCGCCGTGGTCGGCCACGGCCGCGAGCAGGTCTCCCCCGCCGTCTACGAGGTCGCCGCCGAGCTGGGCCGCGGGATCCGCCAGGCCGTCCAGGCCGAGCAGAACGGCACCGGCGACGCCGTGCGCTGCGGCCTCGACGAGCTGCCCGACTTCGCCGGCACCGTGCTGGTCACCAACGCCGACGTCCCGCTGCTTCAGCCGGACACCCTGGCCGGCCTGGCCGCCGCCCACCGCGACTCCGGCGCCGCGGTGACCGTGCTGACCATGGAGCTGGCTGACCCGACCGGCTACGGACGCATCGTGCGCAACGAGTCCGACGAGGTCACCGCCATCGTCGAGCAGAAGGACGCCTCCGACGCCGAGCGCGCCATCCACGAGGTCAACTCCGGCATCTTCGCCTTCGACGCCGCGGTGCTGCGCTCCGCGCTCGGCCGCCTCGACACCGACAACGCCCAGGGCGAGCTCTACCTGACCGACGTGCTGGCCATCGCCCGCGGCGACGGCGAGAAGGTCGCCGCCCACCGCACCGACGACCCGGCCCAGCTCGCCGGCGTCAACGACCGCGTGCAGCTGGCCGCCGCCGGCCGCGAGCTCAACCGCCGTGTCGTCGAGCGCGCCATGCGCGGCGGCGCCACTGTGATCGACCCGGCCACCACCTGGATCGACGTCACCGTCGAGATCGGCTCGGACGTCGTCATCGAGCCGGGCTGCCAGCTGCGCGGGGCCACCCGCATCGCCGACGACGCCGTCGTCGGCCCGGACTCCACGCTGACCGACATGGTCGTCGGCGAGGGTGCCCACGTGGTGCGCACCCACGGCTTCGAGTCCGAGATCGGCGCGCGCGCCAACGTCGGCCCGTTCACCTACATCCGCCCGGGCACCACGCTGGGCGAGGAGGGCAAGCTCGGCGGCTTCGTCGAGGCGAAGAAGGCCACCATCGGCCGCGGCTCGAAGGTGCCGCACCTGACCTACGTCGGCGACGCGGAGATCGGCGAGGAGTCTAACATTGGCGCCTCGAGCGTCTTCGTCAACTACGACGGCGTCAACAAGCACCGCACCAAGGTCGGCTCGCACGTGCGCACCGGCTCGGACACCATGTTCATCGCTCCGGTGACCGTGGGTGACGGGGCGTACTCGGGGGCGGGTACAGTGATCAAGGAGGATGTCCCCGCAGGTGCGCTCGCGGTTTCCGCCGGACGGCAGCGCATCATCGAGGGCTGGGTGGAACGCAAGCGGCCCGGTACGCCGGCCGCCGACGCCGCCCGCGCGGCGCGCGAGGCCGCATCCGGCACGAACAACCCCACAGACGGCGGCGACCAGCAGGAAGGCGAGCGTTAACTCCCCCATGACTGCCCACTGGAAGCAGACCCACAAGAACATGATGCTGTTCTCCGGGCGTGCGCACCCGGAGCTCGGCACCCAGGTGGCCAAGGAGCTCGGCATCGAGCTGACCCCGACCACGGCACGCGACTTCGCCAACGGCGAGATCTTCGTGCGGTTCGAGGAGTCGGTCCGCGGTTCCGACTGCTACGTGATCCAGTCGCACACCCAGCCGCTGAACAAGTGGCTGATGGAGCAGCTGATCATGATCGACGCGCTCAAGCGCGGCTCGGCACGCACCATCACCGCGGTCCTGCCCTTCTACCCCTACGCCCGCCAGGACAAGAAGCACCGCGGCCGCGAGCCCATCTCCGCCCGCCTGGTCGCCGACCTGCTGCGCACCGCCGGTGCGGACCGCATCGTCTCCGTGGACCTGCACACGGACCAGATCCAGGGCTTCTTCGACGGCCCGGTCGACCACATGCACGCGCAGCCGATCCTGACCGACTACATCAAGTCCAAGTACGACATGGACAACCTCTGCGTCGTCTCCCCGGACGCCGGCCGCGTCAAGACCGCCGAGAAGTGGGCCAACACCCTCGACGGCGCGCCGATGGCCTTCGTGCACAAGACCCGCAGCGTCGACGTGGCCAACCAGGTCGTCTCCAACCGCGTGGTCGGTGACGTCGAGGGCAAGAACTGCATCCTCATCGACGACATGATCGACACCGGCGGCACCATCGCCGGCGGCGTGCGCATCCTCAAGGAGGCCGGCGCCAAGTCCGTCGTCATCGCCTGCACCCACGGCGTGTTCTCCGACCCGGCCCGCGAGCGCCTCTCCAAGTGCGGCGCCGAGGAGGTCATCACCACCGACACGCTGCCGCAGTCGACCGAGGGCTGGTCGAACCTGACCGTGCTCTCCATCGCCCCGCTGCTGGCGCAGACGATCCACGAGATCTTCGAGAACGGCTCCGTGACCCACCTCTTCGAGGGCTCCGCCTAGTTCTCTCCCCCGGTTCGCGGGCCTTGAGCCCGGGACCGTGGGACCACCCTGCCCCGCCGCCACGTGCGGTGGTGCGGGGCGGTTTCGTCGCGGGGGCAGTTTCGTCCGGCCGGGACCGGGTGGTAAGGTGCTTCAAGTCTCGGCGAGGGCACGGGGAGGACGACTCCCACGGCCGTTATCGACGCGATTGAACTTCCCATACTTCGGCGCACCTGCCCGCAGGTCGCGCCCGAGGCCTGCGGAGACTCGGCGAGAACGATCACCGGGTCGGCCGCGGGCCTTCCGTCATTTTCAGGGACACCGCCGGGCCGACAACAACGCTTCAACTAGGAGGACCCAGAAATGGCCGACTACAAGACTCTCCAGGCCGAGCCGCGCACCGAGTTCGGCAAGGGCGCCGCCCGCCGTCTGCGCCGTGAGTGGCGCGTGCCGGGCGTCATCTACTCCGGCGACACGGAGACCATCCACTTCTCGCTGCCGCTGCTCGAGATCCAGTCGCTGGTGCGCAACCACGGCGTCAACGCCATCGTCGAGATCGAGCTCGAGGGCGAGAAGCACCTGACCATGGTCAAGCACGTCGACCAGAACGTGCTGACCTTCGACATCGACCACGTCGACCTGCTCGCCATCAAGCGCGGCGAGAAGGTCGAGGTCGAGGTCCCGATCGTCGTCGAGGGCGAGCCGCAGGCCGGCACCATCGCCGTCCAGGACGCCTACGAGCTGCTCGTCGAGGCCGACGTGCTCAACATCCCGGAGGAGATCATCGTCTCCGTCGAGGGCCTGGAGATCGACACCAAGATCACCGCCGGCGACCTGCAGATGCCGGGCAACACCACCCTGGTCGCCGATCCGGAGACCCTCATCGCCTCCATCTCCTGGCCGGAGCCGGAGGAGGACGAGGACGCCGAGGACGAGGCCGCCGAGGAGATCGACGAGACCGACGCCTCCGACGTCGAGGCCACCGAGGAGGACGCCGACTAGTCGGCTTTCCCCTCCCCCTCGAGGACCCGCCCCGCGACCTTCCCGGTCGCCGGGCGGGTTTTCCCGTCTCGGGCCCGGACGCCCCGCCTTCGGGCCGGGCCTGCTAGTCGAAGACGACCGTGCGGTTGCCGTAGACGAGCACGCGGTCCTCGAGGTGGAAGCGCAGGCCGCGGGCGAGGACCTGCATCTCCGCGTCGCGGCCCAGCCGCGCCAGGTCCTCCGGGGTGTCCTTGTGGCTGACCCGGATGACGTCCTGCTCGATGATCGGGCCGTCGTCGAGGTCGCTGGTGACGTAGTGGCAGGTCGCCCCGATCAGCTTCACGCCGCGCCGGTAAGCCTGGTGGTAGGGCCGCGCCCCCATGAAGGAGGGCAGGAAGCTGTGGTGGATGTTGATCGCGCGGCCGGCCCACATCTCGCACAGGTCCGGCGGCAGGATCTGCATGAAGCGGGCGAGCACGATCGCGTCCGGCTCGTAGCCGTCGACGATGCGGGCGACCTCGTTGAAGGCGGCGCGCTTGCCCACCTGGTCCGCCGGGAAGGGCACGTGGTGGAAGGGGATGCCGTGGGACTCGGCGACCTCGCGCAGGTTCTCGTGGTTGCCCACCACGGCCACCACGTCCATCGGGTAGTCGCCCTGGGCGACCCGGCCGAGCAGGTCGCGCAGGCAGTGGCCCTGCCGGGAGACCAGCAGGACGGCACGCTTGACCTCGGCGGTGTCCCACAGCTTCCACTGCACGGACTCGCCGAACTCGGCGGCCACCGGCGCGAACTCCGCGCGCAGCTGCTCGACGGTCTCGGTCACGCTGTCGGCGCGCACGGCCTGGCGGGTGAAGAACCAGTCGGTGTGCGGGTCGAGGAAGTAGGAGGCCTCGGTGATGGTGCAGCCCCGCTCGGCGAGGAACTCCGCGAGGCGGGCGACGATGCCGACCCGGTCGGGGCAGCCGAAGGTCAGGACGTACTGGTGCTCGTTCATTCCCCCGATCCTAGCGGGGCGCCCGGCCTGCAATACTGGGGGCCATGAACGCCTCCGATCCCGCCCGCACCCCGGACTCGCCCCTGCTCGTCGTCGGGCTGGGCAACCCGGGCCCGCGCTACGAGGGCACCCGCCACAACCTGGGGTTCGCCGTCGTCGACGAGCTGGCCTCGCGCCTGCCGCAGGCGCACTTCGCCGCGCACAAGCGCTCCGGGGCGCTGGTGGCCGAGGCCCGCGCGCTGGGCCCCGGCGGGCGCCCCGGCCGCAAGGTGGTGCTGGCCAAGCCGGGCAGCTACATGAACCTCTCGGGCAGGCCGGTGCGCCAGCTCGCGGACTTCTTCCACGTCGCCCCGGCCGACGTCGTGATCGCCCACGACGAGCTCGAGCTCGACCTGGGCGAGGTGCGCATGCGCCGCGGCGGCGGCGACCACGGCCACAACGGGCTGCGCTCGGTGACCAAGGCGCTGGGCACCAAGGACTACACGCGGCTGTCCTGCGGCATCGGCCGCCCGCCGGGCCGGATGGACCCGGCCGACTTTGTGCTGCGCCCCTTCGCCAAGAAGGAGCGCGACGAGGTGCCGATCATCGCCGCCGACGCCGCCGACCTCGTCGAGAAGCTCCTCTGAGGCACCCTCCCCTGCGGTAACGTGGCCCACGTCACCCCGCCGCCGACCGAGGAGCCCTGATGACCTGCGAGACGCCCGACGGCTGGACCGCCGACGTCCTGCTCGCGGACGGCCGCCTGGCCACCCTGCGCACCACCCGCCCCGCCGACCGCGCCCTCCTGGTCGACTTCTACGCCGGGGTCTCCGAGCGCTCCCGCTACCTGCGCTTCTTCGCCTCGCACCCCGAGCTGACCGAGGCGGACCTCGACGCCTGGACCGCACCCGCGACCGCGGACCGGGTCACGCTGGTGGCCACGGTGCGCGGCGCGGTCGTCGCCGTGGCCGGCTACGCCGTCGTCGACGCACTTCCCGGGCGCACGGCGGACGTCTCCTTCCTCGTGCGCGACGACCAGCAGGGCCGCGGCCTGGCGGCGATCCTGCTCGAGCACCTCGCCGACCACGGCCGCGAGGCCGGGGTGGACCGCTTCTTCGCCGAGATGCTCGCCGAGAACCGCGCGATGATCCAGGTCTTCGTCCGCGCCGGCTACGACGTCCACCCGCGCCTCGAGTCCGGCGAGGTCGTCGTCGACTTCCCGCTGACCCCCACCGGCGACTCCCGCGAGGTCATGGCCCGGCGCGCCCACCGCGCCGAGGCCGCCGCCGTGCGCCGTCTGCTGCACCCGGACTCCATCGCCGTCGTCGGCACCGAGGCCGCACTCGGCCCCATCGCCCGCGCGATCGCCGAGGGCGGCTTCGCCGGTTCCCTGCAGTGCGCACTGACCAGCCCAGAGACGATTGACGACGCCCCGGTGCCCGCCGCCGGGCGCACCGCGCACGCGGTGCGCGGGTTGGACTCACCGGTGGATCTGGTGGTCGCCGAGTTCCTGCCCGATGAGCTCGAGGCGGTCTTCGACGCGGCCGCCGAGCTGGGTGCGACCGGGGTGCTCATGCTCGCCCGCGGCCGCAGCCCGCGCCTGGCCGGCGACGAGGCGCAGCGCTTCGTGGCCGCCGCCCGGCGCCGCGGCCTGCGCGCGCTGGGGCCGGCCTCCCTGGGGCTGATCGCCGCCGACGAGCACGTCCGGCTCAACGCCTCGCCGGCGCCGACGCCGCGGGCCGGGCACGTCGGCCTCTTCGCGCAGTCGGCCGGGGTGGCCGCGCTCGTGCTCTCCCGGGTGCTCGAGCGCGGCGTGGGCCTGGCCAGCGCGATGGCCACCGGCGCCTTCGCCGACGTCACCGCCAACGACGTCATGCAGTACTGGCTCGACGACCCGGCCACCGAGGTCTGCCTGCTCTCCCTGGACACCGCCGGCAACCCGCGCACCTTCTTCCGGGTGCTGCGCCGCCTGGCCGCCGCCAAGCCCACCGCGGTCTTCCTGCCCTCCCGGGCGCTGTCCTCGGCGCGCCACCACGAGGTCGACGGGCTGCCCGCCGCCCCGCCGGCGGCCGTCGACGCGGTCATCCGGCACACCGGGGCCATGGTGGTCCCCCACCGCGAGACGCTGGTGGACATCGCCCAGATCCTCGCCCGCCAGCCCGCCCCGGCGGGGCCGAACGTGGCCGTGATCGCCAACTCCGCCGGGCTGACCGGGCAGATGGCCCAGGCCGCGCGCCGCTACGGGCTCGTCCCCACCGCGCACACCGCCGAGGGCGACCCGGTGCCCGCCCTCCTTTCTGCCACCCGCGATGCGCTGGACTCGGGTGCCGACGCCGTGGTGGTCGCCGTCGTCGAGCTCGGCGAGCCCGTGCTGCAAAGCGCCCACAAGGGGCTCACGCGGCTCGCGGCGGACGCGCGGGTGCCACTGGTGGCCGCCTACACCGGCTTCGGCGAGCTGCCCGGCGCCGTGACCGGGGACGCCGGTCCGGAGGCCCGCGGCGAGCTGCCGGTGACGCCCACCTACGCCGGGGCGCTCGAGGCGCTCGCCCACATCGCGCTGCGCCGCAGCGCGCCGGCGTCGGGGACGGCGGACGCCGCCGGGGAGGCGGACGTGGACGTCGCGCGCGGCGTCGTCAATTCCGTGCTCGTGGACGCGCCCGCCGGCCGTGAGCTCACCGACGACGAGTGCCGAGAGGTGCTCGCCGCCTACGGTGTGGACGTGCTCGACTTCCGGCGCGTCGCGAGCCTCGACGAGGCCGTCGCCGCGGCGGAGGAGTTCGGCTGGGACGTGGTGCTCAAGGCGACGCACCCGGCGCTGCGCTCGCGGGCGGACCTGGGTTCGGCGATCCGCAACATCGGCGATGTCGGGCAGATGCGCGCGGCGTGGGTGGCGCTCTCCCGCCTGGCGCAGGCCGCGGGGGCGGAGCCGGCCGGGCTGACGGTGCAGGCGACGGTCGGGCCCGGGACCTCGCTGCGGGTGCGCGGCATCGAGGATCCGGCGCTGGGGCCGATGGTCTCGGTGGCGGTCTCGGGGCCTACCGCGGAGCTGGCCGGCGACGTCTCCTGGCGCGTGGCTCCCGTCTCGCCTAGCGATGCGCGGGTCATGCTCGAGGAGCTGGCCGCGGCCGACCTGCTGCGCGGCTGGTCGGGAACCCCGGCGGCCGCCCTGGAGCCGGTCGCGGAGGCGATCGCCGCGGTCAGCCGGCTGGGCGACGACCACCCGGCGCTCGTCGACGTGGAGCTGGTGCCCCTCATCGCGGGCTCCCGGCGGTACTGGGTCGCCGGGGCCCGTGCCCGCGTCGCGCCGCTCGCCCCGGAGCGCGACCCGCTCGCGCGGGCGCTGTGAGCACCTCACGCCGGCCGTTTTAGTTACCCTGGCCACATGAGCGACTCCGCCACCGAGTTCCACCGGTCCTTCCGAAACAACGCGGACGACCACCTCGCCGAGGCGCTCGGCGGGCTCGTCGCCGCCCACCCCGACGCCGAGTGGCACGAGGAGGGGTTCATCGCCCACGCCACCGGGCGCGACGCCAACCGCGTCGCGGTGCTCTCCGGCGGCGGCTCCGGCCACGAGCCGCTGCACGCCGGCTTCGTCGGGGCGGGCATGCTCGACGCCGCCGTGCCCGGGCGCCTGTTCACCTCCCCGAACGCGGTGCAGATCGCGGCGGCGACCCGCTGGGCCGACCGCGGCGCCGGGGTGCTGCACGTGGTCAAGAACTACACCGGCGACATCATGAACTTCGCCGCCGCCCGCCGCGCCTGCGCCGACACCGCGACCCGGGAGGTCGTCGTCGCCGACGACGTGGCCACCGACTCCCCCGACTCCGACGCCACCCCCGAGCAGAACGACGGGCCCGGGCGGCGCGGCACGGGCGCCACGGTGCTCGTCGAGAAGATCGCCGGGGCGGCCGCCGCCCGCGGCGACGACCTCGACACCGTCGCCGAGCTCGCCCAGCGCGCCGCCGACTCCTCCCGCTCCATGGCCGCCGCCCTGGCCCCGGGCCATCTGCCCACCACGGGCCGGGCGACCTTCGACCTGGGCCCCGGCGAGATGGAGCTCGGCGTCGGCATCCACGGCGAGCCCGGCAGGTCGCGTGAACGCGCGGAGGACGCCTCGAGCATCACGGCCAGGCTGCTCTCCCCGGTGGCGAAGGCCCTCTCCCTCGACTCCGGGGACGAGGTCTACCTGCTGGTCAACGGCCTGGGCGGCACCTCGCGCCTCGAGCTGGACCTGATGTACGGCCAGGCCGTCTCCTGGCTCGACGACCACGGCGTCACCGTCTCCCGCGGCATCGTCGGCTCCCTGGTGACCTCGGTGTCGATGGCCGGGGTCTCGGTGACGCTCATGAAGGCCTCCGCCGAGTTCACCGAGCTGCTCGACGCCCCCACCGGCGCGCCCGCCTGGCCGCACCGCATCGCCGGAGCCCCGGACGCCGGCGCCGCCCGCGGCGCCGGGGAGTACCGCCCGGCCCGCCTCGACTCGGGGATCGGACAGCCCGGCGACGGGGACGCCCCGGCCAACGAGTGGCTGAGCGCCTTCATCGAGCGCGTCCAGGGCGCGGTCGAACCGCTCGGCGAGCTCGACCGGATAGCCGGCGACGGCGACTTCGGCGCCAACATGTCGGCCGCCTTCGGCGATCTCGAGCTGCCCCTGCGCGGCGACGACGCCACCGTGCTCGAGAACCTCTCCCGGCGGATGTTCGTGCGCGCCGGCGGCACCTCCGGCGCCGTGCTCGGCACGCTGTTTAGCCAGCTCGCCGGCGCCGACGGACTCGCCGAGGGCCTGCGCCGCGGCCTGACCGAGGTCCAGGCCCTGGGCGGCGCCCGGGTCGGCGACCGCACCCTCGTCGACGCCCTCGCCCCCGCAGCCGACGCCGCTGAGACCGCTGAGACTGCGGAGACCGCGGAGGCGTTGCCGGAGATCTTCGCGGCCGCCCGCGACGGGGCCACCGGCACCGCGGGCCTGGCCGCGCGCAAGGGACGCGCCAGCTACATCGGCACGGGCACCGACGGCGTGCTCGACCCCGGAGCCGTCGTCGTGGCCTGGCTGTTCGGCGGCACCGGACAGCTCAGCGACTTCGACGCCGACTGACAAGGCCCCTCCCCCTCCCTCCCGAAAGGAACGACAATGCGTCTCGCCACCCTCCGAACCCCCACCGGCACCCGCGCCGTGCGCGTCGAGTCCGACACCACCGCGGTGCCGGTCCCCGGCCACGCGGACGTCGGCTCCCTGCTGCGGGAGGAGGACTGGGCTCAGATCGCCGCGGACGCCCCGGGCGCCCCGGTCGAGTTCGAGCCGAAGGACCTGGCTCCGGTGGTCCCCGCGCCGCGGAAGATCATCTGCGTCGGGCTGAACTACGCCAACCACATCAGGGAGATGGGGCGCACGCCCGCCGAGTACCCCACGCTCTTCATCAAGTTCGCCGACGCGCTGACCGGCCCGGCCGACGACGTCGTCGTGCCCGAGTGGGCCAACAAGGCGCTGGACTGGGAGGGCGAGCTGGCCGTCGTCATCGGCAAACGCACCCGCCGCGTCACCGCGGCCGAGGCCGGCGCGCACATCGCCGGCTACGCGGTGATGAACGACTACTCGCTGCGCGACTTCCAGAACCGCACGCTGCAGTGGCACCAGGGCAAGTCCCTCGAGGGTTCAGCCGGCTTCGGTCCCTGGCTGACCACGGCCGACTCCTGGCAGCGCGGCGGGGAGCTGGCGACCTGGCTCAACGGTGAAAAGGTCCAGTCCACCCCCACCGACGACCTCGTCTTCACCCCGGAGGACCTGATCGCCTACATCACGCACCTCTACCCGCTGGACCCGGGCGACGTCATCGTGACCGGCACCCCGGGCGGGGTGGGCCACGCCCGCGACCCGCGCCGTTACCTCACCGACGGCGACGTCGTGGCCGTGGAGATCGCCGGGCTCGGCCGCATCGAGAACCGGACCGTCTTCGAGCGCTGAGCCCCGCGCCGACTCCAGGCCGCGCCTACCAGCGCCGGGCGCGCTGCACCGCCGCCGCCGAGTAGTCCCCCTCGGCGCGCAGGCGGCGGTGCACCACCGGGCACGCGATGCACCGCGGGTGCGAGCGGCAGCACTTCGACTTCACGTGGACCCCCAGCGGGTTGTCCGGGCTCGGCGGCGCGAACGGGTTGCGCGCCTGGTGCCAGTCTTCGGGAGCGGCTGCGGCCAGGTCCGTCACCGACAGCCCGCGGCGGTAGAGCGCCCGCAGGCCGACGCGCTCCCTACGCCCCATCGTCGACCGCCCCACGGTCCGCCCCGTCGGCACCCGAGAGATACGCCACGACCTCGCCGGCCGGGGCGGACTTCGCGTCCCGGTAGTTCTCGCCGGCCAGGCAGTAGGCGAACTCCGGCTCGCCGCGCAGCGGCTTGAGCATCATGTTCAGCTGCGGGTAGCTCGGCGGCAGCTCGCGGTGGGCACGCGTGAACGCCGTCTCCAGTCCGCGCGCGTGCCGCCCCGAGAAGGCCCGCGTCGTCTCCGTGTCGGCCTCACCGGCGGCGAGCAGCTGACGGTTCGCCGCCGAGGTGCCGGCCTCCTCGGACAGCAGGAAGGCCGAGCCGCAGGCCACGGCGGCGACGCCGGGCCAGGTCAGCGCACGGGCGACGCGGCGCGGCGTCGTCAATCCGCCGGCGGCGACCAACGGCAGGTCGGTGACCTCGGCGACGGCGGCGACCAGCGCCGACAGCGGCCGCAGGTCCGGCAGCGTCTCCACCGTCCAGGTGGCGCGGTGCCCGCCGGCCTCGGGGCCCTGGACCACCAGCGCGTCCGCCCCGGCACGCGCGGCGGCCACCGCATCGCGCTCGTGGGTGACGGTCACCCAGGCCTCGACCCCGACCTCGCGCAGCGCCGCGGTCTCCTCGAGGGTGAAGCGTCCGAAGGTGCAGCTGACCACCGCGGGCCCGCGCCCGGCGCGCGCGGAATCGAGCACGGCGGCGAACTTGCCGTCCCAGCCGTAGTCGTAGTCGACCTCGGGCACCCGGGGCCGTTCCAGGCCGCGCTCGGCGAAGTACGGCTCGAGCAGGCGGGCGACCTCGCGGACCTGGCCCAGCGAGTGGTACGGGTTCTGGCGGGCGAAGAGGTTCACGCCCCACGCACCCGCGGCCGGGTCCACCTCCCCGAGCTGGGGGACGAACTTCTCCGCAGGCAGCGTGCCTCCGGCGAGAAAGCCCAGGCCACCGGCCCGCGCCACGGCCTCGACCAGGCGCGGGATCGAGGGCCCGCCGGCCATGGGCGCGGCGATGACGGGGACGGCCAGCTGGGAGAGGATGCTCATGCCCCCAGCATATGTGAAACGATGCTCTACCGTGAACGTCCTGCAGAATCTCCTCGCCCGCCTCCGTCCCGCCAAGCCCGCCCCGCAGCCGGCCGCCCCGGAGCGCGCCGACTGGCTCGTCGTCGGCCTGGGCAACCCCGGCGCGCAGTACGAGGCCACCCGCCACAACGCCGGGCACATGGTCCTCGACGAGCTCGCGGACACCGACCTCTCCGAGGCCGCCGGTGCGACGGTGGTGACCCTGCGCCCGCGCACCTACATGAACCTCTCCGGCGAGGCCGTCGCTCCCCTGGCCCGCCGCCTGGGCGTGCCGGCCGAGCGGGTCATCGTCGTCCACGACGAGCTCGACCTCGCCCCGGGCGTGGTGCGCGTGCGCGCCGGCGGCTCCGAGAACGGCCACCGGGGGCTCAAATCCCTGACCGGGCACCTGGACACCCGCGACTACCTGCGCGTGCGCGTGGGCGTGGGTCGCCCTCCGCAGGGCATGTCCGTGCCGGACTGGGTGCTCGCCCCGATTGACGACGCCGCGTCGGCCGACCTGGGTGCCGGAGTCGCCCTCGCCGCGCGCGCCGTGGAGCTCATCGTCTCCGAGGGGCTCACCGCCGCGCAGAACCGGATCCACCGGCGACTAGGCTAGATCCCCATGACCGACACCGCCGCGCAAGCCAGCCGCCGCCGCACCTTCGCCGTGATCGCCCACCCGGACGCGGGTAAGTCCACGCTGACGGAGGCGCTGGCCCTGCACGCGCACATGATCGCCGAGGCGGGCGCCGTCCACGGCAAGGCCGGCCGCAAGTCCACCGTCTCCGACTGGATGGACATGGAGAAGGACCGCGGCATCTCGATCGCCTCCTCGGCCCTGCAGTTCGAGTACGCCCCGGAGGGCGACGCGGCCGCCGCCGAGGACCCTTACGTGATCAACCTCGTGGACACCCCCGGCCACGCGGACTTCTCCGAGGACACCTACCGCGTGCTCATGGCCGTCGACGCCGCGGTGATGCTCATCGACGCCGCCAAGGGCCTCGAGCCGCAGACCCTGCAGCTGTTCCGCGTGTGCAAGGCGCGCGGCCTGCCGATCGTCACCGTGATCAACAAGTGGGACCGCCCGGGCCGCGAGCCGCTCGAGCTCGTCGACGAGATCGTCACCGAGATCGGCCTGCAGCCCACCCCGCTGTACTGGCCGGTCGGCGAGGCCGGCGACTTCCGCGGCCTGGCCCGGGTCAGCTCCGACGGCGAGGTCGACGAGTACGTCCGCTTCCTGCGCACCGCCGGCGGCGCCCACATCAGCCCCGAGGAGCACTACTCCCCCGACGCCGCCCTCGAGCGCGAGGACGGCGCCTGGGAGCGCGCGGTCGAGGAGGCCGAGCTGCTCGCCGCCGACGGCGCCGTGCACGACCAGGACCTCTTCGAGGCCTGCGAGACCTCCCCGCTCATCTTCGCCTCGGCGATGCTCAACTTCGGCGTCCACCAGATCCTGGACACGCTGTGCGCCCGGGCCCCGGCCCCCTCGGCCCGCGAGTCGGACCCGGCGGCCGTCGAGGCGGCCACCAGCGCGATGGACGCCGAGCGCGAGGTCGACGACGAGTTCTCCGGCGTGGTCTTCAAGGTGCAGGCGGGCATGGACCGCCGCCACCGCGACACCCTGGCCTTCATGCGCGTCGTCTCCGGCGAGTTCGACCGCGGCATGCAGGTCACCCACGCCCAGTCGGGCCGCTCCTTCTCCACCAAGTACGCGCTGACCGTCTTCGGGCGCACCCGCGAGACCGTCGAGACGGCCTACCCGGGCGACATCGTCGGCCTGGTCAACGCCGGCGCGCTCGCCCCGGGCGACACGATCTACGCCGGCCGTGCCGTGCAGTACCCGCCGATGCCGCAGTTCGCCCCGGAGCACTTCCGCACCCTGCGCGCGAAGTCGCTGGGCAAGTACAAGCAGTTCCGCAAGGCGCTCGAGCAGCTCGACGCCGAGGGCGTGGTCCAGATCCTGCGCAACGACGCCCGCGGCGAGGCCGCCCCGGTCATGGCCGCGGTCGGCCCGATGCAGTTCGAGGTCATGCAGGCGCGCATGGAGAACGAGTACAACGTCGAGACGGTCACCGACCCGATCCCCTACTCGGTGGCCCGCCGCACCGACGCCGAGAGCGTCGAGGGGCTCAACCGCCAGCGCGGCGTGGAGTGCTTCACCCGCACCGACGGCGAGCTGATCGCCCTGTTCGGCGACAAGTGGAAGCTCGCCTTCATCGAGCGCGAGCACCCCGAGTTCACCCTCGAGCCCCTGGTGGCCGACTGATGGGCCTGCGCGAGTGGTGGCGCAAAAGACGCCCGGCGCCGCTTGTCGACGCCCCGTCGGCCCCCGTCGAGCTGCCCGCGCGCACCGTCGCCGTGCACACGGCCGAGTCCATGGTGGTGGTCACCGTCGACGCCGACGCCGCCGCCGGGCTGCTGCCGGCGCTTGCCGACGCGTCCGCGCCCGTGCGCCTGACGGCGCCCGGGGCGCGGCCGGTCAGCTTTCTGCCCGCTCTCGACCCGCGCCAGGCGCCCACCCTCGACCCCGACGAGGGCTGGCTGATCCCGCTGACCGACCAGGTTCGCGCGGACCTGATCTCCCTGGTGCGCCCGGAGCCGGGCGCCTGGGAGATCCCGGGGATCAACCTCGGCGTCGTCGTCGAGGCCTAGACCAGGGCGAGAACTCCCATGCCCGTGAGCAGCACGGCGACCAGGTAGCCGGCGCAGCGGGCCATCAGGGTCGGCCGCGCGCGCATCCAGGCGAAGGCCCGGCCCGCGGACGAGTCCGGCCGGGCACGCACGAGGCCGACGAAGACGGCCGAGAGCGCCGGCAGGCTCAGCGCCAGCGAGGCGTAGCCGACAAGCCCCAGGTAGCGCTCGACGACCCCGAAGCCGCCGGCGCTGATCGCGGCGAGGCCGGCGTAGAAGGGCGCCGAGGTCGCCGACTG
Organism: Corynebacterium frankenforstense; assembly: GCF_030211955.1. Classification (GTDB taxonomy): domain Bacteria; phylum Actinomycetota; class Actinomycetes; order Mycobacteriales; family Mycobacteriaceae; genus Corynebacterium; species Corynebacterium frankenforstense_A. Next base: position 18,340 of record NZ_JASODI010000001.1, on the reverse strand, counting down.
GATCGCGCCGAGCACCACGCCGACGAGCACCGTGGCCCGCGAGGGGCTCAGCAGCGGCTTCAGCACCCGGTCGACCATCGCGGAGTTGCCGCCGGGCTTCGCCCGCCAGGTCGCCACGAGCGAGGCCAGGCCGACGGCTATGAGCACGATGCCGAAGGCCGGCGACTCGAGGAAGCGGGCGACCACGTCGCCGAGACCGTCGAAGACGAGCAGCACGACCAGCGAGAGGCCGAAGACACCCAGCCAGTCGCCGGCGATGAGCAGTCCGGCGGTGCCCCGGTAGCGCCCCTCGCGCGGCAGCATGACGCCGAGCGCGACGACGACGCCGATCAACAGCACGTTGACGGAGTCGAGCAGGGCGAAGGAGACGGCGTGGAACAAGGCGATCCTCTCGGAGCGGGAGTGACCCGCCCAGCCTAGCCACCGGCGTCGTCAATCCGCACCTGCGTACACCACGCAAATGCTCGACAATTTCCCGCGAGTTAACCCGAATTCAACTTCGAATTCTTTTCCAGGCCCCGGAGTGGACATTCACCCCTCCCCGACCTGCGGGAAGTCCACCGGAACGCTTAGAATGTGCAAATAGCCTAAAAGGTTGCGCAGAAGCCCCCACAGGGCTCCCGCGCGTCATTTTGTCCGCTTAATTGTAGGGAGAAGCATCGTGAAGATTGTCGTACTCGGCGGCGACGGATTCTGCGGATGGCCGACGGCCCTCCACCTGTCGGACGCGGGACACGACGTGACGATCGTGGACAACTTCTCCCGGCGCGCCATCGACGAGGAACTCGGCGCGAGCTCGCTGACCCCCATCCGTCCGCTCGCCGAGCGCCTCGACGCCTGGGAGGAAGTCTCGGGCAAGCGCATCGGCTTCGCCCAGATCGACGTCGCCCGCGACTACGACGCCCTGCTCGCGCTCATCGGGGACGAGGAGAACGGCCCGGACGCGGTGGTGCACTTCGCCGAGCAGCGCGCCGCGCCGTACTCGATGAAGAACTCGCGCACCAAGCGCTACACGGTGGACAACAACACCAACGCCACCCACAACCTGCTGTGCGCCGTCATCGAGTCCGGCCGCGACGTCCACGTCGTCCACCTGGGCACCATGGGTGTGTACGGCTACGGCACCGCGGGCATGAAGATCCCGGAGGGCTACCTGACCGTCCAGGTCACCGCCGACGAGGACGCCGAGGGCAACCCCGCCGAGCCGCACCAGGTCAGCCAGGAGATCCTCTACCCGTCCAACCCCGGCAGCGTCTACCACATGACGAAGGTGCTCGACCAGCACCTCTTCGCCTACTACGCCAAGAACGACCGGCTGCGCATCACCGACCTGCACCAGGGCATCATCTGGGGCACGCACACCCCGCAGACCGAGCGCGACGAGCGGCTGATCAACCGCTTCGACTACGACGGCGACTACGGCACCGTGCTCAATCGCTTCCTCGTGCAGGCCGCGCTCGGCTACCCGCTGACCGTCCACGGCACCGGCGGACAGACCCGCGCGTTCATCCACATCCGCGACATGGTCCGCTGCATCGAGTTGGCCCTGGCCAACCCGCCGGAGCGCGGCGACCGGGTCAAGATCTTCAACCAGATGACCGAGACGCACCGCGTGCGCGACCTCGCCGAGCTGCTCGCGCGCATCTCCGACGCGCACGTCGCCCACGTGCCCAACCCGCGCAACGAGTCCGCCGAGAACGAGCTGCACGTGGTCAACGACGCCTTCCTCAAGCTGGGGCTCAAGCCCACGACGCTGTCCGACGGCCTGCTCCACGAGGTCGAGGAGACCGCCCGCCGCTACGCCGACCGCGTGGACCTGGACAAGATCCCGGCGCGCTCGCTGTGGACGCGCGGCAACCAGGCCGGCGTGCCCGAGGGCGCCCCGACCCGGCAGGCCTGATGCGCGTCACCCTGTTCACGGAGGTCTTCCTCCCCAAGGTCGACGGCGTGGTCACCCGGGTGACCCGCACCGTCGAGCAGCTGACCGCACTCGGCCACGAGGTGCAGGTCGTGGCACCGGGCACCCCGCCGCGCGAGTTCGCCGGCGCCCGGGTGGTGCGCGTGCCCTCGCTGCCGCTGTGGCCGGTCTACCCCGAGCTGAGCTTCGGGCTACCCACCCCGGCCCCGTTGGCCGCCGTGCACCGCTTCGACCCCGACGTCGTGCACGCCGTCAACCCGGTGTGGACCGCGGCCGCGGGCGTCCTCTACGCCCGGGCCACGGGGCGCCCGCTGCTGGCCAGCTACCACACGAACGTGCCCGACTACACGGCCGCGCTCGGCATCGGTTTCGCCCGCAGGCCCGCGGAGTGGGTCATCCGCGCCCTGCACAACCGCGCGCAGGTCAACCTGTGCACCTCCGCGCCGATGGTCGAGCAGGCCCGCGAGTCCGGCATCGAGCGCGTCGACCTGTGGCCCAAGGCCGTCGACACCGTCACCTTCACCCCCACCGCCGCCGAGCCGGCCGTGCGCGCCCGGCTCACCGACGGCCACCCCGAGGCCCCGCTGGTCGCCTACGTCGGCCGGATGAGCCGGGAGAAGAGCCTCGACCGCCTGCCCGGTGTCATGGCCGAGCTGCGCCGGCGCGTCCCCGGCGCACGGCTGGCCATGGTCGGCGACGGCCCGCACCTCGAGCGCCTGCGCGCCGGCTTCGACCCGGACTCCACCGTGTTCACCGGGTACCTCGCCGGCGCCGAGCTGGCCGCCGCCTACGCCGCCGCGGACGTCTTCGTCTTCCCGTCGACCACCGAGACGCTCGGCCTGGTCGCCCTCGAGGCCATGGCCTCCGGGGTGCCCGTGGTCGGCGCGCGCGCCGGCGGCATCCCCTTCGTCATCGACGACCCCGCCACCGGACGCCTGGTGGACCCGGAGGCCGGCGACGCCCGCTGGGCCGAGGTCATCGCCGGACTGCTCGACGACGCCGCGTCGCGTGAGCGCCTGGCGCGCGCCGCCCGCGCCGAGGCCGGGCGCCACTCCTGGCGTGCGGCCACCGGGCGCCTCGTCGGCTTCTACCGCCTCGCCGCCCGGCGCCGCGGCTCAAGTTAGCGTGCCCCCGCCACCCCCGGGGTTGGCGTTCCCCCCCTTCCCCCCGGGGCGGGCGGCATAATGACGACGCCGGGGAAGCTTTTCGTTCGGCACTACTATCGTTGTCGGACCGATGAGCGGGACGGAGTCGAAGATGGGTCTGCGGGAGACGAAGAAGGCCGCCATGCGCGCGGCGATGTCCGAGGCGGCGGCGCGCATCGCGTTGCGCCAGGGCGTCGAGGGGCTCACCGTGGCCGCCGTGGCCGAGGCCACCGGGGTCTCCACCCGCACGTTCCACAACTACTTCACCTCGCGCGACGAGCCGCTCGTCGAGGCGCTGGCCGCCCGCGTGGGCGCGATCGTCGAGCGGCTCAGCAAGATCTCCTCCGAGGTCTGCATGGTCGACGCCGCCGAGCAGCTGCTCATCGAGTCCGTGCGCGCCGACGTCGGCGACGGCCCCGAGGGCATGGCCGCGATCTTCCGCATCGCCGACTTCCTCGAGACCACCTCGGGTGCCGACCTGAGCGCCACCGTCGACGCCGAGCTGCTGCCGATCATCGACGAGTTCCGCACCCGCCACCCCCAGCTGGGCCGCTTCGAGGCCGGCGTGGGCCTGGACCTGCTGGCGACCACGGCCGCCAACGCGCTGGAGGCCTACTACGCCTCCGAGGCCCCGCGGGACCCGGAGCACGGGGTGGAGCTGCTCCGCCAGGCCTTCCGCATCCTGCGCGCGCTCAACTGAGCGCCGCGGCGAAGTCCGCCGCGTCCACCTCCGCGACCTCCGCCGGATTGAAGGCGGGCTCGCGGTCCTTGTCCACGAGCACCGCGCGCACGCCCTCGACGAAGTCCGGCCGGGCGCGCAGCACCGCGGCCAGGCGCCGCTCCCGCTCGAGGGCGTCGGCGAGGCCCGCCTCCGCGTTCGCGGTGAACAGCAGCGTGGTGGCCACCAGCGACGAGGGGCTGGCCTGCGCGGTCAGCTCCGCGACCCGCTCCCCCAGCTCCGCGTTCGCGGGACGCTCCAGCCGCTCGAGCACCTCCGGCCAGGTCTCGGCCGCGAAGGCGGCCCCGATCTGATCGGCCAGACCCACCAGGCGGTTCTCCCCCGCGGGCTCGGTGGCCAGCCGCCGCACGGCGGCGTCCACGCCCTCGGCGATGACGGCCCGACGCACCTCATCGGCGTCGGCCTCCCCGAGCGAGGCGGTCGACAGCCCCGTCCAGGCCATCTCCGCGGCGTTGAGCCGGAAGCCGGTCAGCGCGAGGAAGGCGCCCATCGCGCGCCCGCCGCGCAACTGCTGGAAGCGCCGGCTCATCCCGACGTCGGTGCAGAAGCCGATGGCCATCTCCGGCATTGAGGCGCTGGCCCGGTCGGTGGCCAGCACATGCGAGCCGTGCGCCGAGACGCCGAGTCCGCCGCCCATGGTCACCCCGTCGAGCAGCGCGACGTACGGCTTGGGGTACTCCGAGATCGCGAGGTTCATCGCGTACTCCTCGGCGAAGAAGGCCTCGATCTCCCCGTCGCGCCCGGCGAGCACGCCCTCGCGGGCGGCGCGCACGTCCCCGCCGGCGCAGAAGGCCTTGGGGCTGGCGGAGACCACGAGCACCTGGTCCACGGCGTCGTCGTCGCGCCAGGCGTCGAGCGCGGCGGTGATCTCCCGGACCATCCCGAGGTTCAGGCTGTTGAGCGCGCGCGGGCGGGTCAGCTCGATCAGGCCGGTAGACTCGACCCGGCTGCACCGCACCGGGGCATCGGAGGCGTTCGTCGTGTCCGTCATGCGACCAGTGTCGCACATCACCACTTCTGCCACGGGCGGCCCAGCGAAATTCTTCCCCGATCCCCCAGGAGGACACCCGGTGGCACCCCGCCTCGTCGCAGTCGACATGGACGGAACCTTCCTCGACCCGGACGGGCGCGTGCCCGCCGGCTTCGCCGAGCTGTATCCCCGCCTCACCGCCGCGGGCGTCGTCTTCACGCCCGCCTCGGGCCGCCAGCTGCGCACGCTGGCCGACATGTTCGGCGAGCTCGGCGCGCAGATGAGCTACATCGCGGAGAACGGCGCCGTCGTCGTCCACCACGGCGAGGTCACCTCCACCACCGCGATGCCGGCCGAACCCGTGCACGCCGTCATCGACGCCGTCGCGGCCTTCAACGCCGCAGGCGGCCACGCCCCGCTGTGGCTGCTGGTGTGCCGCCCCGAGGTCGCCTACCTCACCGACCCCGCCGCCGCCGGGGACCCGGAGGTGGTCAAGTACTACCACTCCGTCGAGGTCACCGCCGACCTGCACGCGGTCGCCGACGCCGGGGACGTCGTCAAGCTCGCGGTGTTCACCCCCGAGGACGCCGAGACCGTCGCCGCGCCCGCGCTGCGCGAGGCCGCCGGCGGGATGAGCGTCGTGGTCTCCGGCGCGCACTGGATCGACGTGATGAGCCCCGAGGCCGACAAGGGCCGCGCCCTGCGCGAGCTCGCCGGCTACCTCGGCTGCCCGCGCGAGGAGACGGTCGCCTTCGGCGACTACCTCAACGACTACGAGCTGCTGCGCGCCGCCGGCACCGCCTACGCGATGGCGAACGCGCACCCGAGACTCAAGGAGATCGCGGACCACATCGCGCCCTCGAACGCCGAGCACGGCGTGATCACCGTGCTCGAGGGGTACGTCTAGTGCCCCGGGGCCACGTCTAGTCCGCCAGCACGGCGAGCAGCGTGACCAGGCCCACGGGCACGAGCAGCGCGGCCAGGATCCCCCAGGCGGCGGGCCGGGCGAAGTTGAGCGTCACCCCGGTGCCGTCGGAGCTCTCGACGAGCACGCGCCCGTCGTCGCGGTCGAAGTAGACCACCCCGGAGCCCCGGAAGCCGAGGACCAGCCAGGCGAGCAGCGCCACCGTGCCGGCCAGGAAGAACCAGACGGAGGAGAACACCTGCCACACCGCCGCGTCGTCCCCGGCGGCGGTGCGCGTCAGCCCGTGCACGAAGAGCGCGCACACCAGGCTCATGCCCGCCATGAAGGACCCGATCGCGTGCTGGCGCCCCCGCACGCGGATCACCGCCGCACAGCCGGCCTGGACGACCAACAGGATCCCCGGGACCAGCGCGTGCAACCCGAGGAAGCCCGCCAGGGTCTTCGCCTGGAAGCCGTCGGGGCCGTCCGCGCCCCAGTGCACGGGCATGGGGTCGGGCACGGCGTCGAAGTAGGAGGCGGCGAAGGCGACGGTGGCCACGAGGACCAGGGCCGTCGCCGCGAGCCAGCCGGCGGCCGCACGCACCATGTCAGTCCTTCTTGTGCTTCTTGGCCTTCTTCTTGCCGGACTTCTCCGACTTGACCCTGCCCTTCTCCAGCTTCGTGGCCACGTCGGGCACGTAGCGGAACTCCTTGCGGGGCGGGCGCTCGTAGTCGTTGTCGGAGACGGGCCGCGAGGGGATCTCCGGCAGCGGCCGGTCGATCTTCTCGTAGGGCACGGTGGACAAAAGGTGCGAGATGACGTTGATGCGCGAGCGCTTCTTGTCCTCGCTCTCGACGGTGTACCAGGGCGCGGCCGGGATGTCGGTGTGGATGAACATCTCGTCCTTGGCCCGCGAGTAGTCCTCCCAGCGGGTGATGGACTGCAGGTCCATCGGGGAGAGCTTCCAGCGGCGCAGCGGGTCGTTGCGCCGGGAGCGGAAGCGGGCGATCTGCTCCTCGTCGGAGACGGAGAACCAGTACTTGCGCAGCATGATGCCGTCCTCGACGAGCAGGCGCTCGAAGATCGGCGCCTGGTGCAGGAAGCGGCGGTACTCCTCGGAGGTGCAGAAGCCCATCACGCGCTCGACGCCGGCGCGGTTGTACCAGGAGCGGTCGAAGATGACGATCTCGCCGGCGGTGGGCAGGCGCTCGACGTAGCGCTGGAAGTACCACTGCCCCTTCTCCCGCGAGTTCGGGGCGGGCAGCGCCTCGATGCGGCAGGTGCGCGGGTTGAGGTACTGGGTGATGCGCTTGATCGCCGAGCCCTTGCCGGCGGCGTCGCGGCCCTCCATGATGATCACGAGCCGCGCGCCCGTCTCGACGACCCACTGCTGCATGTCGACCAGCTCGGCCTGGAGCCGCTTGAGCTCCTTCTCGTAGGCCTTCTTGTTCAGCTTGGGCGGGTCAGTGGGCTCGTCGACGGTGCCGTGCTCGCCGGTGGTGGCTTGTGCGCTCATGTCACATAACCCTACCGCCCCGCCCGGAGGGGGTGAAACGTCAGTCGACCTTGAACTCGGCCATCGCGTCCCACTCGGTCTTGCCCTCGATCAGGGTGTTGATGATCTCCGGGGTACGGGTCAGGAGCTGCGGGAACAGCTCCTGGGCGGCCTTGAAGTGGTCGCTGCCCACGTGCGCCTCGGCGGCGTCGTCGTGGAAGGCCTCGATGAGGATGTACTCCTCCGGGTCGTCGGTGTTGCGGAACCAGTCGAAGAAGATGTTGCCCTCCTCGGCGCGCGAGGCGTCGGTGAAGTCGGCGACCTTCTCGCGGAAGTTCTCCACGTACTCGGGCTTCGGACGGAACTTGACGTTGATGAGGATCATGGGCCCGATGCTAATCCCTTCAGCTTGACGACGTCGCGTCCACGACCGCGCCGAGCGTGCGCTCGGCGTCGGCGACGCGCGCGGCGTCGTCAATCCCGCCGACGGCGGCGAAGCCGGCGACGAGGGCGTCGCCGTAGTTGTGGCCGTGGCCCTGCGGGACGTTCTGGCTGACCGGCAGGTCCGCCGAGACCTGCAGGAAGGTGACCACGGGCAACCAGGTCATGCCGGGCAGCCGGTCCACCCCGGCCGGTTCCTTGAGCCAGTCCGGCTCGGTGAACAGCAGCTGCGGCGACCACCAGACCACCGGGTCGGAGGGGTGCTGGATGTAGAGCATGCGCGTCGGGCCCCACTCGACGTCGTCGTCGCTCAAAGCCCCCACCTCTGCGGCGTCCTGGGCGAAGCGGACGACGAGGCCGGCGGAGTACTCGGGGTCGACCTCGCGGGTGCCCGGGTCGCGGCGGTCGACGAAGGTGCGCCACAGCGGGTTGAAGTTCGGCGGGCCGGTCAGGAGGATCCCGTCGACGGAGTTGGCGATGTCGCGCATGCCGGAGAAGGCGGACTCGACCGCCGAGGAGCCCAGCGACTCGCCGTAGAGGTAGAGGCGCGGGCGGTCGTCCTCGGGCAGCCTGTTCCACCAGTCGACGACGGGCGTGATCATCTCGCGGCCGGCCTCCTGCACGCGCTGGCCGCCGGCGAGGAAGTGGAAGGCCGAGGGCAGGTAGGAGTACTGCGCCGCGGCGACGGCGGTGTCGCCGCCGTAGAGCGCCTCGAAGGCCTGCGCGGCGTGCGGGTTGACCCACCCGGTGCCCGTGGTCATCACCAGCAGCAGCGCCTCGCGGTCGCGCGCGCCGGTGCGCTCGAGCTCGTCGATGAGCAGCCCCGCGCGCTCGCGCACGTCGGCGGCACTGCGCAGGCCCGCGTAGACGCGCACCGGCTCGCGGGCGGGACGCCCGGAGACGTCCTCGAGCTCTCCGGCGCGCAGGCCCCCGTCGACGAAGCTCATGCCCTGGGTGCCCAGGGTGTCGAAGGCGATCTCGGAGTCCGGGGAGCCGGAGCGCTCGGGTTCCTCCGGGGCGTGCACGCCGGGCTCGGGTTCCGCGTCGCGGCCGGCGAAGACGGCCTCGCCGACGCGCACCGCCGTGCCCGGGATGACGCGTTCGACGGCGAAGACGCACAGCAGCACCACGGCCGTCCAGCCGACCAGGCGCCGGCCGAGCCCGCGGCGGTCGCGTTCGGAGACCGGCAGCCGCGCGGTGATCGCGTGCGCCAGGCGGCGCAGTAGCCGGCCGAGGGCGACCATGGCCCAAAAGACCGCGAAGCCGACGGGCACGACCAGGAAGAAGGTCCACAGCGAGTAGGCCTCCGCACCGGTCAGCTCGGCGATGGCGTGCTGCCAGCGCACGGCGAAGAGCACCCAGCCGATGACGACGGCGACCACGAGGACCGTCTCGGCGACCTCGAGGCGCATGCGGGTGCGCTCGGAGAGCCGGTCAAGGCGCTCGAAGGCGCCGCCCAGGCGCGGGTGGATCCACCGCAGCCACACCTGGTGCACGCCGAGGGCGGTGACGTAGCCGATGCCCGCGGCGATGCCGGAGACCACGCCCTGGTAGAAGAAGTCGCGCGGCAGCAGCGAGGGCGTGAGCCCCAGCATGAACATCAGGCCCGCGCCGACGAGTCCCCACGGGTCCAGCCGGAAGCTGAACCAGAGCCGGGAGATCCGGCCCACCTAGCTCTCCATCTCCTCGGCGGTGGCCAGCCACTCGGTCTCGGCCTCCGAGTGCTTCTCGCGCACCGCGCGCAGCTCGCCGTCGAGCTCGGTCAGCCGCGCGGTGTCCGGGCTCTCGGGGTCCTGGGCCACCCGCGCCATCTCGGCCTCGAGCTCCTCGATGCGCGTGGAGTGCTTGGTCATCTCGCGCTCGAGGCGGCCGAGCTTCTTGGACAGCTCGTGGTACTCCTTGCCGCTCAGCTTCGGCGCGGGCTTCTCCTGCTCCTCCTGCTGGGCCGCACCACCAGCGCCACCGGCGCCACCGGCGCCGGAGAGGTCCACCGGGCCGTTTGTTCCGGCCCCGGCCGCACGGCGGGCGGCGAGGTACTGGTCGATGCCGCCGGGCAGGTTGGTCAGCTTGCCGTCACCGAAGAGCGCCCAGGTCGAGTCCGCGATGCGCTCGATGAGGTAGCGGTCGTGGGAGACGACGACGAGCGTGCCCGCCCAGCCGTCGAGGAGGTCCTCGAGCTCCTGGAGGGTGTCGATGTCCAGGTCGTTGGTCGGCTCGTCGAGCAGCAGCACGTTCGGCTCGGCCATGAGCACGCGGGTCAGCTGCAGGCGGCGGCGCTCGCCGCCGGAGAGGTCGCGGATGAAGGTGCGCTGCCGCTTGGCGGAGAAGCCGAGTCGCTCGGCCAGCTGCGAGGCCGAGAGCTCCTTCTTGCCCAGCTGCACGTAGGTGGCCACGTCCTCGACGGCGTCGATGAGGCGGCGGTCGCCGTCGAGGTCGTCGAGCTCCTGGCGCAGCCAGCCCAGCCGCACCGTCTGGCCCTCGACGCGCTTGCCCGCGGCCGGCGGGTACGCTCCGGCGAGCACGCGCAAAAGCGTCGTCTTGCCGGAGCCGTTGACGCCGACCAGGCCGATGCGCTCGCCCGGGCCCAGCCGCCAGGTCAGGTCGTCGACCAGCGTGCGCCCGTCCGGGGTCTCCACGCGGGCGTCCTCGAGGTCGATGACGCGCTTGCCCAGCCGGCGTCTCGAGAACGCGGTCAGCTCGACGGTGTCGCGCGGGGCGGGCACGTCGGCGATGAGCGCCTCGGCGGCCTCGATACGGTAGCGCGGCTTCGAGGTGCGCGCCGGCGCGCCGCGGCGCAGCCAGGCCAGCTCCTTGCGGGCCAGGTTGCGGCGGCGCTGCTCGGCGGCGTCGGCCTGCCGCGCGCGCTCGGCGCGCGCGAAGGTCCAGTCGTTGTAGCCGCCCTCGTAGACGTCGACGGTGCCGTCGTGGACCTCCCAGGTGTGGTTGGCCACTGTGTCGAGGAACCAGCGGTCGTGGGTGACCACGACCACGGCGATCCGGCGGGCAAGCAGGTGGTCGGCCAGCCACTGCACGCCCTCGACGTCGAGGTGGTTGGTCGGCTCGTCGAGCAGCACCAGGTCCAGGTCGCGCACCAGCGCCGCGGCCAGGCTCACGCGCCGGCGCTCACCGCCGGAGAGCGAGCCGACGGGGGTCTCCAGACCGAGCTCGGCCACGCCGAGCCCGCCGAGGACCTCGCGCACCCGCGCGTTCGAGGCCCACTCGAAGGTGGCCACGCCCAGCGGGGCGAGCACGACGTCGGCGACGGTGGCCTCCGGGTCGAGCTCGGCGCGCTGGGTCACCACGGCCATGTCCAGGCCGCGGTTGTGGCTCACGCGCCCGGAGTCCGGCTCGATGATGCCGGCCAGGATCTCCAGCAGGGTGGTCTTGCCGCCGCCGTTGAGGCCGACCACGCCGATGCGGTCGCCGGTCTGCACGCCGAGGCTGACGCCGTCGAGCAGGGTCTTGAGCCCGTAGGACTGGGAGACGTTCTCCAGGTTGATCAGGTTCGCCATAACGGCTCACCAGTCTAGGCCAACCACCCCGGGCTGCGGCCCCTCGGCCACGAACGCCGCGCGGCACAGGTTCGCGCCGGTCAGTTCGTCGGCCACGGCCTCCGCGTCCGTCCCCGAGGCGCACAGGAACGCCATCGTCGGGCCCGAGCCCGAGAGCATCGTGCGTAGCGCCCCGGCCCCGCGGGCGGCCTCGCGCATCCGGCGCAGGTCCGGGCGCAGCGAGAAGGCCGCGGCCTCGAGGTCGTTGTGCATCGCCTCGGCCAGCGCGCGGGCGTCGCCGGCGGCCACGGCGGAGAGCACCGCGGTGGCGTCCGTGCGCGGGCCCGGGAGCTTGCCGGCGTCGCGCAGCTCGTCGAGCTTGGCGAAGACCTCCGGGGTCGACAGCCCCTGCGCCGAGACCGCGAAGACCCAGTGGAAGGTGCCGCGGGCGAGCACGGGCACGAGCTTCTCGCCGCGCCCGGTGCCCAGCGCCGTGCCGCCGCGCAGGGTGAAGGGCACGTCCGAGCCCAGCTGCGCGGCCATCTCGAGCAGCGCGGCCTCGCCGAGCCCCGCGCCCAGCAGCCGGTCGGCGGCCACGAGCGCGCCCGCGGCGTCCGCCGAGCCGCCGGCCATGCCGCCGGCGGTCGGGATGCCCTTGTCGATGTGCACGCCCAGGTCCACCTCGCGCCCGGTGCGCTCGACGACGGCGCGCGCCGCGCGCGCGGCGAGGTTGGTCGGGTCGGCCGGCACGCGCTCGGCGTCGAGACCCGCGACGGTGACCTCCTCGCGCCCGGCGGTGACCGTCACGTCGTCGTGAAGCGAGACGGCCTGGAAGATGGTGGACAGCTCGTGGAAGCCGTCGGCGCGCCGCTCCCCCACCCCGAGGAAGAGGTTGACCTTGGCGTGCGCGCGCACGCTCACCGCGGACGTCACTTGACCCCCGCGAGGCGCACGAAGTCGGCCACACCGAGCTTCTCGCCGCGCTGGCGCGGGTCGATGCCGGCGGCGACCAGGGCCTCCTCGGCCGCGGCGGCCGAGCCGAAGTGGCCGGAAAGTGCCGCGCGCAGGGTCTTGCGGCGCTGGGCGAAGGCAGCGTCGACGAGGGGGAAGACGCGCGCCCGGGTGGCCTCGTCGGGCTCCCAGTCCACCGCGCCCGGGGTATGACAGGTCACGGCGACGAGCCCGGAGGCGACGTTGGGCGCCGGCCAGAAGACGTTCTTGCCGATCGCCCCGGCGCGGCGCACCTCGCCGTAGAAGGCGGCCTTGACGCTGGGCACGCCGTAGATCCGGGAGCCGGGCGCGGCGGCGAGCCGGTCGGCGACCTCCGCCTGGACCATCACGAGCACGCGCCGGATCGTCGGGAAGGTCGCCAGCATGTGCAGCAGCACCGGCACGGCGACGTTGTAGGGCAGGTTGGCCACCAGCGCGTCCGGGGCGTCGAGCTCACCGGCGCCGATGCGCAGCGCGTCGCGGTTCAGCACCTCGAGGTGCTCGGCTGCCTCGGGCGCGCGCCGGGCGACGGTGGCGGGCAACTCGGCGGCCAGGCGCGGGTCGATCTCGACGGCGGTGACGCGCGCGGCGGCGTCGAGCAGGCCGAGGGTCAGCGAGCCCAGCCCGGGGCCGACCTCGACGACGTGGTCGTCCGCACGCACGTCGGCGGCCGCGACAATGCGGCGCACCGTGTTCGGGTCGACGACGAAGTTCTGGCCGAGTTTCTTGGTGGGGGTCACGTCGAGACGCTCGGCGAGCGAGCGGATCTCGGCGGGCCCGAGCAGCTGCGCGGGCACGCGCTAGCGCAGCCCGAGCTTGGCGGTGCAGGCGGGCCAGGCGCCCCAGCCTTGCGCGGCCTGGGTCTTCTCCGCGATGGCGATCTGCTGCTCGCGGGTGGCCTGGTCGGCGGTCGGCGCGTACTGGGTGCCGCCGTAGGCCGCCCAGGTGCCCTGGTTGAACTGCAGGCCGCCCTGGTAGCCGTTGCCGGTGTTGATCGACCAGTTGCCGCCGGACTCGCACTGCGCGATGGCGTCCCACACGGAGCCGTCGGCGACGGCCGGGGCGTCGTCGGACTTGGTGCCGCGCTTGATCGTGGCCGGGGTGGCCGGGGCGATCTCCTTCTCGCGGAGGATGATGTTCTCGGTCTCGTGGCCGTCGACGGTGATGATCTTGCGGGTCACGGTGCGCTTGCCGGGGGTGCCCTCCTCGACGACGGTCTCCTCGCCCTCGGGGGCCTCCGGGTCGTCGACGTAGTTCGCCGGGACGTCGAACTCCTCGTCGCCGGTGACCTCGTTCTCCTCGACGCGGTCGATCTTGACGGTCATGCCCGCGGTGACGGCCTCGCCGGCGCCAGGCAGGACGCGGTCGTGCTCGCCGAGCTCGACGCCGCGGTCCTCGAGCACGTCGCCGACGGTCTTGCCAGCGGTGGAGAGGTAGGAGACGGTGCCGCCGTCGTTGAAGGCGATGATCTTCGGGCTGGTGACCTCGAGCTTCATGCCCTCGGTAACCTTGCCGTCGGTGTCGCCGGAGACCGAGGAGCCGGGGCGGATGCCCGGGACCTCACGCAGCAGGTCCTCGACGGTCGCGGCGGTGGAGGTCAGCTCGTGCTCCTGGCCGTCGACGACCACGGCGACCGGCTTGGCGGTGCGCACGGTGACAGTCTCACCGTTCCTCAGCTTCTCCGAGGGCGCCGGGTAGACCAGGTCCTCCGTGCCGACCTCGATGTCGGCCTGCTCGAGTACGCCGGCGACGTCGCCGGACATGCTGGTCAGCTCCATGGCCTCGCCGTTGACGTCGAGGGTGACGCTCTTCTGCGCGGCAGCGACGCCCACGCCACCAACCACGAGGGTGGCGAGCACGCCACCGGTGGCGAGCCGCAGCGGCACGCTGCGGCTGGCGTTGATCCGGGAGATCGGGGACTGGTGCTGTGCGGTCATTCGGTGCGGCATCCCTTGTCTGCGTCTGTGTGGTCTGTGGCGGCTGCGGGCCCGCCGTCCGCGAGCCCGTAAAACGTAGGTAACAGTACGGTAACGGTCCCGCAGTGTCCAGTCACCGTCCCGGCCGCGTCACACCCCCGTGGCAAGGATCACAGGGACACCCACCCCAGCAATCACAGCCACCTCACCTGCACCTCCGCCCCCTGGGCTGCCTCAGATCCCGTAGACGCGGTCGAAGGTCGCCGAGACCTCCGCCGCCAGCTCCGCCGGCTCCTGCCCGCGTGCCTCGGCCACACAGTAGGCCGTGTGCCCGACGAAGGCGGGCTCGTTGCGCGTGCCCCGGTAGGGCTCCGGGGTCATAAAGGGCGCGTCGGTCTCGATGAGCAGCTGGCCCGCCGGCGCCGCGGCCGCCGCCGCGCGCAGCTCGTCGTTGCGCTTAAAGGTCACATTGCCCGCGAAGCTGAGCACGTAGCCGCGCTCGATGGCCTCGTGGGCGACGTCCAGCGGCGAGGAGAAGCAGTGCAGCACGACCTCGCGCGGCTCCGGCGCGTCGGCGAGGATGCGCATCAGGTCCGCGTCGCCCTCCCGGTTGTGGATCATCAGGGCCTTGCCCGTGGCCACCGCGAGGTCGATGTGCCAGCGCAGCGCCTCCTCCTGCACCTCCAGCGGCGCGGTCTCCTCCGGCTTGTGCCGGATCCAGTAGGTGTCCAGGCCCGTCTCCCCGACCGCCACGCAGCGCGGGTCGCGCGCCATCTCCGCCAACCTGGCACGCGCGGCGTCGTCAAGCTCCCGCGCCCGGGTGGGGTGGATCGCGCACGCCGCCCACACGCGCGGGTTGTGCTGCGCCGCGACCAGCGCGTCCTCGGCCTCGGCGAGCCCGTCGCCGACGGTGCAGATCTTGCCGACGCCGGCGGCCACGGCGCGTTCGACGAAGGCGTCGACCTCGGCGCCGGTGCGCGCCCCGCAGCTGGCCAGGTGCGTGTGGGCGTCGACGATACCGGGCAGGGCCTCGGCGGGCAGCGGCGTGAGCTTGGGCTTCTTCTTCGACATGCTCCCGATTCTAAGCGGCTAGCCTTGGCGCCATGAGAGCCGTCGCCGTATTCGATTCCCTGCCCGTCGACGCCCCGGACACCTTCCGCGACGTCGAGATCCCCGAGCCCACGCCCGGACCGCACGACGTGGTCGTGCGCGTGGCCGCCGCCTCGCTCAACCCCATCGACACGAAGATGCGGATGCGCGCCGGCAGGCGCGAGGAACCGCTCGTGCTCGGCTACGACGCCGTCGGCACCGTCACCGCGCTCGGCGCCGAGGCCTCCCGCTTCGCCGTCGGCGACCGCGTCTTCTACGCCGGCACCAACAACCGCCCCGGCTCCAACGCCGAGCTCCAGGCCGTCGACGAGCGCATCATCGCCCACGCGCCCGCCACGCTCTCCGACGCCGACGCCGCCGCACTCCCCCTGGTCTCCCTGACCGCCTGGGAGGCGCTCTTCGACCGGCTCGCCGTCTCCACGCTCAGCCACGGCCGCCTGCTCGTGCTCGGCGGCGCGGGCGGGGTGCCCACCCAGGTCATCCAGCTCGCCCGCGCGCTCACCGGCCTCGAGGTCGTGGCCACCGCCTCGCGCGAGGCCTCCCGCGACTGGGTCCGCGGCCTCGGCGCACACCGGGTCGTCGACCACTCGCGCGACCTGGTCGAGCAGCTCGGCGAGAATTCGGTGAACTTCGTCTTCTCCTCGCGCACCGACGCCCGCGAGGCCGAGCTCGCCCAGGTGATGAAGGCGCAGTCGAAGCTGGTGCTCATCGACGACCCCCGCGACTTCACCATCGCCCCCTTCAAGTCGAAGGCGATCCAGGTCGGCTGGGAGTCCATGTTCGCCCGGCCCGTGCACGCCACGGCCGACATCGCCGCCCAGGGCGAGGCGCTGCGTCGCGTGGCCGACCTCGTCGACACCGGCCGCATCCGCGCGGTCACCGGAGAGGTGCTCCACGGCCTCGACGCCGCCACCGTGCGCCGCGGCCACGAGCTGATGGAGGCCGCGCGCGCCGTCGGCAAGGTGGCGCTCGTCTACTGAAGTTCTGCGGGGTCGCGGCGGGGGTCCCGGCGGGGGACGCAACGGGGGTGTGACGCCTGCGCGGCGGGGGCGTGACCCCCGTCGCGCAGGACGTCTGACCTGCGGAGGTGACACTTTTCTGACCGGGGGTAAGGCGTTGCCCAGAAAACAGTACGCATACACGGTTAAGGGTGCTCTAGCTTTGGAGTTGCCTGGCAACTCACTGGGTTGATCATCACTTCTCAGAGAAAGAGTCGTATGTCTGCTAGTGACACTCGCGGCGACGCGACACCGGTGGAGATTGACGCGAAGATGGCCAAGTGGGCCGATCTCTGCGCGAAGCTCTCGCTGGTCGTCATCGCCCTCGGCGCCGTGTCGGCGCGATCATCTAGGTGGCCGTCGACGGCGCACTCGGCGAAGACCTCGGCGCACTGACCTGGGTCGCCGGCGGCTCCGGCGCCATCGCCCTGATCTCCATTCGCCAGGCCCTGCTCGCGATCTCCATTCGCCAGGCCCTGCTCGCGGAAAGGATCTGACGCACCATGGAGCTGCAAGGAATCACCTACAACACCACGATGGGTCTCGTCGTCGGCGTCATCATGATCCTGGTGCCGATCTTCCTGCGCACCGCCCTGGCCCGCACGGGCCGCACCCTGTCCGGCTTCGGCTACGCCTTCGTCATCCTGGGCCTCTACCTGGGGGCCACCGGCCTGCACATGACGCTGACCTGGCCGCTCGAGCAGATCGACGGCGCCTTCTGCTGTGCCGTCGACAACGTGACCTTCGGTGAGCCGGCCGCGTTCTACGGCATCATCACCCTCATCGCCGGCCTGCACTTCGGCCAGCGGCGTCCGCCGGCAGTCGAGCCGATCGCGCGCATGCTCGAGGGCAGCCTGCTTGATCCGCTGACCGTGTTCACCATGAACTTCGGTACCGGTGTCGCGCCGATGCTCTCGCCGTTCGCGCTGACCAACAAGAAGGTACGCACCATCTTCATCTGCATCACCTGGTTCATCGGCATGACGTGGACGTTCCTGGGACTCACCCTCTTCTACGGGCACGTGGGCTTCTTCCCGTTCCCGTTCAACGAGCCGGTCCCGCCCCCGACGCTCTAGCCGTCGCGCCGTGACGCCCTCCCCTCCCGGGAGGGCGTTTTCGCATCTTCAGGGACTTTTTGTTCTTGTGGTTTCCGGTCCAGGCGCGCCGTTCCCCGTATTCAATTGCCGACGTCCCCGTGGTCACTGTCGGTGGAGTTGCTGCGGGTAGGTGCGGGTTGGCGCGGGAGCGTCTTCGTTGCAGCAATCTGCTGCGCCCATCCCCCGGCGCCCCTCTCTATCTCTCACTCCCCTGTGCCAGCCCCGACCGCAGTGATCTACTGCAAGCCCATCCGGTCCCGCCAATGCCGGCTTCGGGGCGTAGGCGCAGTGATCCATTGCAAGGCCCTCGACGTCAGGTCCTCGATGACCCCGATGAGGCTATGCAGTAACCCACTGCAAGCTCGCCTACCCCAGAGCTCTACCAACCGTTGGCCACCCGATGCAGTGACTCGCTGCAAACCCCGATAGCCCCGAGGGGCCGGCTGCCCCGATCCCGGATCGCAGTGACTTACTTCAAGCCTCGGCATGAGGAACCACTGAGTAGCGGTGCAGTGACCTACTGCAAGCCTCAGCAGTCCCCAGGATCCGTCGCCCGCCCAGCACCGATGCAGTGACCTACCGCAAGACCCACCCAGCCCCGCAGCAGCCGACTTCGGGAAGGCGGTGCAGTAATCCACTGCAAGGCCCTCGAGGTCAGGTTCTCAGTAACCCGATGAGGCGATGCAGTAACCCACTGCAAGGCCGCCCACCCCAGCGCCCTGCCACCGTTAGTCACCCGATGCAGTGACTCACTGCAAGGTTCCTTCGCGCCCCGGGCCCCCGGACCGGGGATCGCGATGCAGTGACTTACTGCAACCCCACCCGAGACCACCACAGCTTGGACACGAGGCGGTGGCTCGTCTGAAACTCACAGCCCACGTTCGAACACACAGGCTACCCATGTCCCACCCCTGCGCTACACTGAAACCCGAACACAAGGCACCACAAAGTGCCAGTACACACCACATAACCAGGGGGTAGAAAGGACCATGCGACACCACCGGGGACGACCCAAAGGCCACCACACACCATCGAACACTTTCGCCAAGAAGCTCGGCCGGCGCCAGGCCCGCCGCAGGATCATCCGCCAGGCGACCACCAGGCGCCAACGTGTCACCGCCAAGA
>NZ_JASODI010000019.1 GCF_030211955.1 Corynebacterium frankenforstense | reverse complement strand
GTGATGAGTTGGTCGAGCAGGTTCATGTCCCCCAGCATGACCGGCCCGCCAACAGTGCGCGAGAGCACTATGCCCTGTTTGTGGAGCACCAGGGCTGTTCCACAACCGCATTCACGGGCCGGCGCACGGGGGCGGCAATTTCTGGTACCGGCGCCCACGCACCCACCGGGAGGGAACCGCCGAGGGGCGGGACGGGACGTCGGCAATGGGGGTCAGCGCTCGTTGAGCTGGAACTTCTCCGTGACCTCGCGGCGGCGCCAGTGCTCGACGAAGAAGGACAGCAGCGGCACCACGCCCGAGATCGCCGTGACCACCCACGTCGCCGGCTTCCAGCGGGCCTTCAGACCCAGGTTCAGCGTCGCGATGACGAATGCGATGTAGGCCCAGCCGTGCAGGATGGCCACCCACGTCGCCCAGGAGGGCATCTCCATGTGCAGGAGGTACTCGGCGATCATGCGCGCGCACAGGAGCAGCAGCATGCAGCCGGTCGCCCAGGCCGCGAAGGAGAAGATGGTCAGGGCCTGGCGCACGCGGCGCTTACGCTCCGGGTGGACCTTCGGGCGGGGCTTCTCGGCGGGTGCCGTCATGGGGTCAGTCTCCTGGTCTCTGTCTCGGTCATGCTCTCGGTCAGTCGCGGAGCGCTGCCGCTCCGCCCATGAGTGGTCGAATTCGGTCGCGCGTCGGTTCCCGGCGCCGGGGTGCGTCAGTCGCCGGCGAGGTCGGCGAGACCGGAGAGGTCCTCGCCGCCTCGGCGCCGCCGGTTGAGGCGGTTGAAGTCCTCGACGTCGAGGATCGGGCGTTCGGGAAGGAACTGCGCGACCTCCTCGGATGCGGTGTCGTCGAACTCGGCGGCGTCCGCGGCGTAGAGGCGGTCCATCTCCGGGTCCGAGCTGGCCACGGCGCCGTCGGTGTCCGTGCCGGCCGCGTCCGCGCCGTCCGCGCCGTCCGCGCCGTCCGCGCCGTCCGCGTCGGCGCCGCGCTCGGCGGCGTCGAGGGCCGCGTTGTCCGCGTCGATCTTCTCGTTCTCGTACTGCAGGAACTTGCGGTAGGCGTAGACGAAGAAGGCGCCGAACATCGGCCACTGGAACGCGTAGCCGAGGTTCTGGAACGTGCCCGAGCCGGACTGGAAGCGCGTCCACTGCCACCACGCCAGCGCGATGGTGCACACCACGGCGATCGCGAGGAAGACGACGTGCGTGAAGCGGACCCGCACGTGCTGCCGTCTCTTCCTCTCACCACTCATGACTGTCCAGGATACCCGGATGCATCAAAAGGCGGAAAGCCTCGCGCGGCAGGCGGGCGGGGCCACCGCGTGCGGGCCCCGTTATGATGGACGCCTGCGCGCCCGTGGCGGAACTGGCAGACGCGCTGGATTTAGGTTCCAGTGTCTTTGACGTGGGAGTTCGAGTCTCCCCGGGCGCACCAGTGCAACAATGGCGGCATGTTGACCATCGGCACCGACCTGGTGCACGTGCCCGCCTTCGCCGCGCAGCTCGCGGTCCCGGGCAGCCGCTTCGGGCGCGTGTTCACCGCCGCCGAGCAGCGCCGCGCCGCCGGCCACGTAGACCGCGACGCGCACCTGGCCGGCCGGTGGGCCGCCAAGGAGGCCTTCATCAAGGCCTGGTCGCAGGCGCTGTTCGCCCACCCGCCCGTCATCGCCGCCGACGAGGTCGACTTCGCCGAGATCGAGACCGTCGCCGACGCCTGGCACCGCCCCGCCTACCGCCTCCACGGCGCCGTCGCCGAGGCCGTCGCCGCGAGCCTGCCCGACGGGTGGCGCGCCGAGCTGAGCATCAGCCACGACGGCGACTACGCCGTCGCCCAGTGCCTGCTGCACGCGCGGGGGAGCGCCACCCCCGCGGGGTAGCCTTGGCAGCCATGACCGACACCTCTGACATCGCCCCCGGCCTCGACGCCGGGGAGCTGGCCGCCGCCTTCGCCGAGGTCCGCGCCAACGGCCCCCTCGTCCAGTGCATCACCAACACCGTGGTCACCAACTTCACCGCCAACGCGCTGCTCGCCGCCGGCGCCGCCCCGGCGATGGTGGACATCGTCGGCGAGGCCGGCGACTTCGCCCGCGTGGCCGGCGGCGTGCTGGTCAACCTGGGCACGCCGACCCCGGAGCAGCGCACCGCCGCCCGCGAGGCCGTCGCGGCCGCCGGCGAGGCCGGCACCCCGTGGGTGCTCGACCCCGTCGCCGTCGGCGCGCTGAAGGTGCGCACCGAGCTGGCCGCCGAGCTCGTCGAAGAGCGCCCGGCCGCCGTGCGCGGCAACGCCTCCGAGATCCTCGTGCTCGCGGGCACCGGCGCCGGCGGGCGCGGCGTGGAGTCCACCGACACCCCCGAGGCAGCCCGCGCGGGCGCCGAGGAGCTGGCCCGCCGCACCGGCGCCGTCGTCGCCGTCTCCGGCGAGCGCGACCTGATCACCGACGGCGCCACCACCGTCCTGGTCACCGGCGGCGACGCCCTGCTGACCCTCGTCACCGGCGCCGGCTGCGCGCTCGGTGCCCTGGTCACCGCCTTTATCGCCGGCCGCGGCGGCCACTCCGTGCTCGCCGCCGTCACCGCCGCCCACGTCGCCTACGGCCTTGCCGCCGAGCGCGCCGCCGCGCAGGCGGAGGGCCCGGGCAGCTTCGCCGTCGCGCTTCTCGACGCCCTGCACAACCTGCAGCCGGACGACGTCGCCGCCGGCGCCCGCGTCGAGGTCCTGGAGCCCGCCGAATGAGCGCCGAGCGCGCCGACCGTACGCAGGCCGCCCGCGGCGTCTACCTCGTCACCGACCGCGCCCAGTGCGGCGGGCGCGGCGTCGTCGAGACCGTGCGCCAGGCCGTCGACGCCGGCGTGACCACCGTCCAGCTGCGCGACAAGGACGCCACCGACGCCGAGATCCTCGCCTGCCTGCGCGAGCTCGCCCCGGTCACCGCCGGGCGCGCGGTGCTCGTCGTCGACGACCGCCTCGACGCCGTCGTCGCCGCGCGCCGCGAGCGGCTCGCCGTCGACGGGGTCCACCTCGGCCAGTCGGACACCTCCGTGGCCGTCGCCCGCGCCGCGCTCGGCCCCGACGCCGTGGTGGGGCTCACCGCCGACCGCCCCGAGCACCTCGAGGCCCTGGCGAAGCTGCCCGCCGGCACCGTCGACTACCTGGGCGTGGGCGCCATCCACCCCACCGCGACCAAGGCCGACGCCCCCGAGGCGCTCGGCGTGGCCGGCTTCGCCGACTTCGTCGCCGCCGCCCCGTTGCCGTGCGTGGCCATCGGCGGCGTCAAAATTGCCGACGTCGCGCCCCTGCGCGCCGCGGGTGCCTGCGGCGTGGCCGTGGTCTCGGCGATCTGCGCCGCCGACGACGCCCGCGCCGCGGCCGCCGAACTCGTCGCCGAGTGGGAGAGCGCGGAGAGCGCGGAGGACGCGTAACGCGGCCGCGCGGGCCCACGCAGAGCCCGCACGGACTCGCACGGGCGACCGACGGGACGTCGGCAATTGAACGCCTAGGCGCCGGCGACGGTGAACAGGTACGCCACGAGCATGCGCTTGGTCTCGGCGACCACGGCGTCGACGTCGGCGTCGGTGCGCTCGGGCGCGCCCACGGCGTAGTTGAGCAGCGAGACCACCGTGTGCACGAGCACGCCGGCGAGCTTGCGGCGCTCGGTGCGCGGCACCCCGTGGGCCAGGGGGCCCAGCACCCCGGCGATCAGGTCGAGCATCTCGCGCTCGGTGTCCGCGGCCGTCGCACGCGTCGCCGGCGTGGACTGCACCGCGTGCCACACAGCGCGGCGCGAGGGGTCGCGCACCCACAGCTCGGCGAGGTGGTCGATGAAGTCCTCGAGCACCACCGGCCACTGCGGGGTGGGCACCTGCTCGGAGAAGGACCGCAGGGCGGCGACCGTGGCGTTCGTGTCCTCGCGGTCGAGCTCGCAGACCATCGCGTACTTGTTGGCGAAGAACTGGTAGATCGTGCCGATCGGCACGTCGGCGCGCTTGGCCACCTCGTCGAAGGTGAAGGACTCGAAGCCCGACTCGACCAGCACGCCGCGCGCGGCGGTGAGGATCCGGGAGAAGCGCTCCCGGCTGCGCGCCTGGGCGGGGCGCCGGCGCGGGCGCAGGATCTCCCCGCCCGCCGGGGCGTTCGCCGTGCTCACCGTCCGAGTCCCGCTAGGAGTTGTCCGCGGCGTCGACGTCGTCGAGGTCGCGGATGAAGCGGGCGACGTGTCCGGTGGCCTTGACGTTGTACTTCGCGGCGCCGATGGTGCCGTCCGGCTCGACGAGGAAGGTCGAGCGGATCACACCCTGGACGACCTTGCCGTAGTTCTTCTTCTCGCCGAACGCGCCGTAGGCGGTCATGACCTCCTTGTCGGGGTCGGAGAGCAGCGGGAAGGTCAGCCGGTGGTCCTCGCGGAAGGCGGCGAGCTTGTCCTGCTTGTCCGGCGAGATGCCCACGACGTCGATGCCGGCGTCGTTGAGCTGGGTGAGGCTGTCGCGGAAGTCGCAGGCCTCCTTTGTGCAGCCGGGGGTGTTGGCGCGCGGGTAGAAGTAGACGATGACGCGGCGGCCGGCGAAGTCCGACAGCGAGACCTCGTCGCCGTGGTCGTCGGTGAGCGTGAATGCGGGGGCGGTGTCGCCGGGCTGGAGTTTCTTCGTCTCGGTCATGGGTGCCACTCTACCCGCGGTGTTACGTACACTTGGTGGACATGAACGCTTTCCGACGTCCCGTCCGTTCCCTCGCCGCCCTCCTCGCCGTGGGTGCGTTTGCGCTCGCCGGCTGCGCCGGCGACGAGGGTGACACCTCCGGCTCGGCGGAGGAGTCCGCCGCCTCGCTGACGGCGTCCTCGTCCGGCGAGGAGGACGCCTCGGCTGCGGCCGACGAGTCGCCGCTGGTGGCGCTCGCGCGCGACACCGCCGACGACCCGCGGGCCCTGGGTGAGGCCGACGCGCCGGTGCAGGTGCTGCTGTTCACCGACCCGTCGTGCCCGCACTGCTCGAACTTCCACGAGAACGTGTTGCCGAAGCTGCAGTCGGACTACATCGACACCGGCAAGGTCCGCCTCGAGGTCCACGACCTCGGCGTGCTCGGCGAGGACTCGGTGAAGATGTCCGCGGCCTCGCGCGCCGCCGCCGACCAGGGCCGCTACTTCGAGTACATCGACCAGCTCTACCCGGCCACGCTCAACGGGGAGACCCGCGGCGTCGACGAGGACAAGCTCGTCGCCTGGGCCGAGGCCGCCGGCGTGCCGGACATCGACGCCTTCCGCGAGGCGATCTCCGGCGACGATCTCGCCGCCAACGTGCAGTTCGACTCCGAGGCCGCCACGAACGCGGGCCTGAAGGTCGTGCCCACCGTGATCGTCAACGGCAAGGAGGCCGAGAACGTCGAGGAGCTCGACGCCTTCCTGCCGCAGATCGACGAGCAGCTGGACTGACCGACGCGCGCCTGGCGCAGGCCTGGCGCAGGCCTGGCGCACGCCGCACCGGGGCGACGCTGACACGGCACGCGAAGGTGTGGCAGACTCATTACCCGGATACCCGCTTTCCGGGGTAGGGGCCTAGGGCGGCCCCGGGGAGCGGAAGCAGACAGAGTTGATTGGGAGATGACCGTGGCACGAGACATCGATGACATCCAGCGCGACATCGAGCGCACCCGCAGGCAGCTGGCCGGCACGCTGGATCAGCTCGCCGACCGCAGCAAGCCGAAGAACCTGGCCGACGACGCAAAGAACCAGGTCACCGACTGGCTGAAGGACCCGAAGGTGCAGAAGATCCTCGCCGGCATCGGCGTGGCCGTCACCGGTGTGGTCGTCTTCGCGGTCGTGCGCTCGCGCCGCAACCGCAACGACCTCAAGGAGCTGCGCAAGCTGCTCGCCGACCGCTGACCCGGTCGAGGCGCCGCGCGGCGCCCGCGCCCGGTGGGGAAAGCTCCCCGCCGGGCGTTTTCCGTGTGTCGGGCTCGGTGACCCGGGGGTAACTTCGCAGGGTAAGGTCAACGCGGACCGCTTCAGTTCGCGGTGAGATCCGCGGTGAGAAAGGACGATCATGAGCCCGAACGGCACGCCGGACCCGCAGGACAACCGTGACCGTGCAGACCAGTGGGGTGCGCAGTGGGGCGGCGACTCCGAGACGCGCCGCATCGTGCCCGGGGAGCAGGGGGCGGCCCAGGCCGGCGGCCAGACGGGGAGTGAGCGCCCCGCGCCGCGCCAGTACTTCCCCGGCGAGACCGAGCCCGGCATGCCCGACGGCTGGCAGGCGCCGCCGCAGGGGCAGGGCTACGGGCAGACGTACGGCCAGGACGGCTATGCGCAGGGCTACCCGCAGGGCCAGGGCTACGGTGCAGGCTACGGCCAGGAGGGCTTCGCGCAGGGCTACAGCGACGCCTGGGGCACCGGCGACGGCACGAACGGCGCGGTCGACGCCCCCGGGGCGACGGCGGCCGGCAAGGGCCGCGACCGCACATTCGTGGTGCTGTGCGGCGTCGCCGGCGTGCTGCTCGTCGCCGTGCTCGCGCTGGTGCTGTGGCTGTTCGTCTTCTCCTCCGACGGCGACGACACCGAGACCGGCGCGGCCGGCAACACGCTGACCTCGCAGTCGGCGAGCGAGTCGGCCAGCTCTCCGTCCACCGCCGCCTCCTCTTCCTCCTCCGAGGAGGCCGGCAGGCCCACCGACGCCAAGGTGCCCTCGGACGCCTGGGCCGTCAACGACGCCGCCAAGAACAACGAGCCCAGCGGCGACTTCAACAACGTCTACGCCTCCGGGCCGACCAGTGAGCCGTTTGCACTTGCCGTGCGCGACGCATTCGTGGATGCTTATCTGGACGACGGCCGCACCGACCAGACGATTGACGTCCACAGCTCGGTGACCGGCCGCAGCTACACCATGACTTGCGAAGACAACGGCTCCTACGTGCACTGCACAGGCGGCAACGACGCGAATGTCTACATCTCCTGACCGTCTGGTCCGGGCCGACGCCGCGGTGGCGGCGGCCGCCCTGCTGGTGGCTTCCCTGACCGCCTGCACGATCGACAAGCCCGGGGAGGCCACTACCACCCCCGCGGCGACGACCGCGCAGCCCACCCCGACCGGTGACCCCGAACCCGTCGACCGCGGCAACCCCGGGGTCTCCGAGGAGGCCCTCGAGAAGCTCGCCGACGAGGTCGCCGAGGAGTTCGGCCAGCCCGTCGGCGTGGCCGTCGCCGACCCCTTCGGCGTGCACACCGGCGGCGAGATCGAGTCCGCCGCGGCCTGGTCGACGATCAAGGTGCCCATCGCGGTGGCCGCCGAGCGCGGCGCCGACGGGGCGAGCGACGGGTCCGGCGCAGGTGCGAACACGTGGATCGACCAGCTCGTCGACCAGGCGATCACCGTCTCCGACAACGACGCCGCCGACAGCCTCTGGCTCAGCCTGGGTGACACCGCCACCGCCAGCCAGGCCACCGACGCGGTGCTCACCGAGGGCGGCGACGAACTCACCGACGTCGAGACCGATGTGCTGCGCTCCGGCTTCTCCGCCTGGGGCCAGACCGACTGGGCCGTGGCCGCGCAGGCCCGCTTCGCGCTGAGCCTGCCGGAGATGGCCGGCGCCGAGCACGTCGTCGAGGCGATGGGGCAGATCAGCCCCGACCAGGCCTACGGCCTCGGCCGCATCGACGGCGCCCACTTCAAGGGCGGCTGGGGCCCGGACGACCAGACCGGCGCCTACGAGGTCCGCCAGTTCGGATTCGTCAACACCGACTGCGGCCTGCGCGGCCTGGCGGTGGCCACCAACGGCGGCAACTACGACCAGGGCCAGGCGGTCCTCGACGAGCTGGCCCGCGGACTCGACAAGCTGGTCTGCGCGCCCCGCGACGCCGCACCGCAGCCCACGGCGACGGAGGGCGCGACGCGCACGGACGGGACGTCGGAAATCACACGGCAACGCACCGTGACGCCGCACCCGACGCAGGGCGCCCGGACCTAGATGATCTCGGCGCCGGCGGCGCGCATCTCCTCGATCGCGGCGGCGCCGCCCTCCTCGCTGACCGCGGAGCACAGCGACGTCAGCACGCGCACCGAGAAGCCGCGCTCCAGGGCGTCGAGCGCGGTGGCGCGCACGCAGAAGTCCGTGGCGATGCCGCACACGTCGACCTGCGTGACGTCGTGCGCGCGCAGCCAGGCCTCCAGGTCCTGCCCGCCGTCCGGGGTGGTGCCGGAGAAGCCGGAGTAGCCGTCGTCGTACTGGCCCTTGTGGAAGTACTCCTCGATGGCGGCGTCGGCCAGCGCCGGGTGCATCGCCGCGCCCTCGGTGTCCGCGCGGCAGTGCACGGGCCAGGTGTGCACGAAGTCGGGGTCCTCGGCGAAGTGGCTGCCCGGGTCGATGTGCCAGTCCTGGGTGGCCACGACGTGCTCGCGGCCGCCCGCGCCACGGGCGACGACCTCGGCGATGGCGGCGGCCACCTTGTCGCCGTCCGCGGTGCCGAGCGCGCCGCCGGGGCAGAAGTCGTTCTGGGTGTCGACGATGACGAGTGCCTTCATGCGGTCTCCTGAGGGTCGGGCGGAAAGTTCCTTCCGGCTAAGCCTAGTCCGGCGCGCGCGGGCGGGGGTGAACGGTTTTCGGCCCCGGGACACGAGGTGTGTCCCGGGGCCGGGGTTGCCGCGTCGCGGGCTGCAGGGTTCTCGGGGCGCCGTGCTAGTGGTCGCGCAGCCAGGCGGCGGCGTTGTCGGCGACGGTCTCGGGCGCGTCGGCGACGTCGACGACCACGCCGGGCTCGTCGTCGCCCAGCGGCTCGAGTGTGGCCAGCTGCGAGTCCAGCAGCGAGGCCGGCATGAAGTGGCCGGTGCGGTTCTCCATGCGCTCGCGCAGCAGCTCCGGGGTGCCGTGGACGTGCACGAAGTTCGCGTCCGGCGTGGCCTGGCGGATCAGGTCACGGTAGCTGCGCTTGAGCGAACTGCAGCCGATGATGCCGCCCTCGGCGCTGTCGTGCAGCCACTGGCCGACGAGGCGCAGCCACGGCCACCGGTCGTCGTCGTCGAGCGCCTCGCCGCGCGCCATCTTGTCGATGTTCTCCTGCGGGTGCAGGTCGTCGCCGTCGCGGTAGGGCAGGCCGAGGCGCTCGGCGAGCAGCTCGCCGACGGTCGTCTTGCCCGAGGCGGACACGCCCATCACGACGATGTGGGGGTGGGCTGCCAAATCGTTCTCCTTCGTGTCGCTGCGCCGGGTGCTCACCAGTTGTGGACGGTGCCGTCCGCGAGCCGGTTGTAGGGCAGGTAGGCCTGCTCGTAGGGGAACTTCTCGGCGATCTCCGGGTGGAACTCCACGCCCAGGCCGGGGTTGTCACCCGGGTGCAGCAGGCCGTTCTCGAAGGTCATGGAGGTCTCGAAGACCTCGAGCGTCTCCTTGGAGTGGGTCATGTACTCCTGGGCGCTGGGCGCCGTAGTTGTGGATGTTGATGTCCAGGTGCAGCTCGGCGGCGAAGCCGATCGGAGAGACGTCCGTGGGGCCGTGGAAGCCGGACTTGATCTGGTACGGCTCGGCCTGCGCCATGGCCTTCTTCAGCGGGGTGATGCCGCCGAAGTGGGTGGTCGCGCAGCGCACGTAGTCGATGAGCTGGTTGTCGATGAGGTCCTTGATGTCGTAGACCGAGTTGAAGACCTCGCCGATGGCCAGCGGGGTGGTCGACTGCTCGCGGACGTAGCGCAGGTTCTCCTGGTTCTCGCCGAGGGTGACGTCCTCGAGCCAGAACAGGTTGTAGGACTCGAGCGACTTGGCGAACTGGGCGGCCTCGAGCGGGGTCAGGCGGTTGTGGCCGTCGTGCAGCAGCGGCAGTTCGGTGCCGAACTCGTTGCGCACGGCCTCGAAGACGGTGGGCACGTGGCGCATGTAGGCCGCGGAGTCCCAGTCCTCCTCGACGGGCCAGTCGCCGCGGTTGGCCGGCTCGAAGTCGTAGCGCTGCCCGGACGACTGCTCCTGGGCGGCGATACCGTAGAGCTTGTTTGATGCCCGGCACGGAGGTCTGCACGCGGATCATCGTGTAGCCGAGGTCCATCTCGTAGCGGATGGAGTCGAAGAGGCTCTCCAGGTCGGTGCCGGAGGCGTGGCCGTAGGCGCGCGCACCGGTGCGCGAGGCGCCGCCGAGCAGCTGGTAGACCGGCATGTTCGCCATCTTGCCCTTGATGTCCTACAGGGCCATGTCCACGGCGGCGACGGCGGCCATGGTCACGGGGCCGCGGCGCCATTAGGCGGAGCGGTAAAGAAACTGCCAGGTGTCCTCGATGTTGCGCGCGTCGCGGCCGACGAGCAGCTGGCAGACGTGGTCCTTGAGGTAGTGGGCGGCGGACAGCTCGCGGCCGTTGAGCGTCGCGTCGCCGACTCCGACCACGCCGTCGTCGGTCTCGACGCGGTCCTCCCCGCATGCGCGGGGGTGAGCCCCACACCCCGGACCCCGATCACCCCTCCCATCCGTCTTCCCCGCATGCGCGGGGGTGAGCCGGCCCCCACACCGTGATGGTGTGGGGGCCAATCGTCTTCCCCGCATACGTGGGGGTGGCCCGGAGATCATCATCGACACCGGCATCGGTGATTACAGTTCCCGCACCGGCGGGAGTCCACCCGGCGGCCGCAGACTCAGTCCCCGCCGGGCGCGCGCCGCGTCGACTCCCGCTCGATCAGCCGGGTCGGAAGCACGTGCGGCCGGCTCATCGGCCCGCGCTCGCCGCGCACCAGCGCCATCGCGTTGGCCGCGGCCAACGCGCCCGATCGAGCGCAGCGGCCTGGCCACCGTGGTCAGCGAGGGCCGCACGATCGTGGTCAGCTCCGTGTTGTCGAAGCCGACCACGGCGACGTCCTCGGGCACCCGCCATCCGTCGTGGCGGGCCTGCTGCATGAATCCGATGGCCACCAGGTCGTTGAAGCACATCACCGCGTCCGTGGGGTCCTTGCGCCAGCGCACGAAGGCCCGCTGCCCGCCGGCGGGTGGTCGGCGCGTCGGCGTGCATAGGGTGCACCGAGACCCGCGCGAGCGGCGCACCTGCTCCAGCGGCAGCTGCGCGCTGCGGGTGAAGGTGACCACGTCCTCGGTGGTCTCCGCGTTGCCCACCGCGTCGAGCAGCCCGCGCAGCCGGATCGCGTCCGCCCACGATCCGTCTGGGCCGCCGATGTAGGTGATCGAGCGCGCGCCGAGCTCCTCGAGGTGGCTGGCCGCCTTGGTCGCGCCCTCGTAGTTGTCCACCAGCACACTGGGCACCCCGGGCACCGGCCGATTGACGCACACCGTCGGCAGCCGACGGGCGATCTTGGCGACCTCGTTGTTGCTCAGCCGCGCCGAGGCCAGCAGCAGCGCGTCGACGTGCGGGATGAACGCCTCGGCGGCGGAGTGCGAGCGCCCGCGCACCTCGTCGACGTTGGCCACGAGCACCTGGAACTCGCCGACGTGCGCGGCGTGCTCGGCGCCGCGGATGATCTCCAGGAAGAACGGGTTGGTGTTGTCCGCGACCACGATGCCGAGGTTGCCCGTGCGCTCGCGCCCCGGGTTGCTGCGCGTGGCCAGCTCGCGCCGGTAGCCCAGTTTCTTCGCTGCCGCGCGCACCTTCTCCGCGGTGCGGAAGCTGACCCGGTCCGGCCTGTTCAGGGCCCGGGAGACCGTCGCGGCCGACACCCCGGCCGCCGCGGCGACGTCGTAGATCGTGACCTTGCGGTCCGGCCCGCCCTCCGGCGTCGAGTCTGCTTCCTGCATAAGGGGCAATATAAGTACGTTTCCGCCCGTGGCGGCGCGTGATTGCCGACGCCCCGCGTCCCCCACGCGGCGCGCCGGCGCACCCGGTGCGCGTGACCTGGGGTGCGCTCCGCGCGCCCCGCCCGCCCACGCCGCACGGGTGCGCCGGGGGGCGGGAAGCACGGCGTCGGCAATCGGGGGGCGGGTAGCCTGTGTGCGACCGACCGAAGGGTGGAATGACCGTGGTGGAACAGATCAAGTCGCCGGTGCCGCAGTACCTGGAGAACCTGCTCGACGAGGTGCGCGACAACACCGACGGCGCGGTGGCCGACTACATCCCGAACCTCGCCGAGGCCGACCCGGACCCGCTGGCGATCGCGCTGTGCACCGTCTCCGGGCGCATCTACGCCGCCGGCGACGCCGACCGGCTGTTCACCATGCAGTCGATCACCAAGCCGTTCGTCTTCGGGCTCGCGCTGCAGGAGCACGGCGAGAAGGTGCTCGACGTCGTCGGGCTGGAGCCGTCAGGGGAGTCCTTCAACGAGCTCTCGCTGGACCGCAGCACCCACCGGCCGATGAACCCGATGATCAACGCCGGCGCCATCGCGGTCAACCAGCTGATCAACGGCACCGAGTCCAGTGTGGAGGACCGCGTGGCCGTCATCCACGACTTCCTCGGCCGCCTCGCGGGGCGTGACTTGAGCGTCGACGAGGACCTGGCGGACAACGAGCTGGCCAGCGCCGACCGCAACCTGGCGCTGGCGCACATGCTGCGCAGCCACGGCGTGATCAACGACGACGCCCGCGACGCCGTCGACAGCTACATCCGCCAGTGCGCCGCCGAGGTCAGCGTGCGCGACCTGGCTGTGATGGCCGCGACCCTGGCCAACGGCGGGGTGCAGCCGCAGACCGGCGAGCGCGTCCTCGACCCCGGCGTGGCGCGCCTGACGCTGGCGGTGATGAGCTCGGCGGGCATGTACGACGGCGCCGGGCGCTGGATGGCGCGTGTCGGCATCCCGGCCAAGTCCGGGGTCTCCGGCGGGCTGCTCGGCTCGCTGCCCGGCCAGCTGGGCATCGGCACCTTCTCGCCGCGGCTCGACTCCGAGGGCAACAGCGTGCGCGGCCGGCTGCTCTACGAGCTGCTCTCCGACTCGATGGGCCTGCACCTGATGAACCCCGCCGAGGTCGGCGTGCACGCGGTGCGCTCCATCCTGGTCCACGGCGAGGACACGGTGCTGACCCTGCAGGGCGTGATCAACTTCTCCGCCGCCGAGTCGATCCTGCACGAGATCGCCCGCCACGACTTCACCGAGGGCCGCCTGGTCCTCGACGTCACCCGCGTGGTCACCGTCGAGTCGATCGGGCGGAGGTTCCTGTCCTCCGTGCTGGCGAAGATGCGCGCAGCCGGCCTGGACATCGCGCTGCACGACCCGGAGGACCGCCTGCGCGAGCTGACCGTCGACGGCGACCGCCCCGAGAGCCTCGACGCCGAGGAGCTCGCCGAGGTCGAGGCCGAGCCGCCGGAGAACGACGGGGAGTGGTGAGGCGGTAAGGCCCGCGCCGCGGCTGCCGCTGCCCCCCGCATGCAGAAAAGGCCCGGTACGATGTACCGGGCCCTACCTGCTGTTATTGGTGCGCCATCAGGGAATCGAACCCCGAACCCACTGATTAAGAGTCAGTTGCTCTGCCAATTGAGCTAATGGCGCATGTTGCTCGGGCGGTCTGTGCCGCTCCCCTGCAACGGACAGTTACTTTAGCACCGCACCCGGGGACCGTAAAATCGGCTGGTCATAGGTCATTTCATGCATTCCGTCGCGGTGCTTGGCCGGTGCCTCTGTGGCGCACTTGCGCGCGGCGCGTTGGCGCCGCGCCCGATTGCCGACGCCACGCGGCGCGCCGAGGGGTGGTACCCGCCGCGCCGTGGGGCGCGACGTCGTCAAGCGTGTCGGCGCGCGCCTGCCCGCGCTCGCACAGCGCCCACCCCGCGCGGGGAGTGCTCCTCGCTCTGTTTGGTCCGCCAATAGGCAAGCGGACTACTATCCGTGTACGTGTCCTCAATCGCGCGCGGGCGGCACCCCGGCGCGGGGGAGGGGCGTCGCTCACACAACGTCCGCCATGTTCCGGCGGAGACCGGGAAAAGCGTCGTGACCGGGGAAGATTGCCGTTTCCGACAAACTCTCGATAACCGTTTGATTACGTTTGTGCGTCGCGGCTAACGGTGTGTGGCGGTGGCTCGTAAAGAGGGTATGGTGACCGCAGATCTCCTGTGGGGTAGTCGAAAATTCAAAGGATTGACGGAGATGAAGCATTACCGGACACGGGCGTTCGTCACCGCCACGCTGACGGTAGTGGCGCTGGTGGCGTCAGGTTGCACGATCGGCCAGGCCGGTCCCGACCACGAGAACACGGCAGAGGTCGAGGAGGCCACGCAGGACGCCGAACCGGAGGTCTCCGTCAAGGACGACGCCACCGAGGTCGACCCCTCCGAGCCGGTGACGGTGACCTCCCGGGGCGAGGGCCTCAAGGACGTCACCATGACCAACGAGCAGGGCTACGAGGTCGAGGCCAAGTTCAACGAGGACCACACGGAGTGGACCACCGACGAGGTCCTCGGCTACAACCGCACCTACACGGTCAAGGCCACCGACAAGAACGGCAAGAAGACCTCCGTCCAGTTCCAGACGATCATGCCGTCTTACACCGCCAACGTGGCGCTTTCGCCGCTGGAGGACGCCGAGGTCGGCGTCGGCCAGACGATCGCCGCGCGCTTCTCCGTGCCGATCGAGGACCGCCAGGCCGCCCAGGACGCCATCAAGGTGACCACCGAGCCGTCCGTGGAGGGCGCGTTCTTCTGGGTCAACAACTACGAGGTGCGCTGGCGCCCCGAGAACTACTGGCGGCCGGGCACCAAGGTCAAGGTCGAGGCCGACATCTACGGCATGGACCTCGGCGGTGAGGTCTACGGCGAGTCCGACAACGCGACCTGCTTCACCATCGGCGACGACGTGCGCACCGTCGTCGACGACTCGACCAAGCAGATGACCGTCTACCGCAACGGCGAGGCGCTGCGCACCATCCCGGTCTCCCTGGGCCGCGACGGCGCCTACGCCACCCCGAACGGCATCTACATGATCGGCGACAAGAACCCGTCGATGATCATGGACTCCGAGACCTTCGGCCTCTCGCACGAGGCCGGCGGCTACCGCACCGCGGTCGACTGGGCCACGCAGATGTCCTACTCCGGCATCTACGTCCACTCCGCGCCGTGGTCGGTGTGGGCGCAGGGCTCGCAGAACACCTCGCACGGCTGCATCAACGTCACGCCCGAGGCCGCCAAGTGGTTCCAGGACACCGTCAAGCGCGGCGACATCGTCGAGGTCAAGAACACCTCCGGCGAGACGCTCTCCGGCTACGACGGTCTGGGGGACTGGAACATACCCTGGAAGACCTGGAAGGCCGGCAACGCCAAGGACAACACCGCCGCCTGATCGACTCACCCCCGCACTTGCCGACGCCGCGTCGCCCACCCGGGCGCCGCGGCTTCGCCGTCTCTGCGTGGCGCGGCGCGCGTGCCGCGTGCCGCGCGCCGGGGTCGGGGTCGGTGCCGGCGGCCTGCGCGGTCGGGGCGTGCCCGCGCATGCGACGAGCCCCGCACCGTCTCCGGTGCGGGGCTCGTCTTCTTCGGGGTGGATGACGGGACTCGAACCCGCGACACCCAGGATCACAACCTGGTGCTCTACCAGCTGAACTACATCCACCATCGCCGCGAAATGCAGCGTGGACAACCATAGTCCAACGGTTCACATTTACAAAAACCGCTGGTAGGCCTCGGTGGCTTCCTGCTGTGCGGTGGCCGCCTCCTCCGAGGTCGGGCCCGGTTCGGCGACGAAGGCCACGCGGCGGTAGTAGTCCAGCTCGCGGATGGACTCGACGATGTCGGCCAGTGCGCGGTGGGCCATGCCCTTGTCGGGCTGGTGGTGGTAGACGCGCGGGTACCAGCGCCGCGCGAGCTCCTTGATCGAGGAGACGTCGACCATCCGGTAGTGCAGGGCGGCGTCCAGGCGCGGCATCTGCTCGCGGATGAAGGAGCGGTCGGTGGCGATGGAGTTGCCGGCCAGGGGAGCGGGGTGGTCGGGGTCGCAGTGCTTCGCGATCAGGTCGAGCACGGCCTGCTCCGCCTGCTCCATGGTCACCTCCGAGGCGCGGATCTCCTCGGTCAGGCCGTTGGTGGCGTGCATGTTCTGGACGAAGTCGTCCATCTCCGCCAGCTGCTCGTCGGTGGCGTGGACGACCAGGTCCACGCCTTCGCCGAGGATGTTGAGGTGGGCGTCGGTGACCAGCGCGGCGATCTCGACGATGGTGTGCCGGTGGATGTCCAGGCCGGTCATCTCGAGGTCGATCCAGACCAGCCGGTCGTCCTTGGGGGCAACGGTGTGATTTTCGGTCGCTTGAGCGGACATGCCCCAACTGTAGAACAAGGCGACGGTGCGGTCGGCGCGACGTCGTCAAGCGGTGGTCCGGCAGTGGTCGAGCGGTGGTCAAGCAGTGGTCCGGTAGTGGTCCAGCCCCATGGATGGGGTTACACCCTGAAAGGGGGTACTACATATTGTGTGTGATGTAAATCTGAGCGGCGGAAAGGCGGCCGCGGAGCCAGAGGTGGCGGTCGCCGATAGGCGCGACCTTTCACAGAAATGAAATGCTTCAAGATCATTCTTACGATGGAGTTCGCTGCTCAAGGTCACAACGACGTAATTACAGCGGTCAGAGCGAAAGGACGGTATCGGATCTCCATGACGAAGGCGACGGTCATCAAGCGGGACGGGCGACACGTGGCGTTCTTCCCCGCCAGGATCCTCAACGACCTGCGCTCCGCCGAGCGCGTCTACGGCGTGTGCCCCGCGCGCCCGGCCGGGGAGATCGTCGCCGAGGTTGCCGCCCGCGTCGAGGCCGCCGCCGCTGATGCTGCTGACGCAGACGCCGCCGGCACCGACGCTTCCAGCGCCGACGCCGCCGTTACCACCACCCGCATCCGCGAGTTCCTCGGAGAGGCCCTGGCGGACTCGCCGGAGGTCTGCGACGCGCTGCGCGAGCAGGGCGCACGCAAGGAGGCCCAGCTGGCCACCGCCACGGACCTCACCCACGCCATCGACCGGGTAGTCAGCAAGGACGTCGACGTCATGGCGGAGAACGGCAACAAGGACTCGCGCACCTTCACCACCCAGCGCGAGATCCTCGCCGGCGCCGTCACCCGCGCCGAGGGCCTGCGCATCTACCCCGAGGACATCCGCCGGGCCCACATCAAGGGCCTGATCCACCTGCACGACCTCGACCGCTCGCCCTTCGGCGCGCTGCCGAACTGCTCGCTGCCGGACTTCGAGTACCTGCTCTCCCACGGCTTCACCCTCGGCAACGCGCGCATCGAGCCGCCGCGCTCCATCGGCGTGGCCGCCACCCTGCTCGTCCAGCTGCTCGGCGCGATCTCCGGCGAGCAGTACGGCGGCATCTCCATCCACGAGATCGACCGCCTGCTCGAGCCCTACGCGGAGCTGACCTTGCAGAAGGACCGCGACCTCTACGCCGAGATCGTCGACGACGAAGACGAGGTCGAGCGCCTGGCGCGCAAGAAGGCGCAGAAGGACATCTACGACGCGATGCAGGCCTTCGAGTACCAGGTCAACACGCTGACCACCTCGGCGGCGCAGACCCCGTTCACCTCGGTCTCCTTCGGCATGGTCACCTCCTGGTGCGCCCGCGAGATCCAGAAGGCGATGCTCGCCGTGCGCGAGAAGGGCATGAGCGGGGAGACCGCGATCTTCCCCAAGCTGCTCTACTTCGTCGACGAGGGCGTGAACCACTCGCCGGGCGACCCGAACTACGACGTCAAGTGCGCCGCGATGCGCTGCTCGACCAAGCGCATCTACCCGGACCTGATCTCCGTGCCGCGCATCCGCGAGGAGAAGAACGGCCTTTTGGTCACCCCGATGGGCTGCCGCTCCTTCCTGCACTTCTGGGCGGACGAGGACGGCCGCCCCCGCATCGTCGGGCGCAACAACCTCGGCGTGGTCTCGCTGAACCTGCCGCACCTGGCCATCCAGGCCGAGGGCGACCGCGACGTCTTCTTCGACTCCCTGGACGAGGCCGTCGATTTGGCCGTGCGCGCCCTGCACCTGCGCGAGGACATCGTGCTCGGCGCCGAGCTGGAGAACGCCCCGGTGATGTACACCCAGGGCGGGCTGGGGGATCCGACCGGGATCACCTCGGTGCGCGACTGGTACACGGGGAAGAACGAGAAGCGCTCGTCGATCTCGCTGGGCTACATCGGCATCCACAACGCGATGGTGGCGCTGACCGGCGAGGAGCACTGGCAGGAGGACACGGACCTGCGCGCGCTGGGCCTGCACATCATGGAGCACATCAACGCCCGCGTCGACGCCGTCCAGGACCTCTTCCACGCCAAGCTGACGGTCTACTCGACGCCCTCGGAGTCGCTGTGCGACCGCTTCGCCGCGATCGACCGCGACCGCTTCGGCGAGATCCCCGGGGTCAACGACCGCGAGTACTACGAGAACTCCTTTCATTTCCCGAGCTACCAGGACACCGACCCGGTCTCGAAGATCCACTTCGAGGCGCCCTACATGCACCTGACCCCGGGCGGGTTCATGTACTACGTCGAGGCGCCGAACCTGCAGTCCAACTCCGCGGCCTTCGAGGCGCTGTGGGACGAGGCCTTCGACAACGTCGGCTACTTCGGGGTCAACTCCCCGGTCGACTACTGCTTCCTGTGCGGTTTCGAGGGCGAGTTCCGCTGCGACGAGGAGGGCTACTACTGCCCGACCTGCGGCAACCGCGACGAGACCCAGGCCAGTGTGACCCGCCGGCTGTGCGGCTACCTGGGCTCGCCGATGAAGCGCCCCGTCGTCGCCGGCAAGCAGAACGAGATCAACTCCCGCGTCAAGCACATGTGAGTGAAGGAGGACCATGACCACCGGCGTGCGCACCACGATTGACGACGCCGCGCCTGCCGCCACCGGGCGCACCGACGCACCGTGCGCGGGTGCCGGGCGCGCCGGCGCAGCGGGCGCCGGCGCCGGGCTGGCCGGCTACTACGACGCGCCGCACACCTCCGCCGAGCGCCTCGAGCGCATCGCGCGGATGGACCGGCGCTCGCGCACCTGGGCCGACGCCCCGGTGCTCCGCGTCGCGGACTACAAGCCCTTCCAGGTCCTCGACGGCGAGGGGTTGCGCTGCTCGCTCTACGTCTCCTTCTGCGCGTTCAACTGCCGGGGCTGCTACAACAAGGCCGCCCAGAAGCGGAACTACGGCGTCGAGTACACCGCCGAGCTCGAGGAGCGCATCCTGCAGGATCTGGCGGGGCGCCACGTGGCGGGGCTGACCCTGTGCGGCGGGGAGCCGATGCTCAACGCGACGAACCTTTTGCCGCTGGTGCGGCGGGTGCGCGCGGAGCTGCCGGAGAAGACCGTGTGGTCCTACACCGGCTACCGGTGGGAGACCCTCGAGCTGATCGGCGGGGACCGCTGGGAGCTGGTCAAGAACCTCGACGTGCTCATCGAGGGCCAGTTCATCGCCGAGGAACGCGACGAGTCGAGCCTCAAGCCCTTCTGCGGCAGCTCGAATCAGCGGCTGATCGACGTGCAGGCCTCGCTGGCCGCGGGCCGGGTCGTCGAGTACGAGGTCACCGCGCGCTTCTGAGTCGGGGCCGGTGCCGGGCTCTCGCGTGGTGCGCTGCGCCGCTCGCGCGCCGGGCCTGTGCGCCTAGCCGGCGAGGACGCTGAAGGTCCCGTCGGCGTGCTTGGCCACGGTGTCGCCGCCGCGGGCGATCGAGCCGTCGGGCAACTCGAGCTCGGTCAGGTCGAGGGTCTCGAACTCCGGGGCGACGAACTCGCCGCCGTCGAGCCAGGCCTGGAAGGCGCTGCGGGCGGTGCCGGAGCCGCTGAAGATGTGCTGTTCCACGATGTCGGCGTCTCCTTCGTCCGCGCCGGTCTGGTCGTTGTCGGAGCTGCCCGTCTCCTTGCCGGAGGATGCGACGATGCCCCAGTTGAAGCCGGGGTCGACCGGGGCGGAGGAGAGGTCCGCGCTGGCGGAGAGCGGCGAGCCGCCCAGCAGCAGGGCGCTCAAAAACGTGGCGATCGAGGTGTCCATGGCGCCGAGGTTACGCGCCGGCGCGCGCCACGTGAACCGTTGCCAGGGGATTCCCCGGCACCTCCGCCGTCGCGCCCAGCAAGGCCCACCGCACCCAGCAAGGCCTCGTATAGCAAGGGCGCTTCTCGACCCAGCAAGGCGTGTCCCTGCTGTGCAGGAGCTTGCTGGGCCGACGCTCGGCGGGCGGCCCCGGCGCAGGACAACCCCCGCCCCGGTGACGGTGAGCACACTCGGTTGCCTTTTGCGTCGCGGCGTGGTCATGATGGAAGGCGTCAAAGGATTGTGACCCCGGCACAGACTTCCGGGGGCAAGACCTGGCAAGCAGATGACGTCTCGTCGTCTGCGGGCCAGGTCTTTTTTGTTGCCCGGACGCCTCGGCGCCGGGCACGGAAACCGGGTGAACACCCGGGGAAAGGCAGAGACAATGGCAACGGCAACGGACTTCGCGCCCCTGGCCGGCGCGGTGGTCAAGGGGCTGGGCGGGCCGGACAACATCCGCTCGTTCACCCACTGCGCCACCCGGCTGCGCTTCAAGGTCAAGGACGCCTCCCTGGTCGACTCGGCCGCGGTCGAGGGCACCGAGGGCGTGCTCGCGCTCATGGCGGCCGGCGGCCAGCAGCAGGTCGTCATCGGCAACGACGTCCCCTTCGCCTACGCGGCGGTCCAGGACGTCGCCGGCATGCGTGCCAAGGGCACCAAGGACTCCGAGGACTCGGACGAGACCGACGCCGCCGACGACGACACCTCCGGCGAGAGCAAGAATCTCTTCAACCGCTTCATCGATCTGATCTCGGCGCTGTTCACCCCGATTGTGATGGTGCTGGCGGGCATCGCCATCGGCAAGGCCTTCCTCCAGATGGGCC
This sequence comes from Corynebacterium frankenforstense, assembly GCF_030211955.1. GTDB lineage: Bacteria > Actinomycetota > Actinomycetes > Mycobacteriales > Mycobacteriaceae > Corynebacterium > Corynebacterium frankenforstense_A. Next base: position 26,591 of record NZ_JASODI010000019.1, on the reverse strand, counting down.
TGCAGTTCGGCTGGCTCGCCGAGAACTCCGGCACCGCGGTCGTCTTCAACGCGACCTTCGACGGCGTCTTCTACTTCCTGCCGCTCTTCCTGGCGGTCACCGCGGCCAAGCGCTTCCGCATGAACACTTTCGTGGCGCTGGCCGTGGTCACCCCGTTGGTCCACCCGGGCATCGTCGAGCTGGCCGCCACCGAGGGCGCCACCGCCTTCGGGCTCAGCTTCCCGTCGATGAGCTACTCCTCGTCGGTCATCCCCGCCATCGTCGCGGTGTGGGTGGCCAGCTACGTCGAGCACTGGTTCAACAAGATCCTGCCGGGCGCCGTGCGCAGCTTCCTGACCCCGCTGCTCGTCGTGGTCGTCATGGTGCCGCTGACGCTGTTCACCATCGGCCCGGCGACCACCTGGATCTCCACCCAGATCGCCTCCGGTGTCACCTCTCTCTACAACGCCGTGCCCTGGCTGGCGGGCGCTATCCTGGGCGGCTTCTGGCAGGTCTTCGTCATGTTCGGCCTGCACTGGGGCTTTGTGCCGGTGTTCATCAACGACCTCGGCGTCAACGGCTACGAGCCGCTGCTCGCGCCCATCCTGGCCGCCGTCATGGCGCAGGCCGCCGCCACCGCGGCCGTCGCGATCTGGTCGCGCAGCGCCGCGCGCAAGAAGGTCGCCGGCCCGGCCGCCTTCTCCGGAATCGTCGCAGGTGTCACCGAGCCCGCCATCTACGGTGTGAACCTCCCGCTGAAGATGCCGTTCTACATGGGCATCGCCGGCGGCATCGTCGGCGGCCTGATCGCCGGCCTCTCCGACACCGCCGCGAACTCCTTCATCTTCCCGGCACTGCTGGCCCTGCCCGCCTACACCGAGGTCGGCAACTTCGTCCTGCTGCTCATCGGCACCGCCGTGGCCATGGTCATCGCCTTCGTCGGCACCGCGGTCACCCTGCGCCGCGCCGAGGCCGAGGTCGAGGTCCCCGCTGGTGCGCATCCCGAGATTGACGACGCCGCGCTCGCCCCCGTCGCCGCCGAAGGCGACGCCGGGCGTGCTACCCCGGTGTCTGTGCCGACGGCACAGGCCACGGACCACCCTGTGGTGGTCGCGCCGGTCAGCGGCACCGTGGTGCCCCTCGAGCAGGACGACGACAAGGTCTTCGCCTCCGGATCCATGGGGGCGGGCACCGCGATCGAGCCGAGCGACGGGCGGATCGTCGCCCCGGTCTCCGGTGAGCTCATCGCCGTGCAGAAGTCCGGCCACGCCTACGGCCTGCGCAGCGACGACGGCGTCGAGGTGCTCGTGCACGTCGGCATCGACACGGTCATGATGAAGGGCGAGGGCTTCACCGTGGACGTCACCCGCGGCCAGCACGTCGCCGCCGGCGAGCAGCTGGGCACCGTCGACCTCGCCGAGGTCGCGGCCAACAACCACCCGGCCACCACGATCGTCGTGGTCACCAACTCCCGGAAGCTCGGCGCGGTGATCCCCACCGCCACGGGTGAAGTGGCCGCCGGCGCCGCTGTGCTGGACGTCGAGAAGTAACACACAACCCAACCACACGAGAGGAAAGAGACCATGAGCAACTTCCCCGAGGGCTTCCTGTGGGGCGGCGCGACCGCCGCCAACCAGATCGAGGGCGCGTACGACGAGGGCGGCAAGGGCCTGTCCATCCAGGACGTCATGCCGCACGGCGGCACCGCGCCGTCTACCGAGGGCCCGACCGAGGACAACCTGAAGCTTGAGGCCATCGACTTCTACCACCACTACGCCGAGGACATCGCCCTGTTCGCGGAGATGGGCTTCAGCGTCTTCCGCTTCTCCATCGCCTGGTCGCGCATCTTCCCGCGCGGCGACGAGGAGGAGCCCAACGAGGAGGGCCTGAAGTTCTACGACCGCGTCATCGACGAGTGCGAGAAGCACGGCATCGAGCCGCTGATCACGCTCAGCCACTACGAGACCCCGCTCGCGCTCGCCCGGGAGTACGGCGGCTGGCGCAACCGCAAGCTCGTCGACTTCTTCGCCCGCTACGCGCACACCGTGCTCGAGCGCTACGGGGCCCAGGTGAAGTACTGGCTGACCTTCAACGAGATCAACGCCATCCTGCACCTGCCGTTCATGGCCGGCGGCATCGAGCTTGATCGCGAGAACCTGGCCGACCAGGAGCTCTACCAGGCCATCCACCACGAGCTGGTCGCCTCCGCGCTGGCCACCAAGATCGCCCACGAGGTCAACCCGGAGATCAAGGTCGGCTGCATGGCCGTCGCCGTGCCGCGCTACCCGCTGACCCCGGACCCGCGCGACGTGCGCCAGGCGCAGTGGGAGTCCCAGCAGGACATGCTCTTCGCCGACGTGCACTGCCGCGGCGAGTACCCGGCCTCGGCGAAGCGCTACTTCCGCGAGAACGGCATCGAGATCGAGTTCGCCGAGGGCGACGCCGAGCTGCTCAAGGAGCACACCGTCGACTTCGTCTCCTTCTCCTATTACATGTCCGCCTGCTCGACCGCCGACCCGGACAAGCAGGTCCGCGGCGAGGGCAACATCATGGGCGGCGTGCCCAACCCGACGCTTCAGGCCTCCGAGTGGGGCTGGCAGATCGACCCGGTGGGCCTGCGCGTGGTCATGAACGACTTCTGGGACCGCTGGAACAAGCCGCTCTTCGTCGTCGAGAACGGTCTGGGTGCGCGCGACGTGCTCATCGACGGGCCCGACGGCCCGACCGTCGAGGACGACTACCGCATCGAGTACATGAACGATCACCTCGTGCAGGTCGGCGAGGCCATCGCCGACGGCGTGGAGTGCTGGGGCTACACCTCCTGGGGCTGCATCGACCTGGTCAGCGCGTCCAAGGCGGAGCTGTCCAAGCGCTACGGCTTCATCTACGTCGACCGCAACGACGACGGCACCGGCACACTCGACCGCTACAGGAAGAAGTCCTTCGACTGGTACGCCGAGGTCATCCGCACCAACGGCGACAGCCTGAAGGCCTGACCGGCGGTACGGCCTCCCGGCACGGCGGCCAGCGGGCCGGCCGCCGGGAGGTCGCCGCGTACCGCGTGCCGGACGCGCGGCACAATGGCGATGACAGAGACGACGACCAAGACGATGACGAGGATGAAGGGAGGCCGGCGGTGAAGGTACTGCGCGTGCTCAACAACAACGTGGTGCTCGCCGCGCGTGCCGACGGCGGCCCGGTGGTGCTCACCGGCAAGGGGCTGGGCTTCAACACCCGCCCCGGAGACGAGGTCGACCCGCGGGCCGTGCGCCGCACCTTCGTCCCCGACGAGGGCCGCGACGCCGACAACGTCGCGCGCATGGTCGCCGACGTGCCCGCCGACTTCGTCGACCTGGCCGCCGACCTGCTCGCCGGGCACGACGTGCCCGCCTCGACCGTCATCGCGCTGGCCGACCACCTCAACGTCGCCGTGCGTCGCAACACCGCCGACCCCTCGGCGGCCGCGCAGCCGAACCCCTTGGCCGCGGAGGTCTCCCACCTCTACCCGCAGGAGCTGGCCACCGCCCGCGAACTGCTGGCCCGGGCCAACGGGTGGATCACGCAGCGCGGCGAGCGCCCGTTGCCGGCGGCCGAGGAGACCGCGATCGCCCTGCACCTGGTCGGCACCGGATTCCAGGGCGGAAACCTCGCGGCGACCTACCAGATGACGGGCGTGTTCTCCCAGCTCTTCGACGTCATCGACGCCGCCTACGGCACCCGCATCGACCGCGACGGGCTGAGTGCGGCCCGCTTCATCACCCACATGCGCTACTTCTTCGTGCGCGTGGACAAGGGCGAGCAGCTCGACGAGGGCATGGGCGTGCTCGGCGACTCACTGGCCGAGACCCACCCGCAGGCGATCAGCTGCGCCGACCGCCTCGCCGCGGTGCTCGAGCTGCGCCTGAACACGCAACTGACCGCGGACGAGCGCGCCTACCCGGCACTGCACGTCGTGCCCCTGACCGCGAAGTAGCGGCAGGCGCGGCGTCGTAAATCTCAGCCCATCTTGGCGTAGAACCAGCCCATCACCGGCGAGAGCAGCCCGCTCGGCGCGTAGGCCGAGATGGCGTTCATCGCCTTCGACAGGGGGCCGGGCACCACGCGGCGACGGTTCTTGGCCAGCGCCTCGAGGGTCTCGTCGGCGCAGGACTCGTAGGTCGTCCACAAAAAGTCGGGCACGACCTTGTCCACGATGGACTGCTCGGACTCGGGGATCTCCGCCTCGCGCACCGGGCCCGGGGCCAGCAGCGTGCAGTGCACGCCGGTGCCCTTGAGCTCGTAGTGCAGCGCCTCGGTGAAGGCGTTGACGCCGGCCTTGGTGAACACGTAGGTCGCGTTGTTGGGGATCGGCACGTTGCCGGCCGCCGAGCCGACGTTGCAGATGGCGCCCTCGCCGCGGGCGACCATGCCCGGCAGCGCGGCGCGGGTGAGGCGGAAGACGGCGGTGGCGTTCAGGTTGAACTGGTTGGTCTCGTAGTCCCAGTCCTGGTCGAGGAAGGGCCCGAAGCTGGCGATGCCGGCCGAGTTGACCAGGATGTTGATCTCCCGGTTCTCGATCTCCTCGACAAGTTTCGTGACCTCCTCGGCCTTGGCGAGGTCGGCCGGGCGGACCTCGACGGTGACCCCGTGGGCCTCCTCGAGCTCCGCGGCGATCTTCTCGAGGACCTCCCGGCGGCGGGCGACGAGGATCAGGTTGTGGCCGTAGCGGGCCAGCTTGCGGGCGATCGCCTCGCCGATGCCCTGACTGGCACCGGTGACCAGCGCGGCGGCGGAGGTCGAGGGGTAGGGCAGGGTCATCGGGCACCGTTCCTTCATCGGGGATCGTGTCGAAATCGTGACACGGCGTGCGTGTTCAACGATGCTACCCGCGCGCGGCGCGGGGCTACACTGGCTGCCGCCAATAGCCCTCGACCCACAGAAAGCGGTATCCACCGATGACGAAGTCCGTGCGCACCCGTGTGCTCGCCGCGCTGCTGCCGGCTGCCCTGGCCACCGCCGTGCTTTCCGACGCCCCCGCGGGCGCCGACGAGCGCGCCGCGCTCGCCGCCCCCGGCGCCCCCATGCGCAGCGACGTGCAGCTGACCGACATGCCCCTGCCAGAGTACCTGAACCGCCAGGTCTGTAGCCAGGGCGTCATCGGCACGGTGGTGCTGCCGGACGGCACGCAGCAGCGCGTGCTGGTCACCGCGGGGCACTGCCTGGCGCCGATGGAGGGCCAGCCGGAGTTCGGCGACCGGGTCTTCGCGCCGACGCGCAGCGGTGGCGACACCGTCATCGGCTACCGCGACCAGGCCCACGCCCCGGCGACCAACGAGGCGGACCTCGCGCAGGCCGAGGGGGACCTCGCCGAGACGCTGCGCCTGTCCGTCGACTCGCCCGACTGGGGCACCGCGGTGCTCAACGAGGGCGTGGTCGACAGCCGCATGGCCGACTCCGTGGACAAGGCGGGCAACGCGCACGGCACGCCGGTGCGCCTGACCGCGATCCGCGACTACCCGGACCTGGCCCCGGGCCAGTACGACTTCTCCGTGGCCGGCCAGCCGATCTGCAAGGACGGCACCACCACCGGCCGCAGCTGCGGCACCCTGCTGGTGCGCTCCCAGAACGGGCTGTGGGCCTGGGACCTGGGCTACGTGCAGGGCGACTCGGGCGGCGTGAACTTCGACCCGAACACCGGCGAGGTGCTCGGCGTGAGCTCCATGGTCTTCGGGCCGATCACCCGCGCCCAGCCGGCGGACGTGGCCGTCGAGCAGGCCTACGGCATCCCCGACGGCCAGGTCAACGAGCGCTTCTCGCTGACCGACTCGGAGGCCAAGCACTCCGACGACCTGCGCACCTTCGGCGAGGACGAGGCCGTCGCGCTCGACTGGGCCCAGGAGAACGGGGCCATGCCGGACTTCGTCGCCGAGCACCAGCGCAACGTCGCGGCCGCCGAGGCCGACGCCGCGGAGTACTCGCAGCGCATCGGGGCCGACGCCCAGGGTGCCGTCGACGCGCTGGGCGCGGGCCAGGACCCGGCGAGCGCCTTCGCCCCGCTGGGCCAGACCCTCGACGAGGCCGGGCAGTCGGCCTCCCACCACGCCGAGGTGCTGCCGGAGAGCGCCGTGCTCTCCATGCTCTCCCAGTAGGGGAGAGGCAGGGGCCGGCCGATCCGGATCGGCCGATCGAGGCCGGCAGATCCGGGTCGGCCGCAGCGGGTCTGACCGGGGACGGTCAGACCCGCTGCTCGCGGGCCCAGTCGCCGATGACCCCGGGCACCGTCGGGGTCGGCTCGCCGAGGAGCTTGCGCCGGTTCTCGTCGAGCTCGACGGCGGTGGTGACCGCCTTGACCGACCTGGAGCTCCCGCCGGACTGACCGGCGCCGTTCGCCCCCATCATCGGCGCGACCGGCATCCCGCCGCGCATGCCGGTACCGGCCTGGCCGCCGCCTGTGCCCGCACCGGCGGTTGGGACGCCGGCGCCGGAGACACCGGGTGCTCCCGCCCCGGGCGCGCCGGGCACCACGCCTCCGAAGCCGGCGCGCCCGCCGGGGGAGTGGGCCCCGGCAAGGCCCGCCGAGCCGCCGGCCGAACCACCGAAGGAACCTGCTCCGCCGCCGCGGACCGCGCCGAGTGCCGGGGATCCCGCGCCACCCGGCAGCCCGCCGCCGATGCCGCGCGGCATGTTCGCGGAACCACCCAGGCGCGGCGAAGTCGGGGTGTCCGTCCGCGCGGACCCGGAGTTGCCAGCCCCGAATGCCCCCGGGGCGAGCATCCCAGACTGGGACGCGACACCGGATACCGGAGAGGCAGTGCCGAGAGACCCGGTGCGACCGGCGCCGCCTGCTCCCAGACCGCCGTTGATTCCGTTGGCCCCGCCCAGGGCCCCGGACCTGCTGAGCGGTGCGGCGGCGCTGGCGCCGGTCGTCCCGCCGATGCCGGGGACCGGACCGTTGGCGCCGCCCAGGGTCGGGGCGGCAGCGGCGGGGGAGCCGAGCGGGTGGCTCGCCGGGGTCGTCAGCGCCGGCGGCCCGGCCATGCCGGAAGGCCCGGCGTAGTGGCTGGCCTGAGGGGCGCCCCCGCCGAGGACGGTGGCAGCCTGGGTGACCAGGTGGTTGCCCGCGCCACGCCAGGCGCCGGCGGCCTCATCGATGCGGGCGTTCGTCGTCGCGTACTGCGGGTTCTCGCTGACCTGGCCGCCGCCCTGGGCGGTGGCGGGGTCCATGAGCATGTGCACCGCCGGGATGGCCGGGGCCAGCGACGCCTGGAACCTCGGGACGAAGGTGGTCAGGAAGGCCTGCTCGGCGGCGATGCGCTCGGCCGGCGGCATGGCCGTGACCGCCGCCCGGGCCGCCTGGACCTCCGCGTTGCCGGCAGCGTGGGCTGCATGCAGAGCCTGGGTGTGCTGGGCCATCACCATCGCGTTGGCGGAGAAGTGCCCGGCGCGGGCAGCCATCTCGGTGATGCGACCGGCGGCGCTGTCGAAGACCGCACCGGTGTTGGCCCCGGTGACGTCGGCGGCGACGGCGTTGAGCTCGTCGGCGACCGCCGCCAGCGCGCGTGCCATGGTGTTCCAGGAGTCGGTCGCCTGGATGGTCAGGTGCGTGCCGGTGGCGGCGAACTCCCCGGCGAGCTGGTCGAGGCTCAGCGTCGGGGCGACGACCGGGTGGGTGGGGTTGAGCGCGCCGTAGTTGGCTGCGGGCTCGTTCGGGAGCTGGGTCGGGCTCAGCGGCTCTCGGCCGGCCTCATAGAAGTTGTTGAGCAGGCCCATGGAGTTGGCGAGGTCGCGGCTGGTGAGGATGCTGTCGGTCCAGGCGAGGGCCTCCTGCGCCCAGTTGAGTTGCTCGGCGAATTGCTTGAGGACTCCGGCGGCAGAACCGTTTCCGCCTTGGAGGGCAATTCCATGCGCGGCACCGAGTTGATCGAGGCCGGATACCGCCGAATATGCGCCACTTATGGTCGACCGTTGTGCGGCAAACATGGCTTCCTGTGCGGCATTGACCTGGGCGACGATCTTGGTGATTGCGCGTTTGGTTGCTGCTCTATCTAGTTCGATCATTATGCATTTCCCCCGATGAGTTTCGTGATCGTTTCGTGTGCTTCCCTCGCACGCTTACAGGACTCCGCGGTATTTCCGGTATTCAGAGGTGGGATAAACATGATTTCCCAACGCCCCCGATTGGTGTTGACCCCGCTCGCGCATTCGTTCCTGTCCGCTGTCCCGTTGATCAGATGGGGCGAGAACGGATCTTGCTCAGAGATCTCAAAAATCTCAATACCTTGGTTCTGAAGATCAGCCAGGGTGGAACGAGAACTGAGAATCTGGAATCGCTCGCCACCTGGTTCGTGTGGAGACGCGTCAGTTGATGTCTTGCTCCCCGAACAGCTCGCGACGTAGCCGGCGAGCTTGTCCATGTCGGGCTCGATCTTGAGCTCAATGCCTGCCTGCCGGTAGATCTCCGGGGAGATCTCCGTGCAGGGATTGAACTGCTCGTCCGGGTGCGTGGCCATGTCGATCTGCCCGGGCTCGAAAGGCAGCTTCGACGAGGGGACGCCGAACAACGTCGGCCCGTCGTGCGCGCTGTCGGCGGCCTCCGTCCCGGCGCTGTCCCCACCACCGTCGCTGCCCTTGATCGCGGCGGCGGTGTCGAGCACCGGGCCCGCGGAACCCGCGCAGCCCACGGTGAGCAGACCCGCGACGGTGACTGTCGCGAGCGTCGTCAATCGTCGGGTCGGTGGTGGTCGCATCGGCATTGCCCCCTCGCTGTCGAAGCCTCTCAACCGGTCGTGATGCGGGGATCTCTCTTCCCCTCGTCCCCCTTAGACCGGTCCGGGGCGCCTCCGGTTCCCTTTCCGGGGCGACCCGTGGGGGCCATTGTGCGCGACGCGAAAACATCCCGCATCTCGGGCGGGGAACTCCCCGCTCGGGGCACCGCCGCCGCAGACGTGGGAAAAAGCGCTGGCCGCACACTCGAAAAGATGCGTTGACCAGCGCTTTCAGTGGTGCCCCCAGCAGGATTCGAACCCGCGACCAGCCGGGTAGAAACCGGATGCTCTAATCCACTGAGCTATGGGGGCGCGGCGGGGACGGTGAGTCGGACGCAGCGCGTCGCAGCGCGGCGTCGGCAAGCGTCCCCACGTGCAGTGACTCTAGTGCACGGCCCCCTGCGCCCCAAGAGGTGGCCGGGCGGCGGGGAAGTAGGGTGGTGGCTATGTCTGACACGCTCGTTCGGGACGGTGAGGCCCCGGCCGGCCCGGCCTGGCGCCCCTCCGTCCGGTCGACCTGGCCGCTCTACCTCGCCTTCATCGTCTTCGCCGGCGTGGTCGGCGCGGCGATCTCCTGGGGGCTGCTCGCCGACTCCCTGGCGGCACTCGGCATCCCGGACCCCGGCCGGCTGACCACCGTCGGCCTGCCCTTCCTGCGCGCGGCCTCCTGGATCGTCTCCGCGCTCGCCGTCGGCTCGTACCTGGCCGCCGCCTTCCTGATCAACCCGGACGTGCCGGAGAACGACAACTCCCGCATTCTCGAGGCCCGCCTGACCGTCGACGGGCACATCGCCGCGCGCACCGGCGCGCTCTCCTCGCTGGCGCTGGGTGTGATCTCCCTGGTCATGGTGCCGCTGACGCTCTCCGACGTCTCCGGCACCCCGTTTTCCCAGGTCCTCCAGCCGGCCGCCTGGGCCACCGCGCTCGAGCAGGTCTCCGCCGCGCAGGCCTGGGCGTGGACCGCGGGGCTGGCCTTCCTCGTCGGTGTGCCCGCCCTCTTCGCCCGCCGCTGGTCCAGCCAGCCGCTCGCCCTGGTCTTCGCGGTGCTCGCCGTGGTGCCCAACGGGCTCGACGGCCACTCCGCGGCCGGCGGCAACCACGACTACGGCACCAACTCGTATCTGTGGCACCTGATCTTCCTGGTGCTCTGGATCGGCGGCCTGATGGCGCTGATCGCCCACTGCCGCCGCCTCGGCCCGGACACGGAGACCGCCGTGGCGCGCTACTCGAAGCTCGCGCTGTTCTCGATCATCGTCATGACCGTCTCGGGTATGGTCAACGCCGCGGTGCGCATCGACTTCTCCGACTGGCTGACCACCACCTACGGCCTGATCATCACCGCCAAGGCCGTCGGCGTGGTCGTACTCGCCTTCCTCGGCTTCGTCCACCGCCAGGTCACCATGCCCAAGCTCGCCGGACCTGACCCGGGCCAGCGCGCCTTCCGCCGTGTGGCCGTCGTCGAGGTGGCCGTCATGGCCGCCGTGACCGGCGTGGCCATCTCCATGGGCCGCACCCCGCCGCCGCCCCCGCGCGACCCGAACCTCTCGCCGATGGCCGTCAAGATCGGCTTCGACCTGCACGAGGCGCCCACCTTCTGGAACGTGTGGACGATGTGGCGCTTCGACATGCTCTTCGGCACCATCGGCCTGGTGCTCGCCGCCGCCTACATCTACGGCGTGGTGCGCGTGCACCGCCGCGGCGGTGACTGGCCCGCCGTGCGCACCTTCTGGTTCCTGCTCGGCTGCCTCTCCCTGACCGTGATGATGAGCTCGGGCATGGGCATGAACATGATGGCGCTGTTCTCCGTGCACATGATCGTGCACATGGGCCTGGCTATGGTCGTGCCGGTCTTCCTGGTCCTCGGCGCGCCGTTCACCCTGGTCATGCAGGCTGCCGAGCCGGGCGCGCCGGGCCGGCCCGGACCGCGCGAGTGGGCCTTCGCCCTGTGCCACAGCCGCACGCTGGGCTGGATCACCAATCCGGCGGTCAACACGCTGCAGTTCCTCTTCTTATTCTACATCATCTACATCACCCCGCTCTTCGACGTGATGGTCGCCGAGCACGGCGGGCACGTGATCATGAACGTGCTCTTTTTGACCTCCGGCTTCCTCTACTTCTGGGAGATGATCGGCTCGGACCCGATCCCGAAGCGCGGCAGCGTGCTGCTGCGCCTGGGCTGGCTGATGCTCTCGATGCCGGTGCACCTCTACTTCGGCGTCTACCTCATGCAGCTCAACGAGGTGCTCGCCGAGGACTTCTACGCCGGCCTGCTGCTGCCCTGGGCGCCGGACCTGCTCGCCGACCAGAAGGTCGGCGGCGGCATCGCCTGGGCCTCGGGCTCCTTCCCGCTGGTCGTCGTCTTCGGCGCGCTGTTCTACCAGTGGCTGCGCGACGACAAGGCCGAGGAGAAGGCCTACGAGGCGCGCGCCGAGGCCACCGACGACGCCGAGCACTCCGCCTACAACCAGTGGCTGGCCAGCCTCAACGACGACACCGAGCCTGCGACAGAGATTGACGACGCCCCGTCCGCCCCCGCCGGCGGTACCCCTTCCGGAGCTGCGTCGGCGCCTGCGCCGCAGGCGCAGGACGGCGCAACCACGGACACGGCGGTGACGGAGACCGCGACGGCGGGCGACGGGACGTCGGCAAGCGAGGCCGACGACGCGGAGGCCGAGGACGCCCGCCCGCGCCGCCGCGACGCGCGCCCCGAGCACCCGGGCGTGCCCTGGCCGATGTCGGACTCCGCCTACTACACCGAGGAGTTCGGCGAGGCCCGCGAGCGCGGGGAGCGCAAGCGCAAGAGGCGCGGCGGGCGCAAGCGGCGCTGAGGCCGGCCTGTGGATGACGTCGGGTTGTCCACAGGCGCGCGCCGGGGCGCTGCGGGCGGTCGCGGTCACAGGGCAGCATCGGGGGCGAGCCCCCGGGGGGAGATTCCGCGGGAGTGTCCGGGGGCGCACCGATCACCCTCGCGCTCCCGCGGGAAAGGACCGTCATGGCCATCAACCACCCGGTCACCCTGACCGGCAACCTCACCCGTAAGCCCTGGCTGCGGCGCACCCAGACCGGCGCGCTCGTGGTCAAGATGCGCATCGCCGCCGACCGCTCCCTGCGTGACGAGAAGTCCAAGACCGGCTGGAGCAGCGTCGACGAGCTCTTCATCGACGTCGAGGCCTGGGGCGACCTGGCCTACAACTGCCGGGTGAGCCTGGACAAGGGCTCGCCGATCGTGGCCACCGGCTACCTCGTCACCGAGGAGTGGGAGGGCAAGCAGGGCGCCACCGAGGAGGATCGGCGCCGCTCGCGCGTGCTGCTGAAGGCCCGCGCCGTCGCCCACGACCTCAACCGCCACTTCGCGCGCGTCAACCGCTGCGTCAACGTGGTGGAGCGCTGGGCCAACGAGCGCGACCCGCAGAACCAGGCTCTGTTCGCCCAGAACGTCGACGAGGACCTCTACAAGCCCCAGAACGTCGAGTTCGGGCAGGCCCCGGACGGGGACTCCGAGCCGGCGACCTTCGACACCGCCCCGGGCGGGGAGGAGGTCCCCTTCGCCACCGCCGACGTCGCCTGAGCCCCGCTCGGTGCGGCCTGGCCCGGCGCCGCGCTGCTGGTAGGGTTACCCTCTAGTGTCTGACGCGAATAACCACGACAGAGGGGAAACATGGGCGAGTTCATCTACACGATGAAGAACGTGCGCAAGGCCATCGGTGACAAGGTCATTCTCGACGACGTCACCATGGCCTTCTACCCGGGCGCCAAGATCGGCGTCGTCGGCCCGAACGGCGCCGGCAAGTCCTCCATCCTGAAGATCATGGCCGGGCTCGACCAGCCCTCCAACGGCGAGGCCTTCCTGGACCCCGGCGCCACCGTCGGCATCCTGCTGCAGGAGCCGCCGCTGGACGACTCGAAGACCGTCCGCGAGAACGTCGAGGACGGCCTCGGCGACGTCTTCGAGAAGAAGCGCCGCTTCGAGGAGATCGCCGAGGAGATGGCGACCAACTACAGCGACGAGCTGATGGAGGAGATGGGCAAGCTCCAGGAGGCGCTCGACGCCGCCGACGCCTGGGAGGTCGACTCCAAGATCGAGCAGGCCATGGAGGCCCTGCGCTGCCCGCCGTCCGACGATCCGGTCACCCACCTCTCCGGTGGTGAGCGCCGCCGCGTGGCCCTGGCCAAGCTGCTGCTCTCCGAGCCGGACCTGCTGCTGCTCGACGAGCCGACCAACCACCTCGACGCCGAGAGCGTGCAGTGGCTGGAGAAGCACCTGCAGGACTACCCGGGCGCCGTGCTGGCCGTGACCCACGACCGCTACTTCCTCGACCACGTCGCGGAGTGGATCTGCGAGGTCGACCGCGGCAAGCTCTACCCCTACGAGGGCAACTACTCGACCTACCTGGACACCAAGCAGAAGCGCCTCGAGGTCGCCGGCAAGAAGGACGCCAAGCTGCGCAAGCGCCTCAAGGAGGAGCTGGCCTGGGTCCGCTCCGGCGCGAAGGCCCGGCAGGCCAAGAACAAGGCCCGCCTGGAACGCTACGAGGAGATGGCCGCCGAGGCCGAGAAGTACAAGAAGCTGGACTTCGAGGAGATCCAGATCCCGACCCCGCCGCGCCTGGGCAACAAGGTCGTCGAGGTCAAGAACATGTCGAAGGGCTTCGACGGGCGCACCCTGATCAAGGACCTCTCCTTCACGCTGCCGCGCAACGGCATCGTCGGCGTGATCGGCCCGAACGGCGTGGGCAAGACCACCCTGTTCAAGACGATCGTGGGCATCGAGGAGCCGGACGAGGGCTCCGTCGAGGTCGGCGACACCGTCAAGCTGAGCTACGTCGACCAGAACCGCGAGAACATCGACCCCGAGGCCACGGTCTGGGAGGTCGTCTCCGGCGGCCTGGACTACATCCACGTCGGCCAGAACGAGATGCCGTCCCGCGCCTACCTGTCGGCCTTCGGGTTCAAGGGCCCGGACCAGCAGAAGCCGTCGAAGGTGCTCTCCGGCGGTGAGCGCAACCGCCTGAACCTGGCGCTGACGCTCAAGGAGGGCGGCAACCTACTGCTGCTCGATGAGCCGACCAACGACCTGGACGTCGAGACCCTCGGCTCCCTGGAGAACGCCCTCGAGAAGTTCCCGGGCTGCGCCGTGGTCATCTCCCACGACCGCTGGTTCCTGGACCGCACCTGCACCCACATCCTCGCCTGGGAGGGCAACATCGAGGAGGGCAAGTGGTTCTGGTTCGAGGGTAACTTCGGCGACTACGAGAAGAACAAGGTCGAGCGCCTCGGCGAGGAGGCCGCCCGCCCGTCGCGCGTGACCCACCGCAAGCTGACGCGCTAGGCGTCGGCGGGTCTCTGCCCGCCCGGCCGGCCGGCACCGCACTTACGCAGGCACCGCATCACAAGGCACGAATCAGAGAGGGAAGCGAGAACAATGGCATCCATCCACGAGGGCTCCGTCCACCGGACCTACGTGCCGCTGCGGTGGAACGACTTCGACCGCTACGGGCACCTCAACAACGCCCAGTACATCGAGCTGGCCCAGGAGGCCAGGGTGAAGTTCGCGCTCACGGAGTTCCCGCGCGCCGGGCTGAAGACCCCGATGTTCTTCCTGCGCAACCTCGAGGTCGACTTCATGAAGCCGATCCTGCCGAACAAGGAGGACCGCGTCCTCATCGAGACCACGGTCGAGGCGATCGGCACGACCTCCATGACCACCCGCCAGGAGGTCAAGGACCCCGAGGGCCGCGTGGCCGCCGTGGTGCGCTGCGTGTCGGTGGCCATGGACCGCGAGTCCGCCCGCCCGCGCGCGATCAGCTCCGCGGAGATCGGCGTGCTGACCCAGTACGCGGAGTCCTCCGAGGACAGGGGCCCGGCCGGCGAACTCGAGGGCCCCGACCACGGTGACCGGGAGGACGGCGCCCGTTGACCGGTGCGAACGGCGGCTGGACCGAGGAGTTCCTCGAGATCTCCGACGGTGCGTCCGGCCTGCAGGCGCTCGTCTCCCGCGCCGTGGGACTCGACGCCACGGCGCTGGCGCGCCTGCAGCAGCGCGGTGAGTTCGTCGAGGTCTTCGTGACCACGCCCTTCGACGTGGTCGCCTCCCGCCGCGTGCGCGGCACCGCCTCGCGCGACGGGGCGGTCGTCTCCGCGCGCCGGCTGCTCGACGAGCTGGTCGTCTACAACTCCGCGGAGCCGAGCTCGCGCCACCTGGCGCTGGGCTCGCCGCGTGACCCCTCGTGGCCCGGGGCGCTGCCGCCGGCGCAGGGCTTCAGGGAGATCGACCGGGTGCCCGTCGACGTGGTGCGCACCCTGGCCGACAAGGGTCAGTCGCTGGCCCGGCAGTTCTCCGGCCCGCTGGGCCCGCCGCGCAGCCTGCTCGACCAGACGGTCCTGGAGGTCAGCTCGGACCCGGAGGGCCGCGAGTCCGCGACGGCCACCGGCGCCTCGGGGGCCGGGGGAGCGGGCACCGCGGCCGGTGACTCCGCCCCGGCCGAGGGCGTGGAGACGGTGGAGATCCCCATGCGGATGATCTTCACCTGCACCTCGCTGGGGCTGATCCCCGGCTTCGCCGCGAGCACGGATATCCCCCGCCACCTGCGGGTGGCCAAGCTGGGCCGGTGGGTGCGCCTGGACGCGCCCTTCGGCACCGTCTACCGCTCCACCAGGCTCTCGCTCTTCTGAGCCGCGGCGCGGCGGAACCGCACCAGCCGCGCACCCGCACACGGAAAACCGCCGCACCCGGAAGGGGTGCGGCGGTGTGGAACCGACGGGACGTCGGAAATAGACGGAGGTCTGAGGGGCCTAGGCCTCGTCCCCCTCCATCGAGGGGTGCTGGATGCCGATGCCGTGCGGGTAGGGCACCTCGATGCCCTCCTCGTGCATCCGCGCCAGGATGTGGCCTTGGACGTGACGCTGCACGTCCCACTGGTCGCCGGGCATCGTGGTCACGGAGATGCGGTAGGAGATGTGGTCGATCTCGAAGGCGGAGACACCCTGCATCTTCGGCTTGTCCAGGATCTTGGAGGCCACCTCCGGTGCCTCGCAGGCCTCCTCGGCCGCGGCGGTGATGACCTTGCGCGCCTCGTCCGGGTCGTTGGAGAGGCTGACCGGGATCTGCAGGCGGGCGATGGCGTACTCGTCGGCGAAGTTGCCCACGCGCAGGATCTCGCCGTTGCGCACGTACCACAGCGTGCCGTCCATGTCGCGGATCGTGGTCAGGCGCAGCGAGATGTCCTCGACGTCGCCGATGATGCCGTCGCCGACGTCGATGACGTCACCCACGCCGTACTGGTCCTCGAGCAACATGAAGATGCCTGCGAGGAAGTCCTTGACCACGGACTGCGCGCCGAAGCCGAGGGCGACGCCGGCGACACCGGCGGAGGCGATCAGCGGGGCGATGTTGACGCCCAGCTTGTCCAGGATCGCCAGCGCGGCCCACACCCAGATGATGATGCCGACCGCGGACTTGCCCACCTGGGCCAGCGTGCGGACGCGCGACTTGCGGCGCCGCTCCTTGGCCCGCTCGGCCAGCGTCTGCTCCTGCTGCTGCTCGGCGTCGCGCTGCCGGCCGATGGGCAGCAGGTGCGACTTCTTGCGCGGCTTGCGTTCGATGTTGCTTTCGGCCAGGCGGTCGATGAGGCGGCGCAGCGCCCAGTGCGCCACGATCGCGACGACGAGGGTGATGCCGAGGCTGATCGGCACGTCGATGAGCCACTGCTGGACGAGATCGTTCTCCCACCAGGAGGTCACGGTGGTGGCCGCGGAATCGGTCATCCCGGAGACACCTTCGGGTGAATTAGCTGCGAGTAATGCGAGGTCATCGGGGTTCATTGGCCCCAACGTAGTGGCGGAAACGGCCCGATGCGACCGCTGGGGCGGCGCTGGGGGTGGGCACGGCGCGCAGCCCCTGGGTGTGCGGGTCGGGGGGAGCAGGGGGAGTGGACCGGACCGTGTGACAAACCTGTACCGCTTGGTCTATTGTTGCGGGAAACCCCCGGACCGCCTTTCCCGACGCGAAGGAGAACCCCACGTGAGCGCCCCGTACCCCGGCTTCTTCACCGACGCGATCCACGCCGGTTACCACCCGGACTCGCACACCGGCGCGGTCAACGTGCCCGTCTACACCTCGACCACCTTCGCCCAGGACGACATCGCTACGCTTCGCGGCGGCTACGAGTACGGCCGCTGCGGCAACCCCACCACCGCAGCGCTGGAGAAGGTCGTGGCCACCCTCGAGGGCGGCGAAGAGGCCTCGGGGCGCGCCTTCGCCTCCGGCATGGCCGCCACCGACACCGTGCTGCGCGCGCTGACCCGTCCGGGCGCCCACATCATCCTCGGCGGTGACGTCTACGGCGGCACCTACCGTCTCATCGAGACCGTCTTCAAGCCCTGGGGCGTCAACTACTCCGTGGTCGACACCACCGACGCCGGCCAGGTCCGCGGCGCCCTGCGCGACGAGACCGCCGTGGTCTGGCTCGAGACGCCGACCAACCCGATGCTCGGGGTGACCGACATCGCCGCCGTCGCCGGGGTGCTCGACGGGCACCCCGCCCGCCTGGTGGTGGACAACACCTTCGCCACTCCCTACCTGCAGCGCCCGCTGAGCCTGGGTGCCGACGTGGTGGTCCACTCGACCACGAAGTACCTCGGCGGCCACTCCGACGTCATCGGCGGGCTCGTGGTCACCCCGCACCCCGAGATCGACGAGCTGGTGCTGAAGTTCCAGGGCGACATCGGTGCCATCCCCGGCCCCTTCGACTCCTACCTGGCCTACCGCGGCATCAAGACCCTCGGTGTGCGCATGGACCGCCACTGCGCCAACGCGCAGGCACTCGCCGAGTTCCTCCGGTCCCGCGACGAGGTCGCCGAGGTGCGCTACCCGGGCCTTCCCTCGCACCCGGGCCACGAGGTCGCCGCGCGCCAGATGTCCGGCTTCGGTGGCATGGTCTCGGTGCGCCTGGCCGGCGGCGAGGAGGCCGCCAAGCAGTTCTGCCGCAACACCGAGCTGATCTGTCTGGCCGAGTCCCTCGGCGGCGTGGAGAGCCTGCTCGAGCACCCCGCCACCATGACGCACCTCTCGGCCGAGGGGTCCGCGACCGCCCCGCCGCGCGACCTGGTGCGCATCTCCGTCGGTCTCGAGGACCGCGACCAGCTGCTCGCCGACGCCGCCCAGGCGCTCGACCGGCTCTAACCCCCCGCCCGCGCCCCGGGCCCCGCGCTACCCTGGCCGCATGAACACCACCGACACCACCGACACCACCGCGGACACCGCGAACCCCGCGGCCGCCACCACCGCCGCCGCAGATCCGGAGCGCCCCCGCAAGGTCGCCGTCGTCACCGGAGCGACCGGCGGGATGGGCGTCGAGATCGTCGCGGACCTCCTGCGCGACCACGACGTGTGGGCCATCGGCCGTGATGCGGCAGGCCTCGACCGCCTCGGCGCCCTGGCCCACGTCACGGCCGTGCAGGCCGACCTGGTCACCGAGCTGCTCGACGAGCCCACCGGCGCGCTCGACGAGGTGCTGGGCCTGGAGCGTGTCGACATCCTCGTCCACGCCGCGGCCGTCGCCCGGCGGCGCACCGTCGAGGCCGCCTCAGCGGAGGAGTGGCGCACGCATCTCGACCTCAACGTCGTCGTGCCCGCGCAGCTGACCCGCCGCCTGCTGCCGGCGCTGCGTCAGGCCGGCGGCGACGTCGTCTTTATCAACTCCGGGGCCGGCGACGGCGCCTTCCCCGGCAACATCGTCTACGCCGCCTCCAAGCACGCCCTGCGCGCGCTGGCCGACGGCCTGCGCAAGGAGGAGGCCCCGGCCGGGGTGCGCGTGAGCACCGTCGCCCCGGGCCCCACCGACACCCCGATGCTCGAGACGCTGGTCGCCCAGGAGGGCGGCACCTACACCGTCGAGCACTACATCGACCCCGACGAGGTCGCCCGCGCGGTGCGCACGGCCGTCGACGCCGGGCCGTCGACCCAGATCACAGAGATCGCGGTACGTCCACGAGTCGAGTTGACGGACCGCTGAGGAAGACCTCGACGGCGTGGCGCGCCGCCTTGTCGGTCTCCTGCAGCATCAGCGGGTCGGTGCCGGGCATCGGCGAGATCGTCGTGTCCGCCATCTGCCCGTAGGTCGGGATACCCAGCAGCATCAGCCGTGCGTCCGGCGTGCCGTCGGGGTGGACCAGCGCGCGAGTCTCCGGGTCGACCTCGGGCGAGCCGGTGGGCACGGCCTGCCCGTCGGAGGTGTGGTTGTCGAAGGCGCGCCAGCGGCCGGCCGCCTCGATCGAGCGCGACAGCTTGTCGGTCGCGCGCTGGATGACCGGCTTGTGCATCCAGGCGTCGACCAACGTCGTCGCGCGCACGGGCGTGCCCGTGGTGGGGGAGACCACGGTGAAGTGCGCGTCGCTTGACGACGCCGCGCCTGCCGCGGCGTGTGCGCCCTGACTCACCGTCACCGTCGGCTCGGCGCCGAGCAGGGTGACCAAGCCGGCGTCGATGAGGGCGAGCAGCTCGCGGGTGCGGAAGAGCGGCGGGCCGGAGCCGACCATCTGGCCGAGGGCCATGAACGCCGAGAGCGTGGTGCGCCGCGACTCGGCGGTGTAGACGCCCTGGTCGCCGAGGATGGCCGACGGCTTGCGCGAGGCGCTGATCGACCACAGGCCCGCCTTGAGCGGGGAGTCCCAGGCGTCGACGGCCTCAGCGATGTCGCGCGCGAGGAAGCCGGCGATGGTCTCGGTGACCTCCTCCGGGGTGCCGGAGACGCCGGCGAGCGGCTCGAACCAGGCGGAGAGCCGGAAGAGGTCTTTTTCTGCGACGTGGCCGGCCAGGGTGTCCTCGAGCCGGTCGACGGGGGTGGCGTCGATGAGCCCGATCAGCGAGTCGAGACCGGTGTCGATCGCCCCGGGGCGCGTGGCGGCCAGCGTGCGATAGTAGGCGGCGTGGGCGTCGCGCACGATCGCCGGCCACACCTCGGCGGTGAAGTCGACGCTGTCGCGGCCGCTCAGCTCGTTGATGACGGCGCGCAGCCGCTCCAGGGAGGCCTTCGGCGGCAGCGAGCCGTAGTCGGACTTGGGCACGTAGGGGTAGCCGCGCCGCGAGGAGACCCACAGGTGCGGCTCGCGCCCGGACGGCTCGTAGCGCAGCCCCGAGCGCGCCGAGTCGTCCTCGAGGAAGCGTCCGCCGCGGCCGATGGTCAGCAGCGCCATCGCGTCGAAGAAGCCCATGCCCAGCCCGCGCACGATCACGTCGCCGCACTCCGGCACCGCGTCGAGGTTCTGGTCGATGGGGTTGTCCGGGCGCACCCAGGTCAGCCCCGGGTGCTCGGCGACGGCCGCGGCCAGCGCCTCCTCCTCGGCGGTGGGGCCGGGCTGGACCCAGCCCGGGGCGATGACGGTGGCGTCGGCGCGGATGAGCTCGCCGTTGTCCAGGCGCAGCCAGTCGATGCCGTTGTCCTCGTCGGCGATGACCTCGACCACCCGGCCCGGGTGGCGCCAGACGGAGACCTCGGGCGGCAGCAGCATCTCGGCGACCTCGGCGAACCAGGTGATGTAGAGCCCGTAGAGCGCGCGGGTGGGGTGGGACTGCTCGACGGTCGCGTCGATCTCCTCGCGGAACTCCGCCAGCTGCGTCGGCCGCACGGGGTTGAGGCGGAAGAGCCGCTGCTTCTCGGCGGAGATGCCCTCGGTCTCGCCGCGGACCAGGCGGATCCACTCGAAGAGGGTGGGGCCCTCCTGGACGGGGTTGCCCACCGAGGAGCCGGGCTCGGTGAACAGCGTGACCGCCCCGGCCAGCGTGTTCATGCACAGCGTCTGGCCCTGGTCGGGGTTCCAGATCCGCCCGCCGTAGAAGACGACGTCGTCGATGAGGTGGATGAACGTGAAGTTCTTCGGCGGGTTCGCGGCGATGCGTTCGATGACGGAGATGCCGCGCGGACCGGCGCCGATGATGGCGATGCCGGGGGCGGCGGCGTCGTCGGCTGCGTGTTCCTTGGTCATGTCTTCAGACTCTAGTACACCTCCAGTAGACCGATTTGTATGCCCCTGACGAACTGATCTGTACGTAACAGTGATACGGTCGGCGTCGTGAAACTTGATACACCCCGCCCGACCCGCAGGAGGCGGCGCCCTGTGCGCGCCGCCGTGGCCGCCGTCCTGGTCGCCGTCACCGCCCTGAGCGCCTGCGCGCGCCCGGCGGGGCCGGCCGGCGCGGCGGAGAACTCCCTGACCTACCTCGAGCCGCAGTTCTTCAACACCCTCTACCCGCCGGCCGCCGGCTACTACGCCAACGGCGCGGTGGTCAACAACATCACCGACCGGCTGCTCTACCAGGACCCGGAGACCCTCGAGCTCTCCCCGTGGATCGCCACCGAGTTGCCCGAGGTCAACGCCGACGCCACCGAGTACACCTTCACCATCCGCACGGACGTGACCTACTCCGACGGCTCGCCGCTGACCGCCGAGAACGTGGTCAAGAACTTCGACCTCTACGCCCTCGGCGACAAGACGCGCTCGCTGACCAGCTCCGAGCAGATCTCCAACTACTCCCACGGCGAGGTGCTC
Organism: Corynebacterium frankenforstense; assembly: GCF_030211955.1. GTDB lineage: Bacteria > Actinomycetota > Actinomycetes > Mycobacteriales > Mycobacteriaceae > Corynebacterium > Corynebacterium frankenforstense_A. The sequence continues at coordinate 5,322 of NZ_JASODI010000019.1, read as the reverse complement.
GCCGAGGACCGCGTGCGCTTCCACTTCGACGCGCCCGCCCCCGGCTTCGCCCAGGCGACCAGCTCCTTCAACGCCGGGCTGCTCTCGGACGCCACCCTGGACAAGGGCAACGAGGGCTTCTCGCCCGGCTCGGCGACCGGCGTCTCCGGCTCCGGGCCCTTCGTGATCACCGCCGAGCAGCTCGGCACCGAGCTCGTGCTCACCGCCCGCGAGGACTACGACTGGGCCCCGCCGGCGCTCGAGCACCAGGGGCGCGCCGGGCTCGACGAGGTCCGCTACGTGCTCGCCGGCGAGGAGTCCGTGCGCGTCGGCGCGCTGACCGCCGGCCAGGCCGACCTGGTCCGCGAGGTCGCCGCCCCCGAGGAGCGACACCTCGAGGACCGCGGCATCGGCATCGTCTCCCACGGCACCAACGGGATGAACAACCAGCTGGCCTTCCGCTTCCGCCACCCGCTGCTGCAGGACAGGCGGGTGCGCCAGGCGATCATCGCCGGCATCGACCGCGAGGAGATCATGCGCACGCTCTTCTCCGCGTCCTACCCGATGGCCGACGCCCCGATGGCGCGCACCGCGCTCGGCCACAAGGCCCAGCCCGACGAGGCCTACGCCTTCGACCCGGAGCGCTCACGCGAGCTCTTCGCCGAGGCCGGCTGGACGCCGGGCGAGGACGGCATCCTGGTCAAGGACGGGAGGCGCATGGAGCTGACGGTCAACGAGGCGATCGCCCAGCCGCGCTCGCGCGAGGTGGTCACCAAGCTGCAGGAGCAGCTGCGCCGCGTCGGAATCAAGATCAACCTCAACCCCGGCGACAACGCCACCCAGAAGGCCGACCTGCTCGACCAGGACAAGATCCAGATCGCGCACACCATGGTCGGCCGCGCCGACTATGACGTCATCCGCTCGCTCTACCACTCCGAGACCCGCAACCAGATGCTCAACGGCGACTCCGCCGACGGCAGCGTAGGCGACGAGCACCTCGAGGAGCTGCTCGACGCCGTCGCCTCCGACCCGGACGCCGCCGACCGCGAGCGCCTGGCCGGCGAAGCGCAGGACTGGGTCACCGAGAACGCCTACGTGCTGCCGCTGTTCGAGGAGCCCGTCGTCTACGGCGTCCAGCCCTGGGTCAAGGGCTTCCAGCCAGAGTCCATCGGGCGCCCCAGCTTCTACACCGTCACCCTCGACACCGAGGCCCGGGAGGCAGACAAGTGACCGCCCGCTACATCGCACGCCGCATCGGCCAGGCCGTGCTCGTGCTCTTCATCACCTTCACCGTCGCCTTCTTCCTGCTCTCGGCGCTGCCCTCCGACGGCGTGCTCGCCCGCTACGCCGGCCCCGAGCTCGGCCTGTCGCTGCAGGAGATCGAGGCCATCCGCGACGAGCTCGGCGCCGACGACCCCCTGATCGTGCAGTACCTGCGCTCGCTCGGCGGCTTCCTCACCGGCAACTTCGGCTACTCGGTGCAGACCGGATCCTCGGTGGCCGGCATGATCGCCGAGGCCCTGCCCGGCACCCTGGCCCTGGCCGCGGCCGCCTTCGTGCTTGCCGTGGTCATCGCCCTGGTCATCGCGGCACTCGCCGCCATCGAGCGCGCCGAGTGGCTCACCGGTGCGGTGCGCGCGCTGCCGGCGCTGATGGTCTCCTTCCCGAGCTTCTGGATCGGCATCATCCTCATCCAGGTCATCTCCTTCCAGCTCGGCTGGGTGCCCGTCATCGGCGCCAGCAGCGTGCAGGATCTCATCCTGCCGGCGGTCACCCTGGCCGTCCCCGTGGCCGCCCCGCTGGCCCAGGTGCTCGTGCGCGCGGTCGACGAGGTCCGCGCCGAGCCCTTCGTCCAGGCCACCCGCGCCCGCGGCGCCTCGCCGTCCTGGCTGTTCTGGCGCACCGTCATGCGCGCGGCCCTGCTGCCCGCGGTGACGATGGCCGGCCTCGTCTTCGGCGAGCTCGTCGGCGGCGCCGTGGTCACCGAGGCCGTCTTCGGCCGCCACGGCCTGGGCCGGATGACCGTCGACGCCGTCGCCTACCGTGACACCCCCGTCCTCCTGGCCGTCGTGGTCATCTCCGCGGCCGCCTACGTGACCATCAACCTCCTCGTGGACCTGGCCTACCCGGTCCTCGACCCCCGCCTGCGCAGGAAGGCGAACTGACGTGACGCACCTGAACCTCACCAAACGCACCCGCCACGCCGACGCCGCAGGCGGCGGCGCAACCGCCGACCGGGACGCAACCGCCCGGCGCACCCGCTCGGCGTCGGCAAGCGTCTGGCGCCGCCCGGCCACGATCGCCGCACTGATCGTGCTGGCCGTCGCCGTCGTCGCCGCGCTCTTCCCGGCGCTGCTGGCCACCGACGACCCGGTCTCCGGCACCGCCACCCCGCTCGCGCCGCCCTCGGCCGAGAACTGGCTGGGCACTGACGCCGTGGGCCGCGACCTCTACTCGCGCATCGTCTTCGGCGCGCGCCACTCGCTGTCCGGCGCGGTGATCGCCGTGGCGCTCGGCCTGGTCGTCGGCACGCTTGTCGGCCTGCTGGCCGGCACCCGCGGCGGCTGGGTCGACGCGGTGCTCATGCGCGGCGTCGACGTGCTGCTGTCCGTGCCGTCGCTCCTGGTCAGCCTCTCGGTGATCATCATCCTGGGCTTCGGCACCGTCAACTCCGCCATCGCCGTCGGTGTCTCCTCGGTGGCCACCTTCGCCCGCCTGGCGCGCTCCCAGGTGCTCAAGGTCGCCGCCACCGACTACGTCGAGGCCGCATTCGGCTCCGGCGGCACCCGCACCCAGGTGCTCGTGCGCCACGTGCTGCCCAACTCGCTGGCCCCGGTCGTCGCGCTGGCCGCCGTGCAGTTCGGCTCGGCGATCCTGCAGCTGGCCACCCTCGGCTTCCTCGGCTACGGCGCCCCGCCGCCCACCCCGGAGTGGGGCCTGATCATCGCCGAGGCTCGCGACTACATCGCCACCTCCTGGTGGCTGACCCTGATGCCCGGACTGGCCATCGTCGCCGTCGTCCTGGCCGCCAACCAGCTCTCCCGCGCGCTGAGGAAGGTGCTCTGATGACCGGAACAGGAACCACCGGAACCACCGGAACCCCCGCCCCGGGAACGCCCGCCCCGGCCGCGGACACCCCGCTGCTCGAGGTCCGCGACCTCGCCGTCAGCTACGCCGGCACCCGCGGGCCCGTGCACGCCGTGCGCGGCGTCGACCTCGAGGTCCACCCCGGCGAGATCACCGCCATCGTCGGCGAGTCCGGCTCCGGCAAGTCCACCACCGCCGCCGCCGTGATGGGGCTCCTGCCGGACTCCGCCACCCTGGACACCGGCAGCGTCCGCATCGCCGGCCGCGAGGTCACCGGGCTGAAGGAACGCCAGTGGCGCAAGTTCCGCGGCACCACCGTCGGCCTGGTGCCCCAGGACCCGCAGAACTCGCTGAGCCCCGTGCAGACCATCGGCGCCTCCGTGGCCGAGGGCCTGGCCATCCACCGCCGCGGCACCCGCGCCACACGGAAGAAGAAGGCCCTCGAGCTGCTCGAGCGCGTCGGCATCGACGACCCGGCCCGCCGCTTCGACCAGTACCCCCACGAGCTGTCCGGCGGCATGAAGCAGCGCGCGCTCATCGCCGCCGCCGTGGCCCTCGAGCCGCGCCTGCTCGTCGCCGACGAGCCGACCAGTGCCCTCGACGTCACCGTGCAGAAGACTATCCTCGACCTGCTCGACGAGATGCGCCGCGAGCTCGGCCTCGGCGTTCTGCTGATCACCCACGACCTCGCGGTGGCCGGCGACCGCGCCGACCGCGTGGTCGTCATGCAGCACGGCGAGGTCCGCGAGTCCGGCCTGGCCGCCACCGTGCTGACCGACCCGCGCGACGGGTACTCGCGCCGCCTGCTGCGCGACGCACCCTCGCTGCACACCGCCGAGGCCTTCCGCACCCACACCCCGGACCCGCAGGCCGAGACGGTGCTCACCGTCGACGGGCTGGGCCAGGACTTCGACGGGGTCACCGCCGTCGACGACGTCTCCTTCAGCGTCGCCCGCGGCCACACCCACGCCATCGTCGGCGAGTCCGGCTCCGGCAAGACCACCACCGGCCGCGCCGTCGCCGGCTTCCGTACCCCCACCCGCGGCACCGTCGACCTCGACGGGATCGACGTCGGCGGCCTCGACGAGCGCGGCCGCCGGAAGCTGCGGAAGAAGGTCCAGCTGGTCTACCAGAACCCGTACTCCTCGCTGGACCCGCGCCAGCGCATCGGCTCCATCGTCGCCGAGCCGCTGCGAAACTACGGCCGCGACGCCTCCGAGAAGGTCGTCGCCGCCGCGCTCGAGCGCGTGGCCCTCGACCCGGCGCTGGCCGGGCGCCTGCCCGCGGAGCTCTCCGGCGGGCAGCTGCAGCGCGTGGCCATCGCGCGTGCGCTCGTCGTCGAGCCGGACGTCGTCGTCTTCGACGAGGCCGTCAGCGCCCTCGACGTCTCCGTGCAGGCCCAGATCCTGCGCCTGCTCGACCGCCTGCAGCAGGAACTCGACCTGACCTACGTGTTCATTTCGCACGACCTGGCCGTGGTACGCCAGATATCGGACACCGTCTCGGTGATGGCCGGCGGCCGCCAGGTCGAGTCCGGCCGCACCGAGGAGGTCTTCACCCACCCGCAGACGGACTACACCCGCGAACTCATCGACGCGATCCCCGGGTCGCGCTACCGCACAGGAGGACTGAACCTTGGGCTCTGAACTTTCCGCCGACATCATTGACGTGCTTGCCGACGTCCCGTCGGTCACCGACCTGCGCGCCGGGCGCGCCCAGGCGCGCGAGAACGCGCAGCGCGCCTTCGCCGCGCTGCTCGAGCCCGAAAAGCCGGGCACCTTCACCCAGGCCGAGCGCTACGCCGTGGCCGCCTTCACCGCCCTGCTCCACGACCAGCAGCGCGCCGTGATCTTCTACCTGGAGCTGCTCTCCGACGAGACCGACGAGATCCACGCCGGCATGGTGGCCAAGCTCGCCCGCGCCGCCGCAGGTACCGGCCCCTACGGCGTCTACCGGGAGACCGGGCTGGCCGGCGAGTCCGCGCCCGGCCCCTGGTTCGACGAGGAGGCCGCCGCCGCGAAGGTCGGCGGGCGCCTCGCCGCGGCCTTCGGGCTGGCCCACCTGTTGGTCTTCCACCCGCGCGACTCCCGCCCGGGGATCTGGGAGCCGCTGGCGAAGGCCGGCTGGACCACCGACGAGACGGTCAGCCTCGCCCAGCTCATCGCCTTCCTCGCCTTCCAGCTGCGCGTCGTCCGCGGGCTGTGGGTCCTCGGCGGCGCCGAAGGTGACGGTGACGGCGCAGGCGCCGGTGACGGC